>NZ_LUHJ01000067.1 GCF_001597745.1 Anabaena sp. 4-3 | reverse complement strand
ACTAATGACTAATGACTAATGACTAATGACTAATGACTAATGACTAATGACTAATGACTAATGACTAAATAAAATTTCCCCACAACTGGTTGATAACTTGACAGAGAGCTTGCCAGAGCCAATACCAAATGTGGGGAGGTTATGATCAAAAGAGTATCTTATGGATAGTTGAGGTTAATAGTTAACACTCAATTTGGCAAACCAAAAGCACCCCTTGAACTGGTACATAATTGACCTAAGACATCGCTTGAATGATGTAATCAAAGTAAGGTGCTGCTGCTGCTGCATCTTCTGTACTGAGTAGCCCAAGAGCCGCTTTTTTGAGCGAATTAATCGCTTCTACCATTCCTGGAACGGGAACGCCAAGGGAATTGTACATTTCCCGGACTCCAATGATGCCAATTTTTTCAATTGGTTCTACATCTCCAGCTAGTACGCCATAGGTAATCAGGCGTAAGTACCAGCCAAAGTCCCGAATACACAACGCACGTTGTTTTTCACCGTAAGCGTTGCCACCAGGTGCGATAAAATCAGGACGCTTCTGCCACAATTGTTTGGTGGCTTCCTGAACTATCTTCTTTTCGTTTTCTGCTAAGGTAGCAGCAATCCGCGTTCTTTGGATACCAGTTTGCAAAAACTCTTTGATGCTCTTGAGTTCGCCACTGCTGGGATAACGCAGTTCGTCGTCGGCTTTGAGAATAACTTGGCTAATTACAGTCATGATTATTTAAATCACGCGAAATATTATTTGCTAGTTTAACGAGTCTGAGGTACACAAGTGAAGGGAGATGAGGAAGATGAGGGGGATGAGGGGATGAGGGGATGAGGGGATGAGGGGATGAGGGGGATGAGGGGATGAGAGAGACAAGGGAGACAGGGGAGACAAGAGGGTTATATAGCCAATGCCATAAGCCCCATGACTAATGACTAATGACTAATGACTAATGACTAATAACTAATGATTAATTCTGTTTGGCAACAAGGTGCATTAATTGAGATTACGATTACTGACTTGAGTGATACGGGTGACGGGGTGGGACGTTTTGAAGAACGTGTTGTTTTTGTCCCTGATACTGTTCCAGGCGATCGCATTCAGGTGCGTCTACTCCACGTTAAGCCTAAATTTGCCCACGGACAGCTTAAACAAATACTGGAACCATCACCGCATCGCATCCGCCCTAGCTGCATTGTGGCTGATAAATGTGGCGGTTGTCAGTGGCAACATATTGATTATCAATATCAACTCACAGCAAAACGCAATCAAGTTATTCAAGCTTTACAACGTATCGGCGGTTTTAGTAATCCATCAGTAGATCCGGTTTTAGTAACTGCTTCACCTCTGGGCTATCGTAATAAAGCTACCTATCCTCTCGATGTTTCAAGTACAGGTAAAGTACAAGCTGGCTACTATCAAAAAGGTAGTCATCAATTAGTTAACTTAAATCAGTGTCCAGTTCAAGATCCCCGTTTAAATCCTTTACTGGCAGAAATTAAGCAAGACATCCAACAGCTTGGCTGGGATATCTACGATGAAACCCGCCATCAAGGAGAAATCCGCCATTTAGGTTTACGCATTGGACGGCGGACAGGTGAAATTTTGTTAACTTTGGTAGTTAAGGAGGGAAATTTACCGGGAATTGCAGAGCAAGCCGAAGCATGGTTAAAACGTTATCCCCAGTTGGTAGGCGTGTGCTTAAATCGCAATCCCCAACGCACCAATGCGATTTTTGGCAGGGAAACCCGATGTATTGCTGGCGTTCCCTATCTGCGAGAAATCTTTGCGGAGTTAGAATTTCAAGTCCGCCCCGATACATTTTTCCAAGTGTTCACAGAAACGGCTGAAGCACTCTTAGAAGTAATTCAATCAGAACTGAATTTACAAGGTGATGAGACTTTAGTTGATGCCTATTGTGGCATTGGTACTTTAACTTTGCCTCTAGCTAAACAGGTACACAAAGCTATAGGATTAGAGTTGCAAGCAGAAGCTGTGCAACAAGCAATTCTCAATGCTCAACACAATGAGATTCAAAATGTGGAATTTCATCTGGGGGCTGTGGAAGATTTGCTACCAAAAATGGGAATTATACCAGATGTGTTACTACTTGACCCACCGCGTAAGGGATGCGATCGCTCTGTCATCGAATCTTTATTATTATCGAAACCAGCCCGCATCGTTTACGTCAGCTGTAAAGTAGCTACCCTGGCTCGTGACTTGAAATTACTGTGTCAAAATGGCTTGTATACAATCCAACGTATCCAACCTGCTGATTTCTTTCCCCAAACATCTCATGTGGAAGCTGCCGCCTTTCTTGTGCTATCACAGTTGGATAAGAATACTTAGTCCTTGATAAAAAACTAAAATTTCAAATTTGTAGTTAATTCCATACTAAAAATGCTAAAATCTAATTAACGTAAAAATAAAAATGATTTTGTGAAAAAACTCAAGTTGCATAGGCTCTAATAACCTAATGAATAAGATTGTTTAAAGTATAATTCGGCAATGTAAAGAAAACCTAAAAATTCTTGTAATTCATATATTTTTTGCAATTTCTAACTGGACTAGCATAGTGTTTCAAAGCCGTTTTATGTATCAACAATCAAACATCATAAATAGAGTCAATGCTCCCCGGCATTTTCAATATTTAGTAATTAAGACGCAAGTTTGAAGGCAGCATGACCACCTCAAAATTTATCAGGGTGCCTGTGAAAGCAAACTGATGTCTAGCTAACTGAAAGCTATGGGGTTTCTCTCGTGATTACCATTTCCCTCCGTCCAGTTGGACGTTATTGGGGCACTATTAGTTTTGCCTCAACGCTTTATCTCTGTCCTATTTTAGATTTACTGCTGGCAAAAATTCCAGCGAAATTACAGGCCGAGCTGCGGCTAGGGCTTCAAGAAGCCTTAGTGAATGCAGCTAAACATGGCAATAATCTTGACCCTAGTAAAAAAGTTGTAGTCCGCTTTTCCCTCATAGATAATCAGTATTGGTGGGTGATATCAGACCAAGGTGAAGGCTTTACTCCGGTAGCTAATGGGGAAGAAGAACCCACAGATTTTTTACCGCCTGATGAAGCAGAAAACGGTAGAGGTATGTGTCTTCTCCATCAGATTTTTGACCAAGTAGAATGGAATCGCAAAGGCACAGAATTAAGACTGTGTAAGCAATTGGAAAACCGCCCCTTGCTGTCTTTGAGGCGGTAAATTGGGGACTGGGTATTGGGGACTGGGGACTGGGGACTGGGGACTGGGGAAGATGAGGTAGACAAGGTAGACAAGGTAGAAATTCTTTAACAGTCAACAGTCAACAGTCAACAATTTTGAATTTTGAATTTTGAATTTTGAATTTATTTGTCTCCCTCATCTCCCCTACTCCCCACTCCCTAGTCCCTTATGCCCATGAGTCGGACAGGGGGGGGCGGAAATTGAGCGATTTAACCAGCCTACAGCCTGTTCTAGTCGAGCCAGAGCTTCTTGGGGTTGATTTTTGAGCAGAAACACCATAGCGGCTGCTATTTGTTCACTAGCGCGAGAATTGCGGTTAGACTTGAGGCGATGCCAATCGTTAGGCGAAATACTCAGCCTTTCCATGAGGGCTTGGGCTAGTTCTAAATCGCTAAATTCATTCAATTGACTGGTTTTAGACAACTGGCTAGGTTGAGACATAAATAACTATTGGCAACAGTTACATTTACTTATTACTCTACTACTTGTCAATGAAGCCGCCAAACAAATCATCTCAACAGCCAGGGGAAAATCAAGAACCTGATTTTGCACAGGAACTAGAGGAAGTAGAGCGATCGCTCTGGGCATTAAAACAAAGGTATGATCAAGTGAGGCGCGATCGCACCGAAAAGGCACAATGGCAACAACGCCGGGACGAACTACAGCAAAATAAGCATCAAACGCCAGAAATCAAAGCCGAGTTAAAGCACATTCAACAGCAGATAGAAGTGCTAGAACTAAATTTAGAAAGCCAGTTATTTTCTTGGCGTAGCCTGAAGAAACCTTTCTGGCAAGCAGTCCGCTTTGGTGGATTGGGCGTTATTATAGGCTGGATATTAAAGTCCTGTGCTGGGTAATTATGGTAAATCAAAGGATTGCAGAAATTCTGCGAAGTGGTAAACCTGATGAGTCTCTTGTAGTACAAGGCTGGGTAAGAACTAAGCGCGAACTTAAGGGGTTTGCGTTTATTGAGGTGAATGACGGCTCATCACTAGCTAATTTGCAAGTTGTGATCAATCAGGATTTGCCAGACTATGAAGCGATTTTAAAACAAATCAATACAGGTGCGTCGGTTGAGGTAAAAGGCGTGCTGGTGGCTTCCCAAGGGAAAGGACAGCGTATTGAGTTAAAAGCCGAAACGGTGAAAGTTTACGGGGACGCTGATCCCGAAACTTACCCACTGCAAAAGAAACGCCACTCTTTTGAATTTTTACGCACAATAGGACATTTGCGATCGCGCACAAATTCCTTTGGTGCAGTCTTCCGCGTCAGAAATGCTTGTTCTGCGGCTATTCATCAATTCTTTCAAGAAAGAGGCTTTTTGTGGGTACACACCCCCATCATTACCGCCAGTGACTGCGAAGGCGCAGGGGAACTATTCAGCGTCACCAGTTTAGATTTAAAGAATATACCCCGCACAGAAAACCAAGCCGTTGATTACAGCCAAGACTTTTTTGCTAAACCCACCTACTTAACAGTCAGTGGACAACTAGAAGCCGAAGTCATGGCAATGGCGTTTAGCAACGTTTACACATTCGGCCCTACCTTCCGTGCAGAAAACTCCAACACCTCCCGCCACTTAGCAGAATTCTGGATGGTAGAACCAGAAATGGCCTTTTGTGACTTAGAAGGTGATATGGATTTAGCCGAGGCATTTCTCAAATACATATTTAACTATGTCTTAGAAAAATGCCCAGAAGACATGGAATTTTTTAATCAACGCATTGATAACACCGTCTTAGCCACCGCCGAAAATATAATTAACAATCAATTTGAACGCCTAACTTACACAGATGCCATCAAACTATTAGAAAAAGCCGATGTTAAGTTTGAATATCCTGTAAGTTGGGGTTTAGATTTACAATCAGAACATGAACGTTATTTAGCAGAACAACTGTTCAAAAAACCAGTAATTGTCACAGATTATCCAGCGCAAATTAAAGCCTTCTATATGCGCTTGAATGATGACGAGAAAACCGTCCGTGCAATGGATATACTTGCACCAAAAATTGGGGAAATCATCGGCGGTTCGCAACGGGAAGAACGCCTAGACGTTTTAGAACGGCGTGTCTTAGCGCAAGGAATGAAACCCGAAGATTTGTGGTGGTATCTAGACTTACGCCGTTACGGTACAGTACCTCATGCTGGTTTTGGCTTAGGTTTTGAAAGACTCGTGCAATTTATGACAGGTATGGGTAACATTCGGGATGTAATTCCCTTCCCCCGTACACCAGAAAACGCCGAGTTTTAGAAGTGCCAACTAATTAGAGATTTAGTTCGTAGTAAAGGCTTTAGCCTTTTCTTTGAGGACTAAAGTCCTTACTACAAACCTTAAATCTCCCTTTGTAAAGCCTGAACTTGCTCAAGTGATAATTCAGTAACTTGAGCAATTTGCTCTAAACTCATACCAATTCGCAGTAAATTTAAAGCCAACTTTCTTGTTGTTTCAGCTTTACCTTCTGCTTTACCCTTAGCTTCACCTCTGGCTTCACCTTCTTGTAGAATTTCTTGATAAATAACTGATTCGCGCATAATCTCGCTCCTTAAGATTCTGCTAATTACATCTTTCCTTAAAACAATCCCTGCTAAAATTGCACTGGCGGCTGCTATATTTCTTTGTAGCTGTTGGTCTGTAATTGCTTCAACTGCTTGCGCTACTTGGGTTAATACCATTGTAGGGTCATTTGTCTGACTCAAGACGGCAAAGGGTAACAAACCGGGAACAGTCATAAACCTGTCTGTCGGTTGTTCCCATAGACGTATGACCTCAAACTCATGGTAAGTTTTCTCTAATCTAAAACTGTTTTCATTGATTAATTGTGAAGCTGTTCTTCTCAAATAGATAACTACTTGACGCATTTGTTTGCGAGGAAAGCGACGATACACCCTCACCCGATAATCTAACATCCGAAAGGGCATATCTTCATCTGCGTCGGTTTGAAATTCCGTACGTAAAACTAAATCCTCTGATTGTAATAGTATCAACGAATCAGCGCGAATCGGTTCGTTTGATAATTCTGTAGGGCTAAGTTCTGTTAATTTAATCGGTGAACCTAGTAACCATGTGGCTAAGAGGATGTTTGAAAAGTATTGTTATTAACTTCAAAGTCTCTCAGACCTAACCCCCCAGCCCCCCTTCCCTACAAGGGAATGGGGGTTTCAAAGCCTCCTCCTTTTCGGGGAGAGGTTTGGAGAGGGGTTTTTAGTATACTTTGCGACTTTCCAAACATCCTCTAAGTCATCTTTGAAGTTTTCGGCTATAAATTTAAATATTAAATTTATTGGTGTTGGGTTTCCTTGCGTCAACCCAACCTACTTTGATAATTTTCGGTTAATTTGATTTAAAAAAATTTTGTTTTGAAAAGTTGGAAATGTTTAAAATCAGAAAGTCTGCTTTTTAAACTGTCTATTTCCGTCAAAGCCGGTTCCAAATCTCCTGTCATTGGAACTGATCCTAATTCACGATTACAATCATGAATCCATTTAGCTAGTTCAATAGCAAGATATTTCTTGTCACTATATTTAGTATTCGCTTGTTGTGCAAGATATTGATAAGCGTTATCTATATTTTTAGGTTCATCTTCTTTTAGGTTGCAACTGTACTTTTCAAGTATTTCATCAGCTTTGCTAATAAATAGCGACATTCCTTGATTTTCAGTGCCATATATCCACGAAACTCCAAGACATTCATAAGGTTTATTATAAACATCCGTAACTTTATTTTTTAAAGTCTGAACTAACTGATTAATATCTTTCTCAAATTGAGTTTCTTCTCGTGAGGGAATGCTAAATGGGTTGGAGAGCATAGTAAAAGTAAGTATAATACAAACTAATACAATAGTAATATATAATGTCTTTTTTGTCTATTTTTAGGTGAAACAGTGAAGTAACCATCAGAATCAACTTTGGGAATTCCCCCACTGTTCAACTGACTTAAAACCTTGGCTTCTTGCTGAAATAATTCAATAGCTTTTGAGTTATTCTCTGTCAGCACTTTTAAAACTTTAGCTGTACCAGAATCATCAACCTCAAAAGTTTGACCAAAGCCACCACCGCCTAATTGCTTGATTACCCGATAGCGACCTAGTAGCAGTATCTCAGACCCACAGTTGCGACAAATACGGTTGTTTGCATTCGCTGGGTCAGCAGGTTTTGGACAATGGGGATTGATACAGTAGCTCATGGGATAGTATCAGTTGGGTTGTGCTGTTTATTTTGCTGCACTAGCCGACAGTCAATAGCGCAGTCTACAGATATACAAACTATCTCTAATCACTAAATAACAGCACACCATGTGAAATATATCACTTAACTTACACTATTAATAATGTAAAAGCAAATAAAAGCGCGAAGGAGAAACAGAAGCATAAATTCTCTGCGTACCTCTGCGTTTACCTCTGCGCCCCTCTGCGTTTACCAAAAATAAACTTTTCACTTCTGAGATGATACAGCTATCTTAGAGGAGAAAACTTTTTGATAATGGGTGGGATTAACTAATGTTAATGTTACTTTTTTACATAAATAATGAGTGTTACGCACTACCTAGCCAGCAGGTTGTCGAAGTTTTACCACTTGTCACCCTGAAAACCCTTCCTCACGCACCCGAATATTTTGCAGGTGTATTTAACTATCGAGGGCAAATTGTTCCTGTGTTAGATTTATGTCAGTTGATGCGAGGTAAACCCTGCTGTGAACACTTAAGCTCTAGAATTATTTTGGTGAATTATTCGGGAAGAGATGTAAACTCATCTGTATTATCTAAAACTGCAACTTCCGCACCCTCTGTTATTGGTTTAATAGCAGAACGAGTAGTAGAAACATTGCATAAATCAAGCTTAGAGTTTGTTGATCCGAATGTTGAGATAGATGCAGCCCCTTATTTGGGTAAGATAATTTTAGGCGAACAAGGCATGATTCAATGTCTGCGGATTGAAAATTTGTTATCAGAGGCTGAACAGGTTTATCTTTTACCAGCAAATTAAATAGTGTATCTACCACAAGTCATCATTACCCATCGCTGAACATGACGTATTCTGATGGCGAAGCTTTATTGAGACGAAAAATTGGTTTAGATGCAAGTTCAATAGGTTCGGCGAATATTGCTAGAGCTATTGAACAAAGGATGGCGGATAGTAAAATCACAGATATAGCTGTTTATTTAGAAAGATTGCAGGCATCTAGCTCGGAATGGGAAGCATTGGTTGACAATGTGGTTGTTCCAGAAACTTGGTTTTTTCGGGAGAGAGAATCGTTTAAACTTTTGCAGAAATATATTCAATCTGAATGGTTGGTAACTCAGCCTAAAAGAGTATTGCGGGTTTTGAGTGTGCCGTGTTCTACTGGTGAAGAACCTTATTCAATTGCGATCGCACTTTTGGAAGCTGGGTTAAATCAAGCTAACTTTCGCATTGATGCTGTTGATATTAGCGCAAAGTGTTTGTTAGCTGCTCAAAAAGCAATTTATGAAAAATATTCCTTTCGTCACAATACTTTATCTTTTCAAGCACAATATTTTCAACCAACTGAGGCAGGATATCAACTGTGTGAACAAGTCAGAAACTTAGTACATTTTCGCCAAGGTAATTTAGCTGATTCTGATTTTTTGGTTGATGTAGCACCTTATGATATTGTCTTTTGTCGCAACTTACTAATTTATTTTGACTCCAGTACCAAAGAACGCACTATCCGCACCTTGGAACGGTTATTGATTCAGGATGGTTTGCTGTTTGTTGGTCATGCAGAAACAGGTTTATTACTCAATTCGCGCTTTACTTCGGTGCGTCACTCTTTAGCCTTTGCTTATCGAAAAGCAAATGTTTCTCGTCCTGTAACAAAACATAGTAGCGCAAGTAAACCCAAAAAGCACCATCCACTTCCAGCAAAACCGCCTATTTCTCAGCATCCCCAACCGCAGAAACCACAAACTCAGCCAACCAACTTGCTAGATATTGCCAGAAGTTTAGCTGATCAAGGTTCTTTGCTGCAAGCTTGTCAAATTTGTCAAGACTATCTCCACAAAAATTTGGTAAGCGTCGAAGCTTATCTACTGCTTGGGCAAGTGCAACAAGCAATGGGTAAAAATGAAGAAGCTGCAACATCTTTCCAAAAAGCAATTTATCTGCAACCAAATCACGAAGAAGCTTTAATTCATTTAGCATTACTGCGAGAACATCAGGGAGATATAGCAACTGCTCGTTTCCTTTGGGAACGCATTCACCGAATCAATAAACGCCAATAAATGATGAAGTTTGGCGTAATAGCACTTACCAAAAAGGTAATGAAATATTAAGTTATTTATTCTTTCTTTAAAAGCTGTTTGTCTCATAGCTGCTATGGGAAACATTGCAGTTACAAGGTATTTCCATGTCGTGATACCTGCTTGATACTTGTTTGTTATGTTTGAAGTTTTAGAAATTAGGGAACACAAAAAAATAAATTATCCAAATTGACTGTTAGTAGGGTGCGTCAGAATGAATATTTTCTTGGTATAGCTAGGGTTACTCGTACTGACGCACCCTACATTTTAGATATTTATTTATCTGGAAGTTTCTTAATGAACTCGTTTTGTAACATTTGAGGACAGAGTTATATGCAACAAGGTTTTAAGCTTAACCAATTTGTAGTAGCTGGATGTGGGCTAATCCTTATATTAGCTAGTATTACAACTTACATGACAAAAAAAACAAATCAAGAATTGGTAACTAATGCGAATTTAGTTACTGAAACTTATGCTTTAAAGGCAAAATTAAAAGAACTAGAAAAAATTTTAGTTGATTCTGAAACGGGACAACGGGGATTTATTATTACCAAAAATGAAGAATATTTAGAGCCTTTTACTAAGGCTAAAGAACAATTGAATAGTCTGCTCAACGAAATAGAGCGAGAACTGAAAGATGATTCCTTAAAAATGACTCATTTCAATAAAATTGAAGAACTAGCACAAGAAAAAATTAAAATTTCGGAAGAAACTATTCAACTTAAAAAAAATGGTAAAGAACAAGAGTTAATGACTTATTTTATAGAAAATAAAGGCAGAAACATTATGGATGATATCAGAAAAGAAATTGATATAACCATGCAAATTGAAAATGAAAATCTAAGTGAACAGCAAAAGCAGGTTAATCAAATTCAAATGATTTCTGAGTTAGTTATTTGGGGAAGTTTGATATGTATTATCATCACTGTAATAGTGGTTTGCCTGGCGATTATTCTAATTCCTGGTAGAGCTTTGAGCCAGTCTTTACAAAATGCTTTTACTTTAGCTGAAAAAGTTTCGGCTGGGGATTTGACAGTTGAGGTGGCAGCAACGTCAACAGATGTCATTGGTAAGCTGATGACTACTTTAAAAGACATGGCACAAAATCTAAATAATCTTATCCGCAAAGTACAACAGTCTGGTATTCAAGCAACTTCTTCAGCTACACAAATAGCCGCATCAGGTAAACAATTAGAAGCAACTTTAACAGAACAGGTAGCATCAACAAATCAAGTAGCGGCGGCGGCGAAAGAAATTTCTGCAACTTCTAGAGAACTCGCCAAAACAATGGAAGAAGTGGCGGCTATGTCGCAAAGTACCACAATGGCAGCTAGTGACAGTCAAAAAGATTTGTTACGCATGGAAACGACGATGCGCCAACTAGCAGAAGCGACTAATTCGATTGCGGCTAGGCTGGGAGTGATTAGTGAGAAAGCTAACAATATTAATAATATAGTTGTCACGATTACTAAAGTGGCAGACCAAACAAATTTGTTGTCTTTAAATGCAGCGATTGAAGCGGAGAAAGCTGGCGAATATGGTTTAGGTTTTGCTGTAGTTGCTAGAGAAATTCGCCGTTTAGCAGATCAAACCGCAGTCGCGACGCTGGATATTGAGCAGATGGTGAAACAAATGCAATCTTCTGTGTCTACAGGTGTGATGGAAATGGATAAGTTTGCCACAGAAGTAGGACGCAGTGTGGAAGATGTTGCGAATATCAGCACTCAGGTAGGACAAATTATTGAGCAAGTGCAGGATTTGACACCAAGATTTGAAGTTGTCAGTCAAGGAATGGAAACTCAATCTCAAGGAGCGCAACAAATTAGTGAGGCAATGACACAGTTAAGCAACACATCTACTCAGACGGCTGCTTCCTTGAGAGAAATTAATAATGCTATTTCTCAACTTAATCAAGTTGCTCACAATTTACGTCAAGAAATTTCTCACTTTAAGGTGAAAACAGAAGATTTTTCGGCTAATAAGGCTTTTGTATAAACAGATTAACCATGCAATAGCTGCTATGAATATGATTAATGAGTCTACAAATCAACCATCCTGCTATAACACTATCGGCATTGCTGGCGATCGCACTTGTCCACAGTTACCTAATTTTATCCATTGTCGTAACTGTCCAGTTTACTCAAATATTGGTCGTCAGTTACTAGAGCGCATTATCCCCGAAAATTACCGCCATGAGTGGACTAATTTATTCTCTCAGGAACGGGCAGAGTCTCACACCTTAACCATCACCAAAACCCTCACAGTCGTCATCTTTCGTTTACAAAGAGAATGGCTGGCACTTACTACACAGGTTTTTCAAGAAACCATATCTCCAACATTGATTCATACCTTACCCCATCGGAGTAATCAAATATTACGAGGATTGGTAAACATTCGTGGCGAACTACAATTGTGTATTTCCTTAACCCACTTGCTGAATTTAGAAACGGCGGATACTCCAGTCACCGCTTTAAGTCCTGTAGTGTATCCCCGTATGGTAGTAGTAGAAAAAGCGGGTAGTGTTTGGGTATTTCCGGTAGACGAACTCTATGGTGTACAGAGATTTGATCAACAAGACTTAAGAGATACGCCAAATAACATGATGGCGACGACTCACAACTTTACCAAAGGATTTTTTTATTGGCAAGGGAATAGTTTGGGCTATTTGGATGAAGAATTATTATTCACCACCTTAGACACAAAGGTGTGCAGATGACAAAAGAAACAGATTATAGTCAATTTTCCTTGCTGGATTTATTCAGCATGGAAGTGAAAACCCAGGTTGCTGTGTTAAACGATCGCCTATTGGCACTGGAAACGCAACCCCAAACTCAGGAAGACTTGGCAGCTTTAATGCGTGCAGCCCATTCTATTAAAGGAGCTGCCAGAATTGTACAACTCAATTCAGTTGTCACCCTGGCGCATGCAATGGAAGACTGTTTTGTAGCAGCGCAAGCGGGAGAAATTCGCCTAACTGCGGCTGACATTGATGTGCTGCTGGCGGCTGTGGATATGTTGCTAAATATAGGTATAGCTTGTGAGGGTAACTCTCAGCCTCAATTACCAGAGGAAGCGAATATTCAGACTTTAGTGAGTGCGATCGCTAATATTCTCAATTCTCCGCCTGTGAGTCAAACTGCACCTGTAGAACTTGCACAACCACAGACAGCAATTCTCGAATCAAACTCTACAGCATCTGCTTGGGTTGTGCCTCCATCTCAGGTATTTTCGGCAGTTGACAAGCCTGAAACCCTACAAAACCGAGTTGTGCGGGTAGGTGCAGACAATCTTAACTGTTTAATGGGATTAGCTGGAGAGTCATTAGTTGAAGCTAAATGGTTAGAAACCTTTGCTGACTCCCTACTGAAACTAAAATCTAGACAGACAGAGTTATTCAGCCTATTAGAAAAGTTACAAGAACTGTTAGGTAATAATTCTCTGAATCTGATAGAACGGCAGATACAAGAACAAATGAGTGCGGTAAGTCAAACAGCTAGCGAATGCCGCCAGCTATTAGGCGATCGCCATAATGAATTAGAATTATTTTGTCAGCGTTCGTCTAACCTCGCAGATCGCCTATATCGCCAAGTTATCGCCACACACATGAGTCCTTTTGGCGAAGCAGGGCAAGGTTTTCCGCGCATGGTGCGCGACATGGCTAGGCAACTGGGTAAACGCATCAAACTAGAAATTTTTGGTAAATCCACCCTGGTAGACAGAGACATATTAGAACGTCTAGAAGCTCCTTTAACTCATATTTTGCGTAACGCCATCGATCACGGTATTGAAACACCCGCAGAACGTTTAGCATTAGGTAAACCAGAAACAGGAACAATTAGACTAGAAGTTGTCCATCGTGCCGGAATGTTGTTGATTACCGTCTCTGATGATGGGCGAGGCATAGATTTAGAATTTTTGCGCCTGGAAATTGTCACCAAAAACCTGACTACTCCAGAAATGGCAGCAAAACTCACGGAAGCCGAGTTAATGGAGTTTCTATTTTTACCTGGGTTTTCCACAGCTAAAACTGTCACAGAAATTTCCGGTCGGGGCGTGGGATTGGATGTGGCACACAGCACAGTCCGGGAAGTTGGGGGTACTTTACGGGCAGTTTCTCAACCAGGGTTAGGGATGACGCTGTACTTACAGCTACCCCTTACACTGTCGGTATTGCGGACTTTAGTAGTGGAAATTGCTCACGAAGCTTACGCCTTTGGTTTAGCACGTATTGATCAGGTGGTGATGATTCCCAGAACAGCAATTGTGGTGTCGGAGAATCAGCCGTTTATCATGGTGAATGACCAAGCAGTAGCCTTAATCTCAGCCCATCAAGTTTTAGAATTGCCAGCGTCGGTAGTAAATCCCGAATTTCTACCAGTAGTGATTATAAGCGATCGCCTCAGTCGTTATGGTGTAGTAGTTGACCGATTTATCGGCGAGTGCAATTTAGTTGTCCGTCCCCTGGATTCCCGTCTCGGTAAAGTTCCCAATATCAGCGCAGCCGCTTTACTAGATGATGGTTCACCAGTGCTAATCATCGACATTGAAGATTTAGTCCGTTCCATTTCTAAGGTACTGGCTAGTGGACAACTCAGCCAAGTAAATCACGCCACCCAACAAGCAGTCACCAAAACTTACAAACGTGTCTTAGTGGTAGATGATTCCATTACCGTCCGCGAAATGGAGCGTAAATTGTTAGAAAACAAAGGTTATAAAGTCGAAGTAGCCGTCAATGGCATGGATGGTTGGAACGCCATCCGCAGCAGTGACTACAATTTGGTAATCACAGACATTGATATGCCAAGAATGAATGGTTTTGAACTCACCAGCCAAATCAAAACCCATGACAAGTTAAAGCACATACCTGTAATTATCGTTTCATACAAAGACCGCGAAGAAGACAGAATTCATGGCTTAGAAGCTGGTGCAAACTATTATTTAACTAAAAGCAGTTTTCATGATGATACTTTGTTAACAGCAGTCATTGACCTAATTGGTGAGTCTTAGTCATTAGTCATTAGTCATTAGTCATTAGTCATTAGTCATTAGTCATTGGCTTTTCTCCTCCGCTCCCCCAGTCCCTTCCAATCCCTAGTCCCTTCCAGTCCCCAACTAATGAGAATTGCCATTGTTAACGATATGGTGATGGCTGTAGAAATACTACGCCGTACCCTTGCCAAAATACCAGACTATGATGTGGCCTGGGTTGCTTATGATGGCGTGGAAGCTGTCACCAAATGTGCAGCCGATACACCTGATTTAATTTTGATGGATGTGGTGATGCCAAATATGGATGGAGTCGAAGCCACCAAGCGCATCATGAAACAATCCCCTTGTGCCATTATCATGGTGACAGCCAGCGTCAACCGTTATGCTGGGCAAGTTTTTGAAGCTATGTCTTACGGTGCTTTAGATGCCATCAATACACCAACTGAGGGTAGTACAGGACTGCTGAAAAAAATCTCTATTATTGCCAAACTTATTGATAAATCTCCCCGTCAGAAAATAGCAAACAAACAGAATAATTTACCATCATTGATTGCTATTGGTGCTTCTACAGGTGGCCCTCAAGCATTAGTCACAATTCTCTCTCAACTACCTCCAGATTTTCCTGGGGCTATCGTCATTATCCAACATTTAGATGCTCAGTTTATTGCTAGTTTTGCAGCTTGGTTAAACGCACAAACTCCTCTGTCTGTACAAATAGCTAATCCTGGTGTTTCTCCCCAACCCGGCAAGATTTTGCTGGCTGGTACTAATGATCATCTTGTGATGCGTCCCAACCTTACCCTTGAGTATGAGCAAGAATCTGTAGATTGTTATTATCATCCGTCGATTGATGTCTTTTTTAAAAGTGCAGCTAAAAACTGGACTGGCAAAGGTATAGGAGTATTACTCACAGGTATGGGTAGGGATGGCGCGCAAGGTTTAAAAATGATGCGAGATGCTGGTTGGCATACTATCGCCCAAAACCGTAGCAGTTGTGTTGTTTACGGTATGCCTAAAGCGGCGGTGGAATTAAATGCGGCTGTGGAAATTTTACCAGTGGAGGCGATCGCACCAGCTTGTATCAGGTCTTTATCTGCTCGGTAATTCTCATTTTTAGCCTATCAAGTAAATTTTCCGTAAATCTACTACTCTGGATAAATTTATTGTTTATTCCTACTAGAAAATACCCCAATATTTTCTTGATTTAACATGAAAAATATTTGTTAAATTTGCTCAAATTACTGATAATTTACAAAACAACACAAAACCTAGATTTGTTTAAAATTAGGTTAATATTAATCCAACTACTAAGTTGAAAATTATTAATAAATTGAGCATATATGACAATGGAATTAGAACTCTCTCCACATACCAAAAAAGCAACACCGAATTATCTCCAGGTAAATACTGCTGAATCTGGTGTATCTGGGGGAAAGATCAACAGAGATAAAGCTACAGTCATATTAATTGATGATCAGCTAATTATTGGTGAAGCAGTTTGTCGGATTCTCTCTAGTGATTCAGATATTGCATTTCACTATATAAGTGATTCTACACAGGCATTACAACAGGCGATCGCTCTTTCCCCAACAGTAATTTTACTTGATATGGTGATGCCAGAACTGGATGGATTAATGCTGTTACGTTGGTTTCGTTCCCATCCAGCCACCCGTGATATTCCTATAGTCATGCTATCCAGCAAAGAAGAGCCAAAACTGAAAGCACAAGCCTTTGCAGAAGGCGCAAATGACTATCTAATTAAGTTACCTGATGCAGTTGAATTAATCGCTCGCATTCGTTATCATTCCAAAGCATACAATAATCTCAAAGCACTCACCACAGCAACTATTAATGCTCAATTACAAGCACAGCAATTAGAACATACTGTACAGCAATTACAAACAACCCAAGTTCAACTTGTGCAGACAGAAAAAATGTCTAGTTTGGGTCGGATGGTTGCCGGACTAGCTCACGAAATCAATAATCCTATTAGTTTTATCCAAGGTAATTTAACATATCTTAATAGTTATATTAAAACCTTAGTAGATATCATCCAAATTTATCAGCAAGAATACCCACAGGCTAATTCTGTAATAGAGGAAAACACCACTGAGAATAATCTAGAATTTATCATTGAGGATTTACCCAAAATTCTCGCATCCATGCAAATAGGCTCTGAACGTATTAGTGAAATAGTGCTATCATTGCGTAACTTTGCACGGCTAGACCAAGCTGGCACAAAAAATGTTAATATTCATGAAGGATTAGAAAGTACATTATTACTGTTAAAACACCGCATCAGGCAGGACATTGAAATTATCAAAGAATATGGTGATTTACCATTAATTGAATGTTATCCCGCACAATTAAATCAGGTCTTCATGAATATTTTGAACAATGCCATTGATGCCGTACTAGAACAACATAATCATGCTAAAACTAAAAAAATTATCATTAAAACTGAAATCACTACTTCACAAATAGTGAAAATTAGCATCAATGATAACGGGGTTGGTATTCAACCAGAAATACAACCTAAAATCTTTGACCCTTTTTTTACAACTAAACCAGTCAATAAAGGAACAGGCTTAGGCTTATCAATTAGCTATCAAATCATTGAAGAACATCACGGACACATCAGTTTAACCTCTGAACCAGGTAAAGGCTCAGAATTTGTGATAGAAATTCCGATGAAATTAAGTTAACAGTAAAAGTTGGTTATTCTTAGCCTATATAGGAGCAGGCAGAAGGCAGGAGGTAAACTATTACTATTGCCAGCATTCAAGCTGGCAAAATTTACTCACATATATGACTACAGTTATCAATATATTTCTTGGTGTCTTTGTGCTTGAGAAATGTTATTACAGCACAGAGGCACGTATTTTTTAAAAATCTGTATTTGAGAAAACAAAAACTATTAAATAATCAATATATTAACCCATTAATTTCAAATAAATTTTTATTATTTTACCAAGGAATATTAGACTAACATTTCTATATTCCTGGTGTTTGATATAAAGATGGCAATAACCACTGATAGACCGAAATTAACTGTACCTGGGCCGAAACCTTTGCCAATTTTTGGACGAACTGCCCTGCTTGTAGAATATGTTAAAGATTCCCTTGGGTTATCGAGTCGTCTATTTAAAAAATATGGTTCAGTGGTGTCTTTAGCAGCCGGAGGCGGAACAAATCTTTACTCATCAGAAGATTATTGTCCGGGTACTGTGTTCACTTATGGCGCGGAAAATGTTCGAGAAGTAACAACTCAGCATGATATTTACTATAAATATCCTTTAACCGGAGGTTTGTACCGCAAGCGTCATGACTCTCCACGTACAGAAACACTGAAACATTTTGGCGTGGGGTTATTTGGAGTCAACGGTACAACCCATCGCCAACATCGCCAGTTATTAATGCCAGCGTTTCACAAACAGCGCATTGAGTCGTATCGTGATGATATTGTCAACATTACCCAATCAGTTTTAGAGCAATTGCCATTGGGTAAGCCTGTAAATATTGCAGAAATCATGCGGTTGCTGACTTTGCGTGCAGCGACAAAAACCTTATTTGGTGCTGATATTGGTGATGAGGGGGGTAGTAGTGCGAGATTATTGCAAAAGATTGGTATTTTACTCGGTTCACCTGCGATCGCTATCTTACCCTTTGATGTCCCAGGCTTACCTTTCCATCGTCTGCTGAATTTAATGGCGCAACTAGATGACGAAATGCGGCTGTTAATTCGGCGTAAACAAGCTAGCGGTACAGACTCAGGGGATGTACTCTCAATGCTCATTCAAGCCAGGGATGCGGAAACTGGTCTAGGATTAACTGAGGATGAGTTACTAGGCCATGTCAGCGTCATCTTTGCTGCTGGTCATGAAACTAGCGCAAATGCTTTAACTTGGACGCTGTTTTTGCTATCCCAACACCCACAAGTAGCCGCCGATTTGCTGGATGAACTAGAAAGTGTATTGCAAGGCGCACCGCCAACTATTGAACAGTTGCAGCATTTACCTTTGTTAGAGCGAGTAATTAAAGAAAGTTTGCGAATTTTACCGCCTGTACCTTGGAATGCGCGGGTAACATCACAACCAACTAGCTTAGGAGGCTACGAATTACCCCAAGGGACAGAAGTCTTCGTCAGCATTTACCACACTCATCATCTGCCCGAAATCTTCCCCAACCCAGAGAAATTTAACCCCAAGCGTTGGGAAAATAAAGAACCCACCATGTATGAGTACAACCCCTTCAGTGCTGGTTCTCGCATCTGCATAGGCGCACCCTTTGCACTGATGGAAATTAAAATCGTGTTAGCCATGCTGTTAATGCAGTACCGCCTACAGTATATTTCTCTGCAACAGCTAGACCGAGACGCATTAATTGTCATGGCTCCCAAAAATGGAATGCAAATGCTCATCCACAAGCAAGACCGCCAATTTAGCCAAGGCGTGGGGGGTGTGCGTGGAAATATTTGTGAAATTGTAGAGTTCAATAATTAAGCTATCAGCTGTCAGCTGTCAGTTAATTGTTATCAAGCTGACTGCTGATGGCTGATAGCTAACTAAGCCATTTGGTTTTCAATCGCCCAACGCGCTAGTTCAGTGCGGTTGTGGAGATTGGTTTTACCCAACATATTGGAAACGTGGCTTTCAACAGTGCGCTGACTCACATTTAATTCTTCAGCGATTTCACGGTTAGCTAAACCCCTAGCTACAAACTGCACTACTTTCAGTTCAGTTGGGGTTAACTGTACATCGAAGGGAACTTGGATACGAGAACCGTTTTCTCCTCCTTTGGCTTGGTGTTCTTTCCAACGGATAGTTTGCTTCAGGGAAGATTCTACCTGTGCTACGAGTTCTTCTGGTTCAAAGGGCTTGACCATATAGACATCAGCACCCTTATTCAGACCTTTAACTCGGTCTGCACTTTGTCCCTTCGCAGACAGGAACAGAACAGGAATCCAACTGGTGCGTTCATTTTGCCGGACTTGTTCTACAAAGGTATATCCGTCCATTTCTGGCATCATCACGTCACAGATAATCATATCTGGTACATCATGTTCGAGAATTTCTAAAGCTTCTCGACCATTTTCTGCGGTGATGACTTCATATCCTCGGAACTCCAAATAGTCCTTCACCAGCAAGATGAGGTTGGGGTCGTCATCAATCAGTAGAAGTCGTTTGTGATCTTTCATGCTGGGCTCTTTCATAGCTGTGGCACTTGTCGCGCTTCGATCCATCAAGGTCTTGAATAGTGATCCTTATATGGTGGATTCTTGAGATGTTGTCGTTTTTCCCACTTAACTTACCCTTGCTTAACTAGAAGCCTCAAAAGTGATGATCACTTCTGTCAGACTGTTAGCTCATTGGCATAATTCCAGTAAGGATACGTAGAGCAGTAGTATTTATAATGCGCTATTATATATCCCTTTGAAAGTGGCGGGTAAAAAAACACTGATTAAATAATAATCTTTCTAGTTCACAAGTAAGTATTGGCTTCAGATGACCCTAGCTGTAAAACAACCCGCCGTTTCATGGGCTGACTACTCTACAATACCCTACGGATATTAAGCCTTTATCAGATGTTTTTCAGCAAGTCAGGAAGTTCTGGGCAAATGTTGGGCTAAAAACGCATATTTTTTCACCACCATTATGCCTATCAAGTGTGCTTGGACGATCCGCTCAATAACCTCCGGGTTTGCTTGGCGATACCAGACACTATCCGGGTAGACATCTATTATCTATCTAGAAGCACAAACTCGCAAGCAAAAAACTTTAATTTGTTGCTCTAGATCACTGTATTGTTACTCATTGAGCGGCTCTCTAATTACTGTTCTATAACAATTTCCCCACTTTGCAAATCAATTTGACCATATAAAAATATTCATAACTTTTGGAAAAGAACCCGAAAAATACTAATAATTAAGCATTTGTACTTACGCAGTTGCCAGGAAGTGTATATACGGGGACTGGGGATAAATCAATTCAAAATTCAAAATTCAAAATTCAAAATTGGGGACTGGGGACTGGGGACTGGGGATTGGCGATTGGGGATTGGGGATTGGGGACAAATCAATTCAAAATTCAAAATTCAAAATTGGGGACAGGGGATTGGGGATTGGGGGTTGGGGACTGGGGGTTGGGGACTGGGGATTGGCGATTGGGCATAGACAAATCAAAAGTCAAAAGTCTTCGCGCCAGCGTCACGCAGTCAAGAATTCTGGGGAAAAATTATTTAATTTTGAATTTTGAATTTTGAATTTTGAATTTTGAATTGATTTGCTCCCCTTCCCTTCCTAGTTCGGAAACCCGTACACCCCGCATTGTTGCCATTGTTGGCTTATCTTCGGTAAATTAGCACTCAGGAGTTGAGAGTGCTAACTCTGGAGAAATTGAAATATGGCAGCTGTATCTTTAAGCGTATCTACAGTTAAACCTTTAGGCGATCGCGTTTTTGTAAAAGTAAGCGCGTCCGAAGAAAAGACCGCAGGTGGTCTGTATTTGCCCGACACCGCTAAGGAAAAACCCCAAGTAGGCGAAGTAGTCGCCCTTGGCCCTGGCAGACGCAACGACGACGGTAGCCGTCAAGAATTGGAAGTTAAAGTTGGCGATAAGGTGCTGTACTCCAAGTACGCTGGCACTGACATCAAACTCGGCACTGAAGAATACGTACTGCTGTCCGAAAAAGATATTTTAGCAGTCGTTGGCTAATCAGTGATGGCAACAGCCGTTACAAATAACCCAATTTAACGACAAAAAACTGACTTAACTACCTGAGATTGAGACAACTATGGCAAAGCGCATTATCTACAACGAAAACGCACGTCGCGCCCTTGAGCGTGGTATTGACATTCTAGCTGAGGCTGTAGCTGTTACCCTTGGCCCCAAAGGTCGTAACGTAGTATTAGAAAAGAAATTTGGTGCGCCTCAAATCGTTAACGACGGTGTTACCATCGCTAAAGAAATCGAATTAGAAGATCATATTGAAAACACTGGCGTTTCTTTGATTCGCCAAGCCGCTTCTAAAACCAACGATGCAGCAGGTGACGGTACAACCACCGCTACCGTTTTAGCTCATGCCATCGTCAAAGAAGGTTTGCGTAACGTAGCCGCAGGTGCTAACGCAATTCTGTTGAAGCGGGGTATTGATAAAGCTACCAACTTCTTGGTAGAAAGAATTAAAGAACACGCTCGCTCTGTAGAAGATTCTAAGGCGATCGCTCAAGTTGGTGCAATTTCTGCTGGTAACGATGATGAAGTCGGTCAGATGATTGCCCAAGCTATGGACAAAGTGGGTAAAGAAGGTGTAATTTCCCTAGAAGAAGGGAAATCCATGACCACCGAGTTGGAAATTACCGAAGGTATGCGCTTTGATAAGGGTTATATCTCCCCTTACTTTGCTACCGATGCAGAGCGCATGGAAGCAATTTTTGATGATCCTTACATCCTGCTCACCGATAAGAAAATCGCTTTAGTACAAGATTTAGTACCTGTTCTAGAGCAAGTTGCCCGTCAAGGTAAGCCCTTGGTTATCTTAGCTGAAGATATTGAAAAAGAAGCTTTGGCAACCTTGGTTGTTAACCGCTTGCGTGGTGTACTGAACGTAGCTGCTGTGAAAGCTCCTGGTTTTGGCGATCGCCGCAAAGCTATGCTGGAAGATATCGCAGTTCTCACCGGTGGTCAAGTCATCACCGAAGATGCTGGTCTGAAGCTAGAAAACACCAAGATTGATAGCTTGGGTAGAGCGCGCCGCATCACCATCACCAAAGACAACACCACAATTGTTGCTGAAGGTAACGAAGCCGGCGTTAAAGCTCGTTGCGAACAAATCCGTCGTCAGATGGATGAAACCGAATCTTCCTACGACAAGGAAAAACTGCAAGAGCGTTTAGCTAAATTGTCTGGTGGTGTAGCTGTTGTGAAAGTTGGTGCAGCTACCGAAACCGAAATGAAAGACAAGAAACTGCGCTTAGAAGACGCTATCAACGCTACCAAAGCTGCTGTAGAAGAAGGTATCGTTCCCGGTGGTGGTACAACCTTAGCTCACCTCGCTCCTGAATTGGACACTTGGGCTAACAGCAACCTGTCTGGTGAAGAATTGACCGGTGCTTTAATTGTCGCTCGTGCATTACCCGCACCTCTGAAGAGAATTGCTGAAAACGCAGGTCAGAACGGTGCTGTAATTGCTGAACGTGTGAAAGAGAAAGAATTCAACGTTGGCTTCAACGCTTCTAGCAACGAATTTGTAGATATGTTCGATGCTGGTATTGTTGACCCCGCGAAAGTAACCCGTTCTGCGCTGCAAAACGCTGCTTCTATCGCTGGTATGGTGTTGACAACCGAGTGCATCGTTGTTGACAAGCCTGAACCCAAGGATGCTGCTCCTGCTGCTGGTGGTGGTATGGGTGGCGGAGACTTCGATTACTAAAGTCTTGACCTAGTTTAAAAAACAGTCGCTTCCGCAAGGGGGCGGCTGTTTTTTTGTCAATTCCTACATTTCCAGAGAAATTGTAGTTGTTAACATAGGATTTAGATTGCCTAACAACAATATTATTTTGAGGAAGTTTAACTATGACGCTGATTAATTATCAATCTAATTCTCAAAAATTAACCGAAATTGTCAAAACTTTAATTGACAATAATCCGATTTATCAAGAAAACTTAGATAAACAGGAAATGATAGAAGTAATTAACCATACTTTTGATCCTGCTGCTGTTCCTGATTTGGAAAGTATTTCTGAGGAAGAATTAACTAAACGGATTAAGAGAATTTTGTCTTTACATTTAGTATCAGGAATGCTAAATGATTTGACTCCAGAGCAAATGCGACTTTTTGATGAATCTGTAAAACGGGGTTAGATGGGTTATTTATTAGATACTAATATTGTTTCAGCAGCACTAAAACAAAATGTCCAAATAAACTTGAAATTGCAAGAGGTAAGTAGTTTAGATATGGACATTTTGATTAGTGGCATAACTTACTATGAAATTCAAAGAGGACTCTTGAGGAGCAATGCCACTAAAAAACTAGCTTTCTTTCAACAATTTTGCCAAGATTATCCCATTTTATTCTTAGATGATATTAGAATTTTTCAAAAAGCTTCAGAAATTCATGCTGATTTAACAAACAGAGGTCAAATTATTCAGGATGCAGATATTTTGATAGCTGCTACCGCTATCATTCATAATTTAATTTTAGTTTCTCACGATTCTGATTTAACTAGAGTTAAGGATTTACATTTAGAAAATTGGTTAATTTCTTAGGTTAATTATTGATTTAAATATAATTTAAGTTTACTGGTGGTTTAATTGTGGCTTGTGTGTTACCTGCACTTCTGAAGAGAATTGCTGAAAATGCAGGTTATAACATTTATAAATATATGCTGTATTCCTGGATATGGAGACGTTATATATAACGTCTCTATATAATTTATTTAGCGCAGCTTCACATAGAATTGGTATTAGCTGAGACTATTGTTGAAATTTCCTGTAGAATATCATTCTGTTCTATCTTAATAGCTTCTAGTCGGCTTAAAAGTTTGCTGAGTCGGGCTTGTTTATCTTCAGAGTTAACAGTCTCTGCGTCTTGATAATTACCTAGTAGAAAAGTTCCGGGCTTCCAGCTAAACTTAAATAATCTGGTTAATAATTTAAAGGGGGCTGTTAATGTAGCTAGTAAGCCTTTCTCTAAGAGACGACTGAAAGCTTTAAATAATTGCCAAATACTAAATAGTATTAACAAAATAGCGATTAAACCGATAAGAGGATGATTGATACTCCAAGTTAGGAATTTTATCATCCAAGATATCACAGGATGAACATCAATCCAATGTCTGATATTTTCCAATTGATGATTAATTAACGAATTAATACTACGTTCGATTTCTGTTGAAATAGTAGTACCAAACTGCTCTACTTTTTGCAGCTTATCCTCTACAGAATTTACCAAATTCTGTCCTGTAGCTGACAAAGAATCTCCTGCCTGTTTTGCTTTTTCAGAAAGTGCGCCTACGGTGGTGTTAGTAATTTGGCTGACGTTATTAGCTGTCTTACCTAAACTGTCAGTTAGAGATTGTTTGGCTTCATCAGTTAGTTTGCTGAGAACATGATTAGCTTGATCTACTGATTCTGTAACACCATTGATAGATTTATTAGTTATGTCTGTGAAACTGTTAATAGTTTGATGAGTTGTTTCGTTTATGGTATTTATGAAACCTTGTGCCGCTTGTTCAGGTAATTTGATTGTCAGAATTGTGTGAATTTGTAGAATATCCATGTTATTTCTCCTGTGTTTACTTAACATAACTAAATAATTTTTACTTTTGTATCCGTATTAACACTGTTTTTCTTTAAACTTTTATTCATAAAAATAAGTACAATAATCAATATTTCGATAAAGTAATGTAGAGTGGACAAAGCCCACCAAAACCTATATATGGCGAGCAAAGCTGAACAAGTCGCTACAATTTCTGATAGGGAACAAAGACAAAATATTGCTGGTTGTACAGAAATTCTTGCGGGTTTGCGGTTTGAAAAGGATTTGATTCGCCAATTACTACGGGAGGATATTATGCACGAGTCTGTAATTTATCAAGACATCGTTCAAAAGGAAGCATTGAAATTGATTAGCCGCCAGCTTAGACGGCGTTTTGGTGATATTAATACTGCATTACTTGAACGGGTTCAGAATTTATCTGCTGAACAGTTAGAAGATGTAGGAGAAGCGTTGTTGGATTTTTCGGATGTTGCTGATTTAGAAGTTTGGTTAAACCAGCAAAGTTAGTAGGGTGTGTTACGGCTAATTTTTACAACGAAAATGCTCAACTCTTTACATGGTAGTAATTTATATCTTGCAGCATTCTTAATAGGCGTAAGGTGGGCATTGCCAACAACATAAAATTAAGGGTATTAGCAGCAACCAAGCAATGCCCACCCTACCAAAATTGTCATTAAGTCATAGGTGCAAGATGTCACGTAACACACCCTACTTAATATTTACTGAAAACAGGACTAAAGTCCTTACTACGAACTTTAAAAAGTATGGTAGTTGAGTTGAGTATATAACTTTAGCGTCCTAGGATTTTATCGCGTAATTGTTTGATACGATCGCGCAATTTTGCTGCCTCTTCAAATTCTAGTTTTTTCGCAGCTTCTTTCATCTGGGTTTCTAGTTGCGTAATCAATTCGGGAATCTGTTCTAAAGGTAATTCGCCAATATTCTCCTCGACTGTTTTTAAATCTGCTGCGTTCAATCTTCTAGAAATATCTAAAAATGATAAAATCGCATTACTCGATTTCTTCACAATCGGTTGCGGTGTTATTCCGTGCATCCGGTTATACGCCATTTGAATACCTCGCCGTCTATCTGTTTCTTCAATGGCTTTAATCATGCTGTCTGTTAAATTATCAGCATACAAAATCGCCTGTCCCCGGACGTGACGCGCGGCTCTACCTATGGTTTGAATTAAGGAACGTTCGGCGCGTAAAAAGCCTTCTTTATCTGCATCTAATATTGCGACTAAAGAAACTTCTGGTAAGTCTAAACCTTCTCTTAATAAATTCACACCCACTAACACATCAAAGTTACCATCGCGCAAATCTTGTAAAATCTCTATGCGCTCAATGGAATTAATTTCTGAATGTAAATACCGCACGCGAATACTATGGTCTTGCAAATATTCTGTTAAATCCTCCGCCATGCGTTTAGTTAAAGTGGTAATCAATACCCTTTCTTGACGCTCTACTCTATCTTTAATTTCTCCTAACAAATCATCAATTTGTCCTTCTGTCGGACGCACAAAAATCTCAGGGTCAATTACCCCAGTCGGTCTAATGACTTGCTCAACTATTCTGTCTTCTGAAATTTCTAATTCCCAATTTCCTGGGGTGGCGGAAACAAAAATACATTGGTTGACTTTCTGCCAAAATTCTTCCGCTTTTAAAGGACGATTATCCGCCGCACTGGGAAGTCTAAACCCGTGTTCAATTAAGACTTTTTTCCTGGCTTGGTCGCCGTTATACATCCCGCGAATTTGCGGGACGGTAACGTGAGATTCATCTATTACTAATAGCCAATCTTTGGGAAAATAATCAATTAAACATTCTGGCGGTTCTCCCGCTTGTCTTCCTGCTAGGTGACGGGAATAATTTTCTACGCCGTTACAATAACCTACCTCGCGCAACATTTCTAGGTCATAGCGGGTACGTTGGTCGATACGTTGCGCTTCTACTAATTTCCCAGTCGCTTCTAATTCCGCTTTGCGCTGCTTTAATTCGGCGGCGATATCTTCGCAAGCAATTTCTAACCGTTCCTCTGGGGTGACAAAGTGACGCGCTGGGTAAATATTCACAGAGTCTAAACTTTTGAGAATTTCACCGGTTACTGGGTCAATGTAGCGAATTGCGTCAATTTCATCGCCAAAGAATTCTACTCGAATTATTCTATCTTCGTAGGCGGGGCCGATTTCTAAGACATCACCCCGGACACGGAAACGTCCCCTTCCCATTTCCATGTCGTTGCGGTTGTACTGGACTGAAGTCAAAGCTCGCAAAATTTGACGCTGGTTAACTTCCATGCCAATTTGTAAGGGAATTGCGGCTTTTAGGTATTCTGCGGGAATTCCTAAGCCGTAGATACAGCTAATTGATGCTACCACAATCACATCACGCCGTTCAAAGAGCGATCGCGTGGCTGAGTGGCGCAACATATCAATTTCATCGTTAATTGCTGCTGTCTTCTCAATGTAGGTGTCGGTAACGGGAATATACGCTTCCGGTTGATAGTAGTCGTAGTAGCTGACGAAATACTCAACGGCGTTTTTTGGGAAGAACTCCCGCAACTCATTACAAAGCTGTGCGGCGAGGGTTTTGTTATGCGCCAAAACTAAAGTCGGTTTCCCCACTTTCTCAATAACTGCGGCGATGGAAAATGTCTTACCTGTTCCCGTTGCACCTAGTAAGGTTTGATAACGGTTATTTGCTTTAATACTAGCAGCTAACTGCGCGATCGCTTGCGGTTGATCACCTGTGGGACTAAAGGGAGCTTGTAGACCAAATTCTGACATACATTTGTACTAAGAAAGACCCTATATTATGGTAAGACATTAGTCATTAGTCATTAGTCATTGGTCATTAGTCATTAGTCATTAGTCATTAGCTTCCTCATCTCCCTCATCCCCCTCATCCCCCCCTACACCCCTACACCCTTACACCCCTATTTCCCAATCGCTTTACTCTCAACCCAAATCTTAATAAAATATTCTCATCCAAAAACCAGCACAATTGTAGATGGACTGGATTACGCTACTGCGATCGCTACAGTCTGATTTTATTCACAGGATATCATCTGGTCGTCTTCTGCATTGCGAAACAGAAGGTCAATATAGTGAGTTAACTGTCATCTCCGGCGAAAGGTTAAACACTCTCCGGGATTTTTGCTGGCGCATGGCTGAAAAATATAAGCGGGTTTCGCCAGTGCGTGACGTTTTTCTTAGCTATCTCAAAGGTAAGTTGGGTGAGGAGGTTATTAAGGAACGTTTAGCAGATTTAATTACAGAAGTCGATTATGAACAGCGTTTTGGTGGTGATGGTCAAATAGATTTTACTTTAATTGCTGACCCTTCTATTGGGATTGAGGTTAAATCCCGTCACGGTAAAATTGATCGCGTCAAATGGTCTATTAGTGCGGAAGCTGTGGCTAAAAATGCTGTTGTCGCTTGTATTTTTATTCAAGAAGAAGTTAACGAAGCACAATCAGCATATCATTTATTGTTTGCGGGTTTTCTGCCGACTCGCATGATTAAATTAAAAACTGGCAAAATCTCTTTTGGTATCGAACAATTACTTTATGGTGGTGGTTTACGATGCTATTTAGAACAGTTACAATCTTCTATAGTTGATTACCCTTCTCAACAGATAATTCAGCCAGTATTACCACCTCAGTTATCTCAAAATCAGTTATCTAGTCAACTTAACAATAATCTGGCGATTTCTCAAAATCTAGATTATTCTAAGCTGGGTGATGAATGTTTTGCTCAAGGTGAATATGTTGCAGCAATTAATCATTACAACCAAGCTGTAAAACTTAATCAAAGTGATACTGAACTATATTATAAACGAGGTTTAGCTTATTATCAAATAGGAAATTATGAAGCGGCAATTAATGATTATTCTCAGGTAATTAAAACTAATATTTATGATGCGAAAGCTTACCATAAACGAGGTTTGGCTTTAGCTCAATTAGGAGCTTATGCAGCCGCAATTGATGATTATTCCCAAGCTATTAGACTTAATCCTCATGCTGCTATTGTTTATAAACATCGTGCGGAAGCACGTTATTATTTAGGTGATCATCAAGGAGCAATTGAAGACTACACCCAAGCAAGCAAAATTAATCCGCAATATCTAGATACATATAAAAATCGTGGTATTGCTCGTGATATTTTAGGAAATCAGCCAGGGTTTACGCCAGTAATTCCGCTTAATCCCCATGATGCGAATGCTTTTAAAAACCGTGGGAATGCGCGTGCAGATATTGGTGATTATGCAGGAGCAATTGAGGATTATACGCAAGCAATCCAGATTAATCCTCATTTAGCTGATGCTTATTATAACCGGGGAAATGCTCGTTATGATTTAGGCGATGAGCAGGGAGCAATTGAGGATTACACCCAAGCAATAAAAATTAATGTTAATTATGCCGATGCCTATTATAATAGAGGTAATATTTACGCGAATCTGAAAAATACTCCAGGTGCGATCGCTGACTTTCAAAAAGCAGCAGATATCTATCGCCAAGCGGGTAAACTAGAAGCTTTGCAAGACGCAAAAGATAGAATTTTTGAGTTAGAAATCGTAGAATCTATAGATATTTTAAATTTTTAGTTGCTGATTATGTTTGTAGAGACGCAATCATCACGTCTCTACTAAGTAAACTTATGGCAATTTAGTTCGTAGTAAGGACTTCAGTCCTTATTGTAGGACTAAAGTCCTTACTACAAACCTTTAATTATTTACGCTGTGCTATTTAATAACTAAGAAAAAGTATATCCGGTAGTTGTCTGCACGTACTTTAACACTTTTTCATAAGAATCTGGATTGCTGAGGGGGTTAATCACAATGGGGATTGTACCATCAGGCAACCAAAAAGTTATTCTACCATTGGGTTCATGACAAAAGGAACTAATACAATTAAGATTAATTACATATTCATTTCGATCATAGATAATTTTGACCCAGTAGGCATTTTCGGCGGTAAATTCAGTCACTTTTTCTAGATAATCTAGAATCTTTTGATAATCTCCTACATTATTTTGGGGGTTAATGACAATGGGAATGGCACTATCAGGCAACCAGAAGGTAACTCGCCCGTTTTTTTCATAACAAAAAGCATTCACACGGTCAAAATTAATCACATATTCATTCCTCTCATACAGAATCTTTACCCAATACGCCACAACCTCTCCTCAAGTCCCAAGTTCATGATTAATGCTTACCCTGAATATTCCGAAATCTACTGATTTCATAAGTTAGTGTTGTTGTTTGTGGATCGAAAATTCCCAAAATTAATTTTGAATTTGGTAGATGCTGTTGCCTGGGATACCTGTAGGGGATGGTAAATGGTTTAAGATACCTCTACGGGTGTCTGGACATTAGCTGTAGGATGATTCTGAGCGATCGCCGCTTGCATAAAGCCTTTAAATAAAGGATGGGGGTTGCTAGGACGAGATTGAAACTCAGGATGGAATTGACAGGCGATAAAAAATGGATGTTGAGGTAATTCTACAATCTCCACTAACCGTCCGTCAGGAGAAGTTCCACTGATTACATAGCCAGAATCTAATAACAACTGACGATATGTGTTATTAAACTCATAGCGATGACGATGACGTTCATCAACTACTTCTGCTTGATAAAGCTGAGATGCCAAGCTATTGGGGAGAATATTACAAGGATACACACCTAAGCGCATTGTCCCACCTAAATCGATCACATCATGTTGATCTGGCAGTAAGTTAATAACTGGGTATTTGGTGGATGGGTCAAATTCTGCGCTGTTAGCACCGGTTAAACCACCGACATTTCTCGCCCATTCAATTACAGCACATTGCATACCCAAGCATAAACCTAAAAAGGGAATTTGGCGATCGCGGGCGTATTTAATCGCGGCAATTTTACCATCTACCCCACGAGTCCCAAAACCGCCAGGTACAAGCACACCATCAACACCAGCGAGATATTTTTCTGCGGGTTGGGTTTCCAAGTCTTCCGAGTTCACCCACCGGAGACGTAAATCCCCATGAGTGGCAAATGCAGCATGACGTAGAGCCTCAACCACGGATAAATAGGCATCACTTAACCGGACATATTTACCAACAATGGCAATTTCTACAGGATGTTGAGGACTGTACAATCTGTCTACCATTGTTTGCCATTTTTCCAGATTAGGCTGGCGTTGTTCCATCTGCAACAAATCTAAAGTTTGTTGTGCCAGTCCTTCCCGTTCTAGAATCAGTGGAACTTCATAGATACTGCTAGCATCTTGAGCAGTAATCACACATTCCACGGGAACATCGCAGAATTCCGAGAGTTTTTGTTTTAAACCCACAGGGATGGGGCGATCGCTCCGGCAGACTAAAATATCTGGTTGAATGCCAATTGATCTCAATTCCTTCACCGAGTGTTGCGTCGGCTTAGTTTTCATTTCCCCTGCCGAAGCAATATAAGGTAGTAAGGTAACGTGCATATACAGGACATTTTGCCGTCCTACCTCTTTGCGTAACTGGCGAATAGCTTCCAAAAATGGCAGGGATTCAATATCGCCTACCGTCCCACCAATTTCTGTAATTACCACAGATGGGTTTGTTTCCTTAGCTACTAACAAAATCCGTTTTTTGATTTCATTAGTAATATGGGGAATTACCTGTACAGTCCCACCATTGTAGTCACCCCGGCGTTCTTGGTTAATCACGGCTTGATAAATTGAGCCAGTGGTGACACTGTTGAGCCGAGACATCAAAGTATCGGTAAAGCGTTCGTAGTGTCCCAAATCCAAATCTGTTTCTGCACCATCTTGGGTAACAAACACTTCCCCATGTTGAAAAGGACTCATTGTTCCTGGATCAACATTAATATAAGGGTCGAGCTTTAAAATCGACACCGAATAATCTCGTGATTTTAGTAAACGGCCTAGACTTGCTGCTACAATGCCTTTGCCTATACTGGAAACCACACCTCCAGTTACAAAGATAAATTTAGTCATAGTAGTTTGAATTGCTATCAACTGCGAAAAATCTCTACCCAAAGGAATATCTCGTCATTGTCCCACAGTCACATAGTTAATTTTTCTGTGATCCTGCTGTGAAAAAATTTTTAGTTCCAGTTATCTCCAGCTGCTTTATCACCTCCTCTGTAGCATTGGCACAAGCAACACCATCACTAAAAGTTGTTTATCCTCGAACCAACCACCAGACGAGTGCGGAAAAAATCTTCTTTATTGGCACAGCACCACCCAATGGACAAGTTTTCATTAATGGTACGCCAATTACCCGCAGTCGATCTGGTCATTTTGCACCCAGTTTCCCGTTAAAGTTGGGAGAAAATATTTTTCAAATACGTCACCAAAATCAAGTGCTTCAGATTAAAGTGACGAGAATCAGCACTCAGCCTGAGATTCCACAGGGTTTAGCTTTCGCGCCAGGTTCTCTGACTCCAGCCGCCGACATTGCTAGACTACCAGAAGAACTAATTTGTTTTAGCGCAGTTGCACCCCCAAACGCCAGTGTTTCTGTAAAACTAGCTTCTCAGACTGTGGTACTTTCCCCTCAACCACAACAAGCACAACTACCCAGTAATTTGGCAGCGTTGACGGGGCGCAATCAACCTACTACCCAGTCTAACGTGGGAAAATATCAGGGTTGTACTTCTGGTGTTGTTGCCTCAGAAATTAAAAAAGCGGTAGATTTAGGACAGCCAGAATTCCAACTCACACTCAATGGTCAGACGGTAACTCAACTAGGGACTGGTAAGATAACCATCCTATCACCTGCCCAGTTACCAGTGGCTGAAGTCACAGCAGATGCAGGTGTGGCTCGCACTGGCCCTACTACAGATTATTCTCGACTGACTCCTCTACCCAAGGGAACAAGAGCCACTGTCACGGGGAGGGAAGGCGAATGGTTACGTTTAGACTATGGTGCTTGGATTAATAGCAAAGAAACCCGCACCCTTCCGGGAGCAATTCCCCCACGCGCAATTATTCGCAGTGTGGGATCTCGAAAACTTCCCGGTGCAACCGAGATGCTTTTCCCGCTTACAACCCCTGTACCTGTGAGTGTGCAGCAAGGTAATCAAAATTTTACCCTGACACTTCATAACACCACTGCCCAAACTGATATTATTCGCCTGGATGATAACCCCTTAATTTCTCGCCTAGATTGGCAACAGGTAGCCCCAGGACAAATACAATACACCTTTAACCTCAAAAAAAATCAACAGTGGGGATATAAGCTGAGATACGACGGTACAACCCTGGTTTTAGGCTTGCGTCATGCGCCTGTGATCAAGGCAAATAGGCAGAAGCCCCTATCTGGTATCAAGATTTTACTCGATCCTGGTCATGGTGGTAAAGAATCCGGTGCGGCTGGCCCGACTGGATATTTAGAAAAAGATGTGAATTTGATTGTTTCTAAGTTGCTGCGGGATGAATTAGTTAAGCGGGGTGCCAACGTGGTGATGACAAGAGAGACGGATAAAGATGTGTCTCTGGCAGAACGTCAAGCAATTATCAATCAACAAGAACCTGCGATCGCTCTTTCGATTCATTACAATGCTTTACCAGACAACGGCGACGCAGAAAACACTAAGGGTGTGGGTATGTTTTGGTATCATCCCCAGGCGCATAATTTAGCCGTGTTCATGCAAAATTATCTAGTGAAAAAACTCGGTAGACCTTCCTACGGAGTATTTTGGAATAATCTAGCACTCACACGTCCAGCTGTTGCCCCCTCAGTATTATTAGAATTAGGCTTTATGAGTAACCCTAATGAATTTGAGTGGATAACAAATCCCCAAGAACAGAAAAAGTTAGCTAAAGCCTTAGCAGAGGGTATTACAGAGTGGTTTAGAAGCGTGAGGTAGAACAAGTTTGTAGTCAGGACTTTAGTCCTGATTTTTTCAGTTAGGGTAACGCATCAAACTGTTTTCATAAGGTGCGTTACTAAACATCAAGAAAAATATCAACATCAACTTGAGCTTGTTTTAAAATACTTCGCAGTGTTCCCTCTTTAATCTCCCGATGATGAGGAATAGTTGTTTTTTGATTGGTTTCTGGATTAAACCAAATTTCATGATCTCCTTTAGCTGCACGGTAAAACTCAAAACCCAACTTTCCTAACTTCCGAGTCACTTCTCGATAAGAAAACCCCGCCAGTCTTCCCATCACACTTCCATGATTAAAGGATATTCAAATTGAGAAGGCAAATCTTGCAGATGAAAATCCTGATTTTTTTCTTTCTCTAATTCCAATAATACCTTAGCTACATCTTCAGCAATTTCTATAGCTTCTTGTACGGTTTTACCTTCTGCAACTAACCCTTGTAAATCATCACTTGTAGCTACAAAATACTCTTGTTCATCTTCAATAAATCTTTCAATTTTGAGTCTGATTAGCGTTTGCATTTACTTAACCTGATCAGATTGAATTAGTTTAAGAAAAATTCCCTAATTTTCATGTTAACTTATCTTTAAACTAGGCTGCAAAAACAAAAAATTTGCGTGTTAAATAAATCAAAAGACATAAATATATCTACTAACTGCGCTGGAATGGGAGAATGTGTAGAGACATTGCATACAACGTCTCTACATTTGTAAAAAAAGGTTTTTAAACGGCATTTTCTAAGCCATTCTCTTTTCCGATTTATGCAAAATCGGCATTGTAAATAAACCCCAAGCCAAACCTGTAATCAAACCAAAAGGCGTAACTAAATAATTATTAAAATCCCACAGACCAAAAATTTGCGCTGCTAATTCCACAGGATACGCCATCATCAACACGCTAGCTAACGCCGCACCATTCCAACCATATTGACTCAGCCAATAAAATCCTTTACCACCAGTCGCAGCATACAGCAAACGAGTAATTAACAAACCTGTGACAGTACCATAGCAGCGCATACACACAGCCATAATAAACGGGGGTGCTAAATCTAAACCCATGTCTGGTTGCGGACATACATGATTACCCATAAAGTAAATGATGTCCGCAATAACCCCAAGTAACCAGACACCAGACGCAGCTAGAAAAGGAGCAACAGGTGGGCCGAATACCATTCCCACCAGCATAAAGTCAGCAATGAAGCTAACCCAGTTAATCTGCAACTCTCTTGTTAAAGCTACTCTTACCATTTCCTTTCTGTGCGTCTTGTGTAGTCCGTTGACTAACCTACCTTAGATACATAGGGGCTTGTCAACTTATCTAACTGTTGAACTAGCAGACTGAGGAATAACCCCACATCTGTCACCACACCCACTGATTCTATTGAACCGCGATCGCTCAGTTTAGTCACGACAGCCGGGTTAATATCCACACACACCATTTTCACACCAGCCGGGGTCATATTCCCCACCCCAATCGAGTGCAGCATCGATGACAACATTAAAATCATCTCCGCACCTCCCAGAAGTTGGGCGTATTCCTCCTGCGCCTTAATTAAATCCATTTGCGTATCAGGTAAGGGGCCATCATCCCGTATCGAACCCGCCAACACAAACGGAACTTGATTACGGACGCATTCATACATCACACCACTATTAATTACCCCCGCCTCGACAGCTTTGGTAATACTGCCATGACGACGAATGCTATTAATTACCTTGAGGTGATGGCGGTGTCCACCACGCACGGCGACACCCCGCTTCATGTCTACGCCGAGGGATGTACCCATGATATTTTGTTCGATGTCGTGGACTGCGATCGCATTTCCACCCAGCAAAGCTTGTACATAACCTTCTCGAATTAGTCGCGCCAAGTGTTCGCCACCGCCTGTATGAATCACCACAGGGCCAGCCGTGACAACTACTTTACCGCCAGCGTCGCGGATTTTCCGTAATTCCCACGCCACTTGTTCCACCACCAATTCTACCCGGCGTTCACTGGAAACACCAGCCGACATAAAGCTGAATTCTTGGGCGTTGCGTTGTTCCCGCGATTCAGTTTTACGAATGGTACGGATACCTTGCACATCTACGACCACTTGCTCACCAACTTTGAGGTCGCGTAGGATTTTACACCGGGCATATAAACCATCGGGGGTGTGAGTAATGGCGATCGCCCCATCCATCCGTTGATTATGTACCTTCACCCACTGCCCATTAATCCGCACTTCAGTAGGGTAAATCGTACTTACATAGAAATCATCCGGGGCAACACCATCCTGAAGCACAGGCTCAAGCTTGACATCTCGCTCATCTTGTGGTAAGTCTACCGCACCTAAATCAATCAATTGAGAGATGATTTCTTCCATCACCTCATGGGAAGGTGCAGAAACCTTCACCTCGGCGGCGGAGGTGCTTTGGCGTTGTTCTCCCAAGTTAAAATTGAGAACTTGGAAACTACCGCCAGTATCGACAATCAAATCTAAGGCACGGTTAATTAAACCAGAGTCTAGTAAATGCCCTTCTATCCGAATGATACGGCTTTCTACTGATATGTTGGCATGAAGTTCTGTCCTGACTGGTTCTGTTACCCGCAAAGTCAGACATTTCGCCGCACCACCAGCTTTGAGAAATTCGGTGAGTGGCGTTTCTAAAACTCGGAAACCAACAGCAGCCAGGCGGGCTTTTAAACTATCGCTGGCTTTGTTCATAATCACGATGCTGTCTACATTCACCGCATTACAAGCAAAGTTAACAGCATCAGTTTCGGCTATGGCGATGCGCTTCTCGGCGGCTACGCGCATTTCTATTAAGCGGTTGGAATAGGAATCAAACGCGCCTGGATAATACAGCAAATAGCCGTTTGCTAAGGGACAAAAACAAGTATCTAAATGGTAGAAACGCTCATCGATTAACCGCAGGGATAATACTTCAATATCTAGCCATTTGGCGAGATATGGGTGAGAATCTAATTCTGAACGGAAACCGTAACCAGCCCATAACCAACGCCCTTCTCTGTCTAGGAGTGCGTCACCTGCGCCTTCAAAGGGTAAGTCTTTGGGTAATTCATAAACTGTGTAACCGTTGTCTTCAAACCATTTCTTAAAATATGGTTCTTCTCCCTGACGCTCTTTGTGTAAAAAGCGACTGAGAACAACGTTATCCCCCAAGACTAAACCAGCGTTGGCGGTGAAAACCATGTCTGGCCAACCTTTTTCCGGTGTTACTAAATCAACAATTGCGTGTTCTTTCAGGGTGCGGTGTAGTCCTTGCCACTGTTCAACCGCGCGATCGCGTGATGATTTGTGAATATTCCCTTCCATCCAGGGATTAATCACATAGTCTACATCGTAGTGGTCAGGGGGACACATCAAAAAACGAATCAGAGAATTCATAAAAATATTACAAACGTTACAGGTTTAATTTGGACACAAGTATTTACTTTTCCGGGTCAGTATCTTCTGTCACAGCATATCTATCTCAAGATAGTAGGCAGATTGACAAAGGGTTGGCTTTTATTCTATTACCGGAAAAGCCAAAGTAATGGTAACAAACCTATAGAGTGATTAAAGGTTAAGGAGTGATTAGTATAACGCTGAGGCTGGCAGTTACGGTGATTTTAGCGTTATTTAAGTTGAATAATTTCAAGAAAATATGAACAATTTAACCTTCACAGTGGAAGATAATCCTGATCCCGAAGATATTCTTATATTAATCAGCAAAATTATGGAATATAAGCCCAGTATTTAGCAAAATCAGGATACTGCTTATTCCTTAAGCGGTTTCAAAACCAATAGCGTTCAGTTAAGGCGGCAACAAGTTCGTAGTCAGGACTTTATTCCTGAGAAAATAAGGACTAAAGTCCTTACTACAAACCAGCCTCGCTTACTTCCTCTGTTGTTCACTCTCGCCTCATCGCTGCCACTTCTGCTATTGTCAAACTCAATGAGTCGGCAACTTGTTCTACACTTAGTCCCATATCTAGTAACCGAGAGACAGCATTTAACCTAGCTTGTCGTTCAGCGTCAGCCCGTTGTTGATTTGCCTCCTCTGGTAATAAAACTACGTTACCAGCTTGATCATAAAATCTCAGCCAAACCGCATTGTCATCTTCTACTGTGCCGTTCCAAGTTCCTACCCACAACCCTAAACTGGAACTCCACAACCATCCTTGGGGATTAGGGGTGATTGGTTGGTAGCCTTTGTCACTATCTAGATGCCATCCTTGCAGGGAATTCACTTTAAAGGGATGAAAAACAAAATAGTCTTTAGTTTTAAATACTTGTTCGTAAAGACGTTTTTTCATGCCCAAATCTTTGGCTTCTGTTGAATCTGAAAGTAATTCAACAATCATGTCGGGATAACGTCCATTTTCTTCCCATACTACCCAACCTAACCTTGTGGGGTCATTTTCTACATCTAAAACTACAAAGAAATCTGGCCCTTTAAAATCTTGATTTTTGGCTTGCTTACTGCTGTAATAAATAAACATATTACCGCCAACGAAATAGTTAGTTCGTTCTGCCCAATAATGTTTTAGTGAACGAATTAATACATTCATGGTGATACGGTGGCGGTTACTTTCCAAGGGTTCTCCGTCATCAAAAATTAAATCTGTGGGTGGCATGGGAGGTTGCCATTCCAAAGATTTGTTAGTTGTTTCTTCGGATAATTGGGTACTTTCTATTGACACAAAGTCCGCCCCCATAAATCTTAACTTTGGTGTTTATTTTAGCGTGGGCAAAGTCTAGATAAACGGGAATAGGGAATAGGTAAGGTAGGATGGTTGTTGTTAGGAAGCACAAGCTCGTGATTTGGTTTGGATGATTGCTTTTAAGATACGTTTGAGGGAAGCTTTTTTAATTAACTTCATCGCTTGTTTAGCATCTAGCCAACGTCGATATCTTGTACTCGCTTCGGGATAATGACTACTCACTATGTCAACTGGTAATAAATACATTTTGACACGGTAAATTTTGCCACGTTTGCGATATTTGTAACTACCGAGTTGATTAGCTTCCACCTGTCCAATGACTCCAGCTTCTTCCCAGGCTTCTTTTGCTGCTGAAGCTGGGGGAGTCATGCCGTTGACAATTCCGCCTTTAGGCATTACCCAACGCTGGCGATCGCGTGTCGTAATTAGCAATACTTCTACTCTACCATTTCTGACTCTGTAAGGAATGACCCCAGATTGTTTTAGCACTTTAGTAACTTTTCTGCCCATATTAATACTCTCTCTGTGTTGTTGTTGTATACGCTGTTTACTCCAAAATACGGGGAGTCGATACCGGATGAATTTTAATAAAGATATGTTTTACTTTATTAAAATTGATCAATACCACAAACTGATGTGAATTGTCTGAATAAAACTACGCAAAAAATGTAGCTATCAGTGAATTGCTGCTAGTTTCTCCGTTAAGTCACTGATGGCAGGACTACCCAAAGACAGACATTAAACCGCGATCGCTCAGGAGAATGTAACAAAAATTACTAAAATATGAAAAATCAATTCAAAATACCCTGCGGGAACGCCAAAGGCGTACAAAATTCAAAATGGTTGATGGTTGATGGTTGATTGTTGATTGTTGACTGAGAAAGAATTTCTTCCTCATCCCCCTCATCCCCAATCCCTACACGGGCTTTTGATCTAATCTTGTGGCTTGTTCTAAAGCTGCCTTTTCTTTGGCTCTGTGGGCGTAAGATTTTAATTGGGTGCGATCGCAACCTGTAAGAAGACTCAAATTTTCTAGACTAATTCCCCGCGTTAACATTTCTACACGCCAAGTATGTTGGGCTTGAGTAATTGCTGGTGGTTGCCCTTGGGGAGTTAATAAACTTGCTGTCCATTTTTCCCAATGCGTCAACACCTCAGATTCCGAAATGGGTTGACTAGCTGCATTCAAAAACATCGCTGTCTGGCTATCTTTACGACTTTTGAGCCATTTAGTTAAAGGATTATCTGTGTAAGAACCGTAGCGTTTACCCAAAATCCATTGATTGACAGGGACTTGTCGCCAGCATCCTGGGGTGGTAATTTGCAGGAAATGACCATTGGTATCGTAAATTTGATGGTTTCGATGTAAATTAACTATTTCTTGAGCAGATAAGCCAGCCGCAAATAATAAGTAAGCGATCGCATAATCTTGTAATCCTGACTTTTTGGCTTGTTGCAGAATTGTGTGAACTAACACCGCCGGTAAATCAGCTATTGCTTGGCTGTTCAAACTGGTTTCTAAGCCATTCGCCTGTGATGACATCGCACCGTGCAGAAATAACCCCACCAAATTCTCTAGAAAATCGTCTCGACTTTCCCATAGTTCATGAAACTCACTGGTGAATTCAATCACGGCATATCCCAAAATCATCCCATTGAGCAAACTAGCTAATTTTTCTGCTGGTAGATAGGTGTGCAAATCTCCCTGTTGAATTACAGTAGCTAGATACTGGGCTACGTAGCGGTTAGCCTCAGTGAATCCTCTGCCCAAAGCACGCCGATTTTCCGCCGGAAATTGGTCAGCTTCTCCGACTACAGAACGAACCAGTTCCGGTATTCTCTCCAATGCCTGTAAAGTGTCACTTGCATAATCTTTCAACGCTTGGTAAACATCACCTGGAGGAGTAGCCCGTCTGACTAAAGATTCCCCTAAATTGGTAAAAGCTGCCGATTCTTCCAGTACAGCTAACAATAAACCGTGTTTGTTGCCAAAATTGCGAAATAACGTTACTTCGTTAACTGCTGCTTTTTCAGCAATTTGGCGAGTGGTAGTAGCACTAACTCCCTGAGCCGTAAACAACTCCAGTGCAGCTTGAATTAGACGTTGACGGGTGGAAACAGGTTGAGAAGTCATAAAAAAATGTAAGTAACACTTGCAGGGAAAACAGGGAACTGTTAGCATAGCAAGTGTAAGTGATACTTGCTCTAGTCTACTGTAATGAATTCGGTTGCCGAGTAGATGAATCCCTTGTGGGCTAAGTAATGCAATAGATACCAGAGCAAATCTTTACATGAACCATCAACAGGAATTTTTATGACCGCAAAAAGTCTAGCCGCATCAGAGGGAGAAGCTTCACTGCACCTCAAGTGGACAAATGTGGCATTTTTTGGGATAATTCACGCCTTAGCACTGTTAGCACCTTGGTTTTTCTCCTGGTCGGCCTTGGGTTTGCTGTTATTTCTACATTGGTTGTTTGGCAGTATTGGTATTTGCCTGGGGTATCACCGATTACTCAGCCATAAGAGTTTTCAAGTACCCAAATGGTTAGAATATGCGATCGCTCTCATCGGTGCATTAGCATTGCAAGGAGGGCCAATTTTTTGGGTGGGAGGACACCGCCAACATCACGCCCACACCGAAGATATCAACTTAGATCCTTACTCTGCCAAGCGGGGCTTTTGGTGGAGTCATATGTTATGGATTTTATATCCTCGTTCCGAATTTTTTGATGAACAAACCTATCACAAATACGCCCCTGACTTAGCCAAACAACCTTTTTATCGCTGGTTAGACCGCTATTTTCTCCTCTTGCAAATTCCTTTAGGATTGTTGCTTTACGCTGTGGGTGGATGGTCTTTTGTGATCTATGGTATGTTTCTCAGAGCCGTCTTACTTTGGCACTGTACTTGGTTCGTCAACTCTGCAACCCATCTCTGGGGATATCGCACCTTTGACGCAGATGATAACGCCCGTAATCTCTGGTGGGTTTCTCTCGTCACCTACGGCGAAGGTTGGCACAACAACCATCACACTTACCCCCATGTCGCCAAAGCTGGTTTTCAGTGGTGGGAAATTGATGTGACTTGGTGGAGTATTAAATTTTTACAAACTTTAGGTTTAGCGAAAAAAGTAACTTTACCCCCCGTAGTTAGGTAGAAAGTAGGGGTTTAGCATTGCTAAACCCCCACAGGTTTAGGGGAGACAAGGATGGAATATACTGGTGAAATCTTACGGCTTCATTTCTTAAAAAACAGCCAAAACCAGTATGAATGAGCATCTACAGCGACTGATTGAGAGTATTCATCAAGAATTATTACCTGAGTTGCAAGTTGAGAGTGTCAATCCCTACGATCCTGTAGAAGTTCACTATCTCCCCCATCCTTGGCGACTGGTTGGTAAAGGTAACTATGCGGCGGTAGTTAATCACCCTGAATACCTTGATGTGGTAGTGAAGATTTATGCACCTGAAAGGCCAGGATTTGCAGAAGAAGTAGAAGTGTATCGTCGTCTTGGTTCTCACCCAGCATTTTCTCAGTGTTTATATGCAAAAGACGGTTGTTTAATCCTCAAGCGATTATATGGGGTGACTTTATACGACTGTTTCCAAAGGGGTTTGCGTATTCCCAAACGAGTGATAGAGGATATAGATCAAGCTTTAGATTATGCCCGTCAGCGTGGACTGTTTCCCCATGATGTCCACGGGCGTAATGTCATGATGTATGAAGGTAGAGGTTTAGTAGTAGATATTTCTGACTTTCTGCATCAGGATAAATGCTCTAAATGGGATAACCTCAAACGGGCTTATTATTGGCTATATCGTCCCATCCTTGCACCACTCCGGCTGAGAATTCCTTACTTTATACTTAATTTTATTCGTAAATCTTATCGCTTCTTTACTTTATTAACTGCTAGAACACAGAAATCTGTTGTTTCCAGTTCCTCTGCTTCTTTGAAAACTCGGAGTTAGCTGTCACTCAACACGGGGAGTAGGAAGCGAAGGAAGCGGAGGAGAGAAACTAATGACTAATGACTAATGACTCATAACTAATGACTTAACTGTAGCTCAAGTCTTTGCTTGGCTGAAGATGGCAAGCTAACCAGTCAAAAACCAGCAGGATTAAACTACAAAATCATAATCACGGTGGTTAATTAGGTGTCAGCAAAATGCTAATTTGGGAAACTGTCACCTAAATATCAGGAAAGTTTAACCTATGCCATACTTGAGTGACGCAAGTGCAATGCGTAGCATAGTTGCTGAATATACTCAAGCTACTACTCTTTGGATAGATACCGAAGTAGCAGAATTTAACACCCGTAATCCTAGATTGTCGCTGATTCAGGTTTTAGATGATCCTGACGATATGAGTGGCGATCGCGTTTACCTTTTCGATGTCCTGCATCAACCGCAAATCATAGCTGAGTTTATTGACCAAATTATGCTCAATCCAGCTATCGAAAAAGTATTTCACAATGCTAATTATGATATCAAATTCCTCGGCAATAAGCAAGCTAAAAATATCACTTGCACTTTAGAATTAGCCAAAAAAATTCCCTACCATATTTTACCGTTACCTAACTATCAACTCCAAACTTTAGCTACAACATTATGTAATTTTAACCATATTGATAAACAAGAACAAACGAGCGATTGGGGACGCAGACCTTTAAGTGAGACGCAAATAGAATATGCTTATTTAGACTGTATTTATCTGGCGCAAATCCATCAGCGTTTGCTAGAATTACAATTAATAAGTAACCCAGACCCACAATTAGAAGATGTCGCAGTTCTGAGTGAAAATTTTACAGAAATTGAAGAACAGTGGAAGCTGTTAAACTCAGAATATGAACATCTCAAAGAGCGTTTAAAAAGAGCTATGGAGGCTCAAAACCTATCCGAATCTGCGTTTTATAAACTGAGTAGTTCTAACCGGAAAGTAGTAAAAGTGCAGTTTTTAGAACTGGCAAGTTTGGTACAAAACCAAGGAATTAGTTTAGATTTTCCGGTAACGCTCACACAAAAACTGCAAAAAGATTTAGGGGAAAATCTCGAACAGTTATCTGTAGATATAGAAACCAGTAAATCTCTGCGACTACTTCCTAAAAAGTCTGAGAATGAAAAAGAGGAGGAGTAGAGTAATCGGTAATTGTTAATAATTGAATGACGGTATAATAAATAACCACAATAAAATTTATTTGTTAAAATTCCTGGTTGAGCAAACAGACTACTGTTAATAAAACCTAGAGGATAGCAGGTAGGCGTGTCTATGGGCTGGGTACATCTCAAAACAATGAGCATTCATGTTTAATAAAGCTCATTCACTGAATTTGGTAGTAGCGTTATCCAGTTGTCAAGACGAATGAGAGCAAGTTATGAAACAGTGGTTATTGGAGCAAAAGCGGGTGAAGTTATCTAAAATTTTGACTATAGGTGTGTTCACCGCACTGAGCGCGATTACCATTGTTTCTTGTAGTAACAACAAAGATGTTTTGGTGACAGAAATAGGGGTAAATACTCCTACTCGTCGCCCTGCGAAAAACTCTCAAGCGGGAACAGCTTACTTTGAAGGGCAGAAACAACACTCCCAAGGTAACTTACAAGCGGCGATAGACTCCTATAATAAAGCATTGAGTTTAGATTCTGAATATGCGGCAGCGTACAAAGGTAGAGGATTAGCCTACTTTGATTTGGGTGACAAGCAAAAAGCGATCGCAGATTACAATGAAGCTATCCGTCTAGCTCCCAATGATGCGGAAGCCTTCAACAGTCGGGGAAATGCTCGCGCCTCCCTAGGCGATCAACAAGGCGCAATTACAGACTACAATGAAGCAATCCGCCTGTCACCCAATTACGCCGAAGCCTACAATAATCGTGGGAATGCGCTGTCTGTACAGGGAGACAAAAGCGGCTCTATCGAAGATTTTAACGAAGCAATTCGCCTTAATCCCAAATATGCGATCGCCTACAATAACCGAGGTAACGCCCGTGCGGCTCAAGGCGACTTACCAGGAGCTATCAGTGATTATAACCAAGCTATTCGCCTCAATCGTAACTTTGCCCCTGCGTATAATAACAGAGGTAACGCCCGCGCCGCCCAAGGGGATAAACAAGCAGCCTTATCAGATTTGCGGAAAGCAGCAGAACTATTTCAAGCCCAAAGCAATAATGATTTATACCAACAAGTCATGAATAATATTCAAGAATTAGGGCAGTAAAAGTTATATCTTGCACCATTCTCAATGAGAATAGTGCAAGATGTGACTTAAGTTATATCATACAGCCACACTCACCTGCTGAGAATAATAAGCAGGTTGGGCATATACGCTAATAATGCTATCACCAACTACAAAAAACTCACCTTCTCGCTCATATTTAGAAAACTGTAAATCAGGATATTTCCGAGCAATTTCCCTTGCTGTCAGGGCTGGTACAGACATTTCTGGCGGTAGCTTACCAGTCACACCAATGTAAAAGACTAAAGGAGAAATTCTTTCTTGATAAATTTTGTCTGCATATTCTTCTAGCTTAACTTTAGCATCAGTTAAAGCTGTCACCATCGCCTCTTTACTGACACTATTACCAGAGAATTGTTTATGCAACAACTCTACTAAATTTCTAGCACCAACTTTAGATAACATTGCTGTGACTATGCCGTAATTTTCGATGCCTAAAAAGTCATCAAAAATTACTTTCATAAACTCATCGACTTTGGTGATTTTGACACGGGATGATAAGAGTTTATGTCTAAAGGCGATATTTTCTGTCAAAGCTAGACTAAAATTAGGTTTAGTGAAAATTTCGCCAGTGTCTCTGTCATATACCTGATACATTCTATCTAAAAATTTGTTGGCAGAATAAAACTTGCTCAGATTCAAAATGTCTTTACTGCCAATATCAATTTTGTAAATAGTCTGTACGTCAATCGTACCATCAGCTAATGCTTGTTCACGAGTTGTATAGGCGTTAGTAGTGGGGAAATTTAGATAAACATTGCCAGAAAGATAATGAGTTTTTAATTCATCTAACTGGGGTGGCATAAATGTATCTGATTCTCCTTTGAGATGCGCCGCAATAATACTAGAAATTACCTTGACTTTTGCTAATTCATCAAACCAACCATCAAGTCGAGGACATTTGATAGCATGGTTGACTAGGGGGATATTCTCCAGGTTAAGACTGTATTCCCGATGAAAATCAAATTCTGCTGCGTCTAAAACATCTTGGAGTAATTCAAAAACTTTTTTGCTGCTAATTTTGATTTTTAAACAAGCAACATTCAGCTTACCGTTGCTAACGATGGTATAATTATTGAATGTATGTAAGTCATTAACTAGCAAACCTGCCACTTCTAAAATCGGGGTTTTATCCTCTGATTTGATTAGCTTAACTTGCCGTTTAACTAGCATATTGACTGTGGCAGTATTGCGGTTAAACTCAAACTTATCTAGGCGCACATATTCGGCATTATCTATATATTCTGTTCGTAACCAAGGCTGAATAATTTCTCCTTTGGCATCCCTGACACCACGAACCCGTTTGACACCTGTTCTGTGATAATTTTCTCGCAGATGTTTGATATTGATAATGATGTGGTTGCGGTGTTTTGTCAAAATTTCGATGAGTTCTAGCAGAGAGATTTTTTGTTGATTTGCCATGCTGCTATTCTCCTGATTTAGCGTCGAAATTAATGACTTTTGTTGATATTCCTACCTATATAGTACATTTGTATTAACAAAATGTCAAGCTTGTAGCTCTTGTGGTGCAGGCTAGAAGCCCACACCAGACGGGCTAGAGAGCTTATCCTACATTGGTGCGTGAGGCGCGATGCTGACTCTTGAAGGTGCAATCATCTTCTCTGGCGCGCCTCACACACCCTACAAATAAGTCAGTTATTGTTCTGGTTAATTTTAGGTAAACTAAGTAACGGATAAGTCTGCCAAGTTTCCGCCGAGTGAGGAAGCATTGACAGCAGCAGGCATAGGAATGAAGAGAATTTATGGCACTTATAGTTCAGAAATACGGTGGTACATCTGTCGGTTCAGTCGAACGTATTCAAGCTGTGGCACAGCGTGTATATAAAGCTGTGCAAGCGGGAAACTCTCTGGTAGTAGTGGTTTCCGCTATGGGGAAAACCACCGATGGACTCGTTAAGTTAGCCAATGAAATTTCTCGGAATCCTTGCCGCCGGGAAATGGATATGTTGCTTTCTACCGGGGAGCAAGTCACCATTGCTTTATTGAGTATGGCATTGCAGGAACTCGGACAACCAGCCATTTCGATGACTGGGGCGCAGGTAGGCATTGTGACAGAAGCAGAACACACCCGCGCCCGGATTTTAAACATTGAAACGGAACGCCTGATGCGTCATATTCAGGCTGGTAAAGTTGTTGTAGTGGCTGGTTTTCAGGGGATTTCTAGCAATGGCGAACTGGAAATTACTACTTTAGGGCGTGGTGGTTCGGATACCTCCGCCGTGGCTTTGGCTGCTGCTTTACAGGCGAATTTTTGTGAAATTTATACAGATGTACCGGGTATTTTCACTACAGACCCGCGCTTAGTTGCTCAAGCGCAGTTGATGAATGAGATTACCTGTGATGAGATGCTGGAGTTGGCAAGTTTGGGGGCGAAGGTTTTACATCCCCGTGCGGTGGAAATTGCCCGTAATTATGGTGTACCTCTGGTAGTTAAGTCGAGTTGGACTGATGATCCTGGTACTTGGGTAACGACACCCCAACCTCAAGAGCGATCGCTGATTAATTTAGAAATTGCTCGTCCTGTAGATGCGGTAGAATTTGATACTAATCAGGCGAAGGTGGCTTTGTTGCGTGTCCCAGATAAACCAGGGGTTGCAGCTAGGCTATTTGGGGAAATTGCCCACCAAAATGTAGATGTAGATTTAATTATTCAATCTATTCATGAAGGTAATAGTAATGACATTGCTTTTACCGTAGCGACACCGATATTAAAACGAGCCGAAGCCGTAGCAGAAGCGATCGCCCCAGCTTTGCGGAGTACATCTAACCCCCACACCGACGAAGCAGAGGTTATGGTAGAGCAAGACATTGCTAAAGTCAGTATAGCCGGGGCGGGGATGATTGGGCGACCTGGGGTAGCGGCGAAAATGTTCGCCACCTTAGCCGCAGCAGGGGTAAATCTGCTGATGATTTCTACCAGTGAAGTCAAGGTGAGTTGTGTGATTGAGGCGGCAGATTGCGATCGCGCCGTTGCTGCACTATGTAACGCCTTTGAAATCGTTTCCTCACCTACCTCCACACCCTCCCCCGCCCCCGTTTCCGCCCATCCTCCGGTGCGTGGTGTCGCCTTAGACTTAAATCAAGTGCGGCTAGCAATTCGCCAAGTACCAGACCACCCAGGAATGGCGGCTAAGTTATTTGGGACTTTAGCACAGCATAACATCAGCGTAGACATGATTATTCAATCCCAGCGTTGTCGGGTAATTGATGGAGTGCCGAAACGAGACATCGCCTTTACAGTTCCCCGCTTAGATGGAGAAACCGCCCAAAAATTGCTGACGGAAGTCGCCGCCGAATGTGGCTGGGGTGATGTAGTCTTAGATAGTGCGATCGCCAAAGTTAGTATAGTTGGTGCTGGAATGGTAGGACATCCAGGGGTAGCAGCTAAAATGTTTGAAGCTTTAGCCCAACATCAAATCAATATCCAAATGATTGCTACTTCAGAAATTAAAATTAGCTGTGTCGTAGCACAAGAACAAGGTGTAGAAGCACTGCAAGTCATTCATGCCGCTTTCGGGCTAGCTGGTAATCAAAAATTTGTCGTACCAGCGTAGTGGGGGCTGGGGACTTATCAATTCAAAATTCTCTCATTCAAAATTCTTGCATTAAAGAATTCTTGAATTATTGAATTTTTGAACCAATCTCCCCTGCTCCCCTGCTCCTCTGTTTCTTCAACTATTCCTAAAATGCCCATCCTCCATTTTGGCGATAAGTTCGGCAATGCGACGCTCACCACACCAGACTAAATCTAGTTTTCGCAGTTGTTCTACACTGATGTCATGCTCTATTTGGGTGAGGTTGTAGTCTTCAATTTCTTCCATTGCAATCAACAAATCATGTATAATTACTAATTCATCAAACTGGGGATTTGACTCCTCATCATTAATAATGGCTGTGACTCGTTCCTGTGGTAATCCGGCTAAAGCAGCAAAAATAAATTTTGTCGGGAAATCTACATCTTGAAGTGCAGGGTTGCGCTTGACTAAACCAGCTATCAGCACCCCCAAATAAGCGGCTGCTTGCGAATTACTTAACCAATGAACGTTTTGCGCGGCAATTGCGGTTAAATTGGCAAAAAATGGACATCCTAATTGTTTTTCAATCGCCTTTGTGATATCGGGAACGGGTGAGGTTTGTAATTGTGCCGCCAATAAAACTTGTTGTTCTGGGGGTAACTGATTAAGGATAATTTCCTGAGCGCGATCGCTGATGATAATTTCGTCATCAATGCCAAAGCTGAAGTCTTTACCCGGTTTTAAGCCCGCATTCACTAATATTTGCCACAGATGATTTTCGGCTTGTTGCTGCACTTGTTCATAGTATGATTGCCCGAAAAAATTTTGTAAAAACCATCTGTGACTATCACCATCACATTCGCGCAGAACTTGGTTAACCAGTAAATTAGTGAGTTTTGCTGCACCTAAAACTTTTGTCCAATAAATAATTAATCTTTGTATAGCAGTTGAATCACGCTGGTTTAGTGCCTTCAGCAATTGACGTTTGGCTTCATTTTGGTTTTTATCTCGTCTCAAGCTGTACAGTTTCACCTAATTATTGTGGTTTATGAATGGTAGAGATTACAACTCTTTTAGCGAATTCATCAATGAGATGTCATGAGTGGTATCTCTGAAGATTTGATACATAAAATTACAATTTAGCCAAAGCATAACATAATCATCCGTGCCTTCCTACTAAGGTATTAACTAATTTGCTATTGGCAGTTCTCTAAAAATCGGAAATCATAAAGTCATGGCTATGTCAAGATTAATACGTTACTTTATACTATTGATGCCAAAATTAGTTGTAGGCGACCCCTACACTTTTCTCTTTACCCTCTAAAATGTGAAAATCCAGAAGTTTTTTGTCTAACCTATTGCTAAATTTTGATTAATTGATACACTTGTTCTTCATAATCTGAGTTAAGTAGCACCCAGCTATGGTGCATATTAAGCGCGTAGAACTTACCAATTTTAAATCCTTCGGTGGCACTACTTCTGTCCCTCTGCTACCGGGGTTCACTGTCATTTCTGGGCCTAATGGTTCGGGTAAGTCTAATATTCTGGATGCTTTGCTGTTTTGTTTGGGGTTGGCTAGTTCTAAGGGGATGCGGGCTGATCGTCTCCCGGATTTGGTTAATAATACTCAAACGGCTAAAAGTCGGGCGGCGGTTGAGGCTATTGTGACGGTGACTTTTGATTTGTCGGGGGAGGATTTCTCACGCAGAGGCGCGGAGGCGCAGAGAGAGGAGTTAGAGGAGGATTCCCAGTCTGCGACGGAATGGAGTGTGACGCGCAAGTTACGGGTGACTCATCAGGGAACGTATACGTCTACTTATTACATTAATGGGGTGTCTTCGACTCTGACGGAGTTACATGAGGCTTTGGAAAATCTGCGGATTTACCCGGAAGGTTATAATGTGGTGCTGCAAGGGGATGTTACCAGTATTATCTCGATGAATGCTAAGGAACGTCGGGAAATTATTGATGAGTTGGCTGGTGTGGCAGCTTTTGATCGCAAGATTCATCAGGCTAAGGCTACTCTTGATGAGGTGAAGGAAAAGGAAGATAGTTGTCGAATTATTGAGAATGAGTTAAGTTTACAGCGCGATCGCCTGTCTCAAGATAAGGCGAAGGCGGAAAAGTATCAAAAACTGCGGTCTGAGTATGTGCAGAAGCAGTCTTGGGAGGCGGTTTTATCTTGGCGTTCCCTACAAGCCCAACAGGAATCTTTAGCCACGGCAATTCAAACGGGCGATCGCAATTTCGCTGAACTGACTTCTCAATTGTCCAGTTTAACTACCGAAATTGCTGAAAAGAATGATTTGTTAGCACAACTTAACGCCCATGTCAAGGCTTTGGGGGAAGAGGAAGTTTTGGCGGTACAGTCTACCCTCGCTACCCAAGAAGCTGAACGTAAGCAATTACAACGTCAACAAGCGGAGTTAACTGAGAAGGAAAAAGAAGCGGCGAGGCGGTTGGCGCAAACTCAGGCGGAAATTCAACAACATCAGCAGGGTTTGGCGGAAATCGTCCAAACACAGGCTGTAGAACAGCAATCTATCGTTTATTGTCAGCAACAACGGGACGAAGCACAACAAGCTTTGGATAATTCCCGCGCTGTGGCTACAGAAATTGCTTCGGCGGCGGATGAATGGGTACAGCAGCAAGCAGCGTTAAGTCGTCAAATTGAAAGTTTGTTGCAAGTTCTTGAACCCCAGCGTACTGAACAAGCACAATTGCAAGAACGCAATAATCAATTACAGCAGTTAATTGCAGAAGAAACCCAGTTAATCGAGAGTTTAGAACCGGAGTTAGCTGTAAAACAAGCGGAGTGCAACAACTTAGAAACTGAGTTTAATAGTTCTAGTCAACCTATCCAAGATTTAGCGCAAAATCTCGCCGCGACAGAACAAGAGTTACAAATTCAGCAGGAGACACAAAAGCGGCTATTACAAGAACAACGGGAAAAACAACGCCAGTTAGATAAAATTGAGGCGCAAGCGCAAGCACAGCAAGAAGTTCAAGGAACTCAAGCCAGTAAGGTGATTATTCAGTCGGGAATGCCTGGGGTTTGTGGTTTGGTGGTACATTTGGGACGAGTAGAACCCCGGTTTCAGTTGGCGTTGGAAATTGCGGCTGGGGCGCGTTTGGGACATATTGTAGTTGAAGATGATGGTATTGCTGCCGCCGGAATTGAGTTACTCAAACAAAAACGCGCCGGGAGAGCGACTTTTTTACCGTTAAATAAAATTCACGCTCCTAAATTTACCCAAGATGCTACGCTGCGGTTAGCGCATGGGTTTGTTAACTATGCTGTGAATTTAGTAGAATGCGATCGCCGTTATCGAGATGTGTTTAATTATGTTTTCGGTAACACTGTCGTCTTCAGCAATTTGGAACAAGCACGGAAGAATTTAGGTTTATATCGTATCGTCACCTTAGACGGGGAATTGTTAGAAACCAGTGGCGCAATGACTGGGGGTAGCACTAACCAGCGTTCAGCGTTACGCTTTGGTACAGGTGAAGCGGCGGAGTCTGAAGAAGCTATAGCTTTAAAACAGCGTTTGCAGGATATAGAGAGAATTTTAGACCGTTGTGGGGAGGCGATCGCCACTTTATCTACTAAAACCAAACAACTCACCCAAGAACTCACAGAAACCCGTCAAGCCAGACGGGAACAGCAGTTAAAATTAGAGCAGTTGCAGAAGGATATTAAGAGTTTAACCGCCCAGTTAACAGGAACGCGATCGCAACTCACCCACAACACCGACAAGTTTACCACCGCTCAAACCCGTCTGGAAATTTTAGACAGAGAATTACCAGCACAAGAAACTCAGTTACAGCAATTACGCCACACCCTCGCCGAGTTAGAAGCTTCCCAAACCCCCAGCGAATGGCAACAAATTCAGGCGACAATTAAAACTCAAGAACAGCAATTACAACAACGGGAAACCACCTTAAGAGAAGCTGAACAAAGATTAAAAAACCTAGAAAATCAACAGCAACTCTTACAACAACGCATCCAAGAAGCAGAACAACGCACCAGTGAATATCAAACTCAACAAGCATCTTGTAGAGACGCGATAAATCGTGTTTTAGAACAAATAACCAATTTAAATGAGCAAATTAGCCAAACTCGTCTGAATTTAAGCGAACTTGAAAACAACTTAGGAGAAGAGAAACAAAAACGGGACGCACTAGAACAGGAAATGCGATCGCATCTTCACCGTCAGCAACAGTTAGAATGGGAAATTCAAAAACTGCAAGAAACCCAACAAAAGCGACGGGAAGATTTAGCAGTGTTACAAAATCAATTACAGGAATTAGTTCCCGAACTGCCGAATCCCTTGCCAGAAGTGCCGGATAAGGTAGACTTAGAAGAACTACAGAAAGAATTGCGAGCGATCGCCAAACGTTTACAGGCAATGGAACCTGTGAATATGTTAGCCTTAGAAGAGTATGAGCGTACCCAAAACCGCCTCGAAGAACTCAGCCAAAAATTGCAGACATTAGAAGCAGAACGTACCGAACTACTCTTAAGAATCGAAAACTTTACCACCTTGCGACAAATCGCATTTAAAGAAGCCTTCGATGCTGTAAATGAAAACTTTCAATCCATATTCGCCACCCTTTCCGACGGTGACGGCTACCTGCAACTAGATAATCCTGAAGATCCCTTTAACAGTGGCTTAAATTTAGTTGCCCACCCCAAAGGTAAACCAGTCCAAAGACTTGCGTCAATGTCTGGGGGAGAAAAATCCCTCACCGCCCTCAGCTTTATCTTTGCCCTACAACGCTACCGCCCCTCACCATTTTACGCCTTTGACGAAGTAGATATGTTTCTAGATGGTGCAAACGTCGAAAGATTATCTAAAATGATCAAGCAACAAGCCCAACAAGCGCAGTTCATAGTTGTGAGTTTGCGCCGCCCGATGATAGAATCAGCCGAACGTACCATCGGCGTTACTCAGGCCAGAGGAGCTTATACCCAAGTTTTGGGAATTAAGTTACAATCCTCAAATACATCTGCTTGAGTTTTTGTTAATAATAGTGTATAGATAAACCGGATTCGAGATCAGGACTCCGTATAGAATGACCTCTGAACAAATAATTAGGCGTTCCGACATATTAAATACCCAGGTGATTACCCGTGACAATGGCAAACGATTAGGTATCGTCAGTCAAGTATGGGTAGATATTGATCAAAGAGAGGTTGTGGCTCTTGGTTTGCGAGACAGCCTGATCTCTATCTCTGGTCTACCACGATATATGTATCTTAGCAGTATCAACCAATTTGGGGATGTCATCCTGGTTGATAACGAAGATGTGATTGAAGATATAGAAGTCGAAGCCCTCAGCAACCTGATGAACTGGGAAGTCATCACCGAAACAGGAGAAGTTTTAGGGAGAGTGCGGGGCTTCAAATTCGAGGGAGAATCAGGTAAACTACAGTCCATAGTCATCGCATCTTTAGGCGTACCCCAAATTCCCGACCAGTTTTTGAGTACCTACGAGATTTCTATAGAAGAAGTAGTTAGTACAGGCCCCAGCAGACTAATTGTATTTGAAGGAGCCGAAGAACGAGTCAACCAGTTAACCGTCGGTGTTCTCGAACGCTTGGGTATTGGTAAAGCACCCTGGGAACGGGAAGCCGAAGAAGAATTTGGCTACTCTGCACCCCGCACCGTTGCACCTTCCAATCAATTACCCAGTGGTGTACCATTACAACCACCCCAGCCCAGAGTCCGCACCCCTGAACCCGTAGTAGTAGAAGAAGAATGGACGGAAGACTATATTGAAGAAGAAAGGCCACAGCGTCAAGTCATGAGGGCGAGACAGTACGAGTCCATTCAATACGAAGAAGACGAAGAAGATAACTGGAGCGAAGCCACAGGGAGAGACAGATATCAAGAACCACCAGCCCAGCCCTACAAGCCCTACAGCAACGATTACGACGATTATGATGATGTAGAGGGTGATGCTTGGGAAGACACACCACCGCAACCAGTGAATATTCCCAAGAAAATCAAAGAAAGACAGCCAGAATACGAAGAAGAAGGCGGATATTAAAGTTTCACCCCTCCTCAGCCACGAGGAGGGGTAATTTTTTGGGGTTGGTAATTTACCCAGTCTCTACGTTCAATTAATAGATGCACTTGATTCTGCACTGTAGAGACGTTGCATGCAACGTCTCTACATCATTGATTTGATGTGACTTCATAGAGAATTGGTATTAGGTCAAATAGCAGAATTAGCCATTTTTACCAATTCAGCCCGCTTACCTGCTTTCAAACCGATAGAATATTGTACACCCTGTTGTCGCCAACTCAAGGTAGCATCTGAGCAATTAGCACCACAACGAAAATCCACAAAATAGCCAGTAATACCCTTAGCTAAAGCAACAGGTTTACCAGTCGGACGTGGTGTTTTTTTGGTAACAGCTTCAGCCGAAACCACACCCAAACGACAAGCCGTCCCCCCAGTGCAGTCAGGAGTAAAACCCAGGAGAATATCGTACTTTTTGGGTGTAGCAGTTTCCAAAATGGCGTAAATAGGGTTTGCGCCATCAGATTCAGGAATATATGTTGGTAATAAAATCTTAATTTGGCTTTTTTGGTTTAATTTGGGGATGATTGATTTAAAAACTGCGTGAGGCTGGGGTTTGGTTGTTTTAATCTGCTCTTGTGCTAATGGTTGTGTTGAGTTGTTTGGATTAGCTACAGCTGAATAATTGCAACTACTAGCACCGACTAATAGAAATAATCCACATACATAACCGAGATTTTTGCAGCTAAAAATCATGCTTTCAAACCTATTTTTAGGGAACTACTATCTTGTATTTCCCATTTTTTGATTGCAATTACGGATAAGTATTGCAATTACCACTTGTTGAATTCGTTTCATGCTGCTTGCTCCTGGGGATATTTCAGCATAATAGCCTGACTGGGAAAGCAAACGATGAGGGGCGCAAAGCAGAGAAAGGAAAGGGTGAGCCACTTTTAGAACTGCCACCGTTGAGTGCATTTCATTATCAATCTTGAATAATATCATCTAGGGATGTGTCTTGAATAATTAATTTAAGTAAATCGTTAATAATAGTCTGAATTTTTTGCTGTTTTTGTGGTTCTGCTTCTTGATAAGCTTTGGCTACTTCAGCATCAAATTGAATTGCGATTCTTTCCATATTTTTATAAGAAATAATAAATTATATTTGATTAATTATAGCATTTAATAACTACAAGATTTATAACTTCAGAGTTGGAGGTATTATTCAGGCAGAAAATGGGGTTGGTGTGGCTTTTGATGTGATTGAAAAACAGGTGTAAGGGATGTGGCGATCGCATCGAGGGAGTGTTAGGGGCAATCACTATTTATATTTTCGTAAACCCCACAAATCAGCGTGATCAATTCAAGCCATTAGACAACCTCAAAAAGATAACGGGGCAATCCTGATTGGCGAATAATAGATTGCAATGTTCCAATCTTTAACTCTGCATAGTTAGGTACAGGCACAGTTACGGTTGTTTCTTCAGTTTTCAACTGCATAATAATATGGCTACCACGTTGCCGCACTTCCAAAAAGCCATTATCTGCTAGAATTTTGCAGACTTCTTGACCTGATAAAACTCGCAACTTACCCAATCGCTACCTCCAATCGGGTGACAAAAACTTCTGTATGTAAGCGATTCTCTATTTCTGAAGGATCTGCCACTTCCAAGAATAGTTGCAACGCTTCCAGCAAATTATTTTTTGCCTCCTCTACAGAATCCCCCTGACTGGCAATGTCTAATTCTGGACATAAGGATACATAACCATCACCTTCACGCTCAATAATGGCAGTAAATTGTTGAATTCGTTTCATGCTGCTTGCTCCTGGGGATATTTCACCATAATAGCCTGACTGGGAAAGCAAACGATGAGCGGCGCAAAGCAGAGAAAGGAAAGGGTTAGCGATCGCACAGAAGGACTGTTAAAAGTGATAACCCAAATCATTACTTCGTTAACGGGAGGTAATAGTGTAATAACCCCTAAAAAACTATATTTTTGCGCTATATATGGAATAATCTTGTCCTATCTATACTATGCCAATCGAAGCTAAAGTTTATCGAATTCTCATTGCTAGTCCCGGAGATGTTATTGAAGAAAGAGAGATCATCCGAGAAGAAGTTGCCCGATGGAATGCAATGAACGCCGTGAATATGAAAATTATCCTGATGCCCATTGGTTGGGAAACGGATGCTACACCAGATTTGCGAGAACCTGGACAGGTAATTATTAATCGTCAGTTAGTTGATACCTGTGACCTTTTAATTGGCGTTTTTTGGACTCGCTTGGGTACACCTACTGCACTAGGTGGAACCGGCACAGAAATTGAAATTGCACGAGCTAAAAATGAAGGTAAACGTTGCATAGTCTACTTCTCTGACAAAGTAGTTTCACCTTCTCAAATTGATAGAGAACAGTATGAGCAAGTTCAAGAATATTGGGAGAAATTGCAACCAACAGGACTAGCAAACCGCTACAACACTATTGAACAGTTTAGAGAGAGAGTTTTTCGACATATTACATCTGCCGTTCAAGATATTACCAGAGAAGACAAAGAACGACGCGCCGCAGAGCAGGAAGCAAAACTCACTGAGCAAGCAATTGGTCTACCTGTTCAGACAATACCAATGACTTTCAACACAGAGATATCATTTCAAAAACTCTCCGAGGCACAAACTTCAATCAAAACATTGCTAGATTCACGCTTCGGTGTTCAAGATATGGAGGATGCCAAAGAGCAAGAAATTTCAAGTATTCAGTCTGTACTAAGCTCACCTGATTTTGCTCAACTACTTTCTAGACAGCCAACAGTAGAAACAATTCCTGCGATCGCGCATATTTTGGAAACAGCTACAACACCATCTATGTATGCCCTAGCTGCTATTGGAAGGTATGCAGATGAAACTTCACCTGAATGGCTAGATATTGTTGGAGACTGGATTGAGCGACTCAGCACTAGAAAAATTGAAGGCTATGAATGGGCAAGTTACATTAAAACTTATCCTGGACTGCTTCTACTATACACGCTGGGAATTTCAGCTTTGCGCGCGGGCAAAATCAACTTCTTAAAAGAGGTGACATCTCGTCAAGTTTATTCAAGTGAATATCGTAGTGATCGCTTTTTGGTAGATGCAATAGATCCAAGATATGTTTTTTATAGTAGTATTTCACAAATGATAGAACCTGGCTTTGAACGCCGATTTAGCCCTGTTAGTGACCATTTAGATCCCTTGCTGAAAAGCAAACTTTACGCTAAAGAGGAAGAAGCAAGATATATAGATTGGTTCGATTTTTTTGAGTTTCTGCTTTCTTTCAAATCAGTTGAACAATCCAAAGAGTATCCTTACTTTGGCTCATTTACATGGCGTTGGGAAACCAAAAAATTTATGTTTAAAGTGATTCAGGATGCTGCTACACGACAGGGAAGGTATGGCTCTGGAATATCAGACTTATTTGGAGGTGATGCACAATTACAAGAAACTGCTGCAAGGTATGACGCAATTGCCACTAAATCTCAGCAAGATTTTGGACGAGTCAGTCTTCCAAACCATATAAGTCCACTGATTCTACTAGCAAAACAAGGTATAAGAATCTCCAGCTATAATGAATTAGCAAAATATCTTCAGACCAACAGATAGCATAATATAGCTATATTAACTATTAACATTAGTAATTGAGAAACTTTATGCAACTTAAATTTACGAATTTAACTATTTACTTTACTCTGTTAAAAAAAGTTGGATTAAAACGGGTTTTAATTTCTTTTTTTAGTAATTTTGGTGCAGTTTGGTTATTTCTTGAACCTGCCAGCTTTTTTCTTCCAGAAAAACTTAAATTTGGCTTAGGTGGTTATTTAGGCCTGGTTGTGATATCTCTTGTTTTTGCAATTATCCAAAATTTTCCTAAGATATCTGTATCCTGTAACTTATCTTCACCAGATACAAATATTGAAATTAAGGTTGGCGATATATTTCAAGAAAACGGACATTTAGTTATTGGGTTTAATGATGTTTTCGATACAGAACTGGGAGAAGTAATCAGAGACTCTAGCGTTCAAGGGCAATTTCTCAAACGAATTTACAAAGGTAAAGAGGATAAGCTAAATGTAGATATTGAAACTGCTCTTCAAGAACACACTGGTAATCGCAAGTTAGACCCTGATAAAAAACGTGGGAAAGCTTGGCGTTATCCCATTGGCACTACAATCACGCTTGGTTCTTATGAACAACGATATTTCCTAACTGCCTATGGATACATGAGAAATGATTTAACAGTCAAGTCAAATTCCGATTATATTTCTACTTCGCTAGATAAACTCTGGCAAGAAGTTCGTCTCAAATGTCACGGTACAGATGTAGTAATACCAATTATAGGTTCTGATCTGGCTCGTAGTGGTCTGTCTCGAATGCAGCTATCTAAGTTGATTATAACTTCTTTTATTTTGGCATCAAAAAGAGAATTTATTACTAGAAAACTGACATTAATGATTTATACAAAAGATTTAGATTCTATAGATTTTTATGAACTTCAGGATTTTATTACTTCAATTTGCTTTTGAAATATAAAATATCAGAAGCATTATTAATATTAGAATCATCAATTCCAAGAATATTCAAAATCATTTCGATCAGACAGCAATGCCACAAGTAGAGAAAATAAAGATATTCCTAGCTTCGCCAAGCGATGTACCTAAAGAGCGTAACTACTTAGATGAAGTAATTGATGAAATTAATCGTACAATTGCTGATAGTAAAGGAGTAAAACTAGATGTAGTCCGCTCAGAAAATGCCTTTCCAGGTTATGGCCAAGATGGTCAAGCTGTTCTCAACCAGCAAATTGGAAACATGAAAGAGTATGCGTTGTTTGTTGGTATTATGTGGAATCGTATAGGAACTCCAACACCGCGTGCTGAGTCTGGTACAGTTGAAGAATTTGAGAGGGCTGTTAAATGCTGGCAGAAAAATAGTCAGCCTGAAATATGGTTTTACTTTCGACAATCAGCAGCAAAACTTAATACAGAAGAAGCTCTAGAACAGCGAGGAAAGGTATTAGCATTCAAGAAAAAAATTCAAACAAAAGCATTGATACGAGAATATTCTGCTCCTGCAAACTTCCGCGATCAATTCCGTAGTAATCTATTGTCATGGTTAAGCAAACGTAACAGCAAGATTCTACAATCCAGTGTTACTTCGTCCAAAAATACTAAATTGTCATCTCCAGTAAATGAGACTTCAAAATCTTCGACTACTACAGTATCTAATCGAAGAAAATCAAATTCATTGTCCACACAGAAAAAGACTAAGCTAAAGTCATCACCCACAGTAAAAAAACAATTACCTGCTAGAAAAATTTCGACAACTCGCTCTCAAAAAAGTGTTAGTAAGTCAGGTGCATGGATTTTGTTAGATGGCAAATTATACTTAACTGAATCTGTTAAGACTTTGTTAGATCAAAGCGTGAGAGTTATGATTTCATCAGTTGATTCAGCACAAGAAGCTGCCTTACGTAGTTTGCACCCAGAACAACATTATTCTAAAAAGCAAATTCACTATGCTTACCAAAATGAAGCAGCAATAATGCAGGTAGAAAGTGTTTTACCAGAATCCATAAAGGGTAAAACTACCTTTGTCCTTACCTTAAAGCCATATCCACAGGCACAAGGAAACAACATGATAGAGGTTAACTTTAATGGCTATAGCGCAGATAAAATTGCTGAGTTACGCGCTCGTTTTCTATTACTAAATGAAATACCACCAAACAGACAGAATAGCAATGATGATTACATAATTAATTATATTAAGAATAGTTATGACAATTCCATTAAAGTAGAACAGTGTGTTTTTCTGAATTTATGGACAAACCTAAAAAATGAACCGCAGCTTTTCCTAACTCATGCTCGTCTAACAGCAGTTTATCATTTAAAAATGAGTCGCATAGTTGAACATATATTAGAATTAAAGCTTACCCTACTCAAAAATAATATACTATCTGTTCAGTTTCATGGGCAAAGAAAGCAGGTTTACGGTAATCAAGAACCTGTTGTTATTGAGGTAAAAGGTAATTGCAATCTAAACGCCTAAAATATCTGTAGGGTAGATTGGATAATCACTTTTTGCTGACCTGTATTCAGCAGCATAAAGCAACCAGTACCATAGGTATTTTTGGCTTCACCCACATGAAAACAAGTTTGTCCCATTAATGCAGCTTGTTGGTCGCCTAAGTCAGCAGCAATGGCAACTCCTACGAAGCTACCTGTAGCTGTGCTATAGATGGCTGATGAAGGGTGAATTTATGGCAGCATTTGCCGAGGAATACCCATAATTTCCAAAATTTACCCTTCCCAGTCCAGAGTGTTCAAGGTCATTAGCAAAGTACGACTGGCATTAGTAACATCAGTAGATATGCAAACCGCCTTCTGTACCACCTGTTAAATACGAAACTTTTGCCAAGCTAATTTAGCCGCGCCTACCATCCCGGCAGAATTACCCAATTGTGCAGGGATAATCTGTAAACCCATCCGCGAGGTTGGCATCACCCGCTTCTCAATTTCTGCCTGAACTGCTGGAAAGAAAAATTCAAAACTTGCACTCACACCACCACCAATCACGATCGCTTCTGGTGTTAAAATGTAAATCATACTGGCTAAACCCGTGCCTAAATCACGCCCATATTCTTCCCAAAATGCTAAAGCGTTCACATCTCCAGCTTTCGCCAGCCTTCCCAACTCCGCAGGTTCTTTCCCAGTCCGGCGACGAATGGCTTTAATTGATGTGTATTGTTCTAAAGAGCCTTGATTACCACTCTTACATACAGGGCCATCCGGTTGCAGGGTAATTAATCCCAGTTCTCCGGCTGCTCCTCGATGTCCCACGAACAATTTACCATCCAGAATAATTGCACCACCAACCCCAGTCCCCAAGGTTAAGAGAATAAAATTCTGAAATTGCTGACCTGCTCCTAACCAAGCCTCTCCTACACCTGCACAATTAGCGTCATTATCAATAACGGTGGGTTTGCCAGTTTTGGCTTCCAACCAATCAGCTAAAGGCACATTCTGCCATCCTGGTAAATTAATCGCAATTTGGGCAATACGTCCTGTAGCATCAGCCGGGCCTGGAGTACCGACACCAATAGCCATAGTTTGATTATCTACATCAATTTGGGCGATCGCATCCACCATGACCGCCAAAACCGCTTCCGGTGTCGCCGGTTGCGGAGTGGCAACAGTCAAAGATTGCAAACAATGACCATCTGGAGTAAACCGCCCCAATTTTATCGCCGTTCCCCCCACGTCGATCCCAATAACTTGAGAATTCCCCACTTTTAATTCCTCACACCACAAACTATCAGCTAGCTGTGACTAAGCTGATGAAAATAACCCATCTTAGAGGATGTTTGTCAAGTCATCAACGATACTAAAAACCCCTCTCCAAACCTCTCCCCTACAAGGAGAGAGGCTTTAAAACCCCCATTCCCTTGTAGGGAAGGGGGGCTGGGGGGGTTAGGTTTGAGAGACTTTGGTGTTAATGATAATACTTTTCAAACATCCTCTTAGGGTGATTCAGAAAAGCATACAGCAGTTTTCGGCTAATTAGACCACCGTGTAGAGGCTAATTAGACTAAAGTGTAGAGACTTACCATGCTTAGTCTCTACAAGGTTTTCAAACTTTCTTTTGTGGTTCATTTACCAGAAAATCGCTGTATTAGCTTTTCGATGTTTTCGCATCAAAAAATTCTAAACTATCGCTCTTTCGCGGAGTGACTCTTAAATCACTCACAGTAGGACGAAAACTTGATTGTTTATCCCAAGCGGTTATCGGCGCACCTTTTAAAATCCCAGCCAAAGCCACAGAAAGCATAAACCCACCAGCCGCCGCCGCAATTAAAGAAATGTTATCTTTCACTCTAATCTCTCAGTTATGAATACAATGAATGTTTAGCTTCAATTCAGCATTCAAAAACAGCACTCTTAATTTTGAATTTTGAATTTTGAATTTTGAATTGTTTATTTCCGGTTTCCATTTTCTCCCCGTAATCGAGGATTGACAAATTCATTTAACCCCTCACCTAGTAGTGATAACCCTACCACCATGAAAGTCATCGCCAAACCAGGGAATAGGGTAGTCCACCACACACCTGTAGGTAAAGCTTCTAGTGCTAGTTTTAAATCATGACCCCATTCTGGCACTTCTTCCGGTAAGCCTAGCCCTAAAAAGCCTAAACCACCTAATACTAAAATGGCATCGGCAGCGTTGAGGGTAAACAGTACAGGTACGCTTTGAATGACGTTGAAAAATAGATAACGAGACAGTACAATCCAGGTAGAAGCCCCCATTGCTTGCGCCGCTTCAATAAATACCTCTGTTTTAACGCTGACGGTGTGGTTGCGAACCACTCGATAATATTGGGGAATGTATGCAATACTAATTGCGATCGCAGCATTTAATATTCCCCTCCCCACCACAAACGCCAGTGTCACAGACAGCAACAACCCCGGTAAGGTATAGATACTATCCATGAGAAACAGCAACACCTTATCTAACCTACCGCCCAGGTAGCCACTCAGCATCCCCAAAGGTACGCCAAAAATCATACTCAGTGCTGTTGCCAAAATCACCACTTGCAACGCCGCCTGTGCGCCGAATATCGTGCGAGAAAACACATCATGTCCTAAGCGGCTAGTGCCAAACCAATGTTTAGCAGAAGGTGCTTCTTGAAGCGGGTTTGAGAGAAATTCTTTCGGATCTTGTAGCCATCCCCAAGCCTGAAATACAGGCGCAAAAAAAGCCAGGAAAATAAAAAACAGGGTAATAGCTAACCCTATTACCATTAATTTTTGGGAAAGGCTGCTTTTTTTAGCAAAACGTAACAATAACGGTAGTTGACGTTTAGTGACGGTCATTATGTGAGTCTGCATTGAGCAAGATACCCTGACCATTTTACATATTAGATTGGGGATTGGGGACTGGGAAAGTTGTAGGGTGGGCATTGCTTGCAAGTTGCTAAGAGCCTGAGTTTTATATTGTTGGCAATGCCCACCTATTATTATGAAGTTTGGGGAGAAAGTATCAGTCAAAAAACTCTACCCCAATCTTTAATCCCGAATCTCTACAAATTACTCTCAATTAACTGCCGATACTCACTCTTTTGTTTCACACCTTTGACTTCTTTCAATAATTCTTTATTCTTGAAGAATTGAATAGTCGGTGTTCCAGTCACGCCAGCATTTTCGGCAATTTCGCGGTCTTTGTCAATATCAATTTCGACAAAGTGGATTTTACCGTCAAACTCATCCACGACTTTATTTAATATAGGCTTGAGAGTATGACAAGGGCCACAACCGGGGGCGACGTATTTCACAACTAACAGGCGATCGCTTTCGTGGAATAATTTCCTTAAAGCATAACTCCCTTCATGGCGTGTTGCCGTCAAATCAAATTCCGCCGCTTGTTCTGCTTCCGTTTTCTTAGCGGTTGGCTGAGGTTCTAATTCATTGTTAATTGGTTTTTGGTGGAATTCTTGAATTAACCCATGAGCAGACAGCCAACGTTCCGCCAACAACGCCGCCGCACAGCCACTACCAGCCGCCGTAATTGCTTGGCGATATTCATGGTCTTGCACATCACCAGCAGCAAATACACCTTCTACACTGGTTTCTGGAGAACCATGTCGAGTCACAATGTAACCCACCTCATCTAGTTCTAACTGTCCCTGAAACAAAGAAGTATTAGGCTTGTGACCAATAGCGTAGAATAAGCCCTTAGCTGATAGTTTGCTTTGTTCGCCAGTTTTGTTATTGCGAACTATTACCCCTTCCATGAAACCGTTACCAAATATATCTACGGCTTCCGTGTTCCAATGGACTTGGATTTTAGGGTTACTCAAAACCCTGTCTTGCATGGCTTTAGAAGCCCGCATCTGATCAGAACGCACTAACAAGTTAACTTTTGAGCCATACTTAGTTAAATAAATCGATTCTTCCGCCGCCGAGTCGCCAGCACCAACCACCGCTAATTCTGCACCGTGGAAAATTGGCGTAGCACCATCACAAATTGCACAAGCAGAAATTCCCCGACTCCAGAATTGATGTTCACTCGGTAAACCTAAACGTTTTGCTGTCGCACCAGTGGCAATAATGATAGTATTTGCCTTGACTTCCCTTTCTGGCGATCGCACCGTAAAAGGACGCTGACTTAAATCTACTGCAATCACATCTTCAGTATATAACTCAGCCCCCCAACGCTCCGCTTGCGCCTTCATTCTATCCATTAATTCCGGCCCGGTAATTCCTTGGGGAAACCCCGGAAAGTTTTCTACCTCCGTCGTCGTCATCAGTTGCCCACCTGGCAAACCCCCAGCTTGAAAACCTTCAAATACCACAGGCTTTAAGTTAGCTCGTCCAGCATAAATTGCCGCCGTGTAACCAGCAGGCCCAGAACCGATAATTACTAAGTTTTCTACAGTTGGGTTAGTCATAAACTTATACAAACTCATAACGACTACGTTTAGTATAGCATGACCAAAAACAATGGGATACAAGCCCCGCCCTTGTAGGGCGGCTTTGTTTGTGTTAGGATAAATGCCGTAGATGTTTTCCACGTCAATGAGAGTTGTAGAGTTTAAAGTCAAAGGGAAAACAACTCAATACGCAGCTATAGATGAGGCGATAAGAACGGCTCAATTTGTCCGCAATAAGTGTATCCGTTTCTGGATGGATAATCATGGTGTAGGGCAGAAAGAGTTATATCGCTACAACACTGCATTAAGGGCTGAATATCCCTTTGTGAAAGCTTTAAACTCTCATGCTTGTCAGGTAGGAGTAGAAAGAGCGTATAGCTCAATAGCTCGGTTTTATGATAACTGCAAAAAGAATATTGCCGGAAGGAAAAGTTATCCAAAATTTAAGAAAAATAACCGTTCAGTGGAATACAAAACCTCTGGCTGGAAGTTATCACAAACGAGAAAGCAGATTACTTTTACAGATAAAAAGGGAATTGGCAACCTTAAACTAAAAGGAACGTGGGACTTAAACTTCTATCCAATAGACCAGATAAAACGGGTTAGATTGGTACGTCGTGCCGATGGATATTATGCCCAATTCTTGATAAGTGTAGATAACAAAATAGAAACACAGCCGACTGGTAAAACCATTGGTTTAGATGTGGGTCTAAAAGAGTTCTACACAGATAGTAATGGGCATAGTGAACCTAATCCTAGATTTTATCGCATAGGAGAAAAACGATTAAAGTTTTATCAACGTCGTGTTTCTCGCAAAAAAAGGGCTTCTATCAACCGTAAAAAAGCTGTTAATAGATTAGGTCGAGTACACCTCAAAATAAGTAGGCAACGTGTAGGCGTAGCCCGCCGAAGGCTAGAACACGCTAAGAGAGTAGCGCGTTGCGTAATCCAATCTAACGATTTGGTAGCCTATGTAGGCGAAGCCTTGCCGAAGGCTAAATTTGAGGATTAAAAATTTAGTCAAAAATCATTGTCTTGCCAAATCTATTAATGATGCTGGTTGGTATCAATTCAGAAAGTGGTTAGAGTATTTTGGGGTGAAGTTTGGCAGAATAACTGTTGCTGTTAATCCTGCCTATACTTCCCAAGAATGTTCTAATTGTGGTGCGGTAGTTAAAAAATCTTTATCTACAAGAACTCATGTCTGTGAATGTGGTTTTGAGATGGATAGAGATTGGAATGCTGCAATCAACATTCTGAAATTAGCCTTGAGTACCGTAGGGCATACGGGAACTTGGATCTTAGATCCGAACGCTTTGGGAGATTCGACCTCTACTCAGGTTGGAGAAATCTTGCATGAGCAAGTTGGGTCTATGATTGAAGAATCTCCGCCCTTATAGGGCGGAGAGTGTCAAGACATTAATCTCATGAGCAACCACTGGCTAGTAATTCTTCCTGATGTTACATAAATCTGAATGAATATATAAGTTAAGTAGATGCACCTTAAGAAAAACAAGCCCCTGAGTTTTGAGCTAGGGGCTTTTATCTAAAAATAGATGGTAATAAGCTAGGTGCTAACCACAAGGCATAACCGATAAATCCAAATAGCATGGTAATTAAAATAGTGATGCCATAGCTGATCCAAATTAATAAGCCATCTGACTCAATGGTGGCGACTGCTAAAAGTAAAATTCCGACTGTGGGGATGGGATTAGTGAAGGGGACTGGTAACATCAGTAATAATGTTAACCAAGAGATACACAAGCCATTGATCCGCCAAGTTAAATCATAATTAGCGATTTTTGTCAAGCGGGGACGGGTAATTTTTTCTAAGACTTTGGTAACACGGCGTAGGTTTTGTAGAAGTACGTGAGCAAAGGGGCGAGGGAATTTATAGCGGGCGATGCGTTTAGGTAGCCAAGGCGATCGCCGACCGAGTATCATCTGTACAGACAAGCATAAACAAGCCGCACCAAAAGGCCCTGTTAACCCTGGTGGCATAGGCAACAAAAAGGGCAGAACTAATAACGTAATGACTAAACTAAAACCCCTTTCAGATGTTTCCGCCAGAATTTCACCAAGAGACAGAGGTTCTTGGGCTAGACGTTGTAGCAATAACTTAATATCTTGAGAAAATCTCAGGTGTATTTGGTGTGAGTCCATCTGAGTTTTCACAGTACCCCGCTTGACTTACCTAAAAGACACTTCAAGTTAAATACAAATGCACCCGGCACTATTCCTGAATATATCAAATTTTTGAGTATCATTGCAGAGATAGTCATTAGTTATTAGTCATTAGTCATTGGTCATTGGTCATTAGTCATTGGTCATTGGTCATTCTCTCCTCGCACCCCTACACCCCTACACTTCTGTTACACTGGTGGAACAAAAACAGCCACAGCTTTCGGGATGACACGGAAATGAGCAGGGGTGTAAGTGGTAATTTCGCCATCGGTGTTGATGGGGCGGGGTTTACGGGTGTAAACTTCAATTTCTTGTCCATGTAAAGCGCGGACATTTTGGCGATGAATATGTCTACCTTTGCGGATAGCAGGTAGCAAGGGTATAATTTGCCACCACTTTTTAATTTCTAAACTATAAAGGTCGAGTCTTTGGTCATCAATTTTGGCATCATGGACTACAGCCATACCACCACCATAGTAGCGACCATTGCCGACAGCGATTTGTACTGTTTTGACGCGATATGATTGACCATTCATGCGAATTTCGGCACTAAAGGGGCGAGACTCCCAAATTACTTGTAATGCAGTCGCAGCATAGGCAAAGACACCCCAGCGTCGTTTAATTTTTTTCGTCAATTTTTGCGTAATTTTGACACTCAAACCCAAACTAGCAACATTAAAAAAATGTTTACCATTTACCCAACCTAAATCAATGCGCCGCAATTCACCATGAGCAATTATTTCACAGGCTTCCTGTAGAGAGTTAGTAATTCCTAAAGTTCTAGCTAAATCATTAGCAGTTCCTAAAGGTAAAACTCCCAAGGGTAATTGAGTTTCTACCAAAGCATCTACTACCGCATTGAGAGTACCATCACCACCGCCAACTATTACTAAGTCAACTTGATTTTTATATTGATGTATAATTTGAGCTAAATGTGAGGGGTGTTCTGTTGATTCTTCAATTAACTGAAAGCCGAGTTTTTTTAAGCAATTAATTGCTTCTAAGAGACGTTTTTGACCGTGGCGAGCATGATGATTTATTAACAGCAGTGCGCGGTTATTCATGGGGCGTACTCTTTGAAGGCAATATGAAGAATTATCCACAACCATCTACACTGCTCACTTTTTACTTACATACTAAAAATTTTTTGTTGCTTAAGTAACAAAAAAACTTATGACAGTCATCTGGCGTAATCTAGCTTAACTTGATTATCTTTATATGTGTCTATGCCTGGGTATCAAAAAGAAAACATAGAAGGAAAGATAGTTTTAATTAATTAATCTTGTTGTGATTATCTAAAATTTAGATTCAGAATACTTTTTATATGTCAATCCACCTTGAGAAATATTTACATTTATTTATAGTGATGAAATTATAATTTACATAGATAAAACCTCATAATTAAGAATTGTTGAAAAAACAACTAAACACCGATGATTTATCGGCGTTTATCTATAGTTGATTGATTATAAAAAGAAAAGGGCAAAAGATAAACAGCAAAATGACCAAATTTTACATTTTATCTTTTACCCTGATCCCAATTGTGGTCATCTGGGAACACTGTTAACCGACATCATCGTGGGCAAACCGGTTAAAGAGGAAATCAAGCGCATAGTTACGCAGCTTGTAATATTGTGGATCTTCCATAATGCGGGCGCGATCGCGTGGACGAGAAAAAGGAATTTCCATCACCTCACCAATCTTAGCGTGTGGGCCATTAGTCATCATCACTAACTTATCTGCCAAAAACAACGCCTCATCGATATCGTGAGTAATCATCAACACCGTACAGCGATTTTCATTCCAAATTTTCAGCAGTTCTTCCTGTAACTCCTCCTTAGTAATCGCGTCTAACGCGCCAAAAGGCTCATCTAAAATCAACACCTTGGGACGAATAGCCAAAGCGCGAGCAATAGAAACCCGTTGTCGCATACCGCCGGACATTTGGGTAGGCTTCTTCTCCATCGCATCAGATAAACCCACCATTGCCAAATGTTCCCGAACAATAGCCCGTTTTTCGGCTTCCATCTTGTTGGGGTAAACAGCATTAACAGCTAAATAGATATTTTCAAAAGCAGTACGCCAAGGTAACAAAGCATAATTTTGAAACACCACCATTCTATCGGGGCCGGGCTGAGTAATTGGTTGACCCTCCAATAAAACTTGCCCAGTAGTAGGAGTAGCGAACCCCGACACCATATTTAGCAGAGTAGACTTACCACAACCAGAGTGACCGATAACACAAATAAACTCACCCTGCTCTACATTCAAGTTAACACCATCAAGAACAGTAAAAGGGCCTTTCTTAGTCGGATATACCTTAGTAACATCTTGAATTTCTAAGAAACTTCTATGACCCTGATTACCAACACCTAAAGGTCTTCCCTGTCTATCTCTAGTAAAATCAGTAACATTTGAATTACGGCTTGCCATAGTATTAACCGAGTAATAGATTGAAAACTTGACTTAATTCCGAAAAAAACATTGAACAGAGAGCAACCGAAATTGCCGATCCTCAACCTCCGCGTACCTCCGCGTTTACCTCCGCGTACCTCTGCGTTTAAAAATCAACTCAAACCTCGCGACACTCTCTCACCCTCAACTACGCCACTCGTCTAGTTGGAGAATCAAGAATCACTTCCGCCACTGAAACATCACGCTTAATCCTCAAACTGTTGAGATAAGCAAGAGGATCATCAGCATTAAACGGAGTACCATCAAATAACTGAATAGGTTGACGAGTATAGCTAACATCCAAACCTAACTCTCTAGCAGCAGTGCTGAAAACACGCACACTGCAAACTCTCTCTACAACTTCTACCCAGTTTCTAGGGAAGGGAGTATCACCCCAACGCGCCAATTGACTCATAATCCAAATTTGTTCAGTACGGCTGGGGCGATTAATTGCCGACTCAGAATAGAATTGATGGTGAGCATACTGCCGCAGTGGATGGTCTAAACTACAGGCAACCGAATCAGGGTCTTCCAGTTGAATATACTCTAAATCAGTGCTGACGTAATCTCGACCTGCAACAATACGTCTAATTTCTTCAGCATTGTTTGGGTCTGCACAATATTGGCAAGCTTCCAGCAAAGCTTTAGTTAAAGCAATATAAGTATTAGGATAAGCTTCCGCCCAATCTTCGCGTACACCCAGAACTTTACCGGGATGTCCTAACCAAACTTCTAAGTCTGTGGCGATAGTAAAGCCTATACCTTCCTCAGTCGCGCGGTAGTTCCAAGGTTCACCGACACAGTAACCGTCAATGCTGGCTGCTTGCAAGTCAGCTACCATCTGGGCGGGAGGGATAGTTTTCATGTCCACATCTATATCGGGGTCAATTCCCCCTGCTGCTAGCCAATAACGCAGCAATAAGTTGTGCATTGATGCGGGATGCACTACCCCCATGATGTGGCGTTGGTCACGGGTACGCAACAGATAATCTTTGAAGTCAGATAAAGTACGCACACCTTGGTCATAGAAGCGTTTCGCCAAGGTGATGGCGTTACCGTTGCGGGTCATGGTGAGGGAGGTGACAACGGGGAGGGGTTGATTGTTATGTCCTCCCAATGTTAACCACATAGGCATCCCGGAAGGCATTTGTGCCGCATCGATATAACCGCCAGAGATACCATCAACGATACCGCGCCAGCTTGTTTCCCGGACTAGGTTAACTTCATCTAAACCGTGTTTGGTGAAGAAGCCTTTTTCTTTAGCGACGGCGAGGGGGGCGCAAGCGGTGAGGGGTAGGAAGCCAATGTCTAGGTTAACTTTTTCTAAGCCATGCCGAGACACAGCCGCCGTTTTTCTGGCGCGAATTTTCTTCACCCGTTTTTGTTGGTTGAGGAAGTAAATCATTTCACTCCGTAGGCTGTAATAGCTGGGGTGTTCGACTACTTCCATGCGTTTACGGGGTCGGGGGATATCAACTTCTAAGATGTCACCAATTTTAGATTCTGGGCCATTGGTGAGCATGACGATTCTATCAGATAACAGCACGGCTTCATCTACGTCATGAGTTACCATGACGGCGGTAACTTCATTTTCTTCGCAGATTTGCATTAACTGTTCTTGTAAGTTACCTCTGGTGAGGGCATCTAGTGCGCCGAAGGGTTCATCTAATAGTAGTAGTTTAGGGCGAATTGCTAAGGCGCGGGCGATCGCTACCCGTTGTTTTTGTCCACCAGATAACATTCCCGGTTGTTTGTCAGCATGGGGACGCAACCCCACCATATCGATATGTTTTTCTACAACCGCCTTACGTTCACCTGCTGGCATTCCCTTCATCACGGAATCAACCGCCAGAGCAATATTTTCTCTAACTGTCCGCCAAGGTAACAAAGAATAATTTTGGAATACTACCATCCGGTCTGGGCCTGGTCTGGTAATTCTTTGTCCTTCCAGTGTCACCACACCTTCTGTTGGTAAATCCAAACCCGCAATCATATTTAATAATGTGGATTTACCACAACCAGAGTGACCAATTAAAGAAACAAATTCACCTTTTTTAATTTGCAGGTCAATTCCTTTTAAGGCAATATATTGACCGCCGCCAGTCAGATTAAATACTTTGTCAATTTGGTCAACCGCAACAAATACAGACATAGTTTTCAGGAAGTAGGGTGTAGGGTGTAGGGTGTAGGGGGGATGAGGGAGAACTTTTTCTTAATACCCAGTCCCCAAAAATTATTTCTTTTCAGTTGGTAAAATCAGGGTTTGAATCCAAGCCATGAGTTTGTCTAGTAACAAACCAACTGCACCGATGTAAACGAGTGCCAAGATAATTTCACTGATGTAGTTGTTTTGATAGGCATCCCAGATGAAAAAGCCGATACCTACGATACCTGACATAACGATTTCTGCGGCGATAATTGCCAACCAAGCTAAACCAATTGCAATTCTCAAACCTGTAAAAATGTAGGGCAAGGCAGCAGGAATGAGGATGTTCAAGAAATAGTCTTTTTTAGAAAGTTGTAGAACTTTGGCAACGTTGTTATAGTCTTGGGGGATTTCTTTCACACCGACCGCAGTGTTAATTAAAATCGGCCAAATTGCGGTGATAAAAATCACGAATAGGGCGGCGGGTTCGTTTTGGCGTAAGGCTGCCAAGGAAATAGGCACCCAAGCCAAAGGCGGTACAGTTCGCAATAACTGAAACAGAGGATCTAACGCTGTAGACATTGTTTTATTAACACCGATGACAATGCCTAAAGCAATACCAATCACGGCAGCAAAAGAGTAACCAATAGCTACCCGTTGGAGACTAGCAAAAATCTGCCAGAATAATCCTTTATCAATCCCTCCTTTATCATAAAAGGGATAAATAATCAACTCCCAAGTTTCTTGTACAACCTGAATTGGCCCTGGTAATGTTGCGCCGGGAGTCCAAGAGAATAATTGCCACAAAACTAAAAATGTAACAATAGCAATGGTGGGTGGTACAACGTTAGGTAATTGCTTTTGTAGTTGAGATACAAAGCTATTATCAAGCTTTTGGCTACCGGGTCTTTTTTGTGCTAGGGTCATGATTTGTTCCTCAGATGACTACTTTGAAAAAGGAATTGGGAGTAGATAAATAAAATCAAAATTCAAAATTACATCACTTTGATTCTGCATGATTTATTTTTGAGTTTTGATTTATTGAATATCCAATGCCCAATTCCTAATAACTAATGACCAATGACTAATGACTAATGACTAATGACCAATGACTAATGACTAATGACTAATGACCAATGACTAATGACTAATGACTAATAACTAAACACTCACTTTCTTGATTTGCAAACTCTTGAGGTATGCTTCTGGGTTTTCGGGGTCGAACTTAGCACCATCAAAAAATTCTTCTACACCACGAGATGTGCTAGTGGGAATATCAGCCGCCGCAATACCCGCTTCTTTTGCTGCTTCTTTCCAAATATCTTCGCGGTTGACTTTATCAATTAGTTGTTTAGCTTTGGCTGCATTATTTGCTATGTAATCTTTGGGTAAGAATCCCCAACGCACACTTTCGGTGATGAACCATAAATCATGACTCTTGTAAGGATAAGAAACGCTACCTTTTTCATCTTTCCAGTACAAAGCTGCCATTGATCTATCATCAATTTTGCGACCTTCACCCATGTCGTATTTACCCATAAATGGCTCGATTAAAACATCAACTGGCACGTTAAAATAAGCTCTTTGTGCCAAAATGTTAGCCATTTCTTGGCGATTATCAAAGTTATCGCACCATTGTTGAGCTTCCATGATGCCTTTTAATAAGGCTTTGGTAGCTTTGGGATTTTGGTCAACCCAATCAGCCCTCATGGCTAGATATTCTTCGGGGTGATTTTTCCAAATTTCTGCGGTTAATGCCGCCATGTAGCCTACTTTGTCTTTAACGATGCGGAAAGGCCAGGGATCGCCGGTGCTGAAAGCGTCCATTGTCCCTGTTTTCATGTTGGCGACGGTTTGCGCTGATGGGACTGTGAGCAATTTCACGTCTGCATCAGGGTCAATACCACCGGCTGCTAACCAATAGCGAATCCAGAAATCTTGGTTAACGGCGGGGAATGTTTGGGCGGCGGTGAAGGGGGTGGGTGAGGATTTGAGTTTGGAGAATACAGACTTAGCACCTGCTAGTTTTAAGCCGATGCCGCTACCTTGGTGTTTGTTGGCGATCGCAATCCCATTTCCATGTGTAATTAACTGACACAATACATACATGGGAATCTTTTGATTACCTTTGGTAATTAAACCTTCAGTAATTAAATGGGGCATAGGCATTTGCCATTGACCACCATCAATTCCACCACCAGCCGAACCAATTTCTACGTTATCTCTAGCCGCACCCCAAGAAGCTTGTTTAGAAAGTTCAACATTAGTCATCCCATACTTAGCAAAAAAGCCTTTTTCTTTGGCAATAATTAATGGCGCAGCTTCTACAATTGGGATATATCCTAACTTAACTGCGTTAGTTTCTGGGGCTTGTTCGGGACTAATATTAGCGGCTGGTTGGGCTGTTGGTGCAGATTGGCTATTCCCGCCAGTGTTAGCTTCTGGCGGATTTCCTAAACAACCTTTGAGAAACACAGCACCAGCCGATGCACCTGCTGTGATGATAAATTTCCGGCGAGAAATTTGGTTAAAAAAGTCTGACATAACATCTCCTCAACAATTGTTTTAATTTTTTTAGGCACAAAAATTTATGCAAGTAAACTTTGATGTTTCTTGCAACAGTTATAAAACTGGTCAATATATGCGGTTAGTTGCTAGCAAAGACTTTTTTACAGCAATGCTATTTATGACTAACTATTGGTAAATTGATGGCTTTATTTGGTGGTTGCTAACGTCTTTATTTCGTCAGTGAAATCAGTTTACAGGTAAAAATATCAATTTGGTTGACTCGGAACAGGCAATTATTAAATAAATATTAGATTAGAGATATAAGAAAAAATTTATCTTTGACTCTTTCAGCTCTTAGTAGCTGTCCATGTATCAAGAATTATCAATGATGACCATTGAAATCACATGACAAATTATTGTTTCAATAAACTTTATATATTGCAGATATTAGTCGCCAATTATATAAACGAGAAAACTAATGTTAACTATCAACTCAACTCTATAGGTTTAATTATTGTTTTTTTCTGATGTTTGTTTCTCTAGCCACTGTTCTCTAGCATATTAGTAGGGTGCGTCAGATATTAAAAATACGTTTATTGACAGTATTTAAACAGTCTGACGCAGCCTACAAGACACTTGTAATCTGACACTTGCGTAAGTCCTAACAGTTATCCTCAGCCTCAAAAATGTGATTTTTCCACTCACGCCGGAGTTGCTGCCAGATGTACCATTAAGGGAAGGCTCAATTACCCTTTGCTGATAATGACTTTGGCTGAAACTCCCAATACCGAAAATTCCCTCAATCCTTTTCTCACCCTGAACTATGAACCAGCATTAGCATCCTTGGGTGATGATTATTATGACGAAGTAAAAGCCGCAGAGTTTCCACAGCACATTCTGCGCTGGCGTAATGATGCACTATTACCTCAATTGCGACTCAACCCTCAAGCCGTTACCGACGAAGATTTTATCAACACCTTCGGCAAATTTCAGGGCAGTCAACCATGTCTAGCATTACGTTATCACGGTTATCAATTCGGTGAATATAATCCACAATTAGGTGATGGTAGAGGCTTTTTGTACGGACAAGTACGTGGAACTGACGGCGAACTTTACGACTTTGGTACTAAAGGTTCTGGTAGAACTCCTTATTCTCGTGGTGGCGATGGGATGCTAACACTTAAGGGTGGGGTGCGAGAAGTGTTAGCAGCAGAAGCATTACATCAGTTGGGGGTACGTACCTCTCGCTGTTTTAGCATGATTGAAACTGGTTTATCTCTGTGGCGTGGTGATGAACCTTCTCCTACCCGTTCATCTGTGATGGTGAGGATGAGTAATTCTCATATTCGGTTTGGCACTTTTGAGCGTTTACATTATTTACATCGTCCAGATTTAATTCAAAAGCTATTAGATCATGTAATTGAGCATTATTATCGAAACTTAATGAATGAAGCAGATAAATATGCGTTATTTTATGCTGAATTAGTGCAACGAGTCGCCAAACTGGTTGCACAGTGGATGGCTGCGGGTTTTTGTCATGCAGTCCTAAATACTGACAATATGTCAATTACAGGAGAAAGCTTTGACTATGGCCCTTACGCATTTATTCCTACTTACGACCCATATTTTACGGCTGCATATTTCGACTATTACAAACGTTACTGTTACGCTCATCAACCAGGTATTTGTCAATTAAATCTGGAAATGCTGCAACAACCCTTAAAGGCTATTATCCCTGAAGCTGACTTAGAAGCAGGACTTGCACAGTTTAGCGATTATTATCATGCTGAATACCAAACTTTAATGTTGAAAAAGTTGGGGTTTGAACAGTTAACCCATCCCGAAGCGCATGAGCTTTTAAGTTTAACAATTCAAGTTTTACAGCAGAGTCAAGTCGGTTATCATCAGTTTTTCTCGGAAATGGCTCGCACCTTTTCTATGAAGTGGAGAGATGAACCAGGCTGTATTCTCAACACTTCAGACTGTGTACCTGCATCTGGGGCATTACCAGTTTTTGATAATTGGTGCATACTCTACCATAAAATCTTAAATGATTTTGCTCCTGAGCAGATGGAGAGTATTGCCCAAACGCTGTCTGACTACAATCCTCAGACTGTGTTATTAAGACCTGTGATTGAATCGGTTTGGGAGCCAATTGTTGAGTCAGATAATTGGCAACCTTTTTATGAGTTAATCCAGAAAATTCAGTCTAGAAGTTAGTCAATGTCAGGGTTTTAGCATTGCTAAACCCCTACATTTGCACAGTCCGGTTTATTTCGTTCTAAATATACTACTTTTGGTAGTTGTGGAAAAACAAAATTAAATATATATAAATAATTTTTATTCTCTAACTAAATAATAAACATACAAATATACTGCCACAGTGTATTAATTCAAATAAGCAAAATATCAAGCTAATACCCTTATAATTAGTACAGTCAGCATACTAAAAAAGGGTAATTCATGCAGAAAGATAAGAATTATAGTTATCAAGAAAAAAACCAAAAAATAGAAAATAAATATAAAATTATTAGATTAACTAAAACAAGTTATATCCAAGGTGATGGAGAAAGAAAATTTACGTAATTGTCCCCTTGCTATCATTTTTTTTATTACTTTAAAAAAATGATGTAAAAAAAGCTGAAGGTGCTGGAGGATGAATCAGTGTACAGGCAGCACAAATATAACATATATAAATATGTAAAATCTCTGAGAATACGGAGGTTGTTGCCGCTTCTGGTGGGTGTGAGTATCTTGGTGATAGTGGTAATAATATGGCAGAGGCTATTAGTTGCAGAGCAACTGAACATTCAAACGCTGATTCAACAACAGGCACTAGCTACCAAAACAGAATTAATTACTCAACTACAAACTCGCATTTTGGCTTTAGAGGGGATAGGGAAACATAGGCAGTATAGTGATATTCCCCAAGCAGAATGGGAATTAGAGACGGCAGCGTATGTGAAAGATTACGCCGGCTATGAGGCGATCGCCAGGGTTGATTCCTCTGGTCAGGTGCGTTGGATTATACCATCAAACAACAACCAAGCTCGCCAAAATTTTGACTTCAAGCAAGAATGGCGACGGCACACTGCTGTAGAAACTGCACGCAACAGCCGGCAAACTACTTTAACTACTGCAATTAACCTTGTACAAGGTGGGCAGGGATTTGTAGCTTGTGTACCTGTGTGGCAAGGAGATCAATTCAATGGGTTTATTTTAGGAGTGTTGCCGCCCAGGCGATTAAATTCGGTTTTACAGATACCACAAAGTTATCAAATCAGAATCTTTGCCGAACAACAGTTGATTTACGGCTCAGATTTACCAGCAAAAGTGCATTCATTATGGCAGCAGAATCTAGACATTAACTGGTATGGAGTCAACTGGAAATTAGAAGTTTATCCTACTGTTGAGTTACTCAGAGATTTGCAAACACCTCTACCGACATTTGTATTGTTGACAGGAATATTAGCGGCGGGAGCAATCACATTGTTAACTTATTTTACCCAAGCTAGCAAAATCAACAATACTAAACTAGCAGCCCTCAATCAAGAACTAACTCAAACAATAGAAACACAAAAACAAATAGAAATTGCTTTACGTGCCAGTGAAACGGGGTGGCGACAGTTGATAGAAACAGTCAAAGTTATCCCTTGGGAATTAGACTTGCAAACTTGGCGTTTTACCTATGTGGGGCCACAAGCCGAAACTGTATTAGAATATCCCGTGGCAAAATGGTATGAGGAAAATTTTTGGATTAATCATTTACATCCCCATGACAGAGAAAAGGCTTTGAGTATTTGCCAACAAGCAGTTCTCAGAGGCGAAAACCACGAAATGGAATATCGGATGTTAGCAGCTGACGGCAGAGTTGTCTGGTTGCGAGACATTGTGAGTATAGTGCAAACAGACAACACCCCGGTAAAACTTAGGGGTTTCATGTTTGATATTACTGACTTGAAACTTGTAGAAGAAACCTTGAGACTACGGGAGAGGGCATTGGCGGCTACGATTAACGGCATTGTGATTGTCGATGCCAGACTCGCGAATAATCCCATCATTTATGTTAACTCTGCCTTTGAAAAAATCACTGGCTACTGCGCTCAGGATGTGATTGGGCGGAATTGTCGCTTTTTGCAAGGTACAGATACAGGGCAATCAGCACTACCAGAACTACGTCAAGCTCTAAAATTAGGTAAGGATTGCAAAGTGATTTTGCGAAACTACCGCAAAGATGGCAGTTTATTTTGGAACGAATTAAGTATTTCTCCTATCTATGACGAACAAGGTAAGTTAACCCACTTTTTGGGTATTCAAACAGATATTAGCGATCGCCAAACAGCAGAAATGGCACTACGTCGGCAAGCCCTCACCTTTGCCAATATCTATGATGCCGTTATCATCACTGATTTGGATGGTAAAATTATAGACTGGAATCCTGCGGCTGAGAGAATTTTTGGCTATACCAAAGCCGAGATTTGTGAACAATCTATCAGCATTTTACATCAATCTGAAAAAGACACAGTTTTGAATGCTGCCATCCTGGAAGATATTAATCAACATGGACGCTGGAGAAGTGAGATTAACTTTATTCGCAAAGATGGTAGCACTGGAGTTTGTGAAACTACTATAGTAGCCTTGCAAGATGAACAGAGGCAGATTATTGCAACTATTAGTGTAAATCGTGACATTACTGAACGTAAACAAGCAGAAACATTACTACGTCAGAGTGAAGAACGCTTCCAAGCATTCATGAATCATAGCCCTACACCTGTTTGGATTACAGATACTAATGGCACAATTCTTTATTTAAGCGAAACGTATCGGCGCGCTTTTAAATTACCCCTATCAGAACTCATCGGTAAAAATATTGTGGACTTTTATCAACCACAATTTGCTCAACCCTGTCTTGATACCATCCGCAGGGTAGCGCGCACCCAGAAAGTGATTGAAGCTGTGGAGTCTGTACCAGCCTGTAACGGTAAGGTGCGAGATTTTTTAGTGTATAAATTTCCCATTGCCAATCCACCAGGGGAACAGTGTCTAGTGGGGGGAATTGCGATTGATATTACCGCACGTAAACGAGCCGAAGAAGCACTGCAAAGACAGTTAAACCGGACATTGTTGCTGGAAAAAATCACCCAGAAAATTCGCCAAAGTCTTGACACTCAAGAAATATTTGAGACTGCTGCCACTCAAATTGGGCAAGCTTTTGCAGTTGATCGCTGTCTGATTCATGCTTACATTAGTGAGCCAGTTCCCCAGATTCCCCTAGTCGCAGAGTATAGCATTGTACCTCATCCTGGCTTAATGAAAAAATTGGAAGTGCCGATGGTGGGAAACCCTCATATTATCGAAATAATGTCCCATGATCGGGCGATCGCTTCTCCCAATGTCTACCAAGATCCCTTACTTGAGTCAGTCTACCAAATTTGTAGTCAATTGGGGCTAAAGTCCATGTTAGCCATCCGCACCTCTTATCAAGGAAAACCCAATGGTGCGATTGGTTTACACCAGTGTAGGCATTTCCGACAGTGGACTCCAGAAGAAATTGAACTGTTAGAAGCAGTCGCCGCACAGTTGGGCATAGCCTTAGCCCACGCTCATTTACTAGAGCAAGAAACCCGACAACGAGAAGAACTCACAGTCAAAAACTTTGCCTTAGAACAGGCTAAACGGGCAGCAGAAACCGCTAACCGCACCAAAAGCGAATTTTTAGCAATGATGAGCCATGAAATTCGCACCCCCATGAATGCGGTAATTGGGATGACGGAACTACTGCTAAATACTGAATTGACAAGCCAGCAACAAGATTTTGTCGAAACTATCCTCACTAGCAGCGAAGCTTTGCTCACCATCATCAATGATATTTTAGATTTGTCTAAAATTGAGTCGGGTAAGTTAGAACTAGAAGCCCAAGCTTTTGACTTCAGAAAGTGTGTAGAGCAAGTAATTGATTTATTAGCTCCCAAAGCTGCCCAAAAAGATATTGAACTGGCTTATCTAATTTATCCGCAAGTTCCCACCCAGATAGTCGGTGATTTAACTCGTCTGCGCCAAATCATCATGAACTTACTCAACAATGCGATTAAGTTTACTGAACAAGGCGAGGTTGTACTGTCTGTACGTGCTGCGCCACTGACAACTCACAAAGCCAAAAACTACTGTCAAATTCTCTTCACTATTAAAGATACAGGGATTGGCATCCCAAAAGATAAAATGGGGAGGTTATTTCAAGCTTTTGTACAAGCGGATGCTTCCATGACGCGCAAATATGGAGGTACAGGACTAGGGCTAGTAATTAGCAAACGTTTAGGCGAGATGATGGGTGGTTATCTTTGGGTAGAAAGTCAAGGCTGTGTTGGCGGTAATCCCCCTCCCCAATGGCAAGTTAAACAGCCAGTGTTATCTACCCTTGCTGAACCTGGTTCTATTTTTTACTTTGCGATGACTGCCCCAGTGGTGGCTGATGCAGATGCCAATGAATTGACAGCAACTGCCCCCAATCATCTGCGGGGTAAGCGGTTGTTAGTCGTTGATAATCATGCGACTAACCGCAAAATTCTGCAATTACAAACTCAGCTTTGGCAAATGCAAACCTATACAGCCGAATCCGGTGCAGCTGCTTTAGCTTTACTTGAGCAGGGGATACAGTTTGATATTGCTATTTTGGATCTGCAAATGCCAGAAATGGACGGACTCGCTTTGGCGCGGGAAATCCGCCAGCGTTCTGGTGATGAATATTTACCTTTAGTCATGCTCACATCTTGGGGTGAGCTAAATCCTGAAAGCGAGTGCAGTCAACTGGGTGTTGTTGCCTATCTGCATAAACCCATTAAACAGTCTCAACTGTATCATGTCCTGACCCGTGCTTTAGAAAATCAGCCGATGCGGGCTAGTGTTCCTGTTGCTCATCCTCCCCAAATTAATCAGCAAATATCATTGCGAATTTTGTTAGCAGAGGACATCGTTCTTAATCAAAAAGTGGCTTTACTGATGCTGAAAAAAATGGGTTATCGGGCAGATGTGGTAGCTAATGGCTTAGAAGTGCTAGCAGCTTTGCAACATCAACCTTACGATGTGGTGTTGATGGATGTGAATATGCCGGAAATGGATGGACTAGAAACCAGTCGCCGCATCCGCGAAATGGGGTATCGTCCATACATTATTGCCATGACTGCCAATGCGATGCACGGCGATCGCGAAGCTTGTCTAGCTGCTGGTATGAATGACTACATTACAAAACCCCTACAAATCGAGGAATTAACCAAAGTTCTCCGCAAATATCAGCCCGGTGACTATAATTTAGCACCTCAGAATCTCTCTGCGCCAACCGCTTCTGCTACCGATGAGTTGTTCTCTCAACAGCAACTCCCTGCACAGACCAGTGAGCAAAACCAGATGCTCTCCCAGACAAATCTTGTAAATCAGGAAACAATAGACACTGGTATACTCAAAGAATTACGTAAAATGCTGGGAGGTGAATCAAAAGTATTTGCTGAATTAATTAATTGTTACCTGACGGAAGCCCCCAGGTTAATCCAAGATATTAAAGTAGCGATAAATACGAATGATGCCGAAACCCTCTGGAAAACGGCTCATAAATTCAAATCTAGTAGTGGCTCAGTGGGTGCTGTATTATTGGCACAACTTTGCAAGCAGCTAGAAAATCAGGGACGGAGCAAAAATTTGACAGGAATGGCAGAAATCTACTCACAATTATCTCAAGAGTATGAGCAAGTTAAGGCGGTTTTGCAAAGAGAAATGAGCCAGGAGTGATATGAACAATGATTTTCAAGAAGATCAATCTTTAATTCTCATTGTTGATGATGAACCTTTCATTCGCGCACAACTGCGGCTGTCTCTACAATGTGAGGGCTATAGAACAGTTGAAGCTCAAGATGGCAATCAAGCTTTAACTGTTTTAAAGAAAGTGACTCCAGATTTAATTCTTCTAGATGCCATCATGCCAGATATGGATGGTTTTGAGTGCTGTACAAGTTTGCAAAATCTAGAGAGTAGCAAACATACACCAGTGTTAATGATTACAGGATTGGAGGATCAAGAATCTGTTGACCGTGCATTTGAAGTTGGTGCTATTGATTATGTCACTAAACCGATTCATTGGCCGGTGTTGCGTCAAAGGGTAAAACGCTTGATTCAACAATCTCATCTACAACACAAGTTAGAAGCAGCTAACCGGGAATTGCAACGATTGGTGACAATTGATGAGTTAACGCAAGTAGCTAACCGCCGCAGGTTTGAAGAGTATTGTTTACAAGAATGGCAGTGTATGCTGCGAGAGCAACTACCTTTGTCTCTTGTCCTTTGTGATGTGGATTTTTTCAAAGCATACAATGATACCTATGGTCATCGTGCAGGCGATCGCTGTTTACAATTAGTTGCTCAAGCCATTAAAAATAGTGTCAAGCGTTCTGTGGATTTAGTGGCGCGTTATGGTGGTGAAGAGTTCGCCGTGATTCTCCCTAGAACCGATGCCCAAGGTGCTGTTCATATTGCTATGACAATTTGTGAATCTGTGAGGGCGTTGTTAATTCCTCATAGCAGTTCTCAGATTAGTAATTATGTTACCTTGAGTGCGGGAGTAGCTACCGAAATCCCACAGCTAAATTCTGATTTTCAAGCAATTATTGATCAGGCGGATCGGGCATTATATCAAGCCAAAATTACCGGACGCGATCGCTGTCAACAATATACAAAACTCTCCAAATCTCAGGCTTTGTTATGGCAGTCGGAATGTTAGCGGCGATCGCGAGCTAGCGATCGCCGTTAATTTTACAATGTTATTCGCTCATCTTATTGGCGGCTCGATGCGCGCGTGCTTCTGCTGAAGTCATGACTTCCTCGAAATTTTCGAGGATTTCCCCAGGAAAATTTTCTAACACTCTGGTAGAGATAGCAACACGACCTTTACCTTCATCCAAATCAATAATTACAGCTTTAATTTCTTGACCTACTTGAACAACTTTTTCCAGAGAGTCAATAAATTTTTGACTGATTTGCTTGATGTGCAGCAAAGCACTGATACCATCTATATCAACAAACACACCAAAAGGTTTAATTGCTGTAACTTTACCTGCTACTAACTGACCAATTTCTAATAGGTTAAAGTTACTAGAACGAGCAGCTAAACGTTGGGAAAGAATCAGTTTTTTATTTTGACGGTTTACTTCTAAAAAAGCCACCGTGAGACTTTGACCTTTAAGTGCTTCTAGGTGATCACGTTCTGCCAAGTGCGATCGCGGAATAAATCCCCGCAATGATTGCAAATCGACAGTCACACCACCTTTATTTACACCTGTTACCCTCACTTGCACCGTTTGGGAATTTTCTTGCATCTGCGCCAGTTTATCCCAAATCTGCTGAAGTTCTAATTGCCGACGGGAAAGCGTGACTTGACCCTCTGCATCCTGTTCGCGGACAATTAAAAACTCTAACACCTCATTTAAGGGTAACACCTCCGACAAATCGGTAACAGTTCTCAAAGAAGCCTCATCACGGGGAATAAAAGCCGACGACTTGCCACCAATATCAACATAAGCCCCATCCGGGTCAAGTTGAAACACTTTGCCAGAAACAACTTGTCCCTTTTGAAACTGGTAGTCGTGTTTTTCTAATGCTTTAGCAAAATCGTCCATTGTAAAAGACGAATTGGCTTTTTGAGAAACTTTCGATTCGGAATTCATGACAATTGACAGGAAATTATGATTATTTGATTCGATACCACTGGAACTGTTGTATTGCCAGAAAGTCCCTATGCAGTTAGCATACTGCTAAATAGTTGCTGAACTTGCTGCCAAGCATCAGCCGCCGCTTGAGGATTATAGCTGGCACGACGGTCACAGAAAAATCCGTGGTCAGCTCCATCGTAGCGGAACACACGATGAGAAATGTTGTATTTTTCTAACTCTGTTGTCATCTGGGCTACATGGTCTGGGGGAATGCTGGCATCATTAGTACCAAAAAATACATAGATTGTACCGGTAATTTCTGAGGTATGGCTAATGGTAGGTGTGTCGCCTCCTGGGGTGCGGGTGGGAATTCCAGCCCCGTAGAAGGAAGCTGTAGCTGTAATGTCTGAGAGAGTGGCGGCAAGATATGCTACATGACCACCAAAACAAAAGCCGATGCAGCCAAAACCATCTTGTTTAACTTGGGGTAGGGTTTTGAGATAGTCAATGGCTGCTTGAATATCACTTAATAATTCAGATGCTTGAGTTTGTCCCCAAGCGTATTTTCTGCCAATTTCAATATCTTCAGGAGTATAGCCGGTTTCAAAGTCAGGGGCGACACGTTGAAACAGTGCGGGTGCGAGCGCCACATATCCTAATTTAGCAATTCGTTCTGTTACGTCGCGGATATGCTCATTCACGCCAAAAATTTCTTGCAATACTACCACACCAGGGTAAGTTCCTGGTGCTTGTGGCTGTGCCAAATAAGCTGCTATTTGCAGGTTATTGCTGGGGATTTTAACGGTTTTAGTTTCTAAGACTGGCTGATTCATCATCTTTAGCCTTGGTATGTGATCAAGCTCTGTGATTTGATATAACTATGCCAGTATCTCTAGTCCATTACCAAGCAAATATCAACTACCAATCATAGTAAATCCAGGGAATGGGGAGTGGGGAATGGGAAGACAAGGGAGACAAGGAAGCAGGGAAGAATGCCCAGTGCATCGATGCCCAATGCCCAATTTTAAATTTTTCAGGAGATTGGGGAATGATTCAATTCCGTATTCAGCCAGACAGTGAGATTCCCGCATCAACCCAGCTATTTAATCAACTTCGGTTTGCGATCGCATCTCGGCAATATCCACCCGGATACAAGTTACCCAGCACTAGGGCTTTAGCCATGCAAACCGGATTACACCGCAATACTATCAGTAAAGTTTATCGTCAACTCGAAGAAGATGGTTTTGTTGAAAGTTTGGCTGGTTCAGGAATTTATGTCCGCGCCCAAGGGCATGAAGGTGGTAGTAGATTACAATCACCAATATCTAAACAATATCCTGAAGCGTCCGAGGTTTTACAGCAAGCCCTTGATCAACTCCTCAGCCAAGGATGTACACTGCATCAAGCGCGAGAGATATTTTTAGCAGAAATTGACTGGCGGTTGCGGTGTAGTGCGCGGGTATTGGTGGCAGCACCCTCTCAAGATATGGGTGTGGGTGATTTAATGGTTTATGAATTAGAAGACACCTTACAAATCCCTGTACAATTGGTAGCGATTGAAGAATTAGCCGCCGTACTAGAAAAAACTACCTCAGCAACAGTAGTCACCAGTCGCTATTTTATCAATGATGTGGAGGCGATCGCCGCACCTAAATCTGTGCGGGTGATTCCTTTAGATATCTACGACTACACCAAAGAAATCAACCTCCTGAAAAACCTGCCACAAGATAACTGTGTTGGTATAGTTAGCCTCAGTTCTGGAATTAACCATCAAGCAGAAATCATCTTGCACGGTTTACGAGGTGATGAGTTACTGGTGATGACGACTCAACCCACAAATACATATAAATTGCAAGCGATAGTCAAGCGTTCTGAGGTGATAATTAGTGATCAAGCTAGTTTCCCGATGGTGCAAGCAGCCTTACAAGCTGCTGCTGAGGATATCATTCGTCCACCCAAGCTGATTAAAGTTGAGAATTACATCGGTACAAATTCGATTAATTTGCTGAAGCGAGAATTGGGATTAGGTTAAGGTAGAGAATGATTTAGTGGGAGCGATCGCTGAGGGTGAGGTGTAGGCGATCGCATTTATATATTCTTAACTTATGGTCAAAATTATTAAAAGGAAAGTTACCAAATCAGAAGCAGAGTTACTCGTCAAAGAAATCAAGTTAACACCTAACATTATGGGTTATTCCTTCAGAGAATGGATGGCAGCAGAACATATCATAGTCGCTGAAGATGAAGATGGTAAAATGTTAGGAGCCTGTTTAAATTACGACTTTGATCAACATTGGCATAAAATAGCTGCATTATTTGTCTTCGAGGAGTTTCGAGGCAGAGGTATTGGTAAACTTTTGTTTTATGAATCATATCAAGATGCTGTCAGCCGGAAAAAGAACGTATTGACAATCAGTGCGAATAAAATTGTGCTGAAAATGATGAAAGATTTAGACTTTATTATGTTGAAAAACCTATTAGATTTGCCACCAGGTGTTAATCAATATAAATTGAACTTTTATTGGCATTATATTGTCTGGCTAATGAATTTCTACAGAATTCAAGAAATAATTAGAAAAACAAAAGTTTACGGATATCTGACAAACTTTATTTACGGCATTAAGATTACTACTATTTAACCCATAGATAGAGGGTACAAGACAGAAAATAAGGGGAGAATATCAAAGAAATACACGACGAAAAACCTATGTTTGTCGAAATGCACCCCTATATCGGTTTAATAGAAGCAATTAAACAACGTCGTGCTGCGAGAGCCTTTAAAAGCAATACCATTCCTGAAGCGATTTTACAAGAAATCCTAGAGCTAGCAGTACAAGCACCATCTGGTTTTAACCTGCAACCGTGGCGATTTATAGTAGTCAAAGAACAAAAAAATAAAGACAAACTGCAAGCTTGCGCCTTTAATCAACGCCAAGTAGGGGAAGCACCAGTTATGCTAATTTGCTGTGGTGACAGACGTGTAAAACAGAGAGAAAATATCACCTCTGTCATCCAACTAGGGGAAGCACAGGGAATTATGACACCCAGCTACGCCAACTATATGCGTGCCAACATCCCCGAATTCTTCACCAACCATCCCAGCTTTGAGACAATGGAAACTTGGACAAATCGCCACACCATGATAGCTGTAGCTTATATGATGATTGTGGCTAAAAGCTTTGGTGTTGATAGCTGCCCAATGGAAGGATTTAACACCCAACAAATCAAACAAGCATTTCAAATTCCCGAAGAAGTTGATATTTGCTGCCTATTAGCCCTTGGCTACGCTGCCGAACCCTTGAAACAATATGGCGGACGCTTTCCCATCAACCAAGTATGCTTCCAAGAAACCTATAACCAACCCCTCCAACCAAATACTTAACCCCCTCAAAAAAACTCCGCGCCCCTCCGCGCTAACTCCGCGCGACGGCAGTCGCTACAAGTCTGGCGACCGAACGCGCTGCCTCCCCTCCGCGTTTAAAAAAACCCACCATTCAACAGCGCACAGGAACCTGCAAAAACTCCCGTACCCGTTGCAAATAAGTCGCCCCATCCTCCAACATCGGAAAATGAGCCGTATCAGGAATTACCACAAACTCCACCGTATCATTTAAAGCTGCGGCTTGTCGCCCCATATCCGCCGGAATAATCTGGTCATATTCCCCAGCCACTATCAAAGTCGGTACTTGCAGTTTAGCAAACTCCTGGGGCATCAATTCCGCCTGAGCCTTACTCACCGAAGTAAAAATAGTACCCAACGCCGCATCATAATCAGCTTCCAAAAAATCTTGTAAAAAAGCTTGACGCTCAGATTTGGGGATAGGACGATGTAAAAACCTCGCCATAAACATTCTGTCAACCAATGGTATTTTCCCTAACCACTTGGGACGGAATTTCACTACATAACTACCAAATTTATAAAAGGATGTAAAAGCTTTTTCATCGTATTCAAAAATCCCGCTACAAGTCAAAATACCCTTTTCAACTCGTTGGGGATAGCGGTTAAAAAACAAAGCCGCAACAGAAGCACCCATTGAGTGGGCATTAATATAAACACGCTGAAGATGCAATTCATCGAGCAAAACTGCTAAATCTTCAGCGTATTCTTCTAATTCATAAGTTAACTTTTGAATTGTTTGAGTTGAGTGTGACTCAACTACCGACTCGCTAGCTTGGGCGATAGTCGGTTTACCTTGAGAACGCCCAAACCCTCGCAAATCGTAGAGTAGACAATCAAATTCATCTACTAAAGCATTAGCTGTACTTTTCCAGTACCTAGCTGAACCAGCCCAACCGTGAATGAACACCATCACAGGCTTGACAATTTCACTAGATGGCTGTTTCACCCACTCATAATAATGCTCAACACCACGAACAGTAATATAAGGCATTAGTCAAACGTTGCTGCGCTCCTAATTCAAAATTTAAAATAGCCTACGGCATCGCGTAGCGTCCCGTAGGGAAGGCTTACGCCTACAAAATTCAAAGTTCAAAATTCAAAATTAGTTATCTTTTGACGTTCTCACCGCCCTAAAAGTGCGGTGATTCTAAAAATCACTTTTTAGGTTTTCTCTTTCACCGACAAACCTTAAAATCAACTATCCATTGCTGGCAATGCTTAAACCAATTAACCGTTCAACAGAACTAATTAACGAGTCTAACTTAGTTGACCCCAGAGGGCTGTATCTCCTCCAGACTTACTAGGATACTAAACCTAGGGTTATCGTGCGCCCCACGATACGTTTACGGACAAAAATATTTTGTTTTCTGGTTGGTGCTACTTTGTTGATTTCGCTAGCTTTGATTAGACTCGTTTTCGCCACCGAGTTGTCTTTATTATTTCCCGACCTGTCGTGTTTCACTCAACAATTGAGTCGTCCTGTATCGGCGGATATTCTACCTGAGACAATTCAATTATACCAAAAAGCCGTCCTAGAAGGACGGGGAACCTCAAACCCAAATTTTCGGTAAAGACGCGATCAATCGCGTCTCTACAGATGATTGACTAAGCTGATTCGGGTTTGCGTAGTGAAGATGGGTGTACTAGCAGTTCGGCGGTGGAACGCTTTTCAACCATTTCCTTAGTAACGGTGCAGAGTGTGACATCTTTACGGGATGGCAACTCGTACATGACATCTAACATGAGTTCTTCGACAATTCCCCGTAATGCTCTCGCGCCAGTTTTGCGGCGGTAGGCTTCTTGCGCGATCGCTCGCAACGCTTCTGGTTTAAAGTCTAATTGGACGTTATCCATCTTCAGCAGTTTTTGGTACTGCTTGACTAACGCGCTGCGTGGCTGGGTGAGAATCGCCATTAAAGCTTCTTCATCCAGAGGATCTACCACTGCTACCATTGGCACACGCCCAATAAATTCGGGAATCATGCCAAATTTAACTAAATCATCTGGTTCTAGATGACGTAGTACATCTGCTGCCCGTTTTTCTTTTGATTGTCCGTCCCCAGGTTGCACAAAACCTATTGACTTTTTACCTCCTCTCTGCTCTACCACCTTCTCTAAACCAACGAAGGCTCCACCACAAATAAACAGAATGTTGCTCGTATCAATTTGGATACAATCTTGGTAAGGGTGCTTGCGTCCGCCTTGGGGGGGAACGTTGGCAACGGTGCCTTCTAGCATTTTCAGCAAGGCTTGCTGTACACCTTCCCCGGAAACATCTCTGGTAATTGAGGGGTTTTCGCTCTTGCGGGCGATTTTGTCAATTTCGTCGATGTAGATAATGCCTCTTTGTGCTTCTTCTACATCCAAATCAGCCACTTGCAGCAATCGCAATAAGATGTTTTCCACATCTTCCCCTACATACCCGGCTTCTGTTAATGTTGTGGCATCAGCAACCGCAAAGGGAACATCGAGAATTTTGGCTAGGGTTTGGGCGAGGAGAGTTTTACCGCAACCAGTCGGGCCAATTAACAAGATATTTGATTTTTGCAGTTCTACGGCATCATCAGCACCATTTTTCCCACTGCCTTTAGACTGCAAAAGTGCTAGCCGCTTGTAGTGGTTATAAACCGCCACTGACAGCACTTTTTTGGCTTCATCTTGACCGATAACGTGTTCGTCTAGGTATTTTTTAATTTCTCTAGGTTTGGGTATCTGACTGAGGGAGAGACTGGAAGAACGGGCGCGGCGTTTTTGTGGGGGTTCTGACTTGGGTGCTGGTTGTGCCGCCGCACCGTTGGTATCTAGTAACTCCTCATCTAGTATTTCATTACACAAGTCTACGCATTCATCGCAGATGTAGACTCCCGGCCCTGCGATTAACTTACGCACCTGCTCTTGAGACTTGCCACAAAACGAACATTTTAAATGGGAGTCGTACTTAGACATACCAGCCTCTTATTTCACAACGGTGACATTTTCCCCAGCAGTGGGAAGATTTTGTCTAGAGATGACTTGATCGATCAACCCGTAACTTTTTGCTTCTTCTGCCGACATAAAGAAGTCGCGGTCTGTATCTGTTTCAATCCTTTCTAGAGGTTGACCAGTGTGTTTAGCCAATAACTGATTCAACTGACCTTTAATGTACAGAATTTCCCTGGCTTGGATTTCTATGTCAATTGCTTGACCTTGTGCGCCGCCTAGGGGTTGGTGAATCATAATCCGGGAATCGGGTAGAGACATACGCTTACCTGCTGCTCCGGCTGCTAATAAAAACGCCCCCATGCTGGCAGCTAATCCAAAACATATAGTAACAACATCGGGACGGATTTGTTGTATTGTATCATAGATTGCCATACCTGCGTAGACCGAGCCGCCGGGGGAGTTAATATACAATTGAATGTCTTTTTCCGCGTCTTCGGCATCCAGGAATAACAACTGGGCGACAATCGTATTGGCTACAGCATCGTCTATGGGAGTCCCCAAAAATATAATCCGCTCTCGCAGTAGGCGGGAGTAGATGTCAAAAGCCCTTTCACCCATACCGGATTGTTCTACCACCATCGGCACAATATTGCTAATGCCGTTGAGATGGGAGTAGATGCCGATGGAACTGGAATTGCTAATGGTGTAGTTTGCCGACTGCGATACAAGCATAGGAACAGTTAGAAGATAGTTGGTACAGATATTTTGGCAGCTGTGGCTGCACTAAATTCATAGATGGAATTTTGAATTTACCTATGTGTTAACCATTATGCCTCATATCTATTCTTGTCATGTCACACCAAATCAGGCAAGGCAGATGATGAATGTGGCAAATTTTTGGCAACTTTCTCAGGATATTTACCATATCTTTTGGTATGTAGCTCTGGCAGCTAGCTGACGCACCCAAGACTCGCAAAATATATGAGTATTCATGATGGCTGAGTGTTGAGTCAAAATTTTTGAGCCTCATCACTCAGCACTGATGACTACCTGATCAGATTTTGGAGAATTTTATTCCCCTGCTGTTGATTCTGTGGCAACTGCTGGTGTTTGTGCCTCAGTCTCAGGTGCAGTTGTGTCTGCTTCTGCTGGGGGCTGTAATGAACCTTCAGGAACCAGTTCGACGCTAGAATGCTCTATGAGCCAATCGATGATTTTTTCGGTCAATAGTTCTTGTTCGACGACTGCTTGTAGTCTGTCTTCGTCAATATCTTCGTCTGGATACTGTGCTAACAGTTCTGTGACTCTGGCTTGAATTTCTGCGGGGGTAACTTCTATTGATTCGCGTTTAGCCACTTCTTGTAAAGCCAAAGTCCGCTTCAGGCGTTCCAGGGCTTCATCGCGCGATCGCTCCCGTAATTGGGGAATAATTTCTGGAGTAAATAACTTTTTCACATCCAGCCCTTGTTGTGACAGCTTAATTGCTGTTTGTGTCAGCATCGCGTCGATTTCTTGATCAATCAGGGTGGCTGGTAACTCGACTTCTACGTGTTTGAGCATTTCTGCTACCAAAGCCTCTTGTTTGTTAGCTTTGGTTTTATCCTCAGCTTCTTTTTGATAGCGTTCTTCTAAAGATGCACGTAGAGCTTCTAAGGTTTCAAAGTCGCTGACTTCTTGGGCGAAATCATCATCTAATTCCGGTAGTTCTTTTTCTTTGATTTCTTTGAGTGTCACCGTGAACAGTGCCGGTTTCCCTGCTAACTCTTGATTAGCGTAGGGATCTGGAAACTGGGCGGAAACTTCTCTGGTTTCGCCTGGGTTCATCCCCACCATACCAGAGACAAATCCCGGAATAAATTTATCTTCCTGCAATTCCACTTGAAAATCGCTAGCCTCGCCACCGGGAATTGGTTCTGGTTCAGTTGTTGGATCATCCCCTTCGGCTTTGGCTATCACACCTGTAAAATCAACTACGGCAACATCACCAATTTGGGCGGCTCTGCCTTCTACTGGAATCAATGTTGCCATTTGCTGACGTTCTTGTTCCAGCACTTGATCAACCCGACTGGGATCGTATTTAATTTCTTCGGCTTTGACTTGTAACTCTGTGTACTTGACTAAGTTCACTTCTGGTGGTATGTCAACCGCTACTGCAAAAGTTAGGGGTTTTCCTGGTTCGTAATTATTAATTAAATCATCAAACTCAGAGCGCAAGCGTGGTTGACCAATTGCCTCGATGGATTCTTGCTTGATGGCTTGCTCAATGCCATTTTGAATCAGTTCTTCTAGTGCTGCGGCTTTGATGCGAGTAGTACCTAAACGCTGTAACAATACCTGCCTAGGTACTTTGCCTTTACGAAACCCAGGAATATTGACAGTACCTGTTAAATTTTTAATAACCTGTTCGTAAGTTTTCTGAGTAGCTTCTGGTGTAATTTCTATTTCCAGCCCAATTTGGCTGGCGGGAAGTTTTTCCTGGGTAACTTTCATGCTTCGTCTCTAATTTTCTGGTGTTTGTGACTCCAAGTACATACAAGACGCGATTTATCGCTTCTCTGGGGTTGATGTTGCTTGGTGGAATATGGGATGTCTCTACAAGGCTATATCTTGCCTATGGTAGAGATCCAGTTTACTGCTAATGGCAAATGACTTGACACTATTACTGCTACAACTTTACTGATTCATCCTCCAATTTGCCCGTAGATTTGCAGTATTTCTAAGTTTGGGTGAGAAAAAACCACCTAAGTAGTTAGTTTTCGCCCATAAACCACTGCTAAATTAGCATTGTTAACTTTTGTGCTTTCAGGGCTAAGACCGTGATATCTTAGTTGTCTATCGGCAGTAGGACTGACTATTTTTTTGTGCTGCTTGGTTGGTTTGTACTATCAGCCTTGATGGAACTGTTGCCTGAATTTATGGCTTGGTTCTGGGCTGGATTAGTATGATTACACTCGGATCATAGTACATCCATTGTGTTGGGAAACCCAGCTACTAGGCAGACTTTTTGCCATCAAGTTGCAGAACTCTGAAGGCTGGAGGCTGGAGTGTTCACCAACTATCAATGGTAGCGTCTTCAGCCAGGACAAATTTACTCACAGACTGTTGTATAATATATTTAATTTTTATATTTTTGTGATATATTTAGTTAAAAATTGTTGTAAAATTCAGCATTGATTCATTTTATGTGGAAAAGCAGCCGAATTACAAAAAGCAGGCTGAGAAAGAACCACAAAATTTATTGAAAATTTAGCTATTGCTATTTAATGGATATATTGTAAATTTTTCCCAAAAATTAATGACCCGTAACCTCTTAAAGGAGGAAGTTAGTTTGTCGAAGTTGTATAAAGTAGCGATTTTAGGAGCAACTGGTGCTGTAGGTACGGAGTTGCTGGAATTACTAGAAAGCCGGAATTTTCCGGTGGGAGATTTAAAATTATTGGCATCAGCCAAAAGTGTGGGGCGATCGCTGCCCTTTAAAGGAGACAATCTACCAGTAGAAGCAGTGAGCGATCGCGCGTTGGAAGTGGATATCGTGTTGGCTAGTGCTGGCGGTTCCACATCCAAAGCTTGGGCTGCCGTCGCCGTAGAAAAAGGTGCTGTAGTCATCGACAACTCCAGCGCGTTTCGCATGAACCCAGAAGTTCCCCTAGTAGTACCAGAGGTAAATCCCCAAGCCGCCGCCAACCACAAAGGCATTATCGCCAATCCCAACTGCACCACAATTTTAATGACATTGGCAGTTTGGCCTTTACATCAAGTCAAACCAGTACAAAGAATTGTAGCCGCCACCTATCAATCTGCTAGCGGTGCAGGTGCGAAAGCTATGGAGGAAGTCAAAACCCAAAGTAGCGCGATTTTACAGGGAGACTCACCAGTAACCGAAGTCTTACCTTATCCGTTGGCTTTTAATTTATTCCCCCACAATTCCCCGATGACCGATTCCGGGTATTGTGAGGAAGAAATGAAAATGGTCAACGAAACCCGGAAAATTTTCGGTACACAAGAAATGAGAATTACTGCAACTTGTGTACGGGTTCCCGTACTCCGCGCCCACTCAGAAGCCATTAATCTAGAGTTTGCAGAACCCTTTTCTCCAGAAGCAGCCAGAGAAATTCTAAGTCGCGCCCCTGGAGTAAAATTAGTAGAAGATTGGGGCAGAAATTACTTCCCCATGCCTATAGAAGCCAGTGGACGGGATGAAGTTTTAGTAGGTAGAATTCGCCAAGACATTTCTCATGCTTGTGGCTTAGAACTTTGGTTGTGCGGCGATCAAATCCGTAAAGGTGCAGCGTTGAATGCCGTACAAATTGCTGAGTTGTTAGTAGAAAAAAATTTACTCCAACCCGCAAAGGCTTATGTTTCTTAGTGGGAAATAGCGAATAGAAGGCGCATGAGGCAAAATTTATTCAACTTTGAATTTTGAATGAGAAAATTTTGCATTAATTTATGCCCAGTCTCCAAATTTTTAGCAATTGGCGCATAAGTGATTAAAATAAAAACCACCAAGACAAAAAAACAAACAGGTAATCAGGAGTGAAAATAGGGTGGGAGATTTCGGCAGAGTTTTAACAGCTATGATTACACCGTTTAAAGCAGACGGGAGTGTAGATTATGCTGTAGCGGCAGAACTAGCAGCACATCTAGCTGATAATGGTACAGACACCTTGGTGGTGTGCGGTACAACTGGTGAGTCTCCTACCTTAAGTTGGGACGAAGAATACCAGTTGTTTGTGGAAGTATTGCAAGCAGTAGCCGGCAAAGCTAAGGTAATAGCAGGGTGTGGTTCAAATTCCACCAAAGAGGCGATCGCCGCCACCCAAAAGGCAGCTAAAATAGGAGTACATGGTACACTACAAGTTGTCCCCTACTACAACAAACCGCCACAAGCTGGACTTTACCAACACTTTCAGGCCATAGCCGAATCCTGTCCTGAAATACCACTATTGTTGTACAATGTCCCCGGCCGCACTGGTCAAAATCTCACTCCAGAGACAGTTGCGCGATTAGCAACAATAGACAATATAGTTGGCATTAAAGAAGCTAGTGGTAATCTTGATCAAGCTAGTGAAATTCGTAGGTTGACACCAAAAGAGTTTGAGATTTACTCTGGAGATGATTCGTTGACCCTGCCTTTGTTAGCAATCGGAGCAAAGGGTGTAGTCAGCGTAGCCTCTCATCTGGTTGGCAACCAACTACAGCAAATGATTCAAGCTTTTCATGCTGGTAAAGTGGAAGTTGCCAATGAAATCCATCTCCAACTATTTCCATTGTTCAAAACTTTATTTGTCACTACAAACCCTATTCCCATTAAACAAGCATTAAAACTTCAAGGTTGGGAGGTTGGTTCAACTCGTCCGCCATTATGTGAAGCTGACCCAGAAGTTAGCGAAAAATTACAGGCGGTACTGCAAAAACTCGGTTTAATTTAAACATAATTGCCATTATTGAAGCACTCGCTAATTTACTGTTTGCCAAAAATGTATATCAATTCATGTAATAGGCAGAGAACGCCTGTTATAAAAGTTTATAGATATACAATGAATTACTTTATGTAAAGTTCTTGTTATTGCCCCAAAAACTGCACATTTAACCAAAATTTGGCTGCTTGATGACAGCAGTCCTGTGTTCTCATTCCTACAAAAAAACTCAAATTTCCAGTTAATTAAGTTTCAAAAAATTTAAGTCTCAACCAAAAAACAACACATCTCAGGAGAAAATGGCTAAAAACGAAACGAACTCCGCCCTAAAAATTATTCCTTTAGGCGGATTGCATGAAATTGGTAAAAACACCTGCGTTTTTGAATACGATGATGAAATTATCTTATTAGATGCAGGGTTGGCATTTCCCACAGAAGCAATGCACGGGGTAAATATCGTCCTCCCAGATATGACCTATGTGCGGGAAAATCGCCACAAAATTAAAGGGATGGTTGTCACCCACGGTCATGAAGACCATATTGGCGGGATAGCTTTCCACCTCAAACAATTTGATATTCCTGTGATTTACGGCCCTAGATTAGCAATGGCAATGCTAGAAGGGAAATTGGAAGAAGCCGGAGTACGCGATCGCACCGAGTTAAGATCAGTTCTACCCCGTGATATTGTCCGCATCGGCAAATCATTTTTTGTGGAATATATCCGCAACACCCACTCAATCGCGGATAGCTTCACCGTTGCCATCCACACGCCTTTGGGTGTCGTCATCCACACCGGAGATTTTAAATTTGACCACACCCCAGTCGATGGCGAAAGATTTGACATCCAACGCCTAGCAGAACACGGCGAAAAAGGTGTACTTTGCTTGTTAAGTGATTCTACCAACTCCGAAGTACCAGGTTTTACACCTTCCGAATCCGCCGTTTATCCCAACCTTGACCGAGTATTTAGTCAAACCCAAGGACGACTGTTTGTCACAACCTTTGCTTCTAGCGTCCATCGCATCAACATGATTTTGCAATTGGCGCAAAAGCATAACCGTGTGGTGACAGTGGTGGGGCGTTCCATGCTGAATTTAATTGCCCATGCCCGTAATTTAGGTTACATCAAGTGTGCAGACAATCTGTTCCAACCTTTACATACGGTTCGTAATCTTCCTGATGAAAACGTGTTAATTCTGACTACGGGTTCCCAGGGTGAACCGATGGCAGCCATGACCCGGATTGCCAATCAAGAACACCCCCATATTAAAATTCGTGAAGGCGATACCGTTGTTTTCTCTGCCAACCCGATTCCAGGTAACACAATTGCGGTGGTTAACACCATCGATAAATTGATGATTCAAGGGGCAAAAGTGGTCTATGGACGGGATCAAGGCGTTCACGTTTCTGGTCACGGCTGTCAGGAAGACCAAAAGCTGATGCTGGCTTTAACTAGACCGAAGTTCTTTGTACCAGTCCACGGTGAACATCGGATGTTGGTGAAACATTCGGAAACAGCGCGCAAGATGGGCGTTCCCGCCGAGAATATGGTGATTATTCAAAACGGCGATATGATTGAACTCACCGAAGACTCGATTGGCGTGATTGGGAAAGTACCATCTGGTATCGAGTTGGTAGATACTACGAGTTCTGGTATGGTGAGTGCGAAAGTGTTGCATGAACGGCAACGCATGGCGGAGGAAGGAATTGTCACAATTGCCGCCGCTATCGATTGGCAGGGTAAACTGATGGCCAAGCCAGACATTCACCTGCGGGGTGTTGTTACCAGTGTCGAGCGATCGCTCTTGCAAAAATGGGTACAACAGCGTCTTGAAGAAATTCTCAGCGTGCGTTGGTCAGAGTTTGCGAATGGTGAAGGTTTGCAACCGGAAGTAGATTGGGGTGGCTTGCATGGCACTTTGGAACGCGAATTGCACCGTTCGATTCGTCGAGAATTGCAATGTCAGCCTTCTGTGACTTTGTTGATGCAAACTCCCGATGAGCCGCCTGTGAAGGTTGCTGATGGTAGAAGACGACGGACGCGCACGGCTGCCCAGGTGGCTTCGTAGGGCATTTAGACTTTTTTTAAAGCTCACGCATACCGCTAAAACGAAATCGCTTGCGGTAGGCGCAAAGACGCAAAGGTGTTTGATAGCCTTTGCGTTTTTTTGTGAGATTGAGCTTAATGCTCACTCTAGGTGGAGCAGCCAAATTGCACCATAAAGTCTAAATTGCTTGATATTCAGTTTTTCGATAGCACTATTCCTATGTTTGCGACTTCAAGATAGGATTTTGTGCGTCTATCTCTGATATTCTTTCCTGAGAAAAATTTCTATATTAAGTTTTGTAACTATTTCCGTAAAACCCGTCCAAAGGTAGATGGCTTTATTAAAATTTAAACTGTGTCAAGTTATCAATAAGATTGGATGGCTACACTACCCATTCCGCGAAAATTGCGATTAACTTGACGTAGTAATAAATTGTGTCCTGACTTCAGTGGGTAGTGATCAAGTCAATTATATCTTGCTCAGGACAAGTTTTTCCCGATTAGGGAAGTTTCAAGCTGTATATATTCACCGATAGGGTGAATAACCTCATTAACACAGAGGCATAATCATGAAGGTATTTGATAATACCACAAAAAATATTTTTTTGGCAAGCTGGGTTTGGGTAAATCAACCAGAAATAAATAAAACTGATTCCCAACCGTTGCCAAGTTCTACTTCTCCAGCTAGAAGGGATCTCCTCAAACCTCTACGCCGATGGGTAGATAGTATTGAACTGCGCGATCGCCAATTTGCTCACCGTTTGTGTCAACTGATTCCCTCTCAATGTCCTTTTGAACGAGACATCAAAGCATTTGGCAAGACATGGCTTCACATTCCGCCATTATGCAAGCTCAATCCTTTATATGAAGAAGTTGTGAGCTTGCGCTTTCGCGCCCTGTGCTACCTGGCTGATGAATGCGGCGAGGATGTATCCCAGTATTGTTAGTCATTGAGCAATAGTCAACGGTCAATAGTCAACATTCCGGAGACTATTGACTATTTTGCCATTTTTGGATGGCTTCTTGAGCATCTTCATAAACAGCTGTGACGGCGGGAACTAAGGTGGCTGTTTCAATAGCCAACTGGTATTGTCCTTGCTCGGCGCGTCTTTTGGCTAAATTGAAAATTTCTTCGCTCCATTTAGTAATTGATGTTTGTGCCAAATCGTAACCGGGTTGTGATGGTGGTACTTTTTTGGCGACTTCAATGGCGCGATTATAACTAGATGCTTGTCCTGGTTGGATTAAACCCTTGGCAGCATTTAAAAGGGTGATGTTGGCAAGATACTGTTTAGCCTCTAAACGCCAGTGTGTAATTGCTGCTTGCGCTTGGGAATAAATGGCTGTGTCGTTGGGGATTAATTGAGCAGCTGCGATCGCATCATTATATTGTCTTTGTTTTGCCCTACCTTCTGCTAAATCTAAAATCATGCGGCTCCAATGCTGAATTTTCTCCTGCGCTTGCTCATATAGTGGTTCACCGGGTTTGATGTTCTGCGCCTTAGTGATGGCCAATTTGAGATCACTAGCTTGAGTTTGTCTCAGAGACTTTTGTGCTGAGTCTAATAACGCTTGGTTGCGTTTTTGAGCTTCAGACATCTTAACAATTTGGGCTGTTGATTGGTTTGTTGAAGATACTTTAGTGACTGCGTTAGGATTTGAGGGCGTTTTCAACTCTTGAACATCACCGGCATCAGGCAATGTAGAAGATGGCCTTTGAGCTTGTTGCAACATTCTGGCGTGATTGCGTAGTAGCAGTACACTAATTAAAGCTACTACCAGCATCGTACCTCCACCCCAAACGAGAAATTGTTTCCAGATTGAGGTGTCTGTTTGATTTTCCGGTAGGCGTGATATGTAAGGTGGGGGAGCATTAGGAATGAACCTGCTACTCGTCTCTGGTTCAGGTGGAATTGGTAGAGAAGGCTGGGTGACTTCTGATGCTGGGGTGATGGTGTCAGAATTGCTATTTAATGGAAAATCTGGTAATGATAACGACTGGGATTTATCTTTAATTGTTGTCTCTACACTTTGAGCAGCTTCCCAACTGCTGATAAACTGCGAATTGTGAACAGATATAGGCGCAGATGTCAGTGCTACAGCAAAGTTTTCATCGGGAAAAATAATTGCTTCTGCGGCTGAAGGTACTAATGTGGTGGGAATTGTGGCTTGAGGTGCGGCTGTACTGGGGATAGTTTCAGTGTTGGTTGTGGTGACAACTGGCGGTAACATTGCTGGTGGCATAGCGGGGAGAACTACTACTGGGTTTTGTGTAGGTCGCCAGTAATGTTGAGATAATTCTGGGGTGATAATGCTGAGGTGTTTTTGTAAATCCTTTAAGTTACTGCCATAACCAGAACGTAAAGCTGCTAACAATGCGGCTGTGAATAAACCATGACCTAATTCGCGACTTTCTTGGGAAAATTGTGCTGGTTCACAGGACAAAATCGTAGCTAGTTGTAGTTCTTTGGCTAATTCTAAGGTTTCTTTGCCAAGGGGAATATCATCAATTGTGCCAACAGCGCGGTTAATATCAAGTAGCAACAATACATTCAGGTTAGCTAGTTGCAGACTTTGCATGAGCGAGCGCAATTCTATACCAGTCTGTGCTACTTGTTTGGGATCAGCATCAACGGGCATTAAATAATCTCTGCCCTCGTAATTCACCCCATAACCGCTAAAAAATAACCATAGGTAATCTTGTGGTTGCCAACAGGCGGCGGCTAAATCTTCCACCAACAGCAAAATATTATCTTTAGTAGGATATGTTGATCTATCGCCAATTGGTGGCGAAGTATCAGTCATCAGTAGGGAACGTTGCGGCACAAAACCTGCTTGTTCCACTAAAAAATCCTTTAACGCTTCCGCATCTGCCTTAGCGCACAGTAAAGGTTGGAATAACTGATATTGATTGATGCCGATCGCGATCGCCCAGTAATTTGCCATCCCGCTCTTTGTAGGTTGTTGTGTGCTTGCCTAAAATTGCGGTTGGCTTTGCTGAAAAAACAAAGCTAACCTATGTCTGATAGTCTAAATAGTTCTGATTGAACCAATAAATTTGTGTATGTTTTATGGCTTTTTTCCTAATAAAAACACTTAGACTATTGACAATACAGAACCACTCCAGGGAACTAAAAAGTTATGAACAAAAATAGTATTCACCACCTATCATCGATCATTCCCTTTCCAGTTATTAGCCAATTTGACAAAAAAATCCGGACATTTCCATTAATATTTTTGCTTTTCTCTCCTGTGGCTGTATGGATGGTGACAGAGGCGATTTCACCCCAGATTGTGCGAGCTTATACAGCTAGAGTTAATTTGAGTATTGACAGATTACCAGATGAAGGCTACGAAGCCGTATTACGCAGAGCAGAAACAACAGCCAGAGCCGCAGCTCAACGGAGTTTTGACCAAGATATTTTAGTAACAGAGGTGTCTGTGATTGTATCCGTACAAAGTTATGGAGCGATCGCGCCTATTTTATCATTAGAAGTCAGTCGCCAGCAATGGCGCACCCGTCCCGATCCTCGCAGATGGGCGACTTATTTTAAAACTGCGCGATCGCTACTATTTTTTGAACAACCACAAACTACTCTCAATCCCACAACAGAAGTTACCACCAGCCCCACCACAACACCACCAACTCAACCTCCTGAACCTCAAGCCACTCCTACTGAGTAGGGAGTAGGGAATCGGGAGTGGGGGAGAAGAACTTTTACCTAGTCAACAGTCAACCATCAACAGACTTGTAGAGACGTTGCATGCAACGTCTCTACATATATGTCTCATGCCATCAGCCTCATTCCCAAACCCTTCAACTTTTTATTTTTGACTTAGGCATTTGATCGCTTAGAATAGAAAGGTTGTCAAGAATTACGATATCGGCTATCATGGCTGTTCCTAAGAAGAAAACCTCTAAATCTAAACGCGATAAACGTCGAGCTACCTGGAGACGCAAAGCTGCTGTTGAAGCTCAAAAAGCTCTGTCCTTGGGCAAATCAATTTTGACTGGACGCTCTACATTTGTCTATCCTTCTGCTGAAGAAGAGGACGAAGAAGAATAATCATTTCCCAGAGGGATAAACATAAATGGGAAGTTTTGAGCGGCGATAACCACCGCATTATGTGGTTAGCCGCAACAGGATTAACAAACTTCTCCCTATTATGTCATCACCTATTCCCCAGCTTCTTTAAAGGATTATGAATTACAGATAGTTCACCAAAGCTAATCGGGATGAGAAAAAATTGGTAATGAGTAATTGGCTCAACCTATTACCCATTACCACTTACCCGTAACTGAGGATAAAATAATTTATCAAACTTAATATTTTGCTGATTTCTGGGTGGAGTGTGGACGCTCAGAGTTGGTGATTAGGCAACAAAACTGTTGAAAAGAGAGATTTTTTAGCGGATATGCTAGGAAAATTTTTTCAAAAACCAAGTCAGGAAAATCGCGATCGCGTTCCCCCAGGGCAGCACTTAGCTAACGGGTTCCCCGTTTTAACTTACGGTACTGCTCCCCAAGTCAGTATAGAAGAATGGGAGTTTCGGGTTTGGGGTTTGGCAAAACCTGCTGTGTTTACATGGTCTGATTTTATGTCACTACCTCAACACGAATTTACAGCAGATTTTCACTGTGTCACCCGTTGGTCTAAACTCGATGTCAAATGGACTGGAATTAAAGTCACAGATTTGATGAATCTGATTGAGGTAGAACCCAAAGCAGCCCATGTTATGGAACATTGCTATGGGGGTTACACTACTAATATTGCCATGAAGGATTTTGTTAGGGAAGACAATTTTTTCGCTTTTCAATTATATGGTGAACCCCTACCCACGGAACACGGGGGGCCGATGCGGTTAGTTGTTCCTCATCTCTACGCTTGGAAAAGTGCTAAGTGGATTAATGGTTTAGAGTTTCTGGAACGGGAAGAGTTGGGTTTTTGGGAACGCAATGGTTATCATCGTCGTGGTGAACCTTGGGCGGAACAACGATATAGTTGGTGATTGAGAGTAGTGGTGTGTTACGGTGATGTCAGAATTAGCCGTAATGCACTATCAAGTTGGGGTTGAGTTTTGTGAACGCGGAGGTACGCGGAGGTTTACGCGGAGGAACGCGGAGTTTTGTTATTTGATAATGCGTTTGAGTAAGGATAATTTGTCTTTGTAAGGAGCGTAACGCCAATTTAAGTCTAGCCAGAAGGTGTTTTTTAAGACGCTTTTGTAATGTGAAAAGGTGTCAAAACTGGCTTTACCATGATAGCTACCAATACCGCTATTACCTACGCCACCAAATGGTAGAGATGAAATGCCTACTTGCATGATTGTGTCGTTGAGACATACGCCACCTGATGAGGTTTCTTTTAAGATGCTCTGTTGCAAGTTTTTGTTGTGGGAAAATAGGTATAAGGCTAGGGGTTTTGGTTGAGAATTGATTAAGGCGATCGCTTCTTGAATATCTGTGTATTCAATTATAGGTAAAATCGGCCCGAAAATCTCTTCTTGCATGATGGGATCTGTTAAGGAGACACGATCAATTATTGTCGGTGCTATATAACGTTCTTCGGGGTTGATGTCTCCACCTATGATAATTTCGCCATGTTTGATTAGTTGAGATAGGCGTGTAAAGTGTTTTTGATTGATAATTCTGGCAAAATCTGGACTGTTCGCTGGGTTATCACCATAAAATTCTTTGATGGTTTTTCGCAATGCTGTTATTAAATCTGGTTTGATTTTTCGATTCACTAACAGATAGTCAGGTGCAACACAAGTTTGTCCAGCATTAATGAATTTTCCCCAAGTAATACGTCTGGCTGTATGTTCGAGGTTAATCTCAGTATCTACTATACAGGGGCTTTTACCACCTAACTCTAGGGTAACTGGTGTCAAATGTTTTGCCGCCGCTTCCATGACTATTTTACCGATGGCTGTACCACCAGTAAAGAAGATATGATCAAATTTTTCTTGTAGTAGTTGTTGGCTAGTTTCTACCCCTCCCTCTACTACGGCAATATATTCACTGGGGAAATATTTACTAATAAGCTCGGCTAATAATTTAGACGTATGAGGGGCTAGTTCTGAGGGTTTTATTATAGCACAATTTCCGGCGGCTATTGCTCCTACTAATGGTGAGATAATTAAGTTAAATGGATAATTCCAAGGGCCAATAATTAAAATAACTCCGAGTGGTTCTGGATAAATTCGGGCTGAGTAAGTGAAAAAATCGGCGGGAACTGGGGCTTTTTTGGGTTGAGTCCAAGATTTAAGATTTTTTATCGCATAATTAATTTCTTTTATTCCCCCAATTTCTGTAGCATAAGTTTCAAATTCAGGTTTATGTAAATCTTGATTTAGTGCTTGTATGATTGCTGATTCATTCTCAAGCACTAATTGCTTGAGCATCTTTAACTGTTCTAGCCGAAAAGCAATTTCTTTGGTTTTACCTGTCTGAAAAAATTTGCGCTGTTTGGCAATGATATCCTGAATTTTGGACAATTCTCCTGTCAACATATTTATCCTCATGCAGAATTTGTTTTAAGCTGAGAAAAAGTTAAAAATAATATTTATAATCTACACTAAAAGATGAGGTTTAGATAAATCATCAGTAAATCATCTCATTTACTTTTGGAGAGGTAAGCTAACAGTAAATACACTACCTTTACCTAATTCAGAATTTACTTGAATATTTCCTTGATGGGCTTCGACTATGCGACGTGATAGGTAAAGCCCTAAACCACTGCCAGAAATTTTATGATTACCTTGACGGAATCTTTCAAATAAAGTTGCTTGTTCTTCTGGGGGAATACCTGCGCCTGTATCTGCTATTTCCACAGTGATGTATTCGCCAATATTGTCAGGGAAATTAGACTCAGGATTGTGTTTCTGTTGATTCAAAATCTGATTTTGGCAACGGATATTAACTGAGCCGGATTCAGTAAATTTGATGGCGTTACTGATCAGATTAGTAAACAGACGATGTAATTCTAAGCGATCGCCTGTTACAATGCTGGTGTTTGATGGTTCGCCACAATCTAGATGAATCGGTAGGCTTTTTGCTTGGGCTAGGGGTGAGAGTTCCCCAACTACTTCATGTAATAATTGGTTTATATTCACAGGTTGAAACGCTAAGGTTTTCCGCCCGGCTTCAAAGCGATAAACTTCTAATAAGGTATTCACCATAGTTAGCAGGTTGATATTGCTGCGTGCCATGATAGTGATGACTTCCTGCATTTGGGGTGATAAATCTCCCAAAGCACCTTGCTGAAGTAGTGACAGCATCCTATCAGCCGCTACCAGGGGAGTACGTAAGTCATGGGTGAGACGCGAGACAAAATCTTCACGCTGACGGGCTATTTCATCACGTTCATCCATAATGAACTTTAAACGTAAAAGCGATCGCACCCGCGCCAGTAATTCATCCATTGTCACAGGTTTGCGGATAAAATCATCAGCACCTAAGTCTAACCCCTGTGCTACATTTGGAGCATCATGGGCAGTAATTAGCAGAATCGGGATATATTGCTGTAGTTGCATCTCCCCACGAATGCGCCGAGTTACTTCATAACCATCCATTCCTGGCATCATTAAATCCAGTAACACCAAATCGCAGGGATATGCTTGTAGTTGCTCTAGTGCTAAAAAGCCATTCTCTGCGGTGTAAACCGTGTAACCTTCTCCTTCCAAAATGGTTTGAATGAGGAAAACATTATCTGGAGAGTCGTCAACCACGAGAATGTTGCCAGAGTGAGAAGTTTGTAAACTCATGTGATACGGAGGTATATTTTATAACTAAGCTTTTCCGGGAGCGTGTGAGTGCAACAGTATCTCCCGTAGAGTAGGATATCCCTCTATACACAATCTGGCAATTGAATTTTTAATTAATCTTGAGATGTCAAGCCATATTATCTAAATATTTGTAAAGTTTTACGGTGGAGATCATAGCGATCGCTTATTCTCCAGACGTGAGATTATCTAATAGGTGTTGAAATTCTGTAGTTGAGGGAATAGCGATCGCACTTTTAAGTAGTGTCTTCAGCAAGGATGGCTGATTAATGCCATTGATGGCTTCAACAATAGAAGTTGGTACTTATCCAAATCTTGTTTCTAACACCTCAAGGACACTTTCTCTAGCAGTTTCAACAATTCCTTCTTCTTTTGCTAGGCGTTCAATACTGGTGACGTACCGCATTCTCTGTACCTCCTCGTAACTCCTGACTTCCGTTTTAAAACTCAGTGCTAAAGTAGGGGCGGGTTCACTCATATCCTTGTTGATCATTAATCATATCTGTCAACCCACCCCTACTACAAACCAGACTAAAACAAAAAGTATCTTTGCGCCATTGGTAAAACTGTAGCGGGTTCACAAGTCAACAATTCCCCATCGGCTTTGACTTGATAAGTTTCAGGATCTACTTCTATATGCGGTAAAGCATCATTTAACTTCATATCTCGTTTAGTTAATTGACGTATACCGGAAACTGCAACGGCTGATTTTTTCAAACCCAACTGGCTAGGAATTTCTCTTTCTATTGCAGCTTGAGACAAAAACGTTAAAGATGTGGCGTGTTTCGCACCGGCAAAACTGCCAAACATCGGACGCATATACACAGGTTGGGGTGTGGGAATACTGGCGTTAGCGTCTCCCATTTGTGACCATGCTATCATTCCACCTTTAATCACTATCTCTGGTTTCACACCAAAAAATGCTGGTCGCCACAAGCATAAATCTGCAAGTTTACCTTCCTCGACAGAACCCACATACTCAGCAATACCATGTGTAATTGCTGGGTTAATTGTGTATTTAGACACATATCTTTTAGCTCGCAAATTATCCGCCAGACCATCTCCAGCAAGACTTCCCCGTTGTACTTTCATTTTATGGGCTGTCTGCCAAGTACGAATTATTACTTCTCCTACTCGCCCCATTGCTTGGGAATCGGAGGAAATTATACTAAACGCGCCTAAGTCGTGGAGAATATCTTCGGCGGCGATAGTTTCCCGACGGATGCGAGATTCAGCAAAGGCGACATCTTCGGGGATGCTGGGGTCGAGGTGATGACATACCATCAACATATCTAGGTGTTCGTCTAGGGTGTTGACGGTGTAAGGACGGGTAGGATTAGTAGAAGATGGGAGAACATTCGCTTCACCGCAGACTTTGATAATGTCTGGTGCGTGTCCCCCACCTGCGCCTTCGGTGTGGTAGGTGTGGATGACGCGATTTTTAAAGGCGGCGATGGTATCTTCGACAAAACCGGCTTCGTTGAGGGTGTCGGTATGAATCGCTACTTGAATATCATAGTCATCAGCAACACTCAGACAGGTATCAATGGCGGCGGGAGTAGTCCCCCAGTCTTCATGTAGCTTCAACCCAATTACACCAGCTAAAACTTGTTCTACTAAGCCTTGGGGTTGGCTGGCGTTTCCTTTGCCCAAAAAGCCTAAATTCATCGGGAAAGCATCAGCCGCTTGTAACATTCGGTAGATATTCCAGGGGCCAGGGGTGCAGGTAGTAGCATTTGTACCTGTGGCTGGCCCTGTACCACCGCCAATCATAGTAGTAATTCCAGAGGCGATCGCAACTTCAATTTGTTGGGGACAGATAAAATGAATATGGCTATCAATACCACCAGCCGTCAGAATCATTCCTTCCCCGGCTAAGGCTTCTGTTCCAGGGCCGATAATAATATCTATATTGTCTTGAATATAAGGATTACCAGCTTTCCCGATTTTGAATATTTTACCGTCTTTAATGCCGATATCTGCTTTGACAATTCCCCACCAATCGAGAATTAAAGCATTAGTAATTACTAAATCTACTGCACCATCAGCGTTAGATATGGGGGATTGTCCCATGCCATCACGGATGACTTTCCCACCACCGAATTTTACTTCGTCGCCGTAGGTGGTGAAGTCTTGTTCTACTTCTATGAATAGTTCTGTGTCGGCTAGTCGGATGCGATCGCCTACTGTGGGGCCATAGGTTTCCGCGTAGGCGCGTCTTGACATTTCGTAGGGCATATTATAGTTTTGGGAGTGAGGATAGAATTGTGTTTAAACGCAAAGGGGCGCGGAGGGAAACGCAAAGGGGCGCAAAGTATGGATGAGAATGATTTGAGTAGGATGATTATTGGGTGTGGGATGAGGGTGCATACGGCTTTAGGGCCTGGGTTGTTGGAGTCGGCTTATGAGGAGTGTTTAGATTATGAGTTGCGGCAGCAGGGGTTTCAGGTTGGGAGACAAGTTTCTTTACCTCTGGTGTATCAGCAGGTACAATTGGATTGTGTTTATCGCTTGGATTTGATTGTCGAAAATAAAGTAATTATTGAAGTCAAATCTGTGGAATCTCTCCAACCCATTCACTCAGTACAACTTCTCACTTACCTCAAACTCACCCACTGTAAACTCGGACTCCTCCTCAACTTTAACGTCCTCCACCTCAAAGAAGGTATCAAACGCGTAGCCAATAACCTCTAACTCCGCGTACCTCTGCGTTTACCTCCGCGCCCCTTTGCGTTAAAATAATACTCCATTAACCTTGCCATTAAATCCATAAACCTGACGACTACCAACTAAAGGTACTAAAGTAACCTCCTTTTCATCCCCCGGTTCAAACCTAACTGCTGTCCCGGCTGGAATATCTAACCGCATTCCTAACGCTTGTTCTCTATCAAAATTCAGGGCGTTATTCACTTCATAAAAATGAAAATGTGAACCGACTTGAATCGGTCTATCTCCTGTATTTGCTACTATTAATTTCACAGTTGGACGACCTGCGTTTAATTCTATTTCACCATCTGGTGTAATTATTTCCCCTGGAATCATAATTTTAAATTTAACGAATTGGATTATGTACTGTGACTAATTTTGTCCCATCAGGAAAGGTTGCTTCTATCTGGACTTCATGCACCATTTCCGCTACGCCTTCCATGACATCATCTTTGGTTAATAAGGTTGTGCCATAACTCATCAAATCTGCTACGGTGCGTCCATCTCTCGCACCTTCTAAAATTGCAGCAGAAATATAAGCCACTGCTTCGGGATAATTTAGTTTTAAGCCTCTATCTTTCCGCCTTTCTGCTAATAAGGCGGCTGTAAAAATTAATAGTTTATCTTTTTCTTGTGGCGTGAGTTGCATTCTGTTTTCCTCCTTTGCGTTTGCTTACACTTGCCACACTCTGGGTATGCAATGACTACGACGGAAATTATCAACTCGTAGCATTTGCCACACGGTTGTAAACCAGTTTCTCACCTCTGATGTGGAATTACCACGATATCGACATAAAAATCCATTTTCTAAGCGGGTAACTCCAGTTTCTCCTATACCTAGCCATAGGTTACGTGACTTTTCGATGGTTTCTGTGGAAACTTGACTACCTACGTATAGGAAGTTACCCGCTATTGGTTGAGATGATAAGCCGTGAGAACTATGAAAAACGGTTTCGTTACCGGGTAGGTATTGGCGATCTATCCATAGGGGTGCGTCTTGTTGCCAAATTTCGGTGTGCGATCGCCATTCTCCTTGTAAAAATTTCTCTCCTCTAGCACTGCGTCCAAATCTGGTAATTTCCCAGCCTATAAAATTCGCTCCGGTTGCTAATTCTACCCGTAAATCTTGCCGATAATTTGCACCGTTAAATAATATTGTTTCTTGCGGTAGCCATTCTAAACAAGCACCTGCATCTATTTGTATATCTATGGTTTGTTTCGCCTGGAAGCCATTACTACGGTATATTTTCCCGGCGGCGGCTGTGGTGATTAAGGCGTGGGTATGGGGTTGGAGGTGGATGTTAGTAGACAGGCGATCGCCTCCCACTACTCCCCCAGCCGTGTGTAAAATCACACTATGACAGACTTTCTCACCTTCTGGATAAAACGGACGTTGCACTTTTAGCGGTGCTTGCTGGTGATTGTAAATTAACTCGGTTGCATCCTGGCGATTAGCATACACTAAATTTAGTTTGCCATGCCAACCTTTTTCCGTATGTAAATTAGCGGTCATTATCTAAAGTAAATAAGAGTAAATATTTATGATGATTGTTTTTTAATTATTACCAACTTCGCAATTTTTTATGTACTTGCGCCAAATACCACATATAATCATCAAGTTTATAATTATCTGCCGCCTTGACTAGATAATCTTTGGCTAACTCTTGGTTATTCTCGGCTTCGTAATATAATCCTAGATAAAGATGGGCGTAAAAATTGCTGCGTTCCCCTCCTGATTTTCCCACTTTTAAAACATCATCTGTGGTACAATCTCCGGCATACAAATGATATACACACCGCATTATCTCACGCGGATCATTCTTCACTGTTAATAGAGAATTTCGCGCCTCTTCTACACCCACCAACCGCGCCATACACAGATAACGCCATACTGTCTCTTCTACATCTTGAGAGTTGACTGTTAAATCTATCTCAAATTGTTGTGCGCCTTCTGCAAATCTTTCAGCATAATAGTATGATAACCCTCGTTGCCAAAGATAAGGTTTAATCCGATTATCTAACTGTTCGGCTTTGTCAAAATCTTGAATAGATTCATCAATTTGAGCTAGCTGAAATTTCACCATCCCTCGTCTAACGTAAGCGTTAGGGTTGTCTGGTTGTTGGTTGATAACTTTGTTCCAATGGTTGAGTTGATTTTCTAAAGAATTGCTAAACCACATCATAATTTGTTAATTAGAATTGAACGCAGATGGACGCAGATGTACGCAGATAAATTTTTACATTATTATATTAGAAAATGCTATATAGTAAAATATTACTTGATATTATAGTGAATCTTATATGAATAATTTGATGGAATTTCCTTGGCAGCAACCAGCAATTATTCTCCACAGTCAACGCTTGATGAAAAGTTTTCAGCATTGGTTGGGGAAGTCATTACTAGATGTGAATGGTTCACTAGAGGAAGTGGCGCAGCAATTATTTACAGCCCCATTTGTATTAGTTTCTCATGGGATTGAACCAGATCCAATTTTTAATTACGGAAATCTGAAAGCTTTGGAATTATGGGGGTTATCTTGGGAAGAGTTTACTAAAATGGCTTCGCGTAAAACTGCTGAAGAGATAGTACAACAAGAACGCGATCGCCTGTTAGCAGAAGCCGCAACTCAAGGTTTTAGTTATTTCTCTGGTGTGCGAATCACTAGCACTGGTAAGCGTTTTCATATCCAAGACGGTATTCTGTGGAATCTTTTGGATGAGCAACATCAATATTGCGGACAAGCCGCAGTCTACACTAAATGTACATTTCTTTGATGACCATTGTTTCACAAAGTTTCTGACTGTTCACGTTATGTGGAAAACCCAACTTGAAACCTAACTCCCTAACCCCCTTCCCTACTAGGGAAGGGCGAAAAATCAAAGCCTCTCTCCTTGCAGGGGAGAGGTTTGGAGAGGGGTTTTCCAGATCCCGTGAAAAATCAGCACAAACTTTCTGAAACAATTCATACTTTTAGTATAGACGGAAGTTTTGCTGACTATGACATTAATTTTGGCTTTCGCAACTCGTTAAAGTGGTTTTAACGAAATTCTAAAAGTATGTTTTTCTCCAATCAGCAATTCTAATTTCTCAATTTGCTTGTCTATTTCTTGACGTTGACGCTGTAACTCCTGTATTTGCTCATCTATTTCTTGTTGCTGCTTCTGTAAAATATCAATTTGAGATTTGATGTTTTCAGTTTCTTGATTTTGTAGTTTCCATTGTTGGAATAGAAAAACACCTAAAACTAAAGACAGGATAAATGCTATCAAGAAAGAAATTTTCAAGGACAGCACTACGTTAGAATTGTTGAAAAAACTACTTAAAGGAGCTATTGGGTTTGATTTCTCAGTTTCCCTGCTTTGTTTAGTTTCTGAAGTTCCATGTTTGTCAATTAAGCTTGATAAACCACGCCATACTCCAGCAGCTTCCAAATCGCTGTTTTTTCTAATTCCTGTAACAACTACCAAAAGTTTCTGTTTTGGGAAAGCTGTAATTTGTTCCAGTTCCCTGGCTAATTTTTCTTGATTTTCTGGTGATAATTCCTCAAATTTAGCTGTGGAGTCAGCAGGTGATTTACCCTGATTAATAGCATTTGGCTTGAAGTTTTCTCGCTCGTTTGGCAAAACTATAAAACCATTCTCTCCTCCAGATTTTACAGCCTTGTCTATTATTTGTTGTAACTCATCTCTCAATGCTTGCACCGTGAGAGATTTGATAATTGCTTCATCTGAAGCATCACCTACCCAGGCTACAGAATTACGAATGGGGCGGTTACGGTTGTCTGCACGTTCACTGGTTTTCAACCCAGTTACAAGTAAGATTAGTTTACCTTGAGAACGACCTAAAACAAGTGAATGAGCATCAGTATCTATTAAATCCGTAAATTCACGAGGAGGAATAGGCGGATTTTTTCGGATGTCCTCATTCTCATGAACACCGATTTTTAACCAGAAGTAATCCTGAGATATTCCTCTACTTTGAATGTAAATATCCATAATTATTTGCTATCAATTCTCAGTAAATTTGCACCTTGTATAACTGCGAAGCCACCAGTATTCTTACAGTTACCAGTAAAATCAAGTACAGCTTCTTTAAATGCGACATCTTTACCGAAAATATTCAGTATAGAGTTAATAATTGGTATACGTCGTTTTTCAAGATGTAATCTTAGGATAAAACGCAAAAGATAGCAGAGTGGTTGTTCACTATCTTTTGGTTGGTAGAAAGAGTCAGGATCACGCTTTACGAAATAAAAACAAGGTTCATCATCTTGCATTTCTACTCTGGAGAAAAATACACTACCAACTGTCTGAACTGGTGTTACTACTACAGCGACTTTAAGAAGCAGTTCATCACTACCAAAGTAATCCAATAATGTGCCATATTTGTCTCTAATATTTGCTAGTAATTCATTAGCATCCTTGTCATTTTGAATGTATTTTTCACACTTGACGGGAGCAAGGATCACCAGTCTTGGTGTATCTAAGTTCTCGTATGCTTGTTTAAATAAATTGATGATTCTTGTCGGCTGATTAAACCTGTCATGCCATTTACCTTTCATTTCCATCATCATAGGCGTATCAATTGCAATTAAAACTGCTGCTGATTCCCTGATGAAATTTTCTACAGTTTTGATATTCTCAGGAGTCGCGTGTGACTCAATATATCCACCCGGATAGTCTTGAAATTGCAATCTTAAAGAAGGTGATCTACCTGTTTTACCTAAATCAAACAAGAAGGAGCGAGGTGAACCACCACCTTTAACTCCGCCTGTTACTTTTATAGTATTACCCACAAGACTTTTTAACTCTTGCAGACGAGCATCCATAATGACTCTAGTAGCATCATCAGTAGGCTTTATTTGCAGATTAGTCTTACCAATTACTTGGTCAAATTGGTCATATATTGCTGCTAATAAACTGCTTTTACCAACACCGCTACTACCCAGCATGGTAATTTTTAGAGTTTGTATTGGTTCAGTTTTCCCTTGAAATATTCTGCTCAACATTCTTTTAATCCACTGAAAAATTTGCATTATGGAATTTTGTGATTTTAGTTCAAAAAGTTCTGGGCTGGTAAATCATTAATATTAGTTGCTTGCTCTACCACATTAAACCACTCGCGTAGAAGGCGATTTTTATCAGCTAAAGGTTGAAAATGTTCCGCCCAAACTTGTTTACGAACTTTGCGTAAAAACTTCCGCCAATCTTTCTCAATGTTTTCTGCACGCAGTACACGATCAACAAATTCTTCTAATATTGCAAAAGCGGCTTGATTAGGCTCAGTAAGGAAATCTTGTAAGGCATTTCCACATTGATAAATTACTTCTGGGTAAATCTCTTGAAAAGTATCAAGAACATTTTGCTCGTCAGGTGTTTGAGGAAGGCGGACGGCTAAATTAGGTGTTAGTTTATCTAGATGCTTGCGAATGCGATGCTGAATTAATCCTCTATATGATAGTTGAAAATCAGATAGGATTTGAAATCCATGTTTGAGGCTAGATAAAGTATCAGGTATTTCTTCAGCAATCACTTTGATAAATTCAGAACCTCGTGCTGCTGTTAAACCTCCCAGATGTCCTTTTTCTACTAAAACATCTGCCACTAAAGATTTTATTTCCTCGATTGAATATTTTAAGCTATCATCCAAAGACAGAAATTTGTTTGAGAGATTAGTTCTGATTTCATGCAGATATTTACTGTAGGCTGTTAGATAAGAGCCTTCACGATTAGCTCTCTTTTTTATGTCCTCCACGGTGGGAATGCCAGTGTCTTGACGGCAAAGTTGAAAAACTTCTTCTATCTGCTGTTTCAAGTAATCATTTTGGGAATCACGCTTGACAATTAGCTCTTTAAGCAGTTCTTCTAGACTATTTGTCACTTCCTCGAAAAATTCCTCAAATAAATCATCAAACATTGACTCTTCTTCATCGTTGAATTCTTCACTCAAGGCATTATTCGCTTTCTTTAACTCAGCTTGCACTTGATGATGAAGTTTAATCAATCTCTCTTGACAAGCAGTTGCATACTGCTTATCTAAATCAGTAATTTTCAAGGCAAAATATTCAAGAACTCTATCTAGAAGTTTGTTGGTTTCGTCTACCTCAGCACAATTAGCTATAATACATTCACGAACATTAATATGTTTGTTGCTAATGTCTGCGGCTAAGTCTTGACAATTGGGAAAGTTATTGTGGTTTTTTGAGTTAGAAGAGGTTTGATTGAGTACCATGAAAGACCACAAGTCAAGAGGCAAATCAAGCAGTGCTTGGCGAGCAGTATCATATAGTTTTACATCTACTTCTGCCCAATAGTCACCAGATGATTTTGGCATCCGCACAAACAGCACAGCATCAACATCTTGTCCTAGAGTTCTCATTAATCTGTCTTCATCACCTACGCCTGTATCACCCAACCCAGGCATATCTACTAAAGCAATTTGTCCTACATCAGTATTAGGAAAGTTACAAAAAATCTTTACTTCCCGCACTGCTAAATAGTTAAAAAATATTCTTTCACCTTCAGGAGTATCTTGAGCTACATATTCCCTAATTTCATCTCTAGAAATCCGCCGAGGTGAGGGTTTTTGTAACAAGTGCTGATACTTTTCTAAATTAGTGTGATATTTTTTTAGGTGTTCATACATTGCTGCCGGTTCAGCATATCCGGGGATATTTTTAGGCAAGTTAGGTAGAGGATTTTTCCCAAATTCTTCAATTGTGTTGGGTGTGTTGCCTAAACCGAGTTTTTGATAATAAGGTCTAATTACCTCATCTAAAAATGATTGCTCTGAGTAAAACCAAACTTCTCCGTAAGTATTGACGTTGGGGTGGTGGTAAATGGTACTACGAACCCCGGTGCAATGTTGCCTATCTCCGTCTGGTATCTCGGCAGTAGTGAGTCCTGTGAGACTCTGTAGTAAACGACTTTTACCTTGTCGTGCGCGTCCAACTACCCCAATGTTGAGGGTATCACGACAAAAACGCATTTTTAGCTGACTCAAAGCAGTCAATTCTTGATCAATACTTTTGTGAATGGCTGTACAATCGATTTCCTGCAACCGTTGACAGGCGTTTTGATCTTCGAGTTTTGCTAGTAAATGATTGCGGCTGTTTTCCAGATGGCGTAGTGTGGAAGAAAGCGATCGCAGATTAGTCTCTACATTTTGAATTTTCTCAGCTAGAGGACGGCGTTTTTGCAGAATACTAGCAATTTTCTCAGTCCTGTTGGTAGTTGCGTACATAAAACAGCTTGTTCGGTAGATAATTTAGGCTTGAGTTACAGCTTCAGGAACAGTTAAATTCGCTTAACTGTACTGATGACGGATATTGAGAACACAGTGACGTTTTAAATCACTTTTGCTAGTGTTCCCAAACTCAGTGAGCTAATTAACAACCTAGAACCAAAAAAAGCGTAATTTAGTCAAATAAGTTAGTAAGGTGTGTTCTTACGAATCCTTTCTTGTCAGAACGGGACATAACTCACGCATTCTAGATATGGTAGGGGCGGGTTCACAAATACCCTAGTTGAATAATCCCAGATATTGATCAACCCGCCCCTAGGAGGGTTTCTCGTACTGACGCACCCTACATTTTGGAGATTTTTTGATTTTCACCCACTGGCTAGAAGCAACCACAAGCAAAAATTATTACCTTGGGGTTAGCTGCTGCAATATGAGGAAATAAACCAGTGGTTCCTATTCGAGATAATAATCCTACACAAATTACGCCTTATGTCACCTTTGGATTAATTGCGGTGAATGTGCTGGCGTTTCTTTATGAAGCTAGTCTTCCTCCGCAAGCATTAAACGGGTTCTTACATTTAGCAGCTGTAGTTCCCCAGGAATTGAGTTTAAGTTTTGCTGGGGTTGATGTGCATCAACCTGTACCAGAATGGGCAACATTAATTAGTTCGCAATTTTTGCATGGTGGTTTACTGCACCTAGCTGGTAATATGTTGTTTCTCTGGATTTTTGGGAATAATGTTGAGGAAAAATTAGGTCATGCCAAGTATTTGCTGTTTTATCTTTCCTGTGGTGTTTTAGCGTCTTTGGCTCAATGGTTCTTCGCTCAAGATTCTAACATTCCTTCTTTGGGTGCTAGTGGTGCGATCGCTGGTGTGATGGGTGCATATATTCTCCGCTTCCCCCAAGCTGAAATTCTCGGTGTTATCCCTCTCGGCTTTTTCTTCCCCACTTTCCGTGTTCCTGCATATTTCTTTTTAGGTTTTTGGTTTCTACAACAGTCTTTCTACGGACTCGCTAGCTTAGAAGCACGTACTAATATCGGCATGGAAAGCGGCGGTATTGCTTATTGGGCGCACGCTGGCGGTTTTATCTTTGGCGCAATTCTTGCTCCTTTGTTGGGTTTATTTAGTGATAAACCAAAAGAAGAATCTTGGTATGGATAAAATTGATGATGTCATAGATACCCGACTTTTTTGAGAAGTTGGGTATCTGGGTTTAGAACTTTTTCGGCCAGGGTGCGGTGGGTGAGTCAGAATCATCTGAAGATTTTAATGTCTTCATTGCTGGGTAAGTTGGGGGGATGGAATTCTGCATGGGCGTATGTTCTAATTCATCAATTGCTGTTAATACTTCTAACGCTGACTGATATCGCTGTTTGTAATCATCCCGCACCATTTTACTGAGAATCTGCGCGAAACCTTGACTTACTATAGCTTTATCTATCCATTTCAATTCATCAAAAGAGTCTCTTGGTATATCGTGGGGTGCGATACCTGTTAAGGCTTTAATCCCTATCATCCCCACTGCATAGATATCACTGTTATATTGCGGACGACCAAAACATTGTTCGTTAGGTGCATATCCTCTCGTCCCAATCCCAATAGTAAAGGGAATTTGCTCTTGATTTTCTAGTTGTGGTAAGGAAATTTCTTTGACTGCACCAAAGTCAATCAATACTAATTTATTGTCTGAGTGTCGCCGGATGATGTTGCTGGGTTTAATATCCCGGTGAATTACACTATTTTCATGGACGAAGATTAATATTTGTAATAATTGCTTGACAAGTTTAATAACTTTTATCTCTGATGTAGTTTCACCTGATGGTAATTCCTGGTTGAGAGGATGCCCAATAATATATTCTTGTACTAAATAAAATTCTGCGTTTTGTTCAAAATAAGCCAATAACTGGGGAATTTGCGGATGTGTTCCCAATTTTTCTAATGTTTGCGCTTCTGTGGCAAATAAACGTCTAGCTAGTTCTAATCCCTTGGCTTCGCTGTTGGCTGGTTTGAGTTGCTTGACGACACATTGGGGATTACCAGGGCGTTGTATGTCTTCGGCAATGTAGGTTTCGCTAAATCCACCACAACTGAGAACTTTGACTATTTTATAGCGTCCGCCCAGAATGTTCCCGGCTACGGCTAAATCTCGTTGTTGTAGTAGGTCTTGCAAGTCCTGTTGTTGGCTGATAATCTCTTGGACAACGGGGGAAGTTTTATATTTCTGAAAAATCTCGACTATTTGGCGTGTTCTGATTTTTTCCCTGGCTACTTCCGTTGCTAGATAAGATGTGCCAGTAAATGCGATCGCTAGTATTGGTACTGCTGTCGGTAAAACTAACTGTCTCTCAGTCAAAATTATATAGCTAATCACTCCCCAAACCCCAGCCACAGCCATACACAAGATAAATCTTTTAATTCCGCTTTTGCTGTTGCTAATAATTAATGATGTACCGCCAACCAATCCCAGCACAAATAAACCTTGCAATAAAGGACTGTTAATTGCTGGCGCGATCGCTTTTCCGGTTAACAAAGTGGCGATCGCATTGGCGTGAATTTCTACCCCTGACATCCGTTCAGGAGACAACCAATTTCTCCCCACGGGAACAGGATGATAATCATTGGCTAACTGGGCTGTAGCTCCCACCAAGACAATTTTATCCCGAAATACCCGACCCTGCTGTAAATAATAGTTCCAGTTTTGCGGGTCGAGGACATACCATAAAGGAATCGTTTCAAATGTGCCAGCTGCCCCCCAGAAGTGGATGCGATCGCCTTGCGGTTGGGGATAATTAACTTGGGCTGCACCTAACACCGCTTGCTCAAACGCAGGGATTTTATCTGTGAGAACATCATCTATGGCTAACTGCTTGGTGAACTCATTAGCTAACCGATGCACCTTACCATCTACTTCTATAGGAAAATTTACAGTCCCGATAGACACTGGAGGGGCTTGAAATTTTTCTAATGGTAATCTCAACTGTGTGAATACGCCTTGGTGAGATGCAAAGATGTCATACTGCGCGGCGAGGGTGACTTTACTACCATATTTTTGCAAAGCCGCTTGCAGTTGGCGATCGTCCTCTGCACCATAACTACCAGGAGTATCAAACACCACATCCAAAGCCACAGCCCGCGCCCCAGCTTGCATCAGTTTGTCAATTACCTGGGCATAAGCCGCCCTTTTAAACGGGAATGCTCTCAGTGGTTCCAGGTAGGCATACTTTTGCGGATTTGTTTTATAGTATTGTTCGGGTACTGATATGGATTGATCATCAATTGCTAAAATGACAATATCTTCTGGAGGCACCAGCGCACCCCGCAGGTGAAAAAATGCAGACAGGGCTTGATTTTCTAGCCATTTAGTCTCAGTTATGCTAGAAGTGGTCAGTAATGCTGCCCCAATTGCAAACGCAAAGGCGAGTACATTACCAAAGCCAAGCACACGCTGCGGCTGGCGGGATGAGGCTGTCAGTGTTGGTTTTGTTGGTTTATTTGACGCTATATTGGCAGTAGATACATATTTTTTATCGGAGGTTGATCTAGGTTCTTCTGCCATATCGTGTTAATAATTAATTAGTTTACGTACAATTGTTTGATTTATTCACTTCCATTTATACTACAACCATATTGAAATCAGACTTAAATGAGCAACTTATACATTCGGAATAAAACAGTTATTATTCATCAACGCTTGAGTAAATCTCGACTGAGGCAGCTTTTACCCCAAACACTGTCTAACTTCCTCTCTCTGTGAGATGCCAGTAGTGATTATGCCTGATGAACTAGAGGCGGAATTCACCGACTCTGTGTTTGATGCTGGCTAGATTACACTCTCTGCAACTCACAGATCCTGTTTGTGCTTGACGAGTGGTTGATAGATTGACAGTTATGCAAATCTTGTTAAATGCACAATTTATATAGTCCCTATCCTATCCTAAGACCTATGCCTTACCTCTTTAGAAGTAAACTTGATGCCTCAAGCGTAAATCATCCTGTTAAGGAGTCAATTTTATTGGTAGATTTTGATTACAGGGTGTCTTGGATAGTGTGGGTGGTGAAAATGTTTAACACCCCACAGATAAATTCATATCTGGCAGCTAATTTTTACCTGTGAAAGAGGTAAGATAAAAGCTATACATGACAACCTAAGCTTGAGATATTAGCCAATTTGTCAATTGATAATTGCTATAATCTATTGTTCACTCTAATTTCTTTACTATTTTTAGGTGTATTTTTCTATGGGTTCTCCAATGAATCGTCTGTCTATTTTTGTAGACGGAAATAATATGTTCTATGCTCAACAAAAAAATGGGTGGTTTTTTGATCCCAGAAGAGTTTTAGAATACTTCAAACATGAACAATGCGACACAACATTAATTAATGCCTTTTGGTATACAGGCTTAAAAGACCCACAGGATCAACGAGGATTTAGAGATGCGCTAATTAGCTTAGGATATACAGTCAGAACGAAAATCCTCAAAGAATATTATGATGATTCGTCAGGGCGTTATTCACAGAAAGCTAATTTAGATATTGAAATCGTTGTAGATATGTTTAACACGGTTGATCAGTATGACCGAGTAGTTTTATTTAGTGGTGATGGAGATTTTGAACGGGCAATTGAACTATTACGTTCCAAAAATACACATATTACCGTAGTTTCAACGGAAGGAATGATTGCCAGAGAATTACGCAATGCCACAGATAGATATATAGACTTAAATGATATTAGAGACCAAATAGAGAAAACAGAAGCTTAATGTCCTTTGCAAATATTTACAAAATTAAACCTAAAACCACTAATGTAAGCGATATTAAAAGTAAAACTAAAGCCAAGAGTCGCAATGACAAATAAACCAGAGAGAATCATCATATTTGATACGACGCTTCGCGATGGCGAACAGTGTCCAGGCGCAACGTTAAATATAGACGAAAAGTTAGCGATCGCCAAACAATTGGCACGGTTGGGAGTTGATATCATCGAAGCCGGGTTTGCCTTTGCTAGTCCCGGCGACTTTGAAGCAGTCAGCAAAATTGCTCAAACTGTCGGCACAGAAAACGGCCCGGTAATTTGTAGTTTGGCTAGGGCGAGACACGATGATATTAAAGCCGCCGCCACCGCCATTAAACCCGCCGCTAAAGGGAGAATTCATACCTTTATTGCCACTTCTGACATTCACCTGCAATATAAACTTAAAAAAACTAGAGCAGAAGTGTTGGCGATCGCCGAAGAAATGGTAGCCTATGCCAAGAGTTTCACCAACGATGTCGAATTTTCCCCAGAAGATGCCGGACGTTCTGATCCAGAATTCTTATACCAAGTTTTAGAACGGGCGATCGCCGCCGGCGCAACAACAGTTAACATTCCCGATACAGTTGGTTACACCACACCCAACGAATTCGGGGCATTAATTAAGGGGATTAAAGAAAATGTCCCCAACATCGATCAAGCCATTATTTCCGTTCACGGACATAATGATTTAGGCTTGGCAGTTGCTAACTTCCTAGAAGCCGTCAAAAATGGTGCTAGACAATTAGAATGCACCATCAACGGCATCGGTGAACGGGCAGGAAACGCCGCCCTAGAAGAATTAGTCATGGCGTTACACGTCCGGCGACAATATTTTAACCCCTTCTTGGGTAGACCCGAAAATTCCGAAGAACCACTCACCAATATTGACACCAAACAAATTTACAAAACATCCCGCCTCGTTTCCAACTTAACGGGAATGTTAGTCCAGCCTAACAAAGCAATTGTCGGTGCTAACGCCTTTGCCCACGAGTCAGGAATTCACCAAGATGGAGTTTTGAAAAATAAACTCACCTATGAAATTATGGATGCCCAATTGATTGGCTTAACAGACAATCAAATAGTATTGGGTAAACATTCTGGGCGTAATGCCTTCCGCACCCGGCTAAAAGAATTAGGCTTTGAACTCTCAGAAACCGAACTCAATAAAGCCTTTGTCAGATTTAAAGAAGTAGCCGACAAAAAGAAAGAAATTTCTGACTGGGACTTAGAAGCAATTGTTAACGACGAAATCCAACAAGCACCCGACTTATTCCGGGTAGAATTGGTACAGATTTCCTGCGGTAGCAATGCCCGCCCCACAGCTACAGTTACCCTCCGCACCCCCACAGGCGAAGAACTCACCGACGCAGCCATCGGAACAGGGCCAGTAGACGCAGTTTACAAAGCAATTAACCGTGTCGTAAACGTGCCTAACCAGTTGATTGAGTTTTCTGTGCAGTCAGTAACCGCCGGAATAGATGCCATTGGTGAAGTGACTATCCGCCTAAGACATGAATCGAGAGTATTTTCCGGTCGTGCAGCCAACACAGATATCATTGTAGCTTCCGCGCAAGCTTACGTTAACGCCCTCAATCGTTTATATGCAGCTTTGCAAACACAAGAGAAACCTCAAGAAGTTGCTGTAGAGACAGTGTAGAAGTTTTAGGCCAAGGTTGTTGTAAGTATTTTTTCTACTTCAGCCTTGCCCTAAGATATGAGAATAGACAGCAGGTAGGTTGATCGAAGTGGCTACTGAGGCTCAATTACAGAGTTTATATCGTGTTTGCTATCAATTGACGTATATTATGCTCCAGCCAATACATCTGATATGCTTAGATAACCGAACTCTGAACATTTATATCCTAGCTGGACAAAACGAAGAGCTTGAGTTTCAAATATTACCTAATGGAGAGGTATTTTGATGAGTCAAGTTAATTACAGTGCAATGTCAGATGCAGAATTGAAGCAATACTTTCTCAGAAACCGTCAAGATAAAGCTGCTTTTCAGGCATATCTAGATAGACTTAATCAGCAACCCCACAAAATCATTGCTAGTCCAGATGATCCTAATTTTGATGAAAAAATTCAAGCAGCAATTCGCCAACGGCTAGAAGCAGCAAAAGGTAGCAATAGAGAACAGGATTGATGTTTATGCACACGGTCAAAATCAAGGCATCTACTACCATTCATGAATTATCATCATCAAAAATCTTGGCAAGAAGTCCGCGCGGCTTTTCAAAAAATCTGGGGTTATGAAGATTTCCGTCCGCCACAAGGGGAAATCGTCAACAGTTTATTATCACAACAAGATGCACTGATAATTATGCCCACAGGGGGCGGTAAATCAATTTGTTTTCAACTTCCAGCACTCCTACAAACCGGGTTGACTTTGGTAATATCCCCATTAGTAGCATTGATGGAAAATCAAGTGCAGGAACTACTGCAACGTCAGCAAAAAGCCGCACTCTTGCATAGTGAATTACCATCATTTCAACGCCGTGCAACTTTGCAAGCTTTAGAAAAACAACAGCTAAGATTACTCTATTTATCACCAGAAACTTTATTAAGTCCACCAGTTTGGGAAAGATTAACTCAGCCGCAATTGCAAATTAATGGCTTGATTTTGGATGAAGCCCATTGTCTAGTACAGTGGGGAGAAACATTTCGTCCAACTTACCGCAGACTAGGCGCAGTTAGACCGGCATTACTCAAACATAAACCACCGGGGACTAAAATTAGTATTGCAGCCTTTACTGCTACGGCTGACCCCCTAGCGCAGAAAACTATTCAAACTGTTTTACAATTACAACAAACAGAGATTTTTCGCCTGAATCCTTACCGTCCTAATTTGCATCCTACCGTCCGCATTATATGGACACCAAGGGGTAGGAAACAGCAATTAATCAAATTTATTCAAAATCGACCACAACAAGCCGGATTGATTTATGTTCGTACCAGGCGAGATAGTGAAAGTTTAGCCGCTTGGTTAACACAGATGGGTTACAAAACCGCCAGCTATCACGCCGGTTTAGGTGCAACAGAACGCCGGGCTGTGGAAGCCAGTTGGTTGGGTGGTAAAATTCCCTTTGTGGTGTGTACCTGTGCCTTTGGGATGGGGATAAATAAGCCTGATGTGAGATGGGTTATACATTATCACGCACCGCACCTGTTATCTGAATATGTGCAGGAAATTGGGCGCGCTGGTAGGGATGGTAAACCAGCCGAGGCTTTAACATTGGTGAGTGAGCCTACCGGGTGGTTAGATCCAGATGATAAACAAAGACAGCAATTTTTTCAAGACCAAATGCGATCGCAGCAACAAAAAGCCCAGCAGTTAATCAAAAAACTACCACACCAGGGAGAAGTTAACGCCATCACCAAACAATTTCCTGATAGTGCAGTAGCTTTAGCTTTACTTCATAGTACCGGACAATTAACCTGGCTTGACCCTTTCCATTACAAAATAGAACACAAAGCCAAACATCAACCGCCAACGCAATTACAAGCTGCTCAACAAATGACGCAATATTTAACTACTAAACAATGTCGTTGGCAGTTTTTATTAAATGCTTTTGGTTTTGATAAAGAAGCCACTAACTGGCGTTGTGGACATTGTGATAATTGTCGAAATTGACTTATCCAGTAATTTCTTGCTTTTTGCCATTAAATTGCTCAAATAATGCGCGATGAGATGAATAACCAAATTCATCATCACGAGTTTCATATTCTTGAATCCAATTTTGGAGAAACTCAAAAGTTGCCGCCTGTTCTTCCGGTGATGTAAATTTATGAGGTTCCCAAGGGCGGTTACGGTTGTTTTCTAAACATTTATCAATACCAGGATTGAGGAAATAAATTTCACTGGCGAATTTTAGAGCAATTTCGATGAGGCTACTATAACAACCTTCAATGACCCAAGAATGATTATTGTTGATAAAATTTAGTAAATCTTTTGCTGCATCTGCATGAGAACGGCGGACAGCAATTTGATTTGCTTCCCATGCAATAGTATCTAGATCAAGAACTGGAATACTGAATTTTTCTGCTAATTGATGTGCTAAGGTGCTTTTTCCAGAACCGGAATTACCAAATATTACAAATCGATACATTGTATTGATTTAACAATAAATATTACAGCAGTTTTCGGCTAATTAGACAATAGTGTAGAGACGTTGCATGCAACGTCTCTACGTGTTTGGTTGCCGTATACCTAAAACTGGCTTAAAAACCTGAAATCGCTGGCATACAAGCGGCGAATATCATCAATTTGATGTAATACCATTGCAAAACGTTCTACACCAAAACCAGCAGCAAACCCGGTGTAAATTTCTGGATCATAACCCACAGATTTCATCACATTCGGATCAACCATACCGCAACCCATGACTTCTAACCAACGCCCATTCCACTGTAAATCTACCTCAGCAGAAGGTTCAGTGAATGGGAAATAACTGGCACGGAAGCGAATGGGCAAATCACCAAACATTGCTTGTAAAAATACTTTGATAGTGCCTTTGAGGTCTGTAAAAGTCAATCCCTCATCAATGGCTAACAACTCGATTTGATGGAAAACTGCCGAGTGAGTGGCATCAACATTATCACGCCGATAAACTCGCCCTGGAGCAACAACCCGGATGGGTGGTTCTTCCTTTTCCATGTAACGAATTTGGACTGATGAAGTATGAGTACGTAAAAGATTACCGTCAGGCAGGTAGAAAGTATCCTGCATATCACGGGCTGGGTGATCGGGTGGAGTGTTCAGAGCCTCGAAATTGTAGTAATCTGTCTCCATTTCTGGCCCTTGCGCCACGGTGTAACCCATGCCGACAAAGATATCTAATGCTTTGTCAATTATACCATTTAAAGGATGAATGCGACCTTGGGGACGGTAGATGCCGGGCATCGTCACATCTAGAGTTTCTGCTTCTAGTTGTGCTTGAATTTGAGCCGCTTCTAAAGCAGCCTTTTGCTGGTCTAAACTGGCTTGTAGGGCTTCCTTGACGGTATTAGCGATCGCACCAATTTTAGGTCTTTCTTCCGCACTCATCTGCCCCATACTTCGCAACAGCGCACCTAGCTGGCCTTTTTTCCCCAGATAGTTAACTCTGAGTTCCTCCAGACGTTCTAGGCTATCGGCGGCGGCGATCGCTTGTTCTCCCTCTTGGCGCAATGCTAAAAGTTGAGCTTCTAAGTTGCTAGTCATTGAGTTAATAGTCAATAGTCCATAGTCAATAGTCCATATTTTTGGACTATTCGACAAATAACTTTAGTAGTATGCCATTAATTCATCAACGACAGGAGTTAAAACCATACGTCTTTTTACCAGTTTAACGTGATTAGATAGATAGGTGATTGTTCTGCCCACTCCCTACTCCCCATTCCCTGTGTTAATTGACTATGAAACTACTAATTAGCAACGATGACGGCATTTCCGCGTTAGGTATCCGTACCCTCGCCAACTGTTTAGCAGCAGCAGGCCATGATGTTACCGTAGTTTGCCCTGACCGAGAGCGATCGGCAACTGGCCACGGACTGACTTTACACCAACCGATTCGCGCCGAAATTGTCGAATCGATTTTTCATCCTGCCGTCAAAGCTTGGGCTTGTGATGGGACTCCCTCCGACTGTGTAAAACTGGCACTGTGGGCTTTATTAGAATCGCCCCCGGATTTGGTTCTCTCTGGCATTAATCAAGGTGCCAACTTGGGGACAGAAATCCTCTATTCTGGTACGGTGTCTGCGGCTATGGAAGGCATGATTGAAGGCATCCCCAGCATCGCACTGAGCCTAACCAGCCACACTGAAAAAAATTTTCAACCGGCGGCGGAGTTTGCCACAACCCTAGTCGAGCAAATATCTCACAAACCGATTCCCGATTTGATGTTGCTCAACATTAACATTCCGGCGGTGAAAGCCGAAGAAATTGCCGGTGTCAAACTTACCCGTCAAGGAGTACGGCGTTATGTAGACGTTTTTGACAAACGCATTGATCCGCGTGGTAAAACCTACTACTGGTTAACTGGGGAAGTGTTAGAAGATGTCGAACCGCCAGCCGGGTTACATTTACCGCAAAACATACCCATTGATGTAAATGTGATTCGGGATAACTATATTAGCATTACGCCATTGCAATACAACCTGACTTATGCCACCGGATTAGATAAATTATTTGACTGGGAGTGGAATTTTTCTTAAAGAATTTGAGGGTAAATCGGATTTCCTGGTATGTTTATTCGTTGCTGTTGCCAATACCCAATCCGTTTGAGTCAGTAAAATGCAACACAGCCAAATATAGGCTATAAATTAGGAGCGTTGTTGATATTACTTATACAAATATTTTGGGAATAATAAAGTAAATGCCTAGCATTCACTTAGTTAGTTGACATAAGCTACCTTCAACAAGGTGTGCTGTTTTACCATTCACCTTTTTCTCTATCACATACAGTAAAACAGCATAAATTTAACAAGACAACACAAACTTTTGTTATTGATTGCCCGCTCAGTCCAGCAAATAATGCCCATGTCTAGGATAGAGAACCAATTTAGCGTACAATTTTGGGGTGTTCGCGGCAGCATTCCCAGTCCAGGGACACACACAGTCCGTTATGGTGGTAACACTCCTTGCATCTCCATGCAAGTGGGTGGTAAACGCTTAATTTTTGATGGTGGTACAGGGCTGCACGTTTTGGGGCAATCGTTATTGCGCCAAATGCCGATAGAAGCTTATCTATTTTTCACTCATTCCCATTGGGATCATATACAGGGATTTCCCTTTTTTGTCCCCGGATTTGTCAAAGGGAATAACTTTCATATTTATGGTGCGATCGCTCCTGATGGTTCTACAGTAGAACAGCGTCTGAATGATCAGATGCTGCATCCAAATTTTCCCGTACCCTTGCAGATCATGCAAGCTAACTTGCATTTCCACAACGTTCACCCAGGGCAACCAATATATATTGATGGTGGCATTACCGTAGAAACGGCATCACTCAACCATCCTGGGGAGGCGGTAGGATATCGAGTGAATTGGTGTAATGGGGCGGCGGTTTACATTACCGACACAGAACATTTTCCCGATAGATTAGATGAAAATGTGCTGTGGCTGGCACGGAATGCGGATATTTTAATTTACGATTCTACCTATACTGATGACGAATACTATTCCCCTAGATCACCGAAAATCGGCTGGGGACATTCTACTTGGCAAGAAGCCGTGAAAATAGCGAAAGCAGCTAATGTCAAGACACTGGTAATATTTCATCATGATCCAGCCCATGATGATGATTTTTTAGATAATGTGGGAGCAGAAGCCATTGCTCAATTTCCTGGTGCTGTCATGGCACGGGAAGGAATGGTACTTCATATTCCTGTATCACGCCCCTTATCAGAATCTTTGCCTGTCAGTCATATTTCCGATTAACCGTGACAGTCAAAGTCATGGGAGATTTTAGATTAAATTTGAAGAAGGCAGGAGGTAGGAGGCAGGAGGCAGAAGGAACGTTTTCAAACTTTTGAAAACGCATCTGAATTGGAGCCTCTTGATGACTTGGTGTCTTAAACTCTTGCTCTCGAAAATTGTCAGCAGATGCAGCCTTCAGCATAACTGCCCTCTGCTTCCTGCCTGTTGTCAATAAACCTCAAATCCCAGAATCTCAGTGCTAAATTTGTCTCAAAAAGGGTGTTCTGTGTGGGTGGCTTCTGCAAATGCAACTGAAGGGCTGCTAACACCAACTGCTGTTGCTCTTGGCAAATTTGATGGTGTCCATCTTGGCCATCACAGAGTCATTCAACCAGTTTTGCAGTCAGGATTAAGAGATGGGGAAAATTTATCAGCACACTCACCCCATGAACTCACCACGCCACCAACCCCACAAGAACGGATATACTCGACAGTTGTCACCTTTAATCCCCACCCGCAGGAGTTTTTTACCGGGCAACCCCGGACATGGTTAACACCATTAGATGAAAAAGTACAACAATTGCGATCGCTTGGGGTAGAACAATTAGTTTTGCTACCCTTCGACAGAGAATTAGCCGCGTTGACTCCTGAAGAATTTGTCCAAAAAATTTTAGTACAGCAACTACGCTGTCAGAAAATCAGCGTCGGACAAGACTTTTGTTTTGGCAAAGAACGCCGAGGAACTGCCAAAGATTTGCAGGCGATCGCCGCCAAGTATCATATACCTGTGACTATAGTAACTTTACAAACTACGACAGCACCTTTATCAGATCAAACTCACTCTACTGCTCCTATTAGCACTTCACTGATCCGCCAACACTTAGAAATCGGAGATATCAAAAACGCTAACCGATGCTTAGGACGACCTTACACCCTGATTGGTACGGTAGTCAAAGGTGAACAACTAGGTAGAACCATAGGCTTTCCCACAGCTAACTTAGAACTCCCCAAAGACAAATTTATCCCCCGTCAAGGAGTGTATGCAGTCCGTGTCAACCTGCTCAACGAGATATCAGCAGATAATACATCTAGTGAACTGTTGGGAGTGATGAATATTGGTAATCGTCCGACAGTCAACGGTACTAATTTTTCTATAGAAGTACATCTTTTCAATTGGTCGGGTGATTTATACAGTAAGAAACTAGCTGTAGAGTTAGTAGAATTTTTGCGCCCAGAACAAAAATTTTCATCCCTAGAAGCCCTCAAAAACCAAATTCAACAAGACTGCACCATTGCCAAAGAAGTTTTATCAGAATTAGGACTTACGCAAGTGTCACATTAAATCTGTCTTGTAGGGTGCGTCAGACTGCTTAAATGCTGCCAATAAACAGATTGTTGATATCTGACGCACCCTACTGGCTGCCTCCTGCCTCCTGCTATAAATTTTGAAATGTAATTTTGAATTGTGAATTGTTTAGCAGCTAAGTGGGAACACTGTAAATAGAGGAGTGGGGAATAGGGCATAGGTTATTCTCTGCTCCAGTTTCTTATCGCCGAGTCACCAACCCCCAACCTGTGGAGCATGAGAGAAAAAATTGACGCTCTAACCCAAAACCTCAATCGTACCATCGTTGGCAAACATGAAGCCATACGCTTAGTTTTAGTAGCGTTGTTAGGTGGAGGTCACGCCCTCCTAGAAGACGTGCCAGGAGTCGGTAAAACTCTTTTAGCTAAATCCTTAGCTCGTTCACTAGATGGTAAATTTCAACGGCTACAATGTACACCCGACTTACTCCCCACAGATATCACAGGCACAAACATCTGGAGTCCCAAAAGCGGCGAATTTACTTTTCTGCCCGGCCCGGTTTTTGCTAACGTCTTGCTAGCCGACGAAATCAACCGCGCCACACCCCGCACCCAGTCAGCTTTACTGGAAGTGATGGAAGAACATCAAGTTACAGTTGATGGAGTTTCCCGCCCAGTACCACAACCGTTTTTTGTGATTGCTACCCAGAACCCCATCGAATATCAAGGTACTTTTCCCCTACCAGAAGCCCAAATGGATAGATTTATGCTGTCCTTGAGCTTAGGTTATCCCTCTGCTGATGAAGAATTAGAAATGCTGCAAAATCTCCAGCAGGGTATCAAGGTAGATGAATTACAACCTTGCATGACTTTGGAAGAAGTAGCACAATTACGTCATCTCTGCTCAAAAGTCCAAGTAGAAACTTCCTTACAGCAATACATTCTGGAATTAGTGCGGACAACACGCCAAGATGAAGAAATTACCCTTGGTGTGAGTCCACGGGGGACAGTAGCCTTACAAAAAGCCACCCAAGCCTTAGCTTTTCTGTTGGGGCGTGATTATGCCATTCCCGATGATGTCAAGTTTTTAGCTCCTCATGTACTTTGTCATCGTCTGATTCCCAGAGGAGGGCGTAATGCTAGAAGTGTAGTGGAGCGATTATTGCGAGCAGTACCTATTCCTTAAACGCTAGTTTCCTTATCCTGCTGAGATTTGCGCGTGTTAGGATCGCCTAAAAAACAAGGACACATCTAAATGTTTATTTGGGAATGTGAGGAATGTCAAATCTGGTTAAACGCAAATCCCGTAGCCGCAAACTCAACCGCAAGCCTTTGGGGTTAATATTCATCATTTTAACTTGGAGTCTGGTAATGGGTTGGCTGTTAGCTTTGGCAACTACCGCCCAAGGTGTCACACCCTCAGCAGAAATTGGCACAATTGATCTAGTACCCGCACAACACCAACTAGGACAAGAATTATATCTAGAAAATTGTTCTGGTTGTCATATTGCCCTACCACCGGCGGTATTACCCACCCAAACCTGGAGAAACCTGATAGAAGACTCCCAGCACTACGGCGTAACCCTCAAACCGTTGATTGATCCACCGCGTATGCTTGTATGGAGGTATCTTTCCACCTTCTCCCGTTCCCAATTACCAGACGAAAACACACCCTATCGAGTGAATAATTCGCGTTATTTTAAAGCTTTACATCCCCAAGTCGATTTACCCCGCCCTGTGCAGATCAGTGGTTGTATCAGTTGTCATCCGAGTGCTAAGGACTTTAATTTTCGTCGCCTCAGTCCAGAGTGGGAAAATTAGGGACTGGGGACTGGGGACTGGGTACTGGGGACTGGGTACTAGGTACTGGATATTAAGAAGAAATTCTCCCTCATCTCCCTCATCCCCCTCATCGGATATCGCTACTTGAGTATGGTGGGCGATCGCTGCCTCATCTGGGGGTGAAATGATACTATTAAAAGAGTTTCCATTTAAAACTGCGAAATCAAACGGATCATCTAAATTCATAGATTGAGTCTCATTTTTGCTGTTTTTGAGTTACTTTACCTCTCATTCCCATCCATGACTGACAATGGTTGGGTTGGGTTAAATTCTTATAATCATTAGAATAGTCAAACCCTTTTAATTCCCATCCTCTCAATTTAGTTCCAGAATCTGCCATGCTAAAACTCTTGTTGGGCGACCCCAACGCTCGTAAGCTGAAAAAATACCAACCCTACATTACAGAAATTAATCTTCTAGAGGAAGAGATTCAAGCTCTTGCCGATGAAGATTTAAAAGGCAAAACAGTAGAGTTTAAACAGAGACTGGCCAAAGGCGAAACTCTGGACGATATCCTGCCAGAAGCCTTTGCTGTAGTGAGGGAGGCAGGTAGACGAGTCTTAGGGTTGCGGCATTTTGATGTTCAGATGTTGGGCGGTGTCATTCTACATACTGGACAAATCGCCGAAATGAAAACTGGTGAAGGTAAAACCCTAGTGGCTACCTTACCAAGTTATTTAAATGCCCTGACTGGTAAAGGTGTCCACGTAGTCACTGTCAACGATTACCTGGCTCGTCGGGACGCGGAATGGATGGGACAGGTACATCGTTTTCTGGGTTTAAGTGTGGGTTTGATTCAGGCGAGCATGACTCCCAGTGAACGCAAGAAAAATTATGACTGCGATATCACTTATGTAACTAACAGTGAAGTAGGCTTTGACTATCTGCGGGATAACATGGCTACATCAATGGCTGATGTAGTACAGCGTCCGTTTAACTATTGCGTCATTGACGAAGTAGACTCAATTTTAATTGATGAGGCGCGGACACCATTAATTATTTCAGGTCAGGTAGAAAGACCGACAGAAAAGTATCTCCAAGCGGCGGAAATCGCCTTGACTCTACGAAAAGATGAGCATTATGAGGTAGATGAAAAAGCTCGTAACGTACTGTTAACCGATGAAGGTTTCGCGGAAGCAGAACAGCTTTTGGGGGTGACAGATTTATTTGATCCGGAAGATCCTTGGGCGCACTTTGTATTTAATGCGATTAAAGCTAAAGAACTTTTCGTCAAGGATGTCAACTACATCGTCCGTAATGGCGAAGTGGTAATTGTTGATGAATTTACTGGACGGGTGTTACCCGGAAGGCGTTGGAGTGATGGCTTGCACCAAGCGATTGAAGCGAAAGAACGGGTAGATATTCAGCCAGAAACCCAAACGCTGGCAACAATTACTTATCAAAACCTGTTCTTGTTGTATCCCAAATTGGCGGGGATGACGGGAACGGCGAAAACAGAAGAAGCCGAGTTTGAAAAAATTTACAAATTAGAAGTCACGATCATTCCTACCAACCGCACCAGAAAACGGCAAGATTTATCTGACTTGGTATTTAAGAAAGAGACTGGCAAATGGCGCGCGATCGCTGGTGAATGTGCCGAAATGCACCAACAGGGTAGACCGGTTCTCGTGGGAACTACCAGTGTGGAAAAATCTGAATATCTCAGTCAACTACTAAAAGCACAAGGCATTCCCCACGAATTACTCAACGCCAGACCCGAAAACGTAGAACGGGAAGCGGAAATTGTCGCTCAGGCAGGACGTAAAGGTGCTGTTACCATTGCCACAAACATGGCGGGACGTGGTACGGACATCATCCTGGGTGGTAACTCCGAATATATGGCCAGGCTGAAACTGCGGGAATACTTGATGCCACGCATCGTTAGACCAGACGATGAAGACGTTTTTGGCGTACAGAGGGCGGCGGGTTTACCCACAGGACACGGTGGCGGTCAAGGTTTCGTTCCTGGCAAAAAAGTCAAAACTTGGAAAGCTTCCCCGGAAATTTTCCCCACCCAAATCTCTAAAGAAGCAGAACAGCTGTTAAAAGAAGCTGTAGATGCTGCCGTGCGGGAGTATGGTGAGCGTAGTTTAGCAGAACTAGAAGCAGAAGATAAGGTAGCTGTAGCCGCCGAAAAAGCCCCTACTGATGACCCGGTAATTCAGAAATTACGAGATGCTTACAAACGGGTGAAGCAGGAATACGAAGAATTTACCGAGCAGGAGCATAACGAAGTTATAGAATTGGGTGGTCTGCACGTAATTGGTACTGAACGCCACGAATCACGGCGGATTGATAACCAGTTACGGGGACGCGCCGGACGACAAGGAGACCCTGGTTCAACCAGATTCTTCTTGAGTTTAGAGGATAACTTACTGCGGATTTTTGGAGGCGATCGCGTTGCCGGTTTAATGGAAGCCTTCAACGTCGAGGAAGATATGCCCATTGAGTCGGGCATGCTTACCCGCAGCTTAGAAGGCGCACAGAAAAAAGTTGAAACCTACTACTACGACATCCGTAAACAGGTGTTTGAGTACGACGAGGTAATGAATAACCAACGTCGCGCCATCTACGCCGAACGTCGTCGGGTGTTGGAAGGGCAAGACCTAAAAGAACAGGTCATTAAGTACGCCGAAAAAACGATGGACGAAATCGTTGACTACTACATTAACGCCGATCTCCCCTCAGAAGAGTGGGAATTAGAAAAGTTGGTGGAGAAAGTTAAGGAGTTCGTCTATTTGCTGTCTGATATGCAAGCCAGTCAATTAGAAGACATGGGAGTAGGTGAAATTAAAGCCTTCTTGCATGAACAAGTAAGAATTGCCTACGACCTCAAAGAAGCCCAAATTGACCAAATTCAACCTGGACTGATGCGCCAAGCTGAACGTTTCTTCATCTTGCAACGCATTGATACCCTATGGCGTGAACACCTCCAACAAATGGATGCTTTGCGTGAGTCTGTAGGCTTGCGTGGTTATGGACAGAAAGACCCGCTTATTGAGTATAAGAGTGAGGGTTATGAGTTGTTCTTGGATATGATGGTCAACATCCGCCGTGATGTTGTTTACTCGCTGTTCATGTTCCAACCTCAGCCTCAGCCAGCAGTGCAAACTTCTTCTGAGATGGTGTAAAATTTATCATCCAAAGCGGGTTAAAGTGGTGAGCCAAACCTTGACCCGCTTTTGGCAATCAATAAAGGATGTACTAAAAACCTGTTCCCTGTTCCCTTTTTGGTCATATTTGGGAAAAAATGTTTATTTACCAGAGCAATAGGTATTGATTTCCTTGACTATGGCACCTTCTTCAACACTGCTCTTTTGTAAGGTTACTAAAAAGCGATTTGCATCTCGTATGTTCTTTTTATCTATAGCTGCGGCTGTATCATTTAAACTTTTACTAATGTCTTGATAGAGTTTAAAAAAGCGTCCTTGGAAACCTTTTAATGCTTCATCTTGAATTGCCAAGCCTTTCATTTCTGTACTGATTTGGTCTATCTTACCAGAAAGTTCAATTAGACCTTGAGAACCTTTTGCAGATTTGGGATCTTTACCGAATTCTTGACCTAAAACCGCCGCCTGATTGGCAACTTTAATAACTTTGTTACATTGAGCTACTTTGCTTTCTCCGCAACCTGTAAAAGTTAATGCGATCGCACCTGCTAGAGAAAGTGTAGCAGTTCGTTTGAGTATACTGGGCATAAGTTGTCATATCTCCGATAATATTTAATTAACATTGGGCAGAAAAAATAACTCTTTGACCAAAATACAAGTCAACTTTGTTTGTGGTTCTAATTTTTTTAACCCTGTTACTTTATACTTCATTCTTGTCAATACGTATATGGAATTTCACTGAACTAGAAAAAAATTAAATTACATATACATAATTGGATGTGATTATCAACTCCCTTCTGCCTTCTGCCCTCTGATTTTCATTTAACGGGGAACGGGGAACAGGGAACAGGGAACAGGGACTATCTGTGAAAGATTACCCCCGTCCAGTCCTACCACCTATTGGTGGGAGACTCAAACCCAGGGAGAGAGAGTTGACAAACTTTGATTGACAAAAATTATACTTTTGTGATAGAGCAAGTCACGCCAGAAAAATACGGAAAATATAAAATTTTTTGTCACTAAAAATACAATACAAACTTATTAATTTCCGAATGACATCGGACAAAATCACCCAAGGTCTCACTCACCGATGTATCTCGGATAACGAAGTAACAAAAATATCAAGATACCCTGAGAATTTTTGCTAAAAAAAATCAGTAAAGGCGTGGTAAGGTTTTAAATCCATCCTGATTCCGTTCGCGGTTCGCCCCATGTATCTACAAGACTTACACCCACAACATCTTGAAGAATTAATTAAGAGTAGTGGTATTGATTTAGCCTTGACACAACTGAATTTCAAGACTCTCACAGGTGTAGCAGCATTAGAGTGTCTGTTGATTTCTGAGCATCTACCCCGCACGAACACGGGAATGGTAAAAACTGGCTGGTTACAACGCTACAGTCATGCTGGTGCTGGTGGCTGGTGGTGTTCTGGCTTAGATCCCCTGAATAATTGGGAAGCGATGGAATGGGGTTGCTTTAAACCGAACCAACCGCGTCAGAATCAAAATGGTAAGCCGATTAAATACGAACATCCTCCTAGCACACCAACAAGGTTATTTTGTCTGCGGGTGACGTTGGGTATCTGGGAGAAAATTTCCCAAAGGTATAATATTGCCATACCTGCCCACATCCGCATCAACGAACAGGGCGAAGCTGTAGGCTTTTGGGAATGGGTGATGGAGTCTCAAATCCCTGTGATTATTTGTGAGGGAGCCAAGAAAGCTGCTACATTATTGACACAAGGCTATGCAGCGATCGCTATTCCTGGGATTACTAGCGGTTATCGGGTAATCAAAGATAGATTTGGTAAAGTGATCAATCGGCAATTGATACCTGACTTAGCGGCATTTACGCGGATGCAACGCAGTTTTTATATATGTTTTGATTTTGAAACCGAAGCTAAAAAAATCGCTGCCGTCAGTAATGCGATCGCGCAACTTGGCTGTTTATTTCAAGAAAAAAAATGTCCTGTCAAAGTCATCAAACTACCAGGGCAAGAAAAAGGCGTTGATGAGTTGATAGTTGCCAAAGGTGCAAACACCTTTGAAAAAGTTTATCGTCAAAGCGTTGACTTAGAAATTTACCTAGCCCAAATTAAACCCCACACCGAGTTAACTATTCCGGCTACACTCACCATTAATCGTCCCTATTTAGGAGAAATCAATTTTCCGACTGCTGGATTAGTAGGAGTCAAATCAGCAAAAGGTACAGGTAAAACCACAGCCCTACAATCTCTTGTAACTCAAGCCAAAACTCACCACAAACCTGTATTACTCATTACCCATAGAATCCAACTAGGTAAATTTTTATGTGAAAAAATTGGGATTAAATGGGGATTAGGTCAGAGTGAAAGCATCAAAAACCAGAGTAATGCCTTAATAATTAATCATCCAGCATCAGCACTAATCCCATCTTTAGGTTTGTGTGTTGATTCTATCTGGAAACTGCATCCAGAAGATTGGCAAGGAGCAATAGTCATTTTAGATGAAGTAGAACAATCTTTATGGCATCTTCTCAACAGCAACACTTGTAAACACAAGCGCGTCAAAATTTTAAAAGTATTCCAACAATTAATTTCTACAGTATTATTAACTGGGGGCTTAGTCATTGCCCAAGATGCTGATTTATCAGATATTTCTTTAGAATATCTCCAAGGGTTAGCAGGATGTAAAATTAAACCTTGGGTAGTAGTAAATCAATGGAAACCCCAACGAGGTTGGGATGTGACATTTTATGATTCTCCCAATCCCATACCTTTAATTCAACAATTAGAATTAGACTTACTCGCTGGCAGAAAATGTTACGTTACAACAGACAGCCGCTCTGGACGTTACAGTTGTGAAACCATCCAAAGTTATCTCAAAGAGCGTTTAGAAAAACTAAAATATGAATTTCCAAAAACCCTAGTTATCAATAGTCAAACCACAAATACACCAGGACATGCAGCCGTAGATTTTGTAGCAGCTATTAATCAAAAAATTACTGAATATGATCATGTATTTGTAACTCCTAGTTTAGGGACAGGTATTAGTATCGATGTCCAACATTTTGACCGAGTTTATGGCATTTTTCAAGGAGTAATTCCCGATTCAGAAGCCCGACAAGCATTAGCCAGAGTTCGGGATAATGTCCCGCGAATTGTTTGGTGTGCTAAAAGAGGAATTGGCTTAATTGGTAGCGGTAGTACAAACTATCGTTTACTGTCAAATTGGTATCAAGAAAATCAAAAAGAAAACTTAGCATTGCTGAGTCCCTTACATAAAATAGATGTAGATTTACCCTTAGTTTATGACCCGATTCATTTACGCACTTGGGCTAAAATATCTGCGAGAGTAAATGCTTCTTTGCGTCTTTACAGACAATCAATGCAAGACGGTTTAAAGACTGATGGACATCAACTTTGGGTAAGAAGCAATGCCATTCACAACAATATTATCCGAGATTTACGGTTAGCATTTTTAGCAACTGATCCGAGTGATGTAGCTAATCGCCAAAGATTAGTCCTCGAAATTGTCAAAGTACAGAAAGAATGGACAGACAAACGGCAAAAAGCTAAAGAAATTAAGCGTCAAATTAAAAATATTAAGCAACAAAATCAATTAACAGCAGCAACCAATGTTGCCAACGCCAAAGATATTGATTATGTAGAATATGAGTATTTATCTGTTCAACATTCACTTACTGATGAAGAACGTCACCAAATCCAGAAATATCATCTCAAGCAAAAATATGGAGTTAAAATAACTCCTCGTCTGAAATTGCAGGATGATCAAGGATATTACTCGCAATTATTGATTCATTATTATCTCACCCATGAAAGTGAGTATTTTCATATCAAAGATGAGCAAGAATGGCAACAGCAATTATCTTTAGGTGAGGGTAAAGTGTTTTTACCAGATTTAAAAACCTATACCTTGAAAGTTGAGGCAATGAGAGCCTTGGGAATGCTGCAATTCCTAGATACAGAACTAAAATTAACTGAGGATGATAGTAAGTTACTCTGGCTAAAAGATGTAGTTGGGCAACACAGTAAACATATTAAAAGAGTCCTGGGTATTGATTTTTTCAAAGGACAAAATAAAGCCACAGGAATTAAAATCTTGAGTCGATTGTTACATTTATTCGGTTTGAGGTTAAAACGCGTCAATGATATTTATCAAATTGACCCAGACACATTTTATGATGGTAGACAACAAATATTTGCAGTTTGGCATCAACGGGATAAACGTATATTAGCGCAGATGAAAACCGTCGGCTGTGAAATCACTAATATTGCCTTACACCGTAAGTCACAAATGGTAAGGGTTAGAGGTGCTTAGGGTAGAAAGCGGTGCTTTGCGTGCCGGTTTAACTCACTTAGAATAAAAAGATACATTTAACCAATTAAACTCCGGGTTCACGTTATATTGCAATTAATGAATGATGAGGAAAAACACCTGTGTTTCCCCTTTACGACGAAAACCCGACGCGAGTCACCCCGTATTTTACCTACGGTTTAATTGGGATGAATGTTTTAGTCTTTCTTCACGAATTGAGCTTATCTAATGCCCAATTAAATCAGTTTTTAGATCAGTATGCTGTAGTACCCGTACAGCTAACCAGCAATTTTGCGAGTGAGTGGACAACTTTATTCACGTCGCAATTTTTACATGGTGGTTGGTGGCACTTGATCACCAACATGGTGTTTCTGTGGGTTTTTGGTAACAATATTGAGGAACGCTTAGGACATCTCAAATATTTAATTTTTTATTTAGCCTGTGGTGCTTTAGCGGCTGCTTGTCAATGGTTTATTGGGATGTATTCAACTATCCCGTCTTTGGGTGCTAGCGGTGCGATTTCTGGGGTGTTGGGTGCATACATTATTCGTTTTCCTTATGCCAGAGTTACAACTTTGGTTTTTTTAGGTTTTTTTGTGACTACAATCAGTATTCCGGCACTGGTATTGATTGGGATTTTCTTTATCCAGAATGTTATATCTGGTCTTGCTAGTCTACAAGCTGCTGCTAACATGAGTGTAGAAACAGGAGGCGTTGCTTATTGGGCGCATATTGGCGGTTTTGTCTTCGGGTTAATTCTTAGCCCTTTATTTGGTTTATTTAGACGTGATTAGTGGGTGATTTGACTGCCAGGGCAATTATTTGAAGTTAGTTACACCTACGGAGATTTGTGGTGATTCCTCCTGTTTGTCTTCTTCGGGTACATCCTCAGATGAGGATTGAGCTACTGGTGGTAAAGTGATGGTAATATCAGCACCGTTAATAATCACTCCTAATAATCCCAGTTCATCTTGCACTAATTGGTCTATAGCTTCTCCTAGCATATTTTCCTGAGTATAGTTTGGTCTGGCTACTAGGATGATGCCATCGCTGTAAGGTTGGATTAATAAGGGATCATTGGATAAGCTCAGGGGACTGGTATCTAAAATTACTAAATCATAACGTTCCCTGGCATCTTCCATCAGTCGCCGCATTTCGCTTGATTCTAGAATAGCCGCCGACTGACGCACAGGCCCTGGACTGGGGATGATGTATAAATTTTCAACATCTGGCACTAAACGAATACATTCACTCAAGCTACCGTAATAACGCAGGGGTTCTATAGTAGCATCTGGATCTGGGTTGATTTTCAGCGATGAACAGCAGGAAGGCGATCGCAAATCTGTTTCAATAATTAAAGTTCTTTTTCCCGCTCGCGCAGCTGCTACACCCAAGTTATAAGCACTGGTAGTTTTACCTTCTTTGCTACCTGTGCTAGTAATTAAAATTACCTTCAAATTTTTCCCACCCATCCGGCGCAGATTACTGCGGAACTTCTCATAAAACTCTAAATATAGGGAATCTGGAGAAAAAACAACCGGTATTCCTTCAGGGGGTAAATCATCCACAGGCATTAACGGTAGTTCTCCCAACAGTACCGCTTCCCGTTGCTTGAGGTTGTCGCGGATATCTTCCTTAGTTCTCAAAGTACCTTCTAGCGAACCTAACAAGAATATAACTCCACCACCAACTAAAATTCCCAAGAAACCGCCCACACCTAAAGTAAAAGGTATACTCTTAGATTTTTTAGGTTCAGGCAGAATCGAAGGAAGTCGGGCAATGCTAAGACTGCTGACAGTTTCTGCCTCAGCAGTTCTAGCATCGGTGAGTTTGGCTTGCATTTGATCAAAAACAGCTTTCTTGAGGGCTACCTCCTGTTCTAAGCGCGATCGCTCTAGTTGTTTGTTGGGTATTTGAGAATATTCCTTTCGCAATCGCATCTCTTCGCGCAATTGCTGCGCCAACTGCTGTTCCAGGGTTTCTCGTTGGGTTTGCAAAGCCACCATCTGGTTTGCTAGTTGCTGCCTAGCTGGATCTAAATTAATTTGGGCGCGGATATCAGTAACGTTACGTGCTAAAGGTGCGGCTGCCCCACCACCACCAATTACCTCCGCAGCCCGTTGTTGTAATAATTCCTCATTGGCTTGTTTTTGACGCTGCAACTGAATCATGGTGGGATGTTCTGGGCGTAAATCCTTACGCAGCAAAGCTATTTGTGATTCAGTCTGATAAATCTGATTGCGTAAACTGACAATGATGGGATCAGCACTTAAGGCAGAAGAAACATAAGCTTGATCGACATTTAATCCCAATTTTGTTTGCAAACTGCGAATTTGGGCATCAATCCCCGTAATAGTTTGTTGAATTGTACGCTGTTGATTTTGACTATTAGTGATCGCACTCAACAGACTACCGTTTTCTGCTGCTAATATAGCGGGACGTTCCAGGCGATCATACAGTTCTAGTTTCCTTTCTGCCGCTTGCAGTTCTGATCTTACTTGGGGTATGCGTTCGTTAATTTTTTCAATAATTGCATTTAATCGCCCAGTATTAATATCATTACTCAGCTTGACCATTGCTTGCATCAATTCCAGGATGATTTCTTGAGCGCGCTTAGGGTCAGTATCTTTATATTTCAGTTCAATAATGCTAGATTCTAATTCCCCGGTGGCACTTTTTTTTGGTGCCTTAATAGCAATATTTTTGCCAATAGTTTTAGGTGAAACATTAACCTTTGCTGCTACAGTTTCCACCAAAGGATCTGATAGTAACACTTTGGCATCGAGTCCCTGACCCTGTTGCTGAATTTCCGTACCAGTAGTAGAAAATGAAACTGGTGGACGAGTGTATGTCAGTGCGCCATCTGCTATATAACTGGCTGGTGGTTCTGGTTGCATAGCCACCACTGTTGACCCCGCGATTACTAAACCAAAGCTGGCTAATCCAATCCACTTGTATTTTTCAAAAGCGATAATGTAGCGTTTAACAATTGGTGGGGTCATAACAAAGCCATAAGTAAACAGACGAGGTTGAATTGAAGCTAGCGATCGCTAGCTGTCCAGTTAGTTACTTGTTATTATTCCTGATGCTTCATGGATTAGTCACCCCCAGGCTATAATTTTTATACATTTTTAATTTAGTCTAAAAATATACATCAATTTCCCCCTCCGCCGAAGCTTTCAAAGAAATTCAGGAAAGACCGGACATTGAAAAATGGCTGAGTAATCGTACTTAAAAAATTAGTAATTCTCCCAACCAAGCTGCGGCCAACCACAATCACATCATTATCTTGTAAAGGCACATTTTGAGAGACATCACCAGCCAAAGCCTTCTTAGCATCTAATTTTTGGGTGACAGCTTTGCCACGTTCCGCATCGAACCGCACTAAAGCAATATCTCGCAGGTTGGCAGTATCAAGATTGATTCCTCCCAAGGCATCAACAAAGCTACTACCATTAGGCAGTGCTTGAGTTACAAGCCCTCCAGCAGCGTAATTTAACACACGGATTCTAATTTGTGTGACAGCCAGAGAAGAACGAGCCACTAAATAGCGATCGTAACCGTCATCTGCACCAATTTCACGACTAGGTACAACTATTGCGTCCCCATCCTGCAAACGTAAGCTAGGCAGCGAACCATCATTTTGTAATGCCCCGTATAAATCAATCGTTTGAGAAATTGTAGAACCATCCATCAACCGACGACGTACCTGCACCTGTCGCAAGTCAGCATTCATAGTAGAACCACCAGACGCGAGTAAAGCATCCGCAACACGAGGTATTGATGAAGCCATACCATAAATTCCTGGTCGAAACACTTCCCCACTGACAGTTACTTGCACAGGTCTTGGGGCTGCTAACGACACCACCAACATCCGATTTGCTAAAATCTCGCTAGAAGTCAAGCGAATTTTTTCTTGTGCTTCTTGCACACTTAACCCTTGTACAGAGATAGTTCCCACTTGTGGGATGACAATATTGCCTTCGGGATTAACTGGGGCTGAGAAGTTCAAATCAGGGCGTGGTACTGCCAACGATAACACCACCACAGGATTAATTACATACCGATTGAGTAACGAGCGAATTTTTGCTTGGGCTTCTTGCAAAGTTAAATCTTGCAGTGACACTGTTTCTAGTAGTGGCACTGTGATATTACCTTCTGGGTTAATCGTGGTTTGAAAGCTCAAATCTGGAAAGCGTTGCACAAGCACGCTAATACCGTCACCAGGCCCTAAGCGATAAGCACCCGCAGGACGTTGAAAAGCCACGTTTAGGACATCTCCCGGCCCTAACAGATAACGGTTAAATTGAGGCGAAATCTGATTATTTGCACTGGCTGGTAAAGTTTCTGTATCTAGTGGAGGTGAAGGAAAATTAGCTGGTGATTCCCCTGAAGGCGGTAAACTTTGAGCAACAACAGGTGAAAAAGTATTTAAGAAAATCCCTGCTTGAAAACTAGCAAAGCACAGGGTACTAAATGCACGTATATAAAAATTGCTAACTAAGAACATTGCTATCTGGAAAATATAGAAGAGAAAGTGGGCAGCTTCAGCAGCAATTACACTCAAGGAGTTGGCTTTAGTGGGCCTGCCATCAATGTGGCTTGTATTAGTTCACCAATAGACTTTACTAACGGCCAAGTAGTTTCCACATTACCTAAAGGTTCCATAGGAACGAGAATACTGACAGCCACCCAACTAGCACGATGCTTTTGCCATTGTGCTAGTTGATCTGCCACAAACCAACGCCAAGGAGAAGTGTAACCACTGTTGGGTAAAGCGTACCATTGTAAGACAGCAAAGGTTTCTTGATTTGTGGAGACACGAAAGAATCTAGCTTCTACTGTAATTTGAGTATTTACCGCATCGGGCGATTGTGGAATATTTAACTGAGCAGAACGTTCTTGCGCTATATTCCATTGTCCCCAACGAAACTTGCCCCAGCCGCTAATATCTGTCCATTCAATTTCCGGTTGATCCTTGGGGCCATTTTGCGGTAATAACAGCAAGATAGCTTTGTTTTCTGAGTTTTCTTGCTTAAGTAGTTGCACAGACCATTTATGCTCGCCAATCAGTTGTTCAACTTGTTCAATAGTTTTCCAACCATCTAGAGTTAACCCTTTAGCACGTATCTCTCTCAATGCCTTGAGGTTACTAATAGGTGGTGGTTGTTTCCATTGCCATTTGCCTGTGAGGTATCCGGGGGCTGCTCCTGTTACTAAGAGCAGCAACAAAATTACCAGCACGGCTAAATAAGTCCAATGCTTTTCTTTAAACAAGTTAGATAGGAAAGTCATCAGTAAAAATTGCTATGTTGATGCCAAATTTTACTAGCAAAAATCACATGATGAGTTCAGTAAAATTAAGGTAATAGAGAAAAAGTGTTGTTAACTTAGTGGGATGTGATTCTTGAAACCTAAGCTCAATCAGACTTTTGGAATTGTGAATTGATATCAGCCGATGCTGGGAAAAGTTCCACAAAAACGACTGAATTCCCTGAATGGTGCCAAAACATCCATATCGGTAGATGAACGTTGGTTGTGCTTCTTTCATCTTCCGCTACGGGGGTGTCTGTTATTACTACAGACCTACATTGAGTGTTTTTTCCTTGGGGCGCAACCTGTAGCGTCCTATAATCTCGACTTCAAGCTCGTAAGTCTCATCAAGTCCTCGACGCTTTAAAGCTTGGTTGATGGCATTCTGTGATGCTAGGATTTGCTCGACTCTTTTGGTCTGGGATACGCTCTGTGGATGGTAGCGATAATAGTAGAGTGGCTTTGCTAAGTGTTGTATTTGTGTCACCTCAGATAATCGTAGACACAAGTCATAATCTTGAGCTAGTTCAAATTCTTCGTTGAACCCACCTATTTGCTCATAAACATCTCGGCGTAACAACCGGAAATGAAAGATCATAAAATCAATTAATAATCGCTCTTTGGAGTAAGGAATCCGGCAACGTTTTCCATATCCTAATATTTTGTTATCTTGATTAATTACCTGATAATCTGTATATACAAGTCCTACATTTGGCTGTGCTTCCAGTATGACCGAGGTTTCTGCAATAGCTGTTGGTGCTAATAAATCATCACTGTCTACTAATCCAAAATAGGGGCTTGTTATCTGATTCATTGCTGCTTTTAGAGATTTTGCTCGTCCTTGATGTTCTGCTGCTATAAGTTGTACTCGCTTGTCTTTTTGAGCAAATTCACGCGCTATTTTCACAGAACTATCAGTAGAACCATCATCCCAAATTAATAGTTCAAAATCTTGTCTGGTTTGATTCAAGACACTCTTGATAGCAGCAGCTAAATAGCGTTCTTGATTATAGACAGTCATAATCACAGCCACAGTTTTTTCCATCTTAACCTCCGCAGTAACATCGAAAAGGGGAGGTTTTATCCCCAGTTATTTCTATTTTCAAGTTGGTCAACTCAATTTATTGAGCTAGATTGATCTAATAGCTGACTGAGTGGAAAAACTTACTAGTCACAACTTGTTTAGTCTTCTGGATACTTAGCATTTATACACTGTGATTTTTTTGTAATTTGTATCTGCTATTTATGGGTTTATTGGTAGGTGCAAGATGTGAGCCTACCTCAACTCAGCAGATTGGTATACTTCACCTCTAGCTTATATCCGCTTCTTCTATGGTGTCTAGAGGTACTGAGAAATATTGATTCATCCAATTGAGCAGAGGCACTAATGACAGTAACATTAAAGCTGAGTAGAGGTCGCCGCCCCAACTATCGTGTAACCATGTAAACGCTGCTTCGTTACCAGTGCCATGAAAGTAACTGAGTAAAGTATTACGAATGATATTAGCAACAACGCTAATGAGAATAGCAATAGATAAAAACCAAATTGTTGTTTGGCGTGAAGATAAAACACCTTTCCAATACAGCAGCATCAAACTGACGTAGATAGTTGTAAACAACATTTTTAGCCCTGCACAGTAGGGAGCCACTTCCACAATTCTGCCAGCAACATAGATATTGATGCCGTCAACAACTACTTCCATGCCGGACTGATTTAAGATAAAACCTGCTGTACCTGCAATGAAACTTTGCAAGGGAAAGGTGTAAGGAGCAATGAGATATGGTATGGCTGTTGGGGTGGCTAAAAATACTAGCAGTAGAGAAAACCATTGTAATCGGAAACCTGGGATACCCTTAAACCACAAACAAAGTGCTGCCAAGATAGTGGGAAAGGAAAGATTCACCCATTCTGTAACGCCGCTTAAATAAAAAATTCCCCCAATTACGAGTAAAACTAAGCCCAAGGTATGGTTTTTATCTGGCAAGCGTTGCCACTGTTTGCGGTTTTGCCAACTGAGGTAAGCAGCAAATGGCAGCCCGATTAGCCCGTGGCTGAAATATTCATGTTCAATGCTGATAGTTTTGTGTAGCCATCCATCTAACCAATGTAGTAACACTGGAGCATATAGCAAGCTCAAAAGGCTGAAAATCCCGATGCTTAACAATGGGGCTATGTTTGTGTGTTTAATCTGTTGCTGAAGTGCCATAGTTTTAAGCGGTACAAAAACATCAGATATCAAGACTGCTGAGTATGAAGACTGTAATGGATTCAACAAGCAACTGAATTCCCTGTAGGGGTATAGTGCTAATCGCCACTTTTTGCTGATATATTGGTAATATATTACACTGGTTATGGAGTAGTTGCGGGGTGATCTGCAAAATCTCCAACTACACTGGCAATAGCTGCGACAACTTCTCGGATTTGGCTATGCTTCAAACCAGGGTACATGGGTAAAGATAGTATTTCTTGGGCGAGTTTTTCTGCCTGGGGAAAATCTCCGCTTTGATAACCTAAGTTGGTAAATGCTGGCTGAAGATGACAAGATATTGGATAGTGAATGCCGGTTTGAATTCCGCTTGTTGTTAATTGGGCTTGGATTTGCTGGCGATTTACAGGGCAAGCATCTGTAATTCTGATGATATAAAGATGATAAACATGACCTGCACCGCTTTGATTTTGGATGGGGATAATACCAGCAGATGCTAAAGGTGCTAGTTCTAAGTCATACTGTTGAGCAATGCTGAGGCGATCGCGATTCCATTGTGGTAAATGTGGTAGTTTTTCTAATAAAACAGCTGCTTGCAATGTATCCAAACGACTGTTTGTTCCCATCTCTACATGCACATATTTTTGGCATGAGCCGTAATTCCGTAAGCGAGCCACTTTTTGGGCAATATCTGCATCGCTTGTGAGTAGGATTCCCCCATCACCCAACGCCCCTAAGTTCTTGCTGGGATAAAAACTAAAAGCTGCGGCTACACCTACACTACCGGCTGTATAGCCTTCTCTGTGGGCTAGGTGTGCCTGTGCTGCATCTTCAAAAATTAACACGTTGTAGGTATGGGCAAAATCCCTGAGTTGCTCAGGAGATACCATCTGTCCATACAGATGTACGGGAATAATGGCTTTAGTTCTGGGTGTAATGGCTTTTGCGGCTGCTGCTAAATCAATTAATGCTGTTGCCGGATCACAATCTACAAGGATGGGTTTGGCTCCCGCTTGCAGCACTCCAATCAGTGTGGCGACAAAAGTATTCACTGGTAAAATCACCTCATCCCCAGCCCCAATGTTACAGGCTTGCAAACCTAGTGCGATCGCATCAGTTCCCGATGCTACACCCACACCATATTTTGCTCCAGAGGCTTTGGCAAAGTCTGCTTCAAATTCTGCCAGTGCTGTTCCTAAAATAAAATCTCCTTGCTGCACAACATTGGCAATTGCCTGTTGAATCTGGGTTTGAATTAACTGGTGTTGTAACTGTAAGTCTACAAAAGGAATTCTCATATTAGTCATTGCTAGTTAGCCTCACAATTAAGTTTGGTGTTTTGATGAACCTATGATTTAAAAGTAAGTTTTGTTGCCATTATCAAGCATCAAATGTTAGAAAAAATTGACATATTTTCTCATATACAATTTTGAATAAATAAAAATTATCTATGTAAAAACTATAATTTCTACCATTTAATTTCACAAATTTATTTATTCGTTATTTCTGTGATTTATTCCGAATAAATAAAGCGAATTCATGGGAAATTATGCACTTTGAGAGTCAGCATCCCAGTTCCGTTAGGGTGAGATTTACCCCAAAAATTTGCGGTGTAAATTTCTAGGGGTTAATGCCAGCAACAAAGCTTGCACATCATCAGATTGTTTAACTGGCTTGGGTGACTGTCACCAGAATATATAGTGAGTGGTATCAGCTTTGTCAACAAATTTTGGGGGCAGAAAAAACTAGAAATCCTTTGATGGCATACTTAGGCTGATGAAATTAAAATCATCCTTGATTCCTCAATGATCATCTCTGACCGTAGCCTAGGCAAAATTCATGCGGGCTGAGTCTTTCTAGCATATTGAGCATGAAAATGTTCACCGTATTTTCTACCTAATCTACACCCTGTACTGTTACAGTTATCATACCCACTTAAAAGTATGAATTAACATTATATGCGAACTCAGGAGTAAACAATGTTGCTGCCATTATCCGAACATAATTCTGTGAGACTAAGGCTTTAGTACAGATTTTCTGCCTTATTTACATCAAGGGAAGAAAATTTTGGCTCAACTTGTTTGTCAGCAGCAAAATTGGGGAATGCTTAAAAATAGGAAATCATAACCCAGTGATAGCGGTTAGATAAATCACAATATCGAGCAATGATCAAGGTAACGGTGGCAATGGTAGAGCCGGATAACAGATTATTTGTCCTGAAAGACGGTTGGGCTTCTCCTGAATCAAGAGAAAAACAACGTCTCAAAGCATTGTCAGAATTAGGTTTGCGGCAACCAGAAACCATAGCAGTTTTTGAGGAGGCTACTCAAACTGCGGCTCACTTTTTGGAAGCACCAATTTCAGTTTTAGGATTTATAGATCAAGAACGTCATTGGTTTAAGTCGGCGGTGGGCTTATCTAGACTGGGGCTGATGAATCATTTAGCTCAAAGCCGTCAGCTGTTGCGTGGTGAATCTTTCTGCACTCAGGTAGTAGAAAATTTTCAAACAGTTGTCATTAATGATACGCAAAATCCGAACAATTCCACACCTATCTCTAACAAGTTGGTACAAGAGTATGGTATCCGCGCTTACCTGGGAACACCACTGATAGATGGGGCAGGTAATTGCTTGGGTGCTTTGGCGGTAATGGACTTAGTACCACGTAATTTTACCAATCGAGATATTGAGTTTTTGCAAATTATAGCCCGGTGGAGCATGAGCGAGTTTGAGCGCAATCGGCTCCTCATGGCGAGAAAACCGGAAAAAATCAGCCATCAGAGTCCGCCTTCTTTGTTACTCAATGACGAACTGGTGGCTGATATGAAAGTAACTGCACCTAGTTTAGAAAAAGAATCTTTAGGCACCAAGGAAATCAAACTAGAACTTTTAGCCCAACTCACACAGGAATTACGTACACCTTTAACATCCGTACTAGGTATGGCAAGTGTTTTAGGAAGGGAAATTTATGGCCCTTTGACCAGTAAGCAAAGAGAATATTTAGAGATTATCCAACACAGTGGTCGGTACTTACTTTCTTTGGTTAACGAAATTACCGAATTAGGAAGCATAGATGACAATTCGACTGAGTTGAATATTGCTCCTGTAGATATTGAGATGCTATGTCAACAGGCGATCAATACTTTAGAAGAAGCAGCGAATCGTCGGGAGCAAGATATTCGCCTGTCTATCGAACCAGGACGTGGACGTATTTGGCCTTTAGATAAAGATAAAGTCCGACAAATACTATATCACCTGATTTTCAGTGTGATTCAACTCTCTGCTACGGGTAGCATTGTGCGGATTCATGTCTCTTACAAGGAAAATACGCTCAATATTACTGTCTGGGTTTCCCATCCCTGGTTAGGAGATGGTATTACTGAGGTTGATCCTTATTTCCGGCTCAATACATTATCTCTACTAGAGTTGGCTGGTGAGACAGATCCTTACAGTGTTCATCTGGAAAATCAGAAGGAAACTGAGGACTCACCAATCACACTAGAGAAGTTACATCCTTTGGATGATGATGCTGAATCCAATATGTTTACTGGCAATCCTCATAGAGATGTCACTCAAGTAAAAGGACATATTTCCCGTGAAAGCTTAGGTTTATTACTTAGCTGCCAATTGGCAGAATTACATGGGGGCAAGATTTCCATCCAAGGTTCACCAGAATCAGGACACCGCTATGTAGTGAGTTTGCCATTGCAAATGAGTAGCACTTCACAAGTTAACGATATTTCTTGATGGGAGAGTATGAGTAATACCTAGTAGTTGTTATATTCGGCGTTATGACTCTTTGATATCAGGCGCATTATGATCAGGTCTAAGTGCTAATAGTGCTTGCTCATTGATAGTGTGCGTGTTTTATGAATTTAGTCTGGCAACGGCTTACTTTATCATATTTACCGCTAAAAGAATATCTAGCTACCAGTTACTTGCGTCGTTATCTGGTGGGGCTGTTATTTTCTTGGCGGCAAAGCAGTGTTTTAATTCAGTGGGGAGATATCTTAGCTGCTGTCTTACTCAGCTTGGTATATGCTCTTGCGCCTTTTGTATCTAGTACCCTGGTAGGGGTATTACTATTAGCTTGTGTGGGATTTTGGTTATTGTTGACTTTAACTGACGAACCAACATCCGCAAACAATTCTTTATTTACACCGATTCATCTTTTGGTGTTGCTGTACTGGGGAGTTGCTGTTGTCGCCACAGCGTTGTCACCAGTTAAAAAAGCAGCGTTAAGTGATTTAATCACGTTGACGCTGTATTTGCTGCTATTTGCTCTTTGTGCTAGAGTGCTGCGATCGCCTCGAATACGTTCTTGGATGATTACCCTTTACTTACACGTGACACTGATTGTGAGTGTATACGGTTTGCGGCAATGGTTTTTTGGTGCGGCACAGTTAGCTACTTGGGTTGATCCAGAATCTCCCTTATCTAAAACTACCAGGGTTTACAGTTATTTGGGTAATCCTAATTTGTTAGCTGGTTATCTTGTCCCAGCCGTAGTTTTAAGTCTAGTTGCTTTTTTTGCTTGGCAAAGCTGGGTGAGAAAAGCATTAGCATTAACCATGTTAATTGTCAATACTGCCTGTTTAGTTTTAACTTTTAGTCGTGGTGGCTGGATTGGTTTGTTGGTGGCTTTGTTGAGTGCGATCGCTTTGTTAATTTATTGGTGGGGTTTGCAAATGTCGCCTTTTTGGCGCACTTGGTCGCTACCCCTTCTGTTCGGCAGTGTCATTGGCTTATTGGTGCTAGCAGTCATTTTCGTGGAACCAGTACGGCTGCGGATTTTGAGCATCTTTGCCGACCGCCAAGATAGCAGTAATAACTTTCGTCGCAATGTTTGGGATGCGGTATTTGAGATGATCCGCGATCGCCCGATTATCGGTATCGGCCCTGGTCACAACTCATTTAATAAAATCTACCCTCTTTATCAACGCCCTCGCTATACTGCCTTAAGTGCCTATTCCATTTTTCTAGAGGTGGCTGTAGAAACTGGGTTGATTGGACTTAGCTGTTTTCTCTGGTTAATCATTGTTACCGCGAATACAGCCTTTATGCAATTGCGACGATTGCGACAATCAGGTAACAAAGAAGGATTTTGGTTAATTGGAGCTTTTGCCACGATGCTGGGGATGTTAGCTCATGGCACAGTAGATACTATCTGGTTTCGTCCTGAAGTGAATACCCTCTGGTGGCTGATGGTTGCCTTGATAGCCAGCTATTGGACACCTCTAACTCAAGCGCAAACTCCAGAAGTTAACTCACCCAACCCACAACCAGCAGCCAATTAAAGTGTAAATAAATCAAAAGGCACGGCATCATGGAAGTTAGTTTTCTTTGCCGTGCCTATAATCATTAACACACAAAAATTCACAAACTACGGCTAGGCTTAGTCTCTGTAAGTGGTAGCACCAGGCGCATTCGGATCACGATAGCGGGTTGGTTCTTCACGATCTCTTCTACCTCTACCCGCTAACCCAGCTAAACCTAATAAACCAATTAAACCCAACCAACCCCAATCAAAAGTGTCCCGTTCATAATAAGTTGTTGTCCTGGGGATAGTCTCAACTCTCGGATCAGTTACCTGCGCGTTGGCAGGTAAACTCAAGGGCAAAGTCGCCATACTTAAAGAGAGAACAGCAGCCCCAACAGAAGTGGTGAAGTAACGTTTCATGGTAAAAGTTCCTTGTTGCTTCCACAGTTATCCACAACTGTATCGATTACACTAGCTAGCAGTATCAATCTGCGGCTATAAACTGGGTGTTTACTCAACTCACGCTGAAGATATACAGTCGCTCGTTTACTGTGATCACTTTGTTCTGAGAATAGAGCATGGGTGTAGGGGTGTAAATCAGAAAGATTTTCCTACCACTAATAATTTTTCATAGCCCGTTGCATATCCCGTTGATCTTGACGGCGTTTGAGGTCTTCTCGCTTATCATGGAGCTTTTTACCTTTACCAAGGGCTATACTAATTTTCACCCAGCCCCGCTTGAGATACATCTTTAAAGGTACTAATGTCAAGCCTTGCTGTTCTACTTTACCAATTAGTTTCCGAATTTCCTGACGATGTAGCAGCAGCTTGCGAGTCCGGCGTGGTTCATGATTAAAATATTGTCCACTGGCGTTGTAAGGTGAAATATGCACGTTAATTAGCCATGCTTCACCATCACGAATCAAAGCATAACCATCTTGGAGATTGACTTTACCCGCACGAATTGATTTGACTTCTGTTCCTGTCAACTGAATCCCAGCTTCATAGGTTTCTAGGATTTCATACAAAAAACGGGCTTGGCGGTTATCACTAATAACTTTGTAACTTTCGCTCTTATCGCTCATTGAAAATTAGGTTGGGGATAGACTGATTAGAAAAATAGTTTGGATTAGCTAATGAATTCAAAATGAAATAGTAAACCATGAGCCATGCTTTAACTCAGGTATTAGGGTTATTCTAATAATTTAGCTTTTTCCAATTATCGATGAGAATTTAAGGGAGCATTTGCCAATAGAAGATGATTGATTAAGTAAATAATAATTTATATTAGGGTGGTTAATGGTTGGGCATATTGGCGGGACTGTAAAAAATTAAAAAATTCTTGGTGATCTTACATGGTAGGGGGTTAAAGGAACGTTTAAATTTGTTAATATTTTTATGGATTTAAGATTTTCTTTATAAATCCCTCTGGGGACAGTCATCTGCTGCTGATCCTGTCATAGTATGAAACATAAGAACACTATTGTAACTTGTGTTTTTAGATGGAGCTTGTAAAAGGGAATTTTTGAGTATAGATAATGCTAGGGGTGTACTGTCCATGCCCTTGACGATCCTTGTGGTGGATGACGATTTGGGCACTCGTCTATCTATTAGTGATTATCTTGAACTGTCTGGCTACTCTGTGATTACAGCGAATGACGGTCAAGAGGCTTTAGCAATGGTAGAAGAATACCAGCCTGATTTAATTGTGACAGATATTGTGATGCCACGGATGAATGGCTATGAACTGGTACGTCGGGTACGTCAAAAACCAGAGTTCCGGTTATTGCCTGTAATTTTATTAACAGCCCGTACTAAGACGCAAGAAAGAATTCTCGGCTATCAATCGGGGTGTGATTTATACTTACCAAAACCTTTTGAACTAGAAGAGTTAGCCGCCGCCATTCGGAATCTTCTAGAGCGATCGCTGATCATTCAATCTGAGTATCGCTTATCACAAAAACAAGGCGCAGCCACTCCCGTCTCCAACAAAGCAGTAGAAGCTAATAACTCTGTATTCAGCCAAAATCTAGAGAAATCGCCGTTAATTTCATCTTTAACCCTCAGAGAACAGGAAGTCCTAGAACTTTTAACTCACGGTCTTTCTAATGCTGATATGGGACACAAACTACACTTAAGTCCCAGAACCGTGGAAAAATACGTGAGTAGTTTATTAAGGAAAACCGCCACCAGCAACCGGGCTGAACTGGTGCGGTTTGCAATTAAGCACGGTTTAGTCGATTGATTGGCTAGTAATGTATTGCAGCAGACCTTGACAAGCATCAACCAATAAATCAATTACCTGATTAAATCCTTCTTGTCCTCCATAATAGGGGTCTGGAACTTCTTTGAGGTTGTGCCGAGTGCAAAATTCACACATCAAATACACTTTCTTGTGATACTGCCCAGTCGAATCAAGCGCGATGATATCATCATAGTTATCCCGATCCATAGCCAAAATCAAATCAAATTCCTGGAAATCTGACTTTTGAAACTGTCTAGCTCGCCCAAGCAACTTAATTCCTAACTTTGCTTGTGCCGCCGCACTCATGCGTCGGTCAGGTGGGCTACCGATGTGATAGCTCGATGTACCAGCAGAGTCACAGATGATACTTTCGCTTAAGCCAGCTTGGTCAATCAAATAATTCATGATGTTTTCTGCTGATGGCGATCGGCATATATTACCCAGACAGACAAACAACAGCTTGTGAGGCATAATTCTTAGGTTGTAATTGACAAAATCAGGTTTTTTCCAGCATTTTGCATTCTATTGCAATTTAGTCAACAGTCAATAGTTATTAGTCATTAGTCATTAGTCATTAGTCATTAGTCATTGGTCATTGGTCATTAGTTTTTCTCCCTCATCCCCCTCATCTTCCTCATCTCCCCAGTCACCAGTCCCCTGCTTTACAATTATTAACAGCAAGTTCACATTTCTTTGAAATATGCAGGGAACGACAGCCGCCTCTACAACTCCAATTCCTGGACAATATTGGCAGTGGCGAGGGCATAAAATTTACTACGTGCGTGCGGGAGCAAAACAACCGCAACGTCCGCCTTTGCTATTGGTACATGGCTTTGGTGCTTCTACAGACCACTGGCGCAAGAATATCACAGGTCTGTGTGTTGATTTTGAAGTATTTGCAATCGACCTATTGGGGTTTGGACGTTCAGCCAAACCTAAATTACAGTATGGTGGCGACTTATGGCGCGACCAACTGCGTGATTTTATCAGTGAAGTCATTGGACAAAAAGCAGTGTTAGCTGGTAACTCCCTTGGTGGCTATGCTTGCTTGTGTGTTGCAGCCCAATGTCCTGACAGTGCGGCTGGTGTAGTCTTGTTCAATAGTGCAGGGCCATTTAGCGAAATTCAGTCAACATCTGAACCAGAAGCTTTACAATCACAAATTCAACCACCTAAACAACCCTCGGCTTTACAGAAACTTGTGGGCAATGGTGTCAAATGGATGTTTAAACAACGTCTAGCCCAGTTTTTATTATTTCAATATGTGCGACAACGTTGGGTAATTCGCCGAACTTTAGAAAAGGTTTATCTTGATCAAACAGCTATCACAGACCAATTAGTAGAAGAAATTTATCGCCCTGCTTACGATACTGGTGCTTTGGATGTGTTTGTGTCGGTGTTTAGTTCTCCTCAAGGGGAAAAAGTTGATGTTTTATTAAAACAATTAACTTGTCCTTTATTGCTACTTTGGGGAGAGGCTGACCCTTGGATGAATGCTAGAGAACGTTCGCAAAAGTTTCACCTATATTATCCTGAATTAACAGAACATTTTTTACGGGCTGGTCATTGTCCTCATGATGAAGTACCAGAACAAGTCAACCCGATTTTCCGAGATTGGGTGTTATCTGTTTGCTAGTGATAAGTTAGAACCAGTTCGTAGTAAGGACTTTAGTCCTGAGAAAATAAGCATATCAGTAGGGTGCGTCAGATAACAAAAATACATTTATTAACAGCATTTAATCAGTCTGACGCACCCTACAAGACACATTTTATGTGACACTTGCGTAAGTCATCAGTCAAAAGCAGTTCGTAGTAAGGACTTAAGTCTTGAGAAAATAAGGACTAAAGTCCTTACTACAAACCAGCATATTGTTTTAAAATAATGAATTAATTTTTTGTTCGATTTGGTCACTAATAATTTCTATACCTTGGCTCGGTTGCTCAAGATTAACTCTGACAAAATTCGTTTTATCTGCTGTTGTAAATTTATTATCGTTATTTGAGTCTTTAATTATTTTAATAAAAATTGCATTTTGACTGGGAAGAACAACCCAATTTATCATTTTGGTATTATTCGGGGTGACTTGTTTAAGGTTCTTTCCCGACAAATCAGATATATAACCAATGACTGCATCTTGTTGGTTGAGTTTTTTATCTTTGTTGGTATCTTGGTCAATAATTTTATAAAGAAAAACTCTTGTGGGTGTCTTTCCTGGTGGTTTGGTTTCGATTAACTCAAAGGCATTGATGACGGCTTTTTTATCAAGGAGAAGATGAGTTTTCCCATCTTGTTTGTGATAAAATATTAGATTATATAATGAGCCGTCACCTCGTTTATAATCACGAGTCTTGTCTAAAAAACTATCTTTATCTGAATTTTGTTCTTTAACATTTACGGGAATCATTAAATAATCTGACTGCTGTTTAATAATTAAGTCTCCGTAGCTAATTTTGGTTTCTGTTTTTTGTTGTTCTACAGCATTGACTTGCTCGGCTTGTCTCGCTACGTTGAAGTCACAGGATAAGGAAAGGCTAGCTACTAAAGTTGCTAAGGTGAAATTCTGCCAACAGCGATTACTGTTTTTCATATATGTTTCTAGCAGGATAATATTGCTGTTCTATTTTATTCGCTGCTAGAAAATCAGCCAGACTATTTTTGTAGGGTGGGCATTGCTTAAGAGTTCCTCAAACGCTTAGTTTTACGGTTGACTGTGCATCGCCTGACTCTAATTAAAAATGGTACAAGATATGACAACTATAACATCAAAAAACCTGGTACGGGTTGACCAGGTTTTTCAAAGTTCACAGGTTTCAAATTTTTGAATTTAATAAAAAAGATTTTGAGCAAATTTACAACTAGGGTGGACATTACAACTAACAAATCCAGCAATTTTCGTTTTTCCGCTTTGGGATTTGGCTTGGCCTGTTTAGGGCTTTTTGCCACATTACTGATATTATGCTGTAATTTGTTTGGGCTGATGATGGGAGACACCGAATCATTTGCCCTTAGTTTGGTTCGCCTTGTTTGGTGTCTTGATATTTAAGTTAGCACCGAGTTTGTTGCTCGCAATCCTTAATTTACTAAACTTGACATTTTGTAGATGTTTGCAATAAACGCTTAAAATTTTGATCCATAAGTATTTTTTGTAGATACGTAATAAGGGCGGGCAGGATGCCCACCCCACAAGATTTATTGTTGAGGTTGAAAAAAGGAGGGTTGGGAATTCCAGCAGTGGCTACCAATTCCACATTCCAGAACTATCATCAATATGGTCGGTGACGATGCAACCAATGGTATCAATTTGGGCAATTTCTGCGGGGGAAAGTTGAACTTCCGCAGCGTGGGCGTTGTCTTTGGATTGTTCAGGATAACGCGCACCGGCTATAGCGTTGGTTTGGGGTTGGGCTATTAACCAAGCTAATGCTAACTGAGCTAGTGTAGAATTATGGTTCTCTGCTATGGGGCGCAGTTTATCTAGTGCTTGTTGGGCGCGTTGAAAGTTTTCGCCTTGAAATAGTTGGTTTTTGGCGCGATTGTCTTCTGGATCAAATTTATGTCCTGGGGGAAATTTCCCGGTTAATAATCCTTGGGCTAAGGGTGAGTAGGCCAAGATGGAAATGTTATGTTCTATGCAATAGGGCATGGCATCTTTTTCTACTTTTCGCCAAAATAAGGAGTATGGAGGTTGTAAGCTATCTATACGTCCATATTGGGCGGCTTGTGCTAATTGGGCGCGGGAAAAATTAGAAACGCCAATGGCGCGAATTTTACCTTGTTCTTTGAGGTGGTTGAGGGCGCGCATGGTTTCCTCAATTGGTACAATCTCACTATTGAATGAGCCAGCAGGCCAGTGAATTTGATAAAGGTCGATGTAGTCAGTTTTGAGGTTTGTTAAGGAGCGATCGCAAGCCTCTATTACTTGGTCATACTTAAGATGGTTCGCAAAAACTTTGGTTGCATACTCTACTTGCTCACGTACATCAGATAAAGCTTCCGCAACAATGCGCTCAGAATGTCCATCCCCGTACACTTCCGCCGTGTCAATGGTGGTAATACCTGCTTCAAAGGCGGCGCGGATAGCTTTAATTGAGTCTGCATCCTCAATTCCTACCCACCATTTTTTACCCGCTTGCCAAGTTCCCATGAGGATGGGGGTAATATATACGTCAGATGTACCCAGTCTTCGCTTCTCCATAAAGGTTCTCTCAATTCATATCCCTGGATAGTTTTATACTTTAACGGTCTTCGCGAAAAATAAAATCAGAGTTACAGTAGATGCTGATGGAATTGAATCAAACTGTGCATACCCTCAAAGAATGGGCTGTTGCCATTCAGGCTTTAGAAGCTGGTAAAACTATTATGTTGTTGCGTAAGGGTGGTATTGCTGAAAAGCAAGGCCGTTTTCAAGTGACTCATCAACGGGTTTTGCTGTATCCCACCTATGAACATCAACAACCTTTGTTACTCAAGACGGAATATGCTAATCTTGTGCATCCCGTACCATCAGGATGGCATCCAGAAACGGTGCAAATTACCAGTTGGGCTGAGATTACTGATATTTTGCCAGTGAGTGAGCAGTCAGTTGTCAGCAGGTTATTACCTTTTCATATCTGGAATGAAAATTTTATCAGCGATCGCCTGAAGTGGAAACCCCAGCAACCCCTATTTATCCTCCTGCTGCGGACTTACCAACTCCCCCAAATCCAAGAAATTCCCTATCGTTCCCAGTATGGTGGGTGTAAGTCATGGATTGATATTGAGTCACCTGTGCAACTACAAGGTTCTCAACCTGTGATGTCTGACTTGCATTATCTGGAGATAGTTAAGGATATTAGGGCGATTATTGGCGACTAGAGGCGATTCATCGCGTCTATACAAGCTTTGTTTATATAATATATTAGCGTTTTTTTTGTAATAAAACTTCAAAAAAGTCTAAATAGTAACTCTTGATACATACACTTTTAGTATCAGCAGATAACATTAAAAAAATCTTATTCTTGCATAAGAATAATGCACAAACATTTGCACAACCTATCTATCTATAAGGCTGTTGATCAGCAATCTCAATGTCGGACTTTTACTTAGGTAATTGTACGTCTTGATATTGTCAGGAAGTTGACTACTTCAGGAAGATTAAGAATTATTCCACAAGGCGGACGCAGTATTGACAAAAATCTGCCAATATGCAGTATATGCTAAATGCAAAGGAGTTTGCCATGCAACGACAAATGTGCTGGATATCTAAGACTAGCGGTGATGGGGACAAAATCTTATATCTGCAAGTTTCACCTAGTCAAGCTTGGCGGCCTTACACAGCTTTTCCCCAATATTCAGTACCAGATTATCAGATTCCTGGCGGCTCCAAAGGTTGGGCAACTTATCAAAAATTACTCAAAGCTGGTTGGACTTTAGTTCCTAGCGCACGCGCCAATGAATTTGGTAACTGTGCCTATGCAGAGTCTTCTATTGTTAATAGTCATTAGTCATTAGTCATTCGCCCTTGTCTGGCTATGTAAATTAAAAACCTCTGGGAGAACCTGCGCCGCGAGGGTCAGCTGCGCCTTCTAAGTTACGATCAACAGTAACAGCGATCGCGTTAATACTGCCCCAAGGATTAGTTTCTTTAATTTTGTGTCCTCGACGGCGTAAGTCTTGCAGAGTTAACGCATCTAAACCCCACCTCTCAACTCGCAACTCATCGGGGAACCACTGGTGATGTATGCGTGGTACAGACACGGCTGCACCAACATCCATATCATATTCCAACACGTTCAGGATAACTTGCAATACCTGAGTGATGATGGTGCTACCACCGGGCGCACCTACTACCATCCGCAGATGATTTTTCTCGGTGATGATTGTAGGTGTCATGCTAGAAAGGGGGGTTTTTCGGGGTGCGATAGCGTTGGCTTCGTTTCCCAAGAGTCCAAAAGTGTTGGGTATTCCTGGTGCAATGGCAAAATCATCCATTTCATTGTTGAGTAAAATACCAGTTCCCTCTACCACTACCCCAGAACCATAACCGAGGTTAACAGTAAATGTGAGACTGACGGCGTTATGTTCTGCATCGACAACGTTTAAATGGCTGGTTTCGGGAGACTCATGAGGAGTTGCATTTAGTTGCTGTTGTCGCCAGTGGGGAATTTTTTCTTGGCTGAAGCGTTGTAAAATTTCGGGTGCAATGGGCTTAACTTGGTTTGCGGGTGTGGCTTTGTCCATGTTAATCTCAGCAAGGCGTTGTTTGGCGTAGCCGGGACTAATCAATGCTTGTACGGGGACTTGGAAAAAATTAGGATCACCTAAATATTGTGAGCGATCGCTGTAGACTATTTTCATCGCTTCTGTGATCAGATGTAAAGCTTGAGGATGATGCCAACCCCAAGATTTTAAGTCTGCATCACCGATGATATTTAACATCTGCAATAACAATACACCACCAGATGAAGGTGGTGGCATAGAACAAACTTCAGCTTGGCGGAAATTCCCACATACAGGAGTTCGCCAGATGGGTTTATAGGCTTTCAGGTCTGCTAAAGTGATTAAACCGCCATTCTTTGCCATATCATTGGCGATCGCACGGGCGATATTACCAGTGTAAAAGCTTTGGGGATTGTGGGCGATAATTTTTAAGGTGCGTGCTAAGTCACGCTGTACTAATCTTTCTCCTGGTTGATAAAATTTGCCGTTACGGGTGAAAATGTTACGTGCGGCTGGGTTACTGAGAATTGCTTGCTCACGATTGATATAGGCTGGAAGTGAACGCCAAGTTAGTTGATTACTGATAATATAACCATTTTCCGCCAGTGCGATCGCAGGTTTTAATACTTCCTGCCAAGGCAGCTTACCATAACGTCGGTGAACTTCATACATACCCGCCACCGTCCCCGGTGTCGCCACTGCTAAATAACCCTTGATACTAGCATTCGGACGCACCTTACCTTCTGCATCTAAGTACATATTTCTTGTAGCTTTCAGGGGTGCGCGTTCCCGAAAATCTAGAGCTTTGATTTCGCCTGTTTTCTGGTTACGTAATAATAAAAAACCACCGCCACCAATTCCGGCGGAAAACGGTTCAACTACAGAAATGGCGAAGGTTGTGGCGACTGCTGCATCAACAGCATTACCACCTTGGCGTAACATTTTGATTCCCGCTTCACTCGCCAAGGAATTCGCAGATACTACCATGCCTTTTTTGCTGCGTAAAGGTACGCTGATGGTGGCTGATGCTATTTCGGTGTAGCAGAGAAGGGTGAGGGAAAAGATGGTAAATACAGTATGTTTGGTTTGAGGAAGAATGGGCATTTTTTTATTTTGTTTAGTCTAGATATAGCTGAGTTAGATAGCTATTGACATTTCTGGAGAATAGTTTAGTATATTTGTAAGGACAATTGCCGTACAAAAATAAAACTATAAGTAGAGGCTATCATGGCTAACACAATGGCTAGAAGCCGGAAACAAAATTCCACAAGCTCCAAAATTGAACGCCTCGAAGCACGTATTACTAAAGAGCAAAAAGAATTATTCCAGCGTGCGGCTGATATTCAAGGTCGAACACTCACAGATTTTGTCATTAGTAGCGTTCTCAAGGCTGCTAATGAGGTTATTCAAGAAAATGAAATGATGGTTTTAAGCAGACAAGACCAAGAGGTTTTTGTAGAAGCACTACTGAATCCAGCCGCACCAAGTGAAAAACTACGTGCTGCTGCTCAACGCTATAAACAAAACATGGGTGTGTAAGTGGCCTTATCTGATAGTTTCGATGATTATTTCATAGAGCCGCTAGGAAAGCATGACCGGGCGGCTTTTTGTTGCGGTGTTGAGCAACTAGACCGTTATTTAAAACAGCAAGCCGGGCAGGATGCTCGTAAGCGTGTAGCTGCTCCTTTTGTGTTAGTTGAAAAAAAATCTGGTAGCATCGCTGGTTACTACACACTTTCTGCAACAAGTATTAAATTGGCAGAATTACCCATAGAAATAAGTAAAAAATTGCCAAAATATCCGATAGTTCCTGCAACACTCCTTGGTCGATTAGCTGTGGATCAAAACCATCGCAAAAAAGGATTAGGAGAAATGCTATTAATGGATGCACTTTATCGCAGCCTAAAAAACGAAATTGCCACAACTGCTGTAATAGTTGAAGCTAAAGATGATGATGCTCGTTCTTTTTATGAGCATTATAATTTTATCAGGTTTCCTAACTATTCTCATAGACTGTTTCTGATGATGGAGACTATCTCCGAAATGTTTGCTTAACACACATCTTGCACCTGTTCCTTGATGATAATTTTTGTAGGTAGGCATTACTTGCAAGTTGTTCAAAACCTGAGTTTTAGGTTGTTGGGTGTGCATAGCCTGGAGCTTATTGAGAATGGTGCAAGATATGACTTTAATTGTGCCTAAGATAGTGGTTTATGTTATCTAATTTGATATTAGACCTCTTGCATAAATATTTTTCTGCCTCACGCAAAGGCGCAGAGAGGTTTTTTAAGAGATATTTAGAAGGGATTTAGATTTACGAAATTCGCGTACTACTTCTTTAATGTCTTGTAGTTCTCCTTCTACTAAATAGTTAAGTTGTCGCATTTCATCTGCGGAAATTTTTCCTGTGAGTTGATTGATGGCTTTTCGGATTTGCGGGTATTTTTTTAAGGTGTCTTGTCTGACAATTGGTGTAGCTTCGTAAGGGGGAAAGTATTGTTTATCATCTTTGAGAACAAATAAACCTAAACGCGCAATTTGTCCATCGGTGGAGTTACCTGCTACCATGTCTACTTGTTTTTGAATTAAGGCGCGATATATTAAACCTAAGTCCATTATTTGGGGTGGTTTGTTAAATTTTAAGTTATAGGTTTTAGCTAAACCTGGAAAGCCATCTTCTCTTTCTAGAAATTCATAGCCGAAACCGCCACGCCATTGGGGTGTATATTGGGCTGCTTCTGATAAGGTTTGAATGTTGTAACGTTTCGCGTCTTCTCCCCTGATAATCATTGCAAAAGTATTTTCAAAACCTAAACTCGGCATTACTTCTAACTGGAATTGTTGAGAGTATGCTTGTTTGAGTTTTTCATAAACTACTTTTGGGTCATTAATTACTGCTTGTTTTAAAATACCAGTAAATGCTGTGCCTGTATATTCAATATAAGCATCAATTTTACCAGCAGTAATCGCTTGATGGCAGACAAAAGAACCACCCAAGCGAGGGCGACGCACTACTTTTAAATTAGTCGTGTCTTCGATTTGTTGGGCTAAAAGTTCGCCTAAAATATCTTGCTCAGTAAAGTCTTTTGATGCTATGATAATGTCACCGCTATTAATGATTGGGTTAGTTTGACAACCAGCAATAACTAGCACTAATCCCAAGGATAATAAAAAAAATATCAAAAATCTTTTCATAACCCTACACCCAACTATTAACTTTTAACCTTGAGTTTCTTCTCCAACCATCCAATTAATAAATCAGCTAGTAATGCTATCACCGCCGCCGGAACTGCACCAGCTAAAATTAATTGATTATTGACAACTGCAATTCCCCGAAAAATAAACACGCCTAAACCCCCTGCACCAATTGCTGCTGCAATAGTCGCAATACCAATAGCGATAACTGTCGCCACTCTTACCCCTGCCAAAATCACCCCCATTGCTAAGGGAATCTCTACCTGTAATAATAATTGTCTATCTGTCATCCCCATCCCTCGCCCAGCTTCCCGAATGGCAGCATCTACCCCTGTAATACCTGTATAAGTATTCCGAATGATTGGCAGCAGCGAATATAAAGTTAAGGCGACAATAGCCGGAACAACACCAATTCCACCAATAACCGGGACAGGAATTAATAAACCAAATAATGCTAAACTGGGGATTGTTTGCAGAACATTAGCCACACCCAAAATAGGCTGACGTAGTTGAGTTTGACGGGTGATTAAAATTCCTAAAGGAATGCCGATAATTATAGCAATGCTAATAGCAACACCCACCAAAAATAAATGTTCTAGGGTGTGTCGTAAAATTTCCGGTGCGTACTTAATCAAAAAGAAATCTTTCATAAATTGTCTTGCAGTGAACGCAGACATTGCAGAAAAGCTAAACTTTCGGGATGCTGCGATCGCATAAATTCATCCTTTGTTCCTAATACTACCAATTCTCCGCCATACATTAAACCAATTCTCGATGCCAAAACAAAAGCTTCTTGAATATCATGGGTGACAAAAACCACAGTCTTACCTAATTCCTGCTGTAACCGTCTAAACTCTTGCTGTAATTCTAAGCGTGTGATGGGGTCAAGTGCGCCAAAGGGTTCATCCATTAATAATACAGGCGGATCTGCCGCTAAAGCCCTAGCAACACCAACCCTCTGTCTTTGTCCCCCCGATAACTCATGAGGATAACGTTTAGCGAATTGTGCAGGTTCTAAACCCACCAAATGTAATAATTCATAAACCCGTGTTTTAATTTGTTTAGGTTGCCAACCTTCTAAACTAGGAACTAAACCCACATTTCTTTCTACAGTGAAATGAGGAAACAAACCAGTTTCTTGAATCACATAACCAATCTTTCGCCGCAGCTTAATCTCATCCCACTGAGTTGTCGGCACACCATCAAATAATACCTCACCTTGAGTGGGTATGAACAAACGATTAATTAACTTCATAGTAGTAGTTTTACCGCTACCACTACGCCCCAATAATACTAAAGCTTCCCCACGATGAATAGCAAAATTTAACCGCGACACCAAAGGACGATGGTTGCGGCTAAAACTAACATCACAGAATTGAATCGCAACTGAGTTATGTTGTGACATTACATTAAATAGTAATTCGTAATTAAAACAAACACGAATAATTACAAACTACCCTCACACTTCACCCCAAATCTTACCACTCCGCGTACCTCCGCGTGAACCTCCGCGCCCCTCCGCGTTTAATTTCTTTCCAATAAAACCCGCGTACCCGACTCTCCCAACCTCCTTAACTGGCGAGTCATTTGGAACAAAAATAAACCCAAAATCCCCACGTGTCCCATAATAGCCAAAAAAGCCGTCATTGCTGATGCACCGCTTGATGGATACAAAACTATAAGAGGTGCAGCAATAGAAAATAGCCATAAAAAAGTTTGGTTTCCGGGATAGGAAAACAACATAGCTAAAGCAACGACTGGCAAAATAATCACAGCACCCAAAATACCATTAGTCCAAAATAGCCTTTGTCCATTTTTCATCATTAAAAGTAGCTGCGCTAAAACTGCATAGATAACAGCGAGACTACCAGCAAAAATTAAGGATATGAAGATGTTGAATTTGGTATATATGTCGGTAGTAGAGACAAGAGTAAATAAACTCAAACCTGTAATAGAGATGATAACATTCAGAGCGATCGCCACTACAGCCGGACTTTTTTCACCCCAAATTAAATCTTGCATTAACTGACGCTTTCCTGTCGGCGATGAAGCCAGATGACGATAACGCGCCCAGTCTTGTAAAGTATGACGATGGGGAGTCAAAGCCGCAATTAAATACAAGAATAACCACAAATTCAGAAACATGAGACAAGCCATGTTTTCTGTCATGGCAGAAGCTATATTACCAATACCAAAGACGACTTTTGACCAATTAGCACAGCCGATAGTGATAATTGTAAACGCGATAGTCAGTAAATAACTCTGCTGCTTACTTAACATAGTAGCATTGCGATCGCGGAAACAACGTTGCAATGATTCCCAGATAAAATAAGCCCCCAACAAGTGAATTACTACAGCAAAACCAATGATGGTTAACCAATTATTTCCTAATGGTAGAACAAACCAATTAAAATTATCTAACGTTAACCCCCTAGATTGAGGAATAAAATAATAGGGATTAATCAGCTTTAAAATTACAAATGGGTAATTAAATGAGATTTCATCTTTCAATGATTGCTGAGTGAATAGGAGAAAACCTAAAACTGCACCACTCCCCAACCAAGCTTGAAACCCACCTAACCAAGAACCAATTAAGCCAAATAATAGCGCACCACTGAAGTAAAACAGGCTAGCAGTAATGACAATTATATAGAAGCCGAAAATCGAGATTAGAGAAAGGTTTGCATTTAAACCTAACCACAAATGAAGAGGAATTGCTAGAAATACACCCAAATATATCAGTATAGGTACTCCCAGCATTTTCCCGAAGAGAATACTTTGGGGTGGCTGGGGACTCAACCGGATAAAATTTAAAGTATCACGTCTTTCTTCCGTAGCTAAATCATTGATGAGGAGATAAGTACCCGCCACTAGAATTGAGAAAAATCCAATAATACTCAGTCCGGTAAATATATCTTGAAACCATAACGGCCAGTTAATCATTACATTACCAAAACCATCGAAAAGACATTCTCGTGAAATATCTAAATATTGACCTGTACAGTATTTATGGTAATTGGTATACGTGATACTGTCACTATTGGGTAAGAGACTTTGAAAATAAAGAAAGACTCCCAACTGAGTGAGTAATGATGTAGTAACTGCTAATAGTACATTGCGTTTATGTAAGCGTCCTTTAATTTCCCTGAATAGTTGGGGGTTATAGTCTCCGAGTTGACTTATCCAGTTCGTGTGCATAGTTAAAACTCGTTTGGTAATTGCTTAAGTTCGTAGTAAGGACTTTAGTCCTGTTTTTTTCTTATGTATTTGCCAACAGAGGGCTAGAGCCGCTCACTACAAACAAGATAATTAAGTTCGTAGTAAGGACTTTAGTCCTGTTTTTTCTCATATCTTTAGCAAGAGAGGGCTAGAGCCGCTCACTACAAACAAGATAATTAAGTTCGTAGTAAGGACTTTAGTCCTGTTTTTCTTCCCGTATTGTTGCCAACAGAGGGCTAGAGCCGCTCACTACAAACAATATAATTAACGTGCGGTTAGTAATGCTTTGGTTGCAGACTCTCCAGCTAATTTTATCTGCTTGTTGAGTTGAAAATTCAACAATGCTAAGACAGTTACCTCAAATAAGAGTGACATAAAAACTGTGATGGTTGCAGCATCTTTTAACCCCACCCAAGGAAAAGTAGAAAATAACCAAACTGCGGGATATTCAAGCGGAGAAATGCTTAAAAAGCTTAAAATTGCGGGTGGTAAAAACATGACTGCGCCTATAGTCCCAATTGCCCAAATACTACGTCTGGAGGTTTTCATCATCAGCATCATTTGAGCAATGGTAGTGTAAATCATCATCATGCTAATAAATACGGCTACAGCTAAAATCGCTTTCATTCTGCCAATATCATTCACCCAGTTAATAGTGTGGCTCTGTTTTACATTTAAGACAGGTGCAAGAATAATCCATACTATCAAAGGTGTAACTATGATTAACAGGTTAATAGCCATTGCTATCAAAGCCGGACTTTTTTCACCCCAAACAACATCCTTAAACCAGGAACTATTCCAAAAACTTCTGTTGCTAGCTTCTGGGTGATAACTATACCGTGACCAATCTTGCACTTGTTGACGTTGGGGCGTTATAATTAGCAGTAAACTAAATAACAACGCCAAGTTAAACATAATCAAAAACGGTAAATTCTGCCCGATTTGATAGTTTAAATCATAATAGCAACTTGGGGGTTGACTATTATAATTGTAGGGACAATGATTTTGGTAATATTGAAGAGTAAATCCCCAAAATCCTAATTGACAACAAGCTACAAACCAGTAACTTTGACCTTTACTAATAATAGCCGTATTGGGATTACGAAACCGACGCTCTAGTGCTTGCCAAGCCCAGTAAATGCCGACACCATAATTAATTAGATGTAAGCCGACTAAACCAACAAGATTTTTACCGATTGGTAAATAGAAAAATTGTAATTCGTTAAGGGATGTTTTATCGTAGTGACGGAATAAGTTACCAAATAGATAACCCATCATATCAAAGGGGCTTAACAGTCTCAACCATGTAGCTGTATTCTGAATATAGGGGCTATATGATGCTAAGTTCATAGTGGTGAACAAAAACAATAACACTACACCACTAGCTAACCAAGGTTGAAATCCACTAAACCAACGACTGTTTAAACCAAATAGCAGCGCATAGCTGTAGAAGAAAACACAGCTAGCGATGAGAACTATATCAAAACTGAGAATGTGACTCAAGGCGATTTTGGCAGAAATTCCCGCCCACAAATGTAAAGGTAAGGCTGTTAAAACTAGGAGATAAATAACAATTGGTACGCCTAACATTTTGCCAGTTAGAATACTCACCTCTGATTGAGGAGTTAAGCGTAAAAAATTGAGAGTACCACGCCGTTCTTCTTGGGCTAAATTATTGATGAGTAAATAAGTCCCAGCGACTAACAAGATAAAAACAAACATGACGCTAAGACTGAGAAATATATATTCCCAATGGTCTTGCCACCACAATTGTATATTTATTTGGTCAGTAGGGCAGAATTTATCATATAGTAGCTTATTGAGATTAACTTGCTCATCTTTTAAATTAGTTAGTTGTGTGTTGAGTGCCTGAATTTTCGCGGGTTCAATGTTTGGCTGACCACTATATCTGTTAATTTTTTGCTGAACTTGCTCAATTAGTTGGTAAAGTGAGTTAAGGCGTTGTTTATAACCTGTACTCAAATTACAGTATGTTCCCGACATGGGATATTTTTCCCCTGGATAATCACCCAATTGATAGAGGAAAATTCCCAGTTGAGCAATCAGTGATAAGCCAACAGCAATGATGATATTAAAAACCTTCAGGCGACCTTTAAGTTCTCTAAATAATTGTGGATTCCACTCGCCTATTTTGTCGATTAAATTCTGCATCATCGGGAGAATCTCCAATTAAATAATTAAGATGCTTGTTTGTGTCCTAGTTTCAAGAAAATGCTTTCTAAATCTTCTTGTGTGGAATGAAAATCAGTAAGAGGGATGCCTGATGTAACTAAAGAGCGCAATAATTCCGCAGAGTCTTCCTGTGTCCCCGAAAAATTCACCCGCAAGCTATTTGTTCCTGGGATTTTCTCCCACTCCTCTACACAAGGATGATGTTTAACCTCAGTTAAAAGTGCATCTAAATCACCCAAGGTTGTTAACAGTATTTGTTGACGAGATAGCCGTTGATAAAGTTGTTGTAATGAAGCACTTTCTACCAAAAAACCTAATTCCATAATGCCCACAGAACTACACAGTTCTGCTAAGTCGCTGAGAACATGGGAAGAAATTAAAATTGTCATCCCTGCTTCTTGCAACGCCTTAATAATTTCCCGAAACTGCATCCTGGCGATGGGGTCAAGTCCAGAAACAGGCTCATCTAATAGCAGTAAAATTGGCTCATGGATGATAGTCCTTGCTAAACTTAAACGCTGCTTCATTCCCCGCGACAGTGTGGAAATTAGACTGTTACGTTTATTAACCAGTTGAATGAGTTCTAAAACTTCGTATAAACGTTGAGTGCGGCGTGGTTCACGCAGACGATAAAGACGGGCAAAATAATCTAAATAATCCCAGACAGTTAAATCTTCATACAGAGGATAATCATCAGGTAGGTAGCCAAGACGACGTTTGAGAGTGGGGTTACTCTTGTCACGACGCAAGCGATCGCCATTAATATAAATCTCACCAGTAGTTGGTTCTTCAGCTGCTGCCAACATCCTGATGAGAGTCGTTTTTCCTGCGCCATTCGGCCCTATAAGTCCATAGACTTCACCTGCTTGAATTTCTAAGTCAATATTATTAACAGCTACGTGCCGTTCAAACTGCTTAGTTAAGCCACAAGTGCGAATTGCTAATTCTTTTACCATAGCTGCTGAGGTGCGGCTGTTGTTTAAACTCTAACGTAACCTCTCTCTACAGCTTTCGTCAGGCTCGTTTCGGAAAATGTAACTGAATATAGCAAAATTGACCTAAGTAATAAGTATTATCAACTAATTTTGAGAAAAGTAGGACTTAACCATTGACAGGAAACACCAAATGTGATTCATGTCAAAACAGTTTTGTAGGGGTTTAGTATTGCAAAACCCCTACAGTATAGATATATTTCTCATCAAATTAATCATTGATAAAAGTCTAAACCCATATCATAATTAATTTGGAAAATACCGACTGCTTTACGAACTTTTGAGAGATGCAGAGGGGATAAAAGGCTTACTACCATCTCCAGAAGGGATATTACTAAATGCGTAGCGTTGTTCTGGAATTGGATAACCAGCCTCCCCAAAAGTTTCGCGGATGACTTTATTCGTGTCAAAATAAACTTGCCAATAATTTTCATTATGACAATAGGGACGCACAGCTAATACTGGCCCTGCTAGGTTAAAGCTGAGAATTTCTACATCAGGTGCAGGATTATTCAACACATTGGGAATTTGGCTAATTCGCTGCTTTAAAAGTCTAATTGCTTCGTTATGATTGACATCATGATGTAATTGTGCCGTCAAATCAACCCGACGGTAAGCATTAGCGGAAAAATTCTCAATATTGTCAGAAAATATTTTGTTATTAGCCACAATCGTCATCACATTATCAAGTGTATTGATAGTGGTGGTAAACAGTCCAATTTCTGCAACTTTTCCGGTGACACCTGCGGCTGATATCAAATCACCCGTTTTAAAGGGTCGAAAAATCATTAAAAAAGCACCAGCAGCAAAATTAGCTAATAAACCACTCCAGGCTGCACCGATGGCGATACCAAGCGCAGCTAACAAAGCAGCAAAAGAAGTAGTTTCAACCCCAAAAAAGCCGAGAATTGCGACAATCAAAATAATTCTCAGCGTCACAGAAAGGATATTCATTAAATAGTTGATTAATGTTGGTTCAACCTGTTGGTTGCGGAAAGTTCGCCGCAGTAATTTCAAACCAAAATCAATCAATCTTTGAGCAATTAGCCAGATAGCGATCGCACCCAGCAGCCTGAGTACAAATTGAGTTAAAAGAGTCAGAGTAATTGGCCAAAAAGCAGTTAAATCCATAAAATTTTTCTCTAGGTTTACATTTACAGACAAGACAAAAGAATCAAACCCAAACAAGACTCACAGTCTATTCTTTGGTACTTGTCATAATGGTGTAAATCCGTATATAAACCCACCTCTTTCTAAAGATAGGTTTTGTAATTTAGGTCTTTGGCAAGATATTGAGATTTATTCTTAGCTAATTTTCGGGCGTTGCTGAGTGGCAGTATGAATTTATATCACGCAGAGACGCAGAGACGCAGAGAGTAAGAGTATGAGAGAAGAAATTTTTGACTCTCATAGTTCAACTGTTGCACCTAGCCTACCTCCGCGCCCCTGGAGCGTTTAAAAATTAAAATTGTACATCTTGCTAGGTATGATATTTAATCTACAAACATTTACCGCATAAAAACTAACTATGACTCAGAACTACCGTATAACCCTACTCCCTGGCGATGGTATTGGCCCCGAAATTATGGCGGTGGCGGTAGAAGTGCTAAAAGTCGTAGGTAAGCAATTTGATATTCAGTTCGATTTTCAAGAAGCCTTAATTGGTGGTGCAGCCATTGACGCGACAGGTGAACCTTTGCCAGCTGCTACCCTAGAAACTTGCCGTAACAGTGATGCTGTCTTACTCGCCGCTATTGGTGGTTATAAATGGGATTCCCTACCATCTCATCAACGTCCAGAAGCGGGTTTATTAGGATTGCGTGCAGGTTTGGAACTATTTGCTAACTTACGTCCAGCCCAGATTTTACCACAATTAATTGATGCTTCCACCTTGAAAAAGGAAGTAGTGGAAGGCGTAGATATTATGGTGGTGCGCGAACTCACCGGAGGAATTTACTTCGGTAAACCCAAGGGGATTTTTACTACCGAGACAGGTGAGAAACGTGGTGTAAATACAATGGTTTACACAGAAACCGAAATTGATCGGATTGGGCGGGTAGCATTTGAAACTGCACGGAAACGTCGGGGGAAACTTTGCTCAGTCGATAAAGCCAATGTATTAGAAGTATCACAACTGTGGCGCGATCGCATGATCAAATTGTCTCAAGAATACCCAGATGTTGAACTCACCCATCTTTACGTCGATAATGCGGCGATGCAGTTAGTACGCGCTCCCAAACAGTTTGATACTATCGTCACCGGGAACTTATTTGGTGATATCCTTTCTGATGCTGCCGCTATGCTCACAGGTAGTATAGGGATGTTACCCTCTGCTAGTCTGGGTGCTTCTGGCCCTGGAGTGTTTGAACCAGTCCACGGTTCTGCACCAGATATTGCAGGACAAGATAAAGCTAACCCCCTAGCCCAAGTTTTAAGTGCGGCGATGATGTTACGCTACGCCTTAGATCAACCCCAAGCCGCAGACAAAATTGAAAAAGCCGTGTTACAAGTTTTAGAACAAGGCGATCGCACCGGCGATATCATGTCTGAAGGCATGAATCTCGTAGGTTGTCGGGCTATGGGTGAATCATTAATTAAAGTCATTAGTCATTAGTCATTAGTTATTAGTCATTGGGGACTGGGGACTGGGGACTGGGTATTGGGGACTGGGAAATAATTTCTCCCTCATCTCCCACCCTGCGGGTTCGCGGTAGCGTCTCGTAAGAGAAGCAAGCTACATCTCCCTCATCTCCCTCATCCTCCTCATCTCCCTCATCCCCAGTTCCTACAATGGTTCGAGAATTTTTTAATACAATGCGCCAAATTGGCAACCTTTACTAACAGTTTCAGCTAAACTAGAAGCAAATATAGCAACTACGCAGAAATATAGTGTACGCTTTAAGACAAGAACAGGTAAAAGCTAATTTTACTGCTCCCAGAAATCAATCGCCTTTGATTGATCCTGCTATCATCAGAGCTGCGGGGCAAATTTACTACACCCACTGCGAAGTACACCCAGAAATAGCAGGCCAGCCGTCAGGAGTGGCAATCAATCGGGTGAATCTCCGGGGTAAGGTGATTTTTACTAACCAACCAGTTCTCTTACCTCAAGAGTGTTTTGTGCCGTTGAGCCAAATTGAATCTCATATGTATTAGTTATTAGTTATTAGTCATCAGTCATTAGTCGTTAGTTGGGAGTAAAAGTGAACTTACTCTAGAAAAAGTGGGCAATATAGACGAAAAATGACTCAGGACTTGTGACAAATAAATATATGGATAATTTGTTAGTAGCCCTGGCGAGTATGATTGTCTTCGCCTTGGGTGCATCTATTGGCAGCTTTATCAATGTTGTAGTTTATCGATTACCTGCAAAATTATCAATTCTTTGGCCGCCTTCCCGTTGTCCCCATTGTTTAAACCAGCTAAAAGCTTATGATAATGTGCCTGTATTGGGCTGGCTATGGTTAAAAGGGCGATGTCGTTATTGTAAAAGTAAGATTTCTCTGCGTTACCCAGTGGTAGAGGCGGTAACAGGGATAATTTTTGTGATCATCTTCTTTTTATTTCACGTTTCGATACTCACTATAGGATATTGGGCTTTTTGTAGTTGGTTATTAGCATTATCTTTGATTGACTTAGATACTATGACTTTACCCAATGCCCTTACTAAGTCGGGGTTGGTGTTGGGGATAATCTTTCAAATGGTAGTGGGTTATTTGACTGAAGCTAGCGTTGCCGGAGTCATCAAACATTTGATGATGGGCATAGTAGGAGCTGTGTTAGGCTTATGGTTGTTTGAGGCGATCGCACTTCTCGGTATTTTCCTGCAAAAAGAAGCAATGGGTGCAGGAGATGCCAAACTAGCCGCGATGATGGGTGCTTGGCTAGGTTGGAAGTATTTACTTTTAGCAGGATTTATCGCCTGTACGTTAGGGGCTGTAGTAGGTATCAGCGCAATTATGCTTTCCCAACGCAAATGGGGGCAAAAAATACCGTTTGGCCCCTTTTTAGCTAGTGGCGCATTCTTCACCCTCTTGGGTGGCGAAGCGATTTTATCTGCTTACCTGCGATTATTTTTTTAGAAGCGTCAGGAAGAAGCAGAGGAAGCGGAGGAAAAGAACCTTTACCTCATCCCTTCGAGTGCCTAATCCCCATAATTAGCACCCTAAATTTTTGATGACTGTAACGTTGATTACCCCATTTACGCTTGACAGTTTGGTAATATTAGCTTGTAACCAGTATCACCCTCTAAACAAAAAGTACCTGTTAGCACGCATAACTAAATGTACTTAGATGCTGACTGCTCATCAACTAGCGACACCAATAACAATCTTAGGGGCAAGACTTCAAGCTGGGGGTTGGGGAAAAGCATCCTGTTTTGGGGTTGGTATTCCAGTGTTTTTGATTTTGCTAATACATTTCTCCTGATGAGACGAACAAGAGACTTGTATTGGTATCAGTATTTTCGTTAAGCTGGCAACCAAAGATGCAAAATTAGGTCTGAATTGCTTATAAGCGTAGTTTGGCGATGGAGTCAAGAGTTAAGGATTGATAATCAATAGTGAATCAGTAATGACTGAGGACTAAGATAAATAATTTTCCAGAACTACTTGACCTGTTTTCGACCTCGTACCCACTTGAATAAGATAAAAATGGCAAACAACGAAGAATCACGCGGTTTAAAGTCTCTATTTGATTGGTTTGCAAATAGACGTAAATCGGGAACCACAAATCTAGAACGTCAAGAACGTGAGATTGCTGATGGACTGTGGCATAAATGTCCTAAGTGTGGTGTCTTGACCTATACTAAAGACCTGTTAGCCAATCAGATGGTGTGTGTGGAATGTGGACATCATAATCGTGTGGATAGTGATGAACGCATCCGCCAGTTGATAGATCAAAACACTTGGAGGGCAATGGATGAAAATCTGCGGCCTACTGATCCTTTGCAGTTTCGCGATCGCAAACCATATAGCGATCGCCTGCGGGAAATGGAAGAAAAACTGGGGTTACTGGATGCAGTTAAAACCGGTTTAGGACAAATCAACGGCTTACCAGTTGCTCTCGCCGTGATGGATTTCCGCTTCATGGGCGGTAGTATGGGTTCCGTCGTCGGCGAAAAAATTACCCGCCTCATTGAACAAGCCACCCAACGACGTTACCCTGTAGTTATCGTCTGCACCTCCGGCGGCGCGAGAATGCAAGAAGGTATGCTTTCTCTCATGCAGATGGCGAAAATTTCCGCCGCCTTAGAACGTCACCGTGATGCTAAATTACTTTACATTCCTGTATTAACCAATCCCACCACAGGCGGCGTTACCGCTAGTTTTGCCATGTTGGGCGATATTATTTTAGCAGAACCAAAAGCCACAATTGGTTTTGCTGGTCGGCGTGTGATTGAGCAAACCCTGAGAGAAAAACTACCAGAAGATTTTCAAACGGCGGAAGACTTACTCAAGCACGGCTTTGTGGATGACATTGTATCCCGTACCCAATTAAAGAACACCTTAGCAAAACTCATTGCTTTACATCAACCCATCCCCACCGCCCCCCCTATGGTGCTGTGGGAGACAATGAGTCTTAGTTCCACAGCTGCTGAGTAAAGAAATGAGGGGGATGAGGTAGACAAGGTAGACAAGGTAGACAAGGTAGACAAGGTAGAAATTATTTCCCAGTCCCCAGTACCCAATCCCCAATACCCAGTCCCCAGTCCCTTCCAGTCCCTAACTTTCCTCTTGCACAAATACCAACGGCATTAAAGCCACTAGGCGCAACATTCCCGAAAGCGCAAATAGTCCCAATAAACCGCCATGTTGAGCAAATTGGGCGATGCAGCTGCCGATAGTTGTGCCTAAAGCACCACTAAAGCCAGCCACAGCCGAAGCGATCGCAAAATAAAGTGACTGGTTTTTGATGGGGGCAATTTCTAACTGCATATTGTTGTTACATAAGTCAATAGCTGCCCAACTCCCACCAGTTAAAATATGTAATATTGGCAACCACAGCCATAAGTCCAAGTTATTAGTATCTATCCCTAACCATAAAAATGGTGTGACTGCTACTAACACACCAATAAAAATCAAAATTAAACGATTGCCAATTTTATCTGCTAACTTACCCCACAACATCATCATCAGCATATTGGCTCCCGCTTGCAAACTAGCATAAAGCGTTACCCAACTCACATCCAAATGCAGCGTATCCAGCATATACAAGTTAAAAAAAGGTGCGCTGAGATTCACTGCTAGCATCCACAAGGCAGAGTAAAACAGAAACACCAAAAAGTTGGAATTTTTCCACAGACTGCTAGTAGCGGTTTCTGCTGTAGTCTCAGTTGTCGTGACAGATTTAGCTGTATTGCTATTTTCCACTTGCTCGCGTGGATACTGAACAATATTGTTCTGCACTTGCGGATTAATATCTATCTTGAAATACTGACATCCCAAGCTGAGAATACCAAAAACGATACTCACCAACAGCACGACACCATAACCTTGCAGAGTACCGCCATACCAATGGGAAATTAACAACCCCGCTACAGGTACACACACCAAATTAGTCAGACTAGCCGCACTATTGCGTACACCAAAATACCTCCCTCGCAACTGTCGGGGAACTATCATGGCTAACCAACTTAACCAAGATGCGCTTCCCAACCCCCCTAACAGGTGAGTCACAAAGACAATTAACAAAGTCAATATGACTAATTGTTGGGAATTCACCCATCCCCAACTAAAACCAACAACCCCCAGCAATAAAATTAGCCACAACAGCCGAGCAATGCCAAACGTCTGTAGAGAATAGTAAAATCTGCTGGTGCTACGTTCAGACAAATAAGCACCCAAAGGCTGAACCAGATTTACTAGCATGGGAATTGAAGACATCATCCCAAACACTACCGGGCTAGCCTCTAACTCTACCAAGAAATTACTCAGCAAAATTCCCCCAGTCGCCAACGAAAAAATTGCCGCAAACACCGCATCGGTAGTTGAAGCTTTTAAACTGGTGCGAATCGCATTTTTATTAAATCGGGTGCTAGATTTAGGGGTAGGAGTGAGTATAGCTTGGGGCTGACTAATCTGGGGAAGTTCCAGAATTAGAGGTGAAGCTGTTTCAACCTGAACCGAATCCATAGATAATATTTATGGGTAAAACACCCCAATATAAGTTAATTAATTGAGTTATTTAGTTTACACTCAATAGCTTTGGTGGCAATTCTTCGATATTTTACCTTACATTTCTCAACAAAACTTCACAAGAGTTAAATATCAATCCCTAGTTACAAAATAGCGTTGAATGGTTGACATCCCGCTATGTTAGAGATATCGGGATTGTGATTGTGATGAAAAGAAGAGTTTGGTATTTTTGGGGAATAGCGATCGCGATCGCTATTTTGATTATTGGTTTCCATAGTCTACAATTCCCAACCTCTCCACCCAGTCACATCACCGTGAAACTCAGTGGATGGGGAGGTTCACCAGTAGAGCAAAAATTATTAAAACAAGTTCTGCAAGACTTTGAGGCACAACATCCCCACATCAAGGTGAAATATGAGGTAATTTCTGATCAATACATGGATGTGATCAAAACTCGCTTGGTTGGAGAAGCCGCGCCAGATGTATTTTATCTAGACGCGCTAGAAGCTCCTTTCTTGATGAGTCAGAATGTCTTAGCACCTCTAGATAATTACATTACCCCAGCTTTTGACCTAGCAGACTTTGAACCCACCTTATTAAACAGCTTTCAGTATCAAAATCATATCTACGGTCTACCCAAAGACTATTCCACCTTGGCGTTATTCTATAACAAACAAGCCTTTGCGGCGACTGGGTTAAACACTCCGCCAACTACTTGGGAAGAACTACGCGCTTATTCAAAACAATTAACAGGTAAACTCAACAAATATGGCTTTGGAGAGATGCCAGAATTAGCCCGTCAAGCTTACAAAATTAAAGCCTTTGGTGGACAAGTCGTTGACTCAAACGGTGATGCGGCATTTGCTAGCCAGCAAGCTTTACAGGGTTTACAGTTAGTGATAGACCAATATCGCCTAGATCGTTCCTCCGCCCAAAAATCCGATGTGGGGACAAACTCAGGTAGTGAAATGTTTGGACAGGGTAAGGTAGCAATGGTAATTGAAGGTAATTGGACAATTCCCTACCTACAAGCAACCTTTCCTCAACTGGAGTTTGCTACCGCAGAAATCCCAACTATTAATCATAAAAAAGGCACGATGGTTTTTACTGTTGCCTACGTGATGAATCAGCAGTCAAAACATAAAGCTGAAGCTTGGGAGTTAATTTCTTATCTCACAGGTAAGGTGGGAATGGAGAAATGGACAGGAACAGGGTTTGCTTTACCAACTCGCAAATCAGTAGCCGAAAAGTTAGGATATGACCAAGAGTTGCTCAGGTCGCCTTTAGTTGCTGGTGTTAATTATGCTACACCTTGGCAAGTTGGTAAACATCCAGCCCCGATTGTGGATAATTTTGATAACCAGTTTATCAGTGCTTTGTTAGGGCAGCAGCCATTAAAACAGGCTATGTTGCGGGCGCAATATGAAGCTAATCAGCAGATTGAAGCCTTGAAATAGAGAAGAAGCGGAGGAAGCGGAGGAAGCGGAGGAAGCGGAGGAAGCGGAGGAACCGGGGAGAAGAACTTTTACCCAATCCCCAGTCAAGAGTCCCCACCCCATTTCCTAAATGTTTTGTGAGACATTCACACCGGCTACTTTGGCTGGTATGATAATCCCATAGTAACCAGCAGCGATCGCTGATAAGGCATTGATCAAAACGTTATTACCAAACAAGGGCATTAAGCCGAAAAATGTTTTGGCAAAGGGTAATAATCCCATGATTGCTAGCACTATATAACCAACGGCAAAAGCCCGATTGAATATTCGACTACTGCTAGCACTTGTGTAAGATGTTATGCCCCACAATCCTACACCACAACGTACTAAGTTATGTAAAAAGTTGGTGGGAAATAAACCAAAGATATAACCAAATCCAGCAGCGTAGGCGGTAGGAGCAACATCGGCGGGAATATAAGATGCAGTTGTTCCTGGTAATGAAACAAAAGCGGGAATGAATCCGGCTAAACCCAACAGTAAATAGATAACTCCGATGGCTAAAGCGCAGTAACGTTCTGTCATTTTTGCTGTGCTGATGTTTTGCATATTCTATTTTCTCCCTGGTGTATGCAATTTCAAAATTTACTAATTGCTGCTAGAATCTCAGCATGAGCTATTTATTTTGCGGCTGAATTCTTCTGTCAGAAATATGGATGATTGACAGACACGAGCATTTACAGACACGATTGATCGCGTCTCTAAAAAAAATGGGTGACAACACTTACTATTCAACTCAAATTGTGGAGATTTGACTCTATCAAAAGACAGTATTAAGTCTGGAAATAAATATTTTTTAGATACTACCTTTTTGTTTGAATGTTTGAACTGCCAGTAATACAAAGATAGCCCCGGTAGCGATCGCCCCCCATTGCAGCAAGGGATTTTTATCTAACACATCAGTAATACTGGGTATAACTCGGTTGCTAAAATCACCGTCTATTCTGTCTTCTTCTGCAACCGGCTGATCAAAATTATTTGGTGCATCGGCTGATTTGGGTTCAGAACTGCGTTGCATCGAGAAGGCAACACGTAATAAAAATGAATCTACTAACCCTGGTGACAGCCTCTGCAACACATCTAATACTTTAGCCGCATCCCCAACTAAAAAGTCACGGGTTGGATGTTCGGCTGTATACAAAATGGCATCAGCTACCAACCGAGGATCATAATAAGGGGGTATCCCGACAGGTTTGACACCTAACTTTGTTAAACCATTATTCCAGAATGGAGTATTGATTACGGCAGGTTTGATACTGGTGACACTGATAGGCCAATTTTCATGTTGCAATTCTAAACGCATGGCTTCCACAAAGCCCTCAACCCCGTGTTTAGCGGCAGAATAGGCACTTTGATAGGGTAGCGATCGCCTACCTTCCATTGAAGAAATATGAATCAATGCCCCCCTGCCCTCACGTTTGAGATGGGGAAGTGCTGCCATTGCCCCATATACCTGTCCCATCAAATCCACATCAATCACGTGTTTAAATTCTTCTGGGGTAGTTTGATCAAAGGTGGCAAATAAACCTATAGCCGGAACGTGTACCCAGGTGTCGAGTCTACCGTAAAGTTCTACAGTTTGATTTGCGATCGCCTGGACTTCTTCAAATACCTCCACCTTGGCAACTATATAACTCGCTTCACCCCCAAAGCCTCGGATTTCCTCCACTAAAGATTCTAATCCCGATTGGCTACGAGCCGAGACAACTACCTTGGCACCCCGTTGAGCAAATTGTAAAGCGGCTTGACGACCAATACCACTAGAAGCCCCAACCACAGAAACAACTTGCTGATTGATTGGTTTGAGTTGCATAGATGCTACTCCTTTAAGTTAATTAATAATTCAGTAACAAATCGCTTGCCATCATATTTTTCACATATAGGAATCCGATTTTATTATTAAAAAGGGAATAGAGAACAGGTAACAGAAGTTTACTGAGTTTTTTTGAGAAATCAAACATTAAATAAAGCTCCTAAAATATATCTTTAGGAGCTATTATTACTTTGAGTGTGAACCAGTTCTAATGAGTAAAACTTAACCTAGCTGATTTAGTTTCACCTCTATCTAAAGAAAGGGCATAATATGAAACACATTCATACTTTAGCAAGGAATTAAAATTTATTCGATTGTTGATATTCATAGCTGTGAGTCAATTGAGAGTAATACTTTACTAACAGAATTTCCGCACAATTTACTCACCACGCATCGCTACAATCAGGTTGATAGCAGATGAAGTGGAGGTATATTTGTGTTGATTCAGCGCAGACACAGAAGAGAACCCAGGTGGAACATTACAGATAGTCTGGTGGGGTATATGTTCATGATGCCCGCCATTCTGGTTTTAGGTACTTTTGTCTTGCTGCCGATTCTCTACGCTGTTTTTCTTTCGCTACATAAAGTGCAACTTTTAGGCGGTATTAGTTACGAGTTTATTGGTTTGCATAACTTTAACCGATTAGTTAATGATGCACAGGTGGGAATTGCACTGAAAAATACAGCCGAATACGTCGCCATTGTTGTACCCAGTCAAACGATTTTGGCTTTACTTTTAGCAGTAAGTTTAAATTCAGGAATTCGTGCGAGAAATTGGTGGCGTATTCTTTATTTTTTACCAACAGTGACTTCTTCGGCGGTGTTAACCCTTATCTTTATGTGGATTTATAACACTGATGGTTTACTCAATGATTTTTTGGCTTTTCTGGGTTTACCTACCTATAACTGGTTAGGTGATCCAGCCGTTGCCCTCAAAGGTATTATGATTATGAATATTTGGTCAACTGCACCGTTTTATATGGTGATATATTTAGCAGCTTTGCAAGATATTCCGCAAAAAATTTATGAAGCCGCAGAAATTGATGGTGCTAATTGGTGGCAAAAATTTATTTATATTACGATTCCCATTTTGCAACCTGTAACATTCTTTGTTGTCGTCATAGGCATAATTGGCACTTTTCAATTATTTGATCAGTCTTATATTTTTTCTGGTGGTACTGGTGGCCCTAATAATGCCACACTCACGGTAGTGTTGCTGATTTATCAAAATGTATTTCGCTATTTACAGATGGGATATGCTGCGGCGATCGCCTTTGTATTAGCTGTGATAATTATTGCCGTTACGCTACTACAAAGGCGATTGTTTGGAGGTGAAAAAGCGTGAAAATTCTCTCTAGATTTTCCTGGCTAAAATTGCTTTTATACATAGTCTTAACTGTATATGCCATCATCACCTTAATTCCCTTTATTTGGGCGTTGTCGGCATCATTTAAGCCCCTCTCAGAAATTATCAGTGGTGAGCCTAATTTTTTACCGAAACATTTTACCCTTGATAACTACAAGCAAATCTTTTTACAAGAACCCCTATTTTTACGCTGGTTATTCAATAGTATCTTCATTGCTGTCAGCGTCACAGGTTTCAACTTGCTGTTTAATTCGATGGCGGGTTACGCCTTAGCTAGACTGCGCTTTTTCGGGAGAAATTTCTGGTTTTTGTTAATTTTGGCAGTCTTAGCAGTACCAGCACAAATCACACTGATACCCACATTTTTAATTTTAAAAGCAATTGGTTGGCTGAATTCTTATCAGGGAATGATTATACCTAGTATGGTAAATGCCACATTTATATTTATGATGCGGCAGTTTTTCGTCAACTTTCCCCAAGAATTAGAAGAAGCAGCCCAACTAGACGGATTAAATACATTTGGCATTTTTAGGTATATTATTTTACCTTTAGCTAAACCCGCCCTTGCAGCACAAGCAGTATTTGTGTTTATGGGTAGTTGGAATAATTTTTTACTTCCTATAGTAATATTATTTGACCCAGAAATGTTTACCCTGCCTTTAGGTTTGAACAGCTTCAAAGGTCAATACATCAGCTATTGGAATTACATCATGGCTGCTTCTATGGTATTCACCCTACCAGCCTTATGTATTTACGCCTATTTCAACCGCTACTTCATCGAATCCGCTACCTTTACAGGTGGTAAAGGGTAGTCATTAGTCATTGGTCATTAGTCATTAGTCATTAGTTTTTCTCCCCCAGTCCCCAATACCCAGTCCCCAGTCCCCAGTCCCCAATACCCAGTCCCCAGTCCCCAATACCCAGTCCCCAGTCCCCATTCAAATTTTCAGCAACAAATTGCACTCCTAACGTGATATTGGTATTACAGCGACTCAATCTCTATCTGTCAGTTAACAAACATTATGGGTTGTGTAAACCAAGCGATCGCAGAGATACCCATAGACTACAGTGTGACTGTTGTCAAGGTTTCGGCTGTGGTAATCCAACTTCTAACTGCTCACAAACAGCAAGCCATCTGTTTGGCGTTAGAGGATGCAAAGGCAATAATTGACAAAATATTGTCTGCGACACGCCCAAAATCAACTCGGTACACAGTCACCAGAGTTAGTTGTGGGCTGAAGCTACTGGTAAAAAATCATTAGTTAGCAATTTTAGAGATTGAGTATTACTTTCTAAGCTGTGTTGAGCGTCAAAATCTTTAAGGGGAAACAATGTTTAGAAGACTGATTGGCGTTGTTGTGGCTACTGTTTTACTGACTTTTCAGTTGGTTGTCGGTAGTGCAACAGCTGTGGAACTGGACGAAGCTACCAGAACAGTTAAATTCAATGCTCAGGGTGATACCGTTACCCTCAGTTTAAAACAAGTTAAAGAAGGCAAACGTTTATTTCAATACGCTTGCGCTCAATGCCATGTCGGTGGTGTAACTAAGACAAACCAAAACGTAGGACTGGAACCAGAAGCTTTGGCTTTAGCAACACCCAAGCGTGACAACGTTGAGGGTTTGGTGGATTACATGAAGAATCCCACCACCTACGACGGGGAAGAAGAGATTTCCGAATTACACCCCAGCACCAAGAGCGCAGATATTTTTACCGAAATGCGTAATTTGACTGATGATGACCTGAAAGCGATCGCTGGTCATATTCTGCTTCAGCCAAAAATTCTGGGCGACAAATGGGGCGGCGGTAAAATCTACTACTAAGGTCAATTTTTTTGACTAAATGCTGAGTCCTGTAAACACTTCTGCGGGTTTCCCTAGACTGTTCTGAGTTCTGAAGACCAGGAAATTGATTGCGGATTTATACTGTCTCCTCAATGTGATTTCCTCGCCATGCAGGATTCAGAACACAGGACTCAGAACCACCCCCCACAGTCTCCCGCTTGCTGTCAAAAGAACTTTTGATCTGTCAGAGAGTCTGGCTAATGACCAATGGCTAATAAATATTAAGCAGAGCTTGCTATTTTGCCATTTTTTTGCTATTTATCTCTGCCCATTGCTAAAAAAAAAATTTATCTACGACATATTGTCATATTTGGCGTTAATTTTATTTAAAATGAGAGAGGGAAAATAAAAGATATCGATTAGGAGAACGCCATGAGATTAATTGCTGCTAGCTGGCGACGTTTTAGTTTGGCTGTATTGACTCTTGTTTTAGTTGTTAGCAGCTTCGCCATTTTTACCCCCAGTGCTGCGGCTGAAACTTACACAATCAAACTGGGTACTGATAAGGGAGCTTTGGGCTTTGAACCTGCAAAATTGACAGTTAAGCCAGGCGATACCATCGAATGGTTAAACAACAAAGTACCTCCTCACAACGTTGTTTTTGATGCTGCTCTCAACCCAGCTAAGAGTGCTGATTTAGCTAAATCTCTGTCTAACAAAAACTTAATGATGAGTCCTGGTCAAAAAGTAACAACCACTTTCCCCGCAGATGCTCCTGCTGGTGAATACACCTTCTACTGCGAACCTCATCGTGGTGCAGGTATGGTTGGTAAAATCATTGTTGAAGGCTAGACCAGATCAACTTTTAGGCTTTGTAGCTCAGTTAGTCAATAGTGGTGACTCGTCTATTCCCGTTTAGATGTGCAATGCGATTTAGCGGTGTAAAAATGGACTTGTCACCACAAATTTTATGTTTTAGGTGACTCTAGTCGAGAAACTCGCGCTTCTAATTGATTGACTTGTTGCTTTAATTCTACAACTAAAGTTGCTAGCCTATCAAACATTCTGTCTCGTTCTGACTGCGATACATTTCTTCTAGAACCTGATGGTAGTGTAATTGTTGTTCTGGAAGATGGAAGTTGGCGATTTTGAGAAAACTGTGATTCTAATTGATTTAATCTGGACTCTACCCGATTAAAATCAGCTTGTAAATTATTAAGACGAGATTCAATCTGTTGCGATGAAGCTGGGCTAGATAATAAACCTAGCCAAATAACAATTACTAAAGCGATAGCAAATAATAATCTACGAAACATTTAATTAACTCCTTGGGGGAGAAGGCATTGAATTACAGCAGATTTGGGGTAAATTAGGTACAAATTTGAGGAACAAAGTCTTATGCTAAGTGACTTTTAAAGCTGTTCCCTGTTGCCTGTTCCCTGTTACCTGCTGTAAATTCTTGATTTCCTTAACTCCCCTACTGTGCGATGCGGCATTACTTACAGGTCGGGTTTTAAATGAGAAAATAATTCTTCCCAATCGATAGATTGAGTTATACTTTCCCCTTCCTTTACTTCCAAGGTAACATTACAAGCCTGTGGTTGTTGCAGCGATCGCACACATAATAATGCTACATCTTCTCTGCTAATTTTACCCCGAATATTATCACCTTGCTCAAATATCATGGCTCTACCTCCTGCTTCTTCAGTTAAAGCACAAGGTCTAATAATTGTGTAAGGAATTCCACTGGCTCTTAAACTATCTTCTCCTTTGAGTTTCCAAGTTAAAATTCCCCCCAGTTGGTCATTTAACCTGACTGCTGGTGGTTCTTCCGCCAAATTAATTCCTGGTCTACCTGGACGAGTCACACCTGCGGAACTGACTAGAATAAATTGTGGTTTTTTACTTCCACCATAGGCTTTAATTTCTTCCACCTCCAACGCAAAATTACCAGGGGAAAACTTAGGATTTAATGCGCCATCATATTCAAATTTACTCAACATCAATTGAAAAGAATTGATTTTACTGCTATCAATTGCTGGCGCATTGGGGACAGATTTAGCTCTAAATACAGGAATCAAATCGGCGAAAGGAACACGCACATTTATCCAAGTGTCAGCTACAGTATCAAAAGAATAGCTGTAACCTAAACTATCCCATTGCGGATCTGTCCTGAGAAAAAATTTATAACGCTGACCGTCACCTTTGACACGCAATTCCACACCTGCATAACCTGATAAATTAAATGGTGGGTCAAAGTTTTTCGTTCTCACAGAGGCAAATCCCCCAGAGTTAGCAGTGGAGACATTACCAGTAAATAAAGCGGTGTTTTCTCGCAAGAAAATATTACTCGCACTCACACCACCCATCACCACATCATCCACCGCACCCCAAACATTTTTTAACTCGGTTGAGGGATTGGTGAAATCAAATATCAGTTTTTCATCAGCAGATGGTAAATATTTCGCCGCCGCTTCGACTAAATTTTTTACTCCTTGATATTCCACTGTTTCAGGAGTATCGCCCACAATTTCTGGTTGATAGAATTTCACGCCTTGATAATATTTGGCTCTATCTGGTGTATCTCCCTCTACAGGTTGTACACGCACTGCTGTACAACAAATTACAGCTTCAACATTAGCCATAACGACAGGCGTTAAGGTTTCTGGTTTAGTGATATCAGCCACTACTAAGTCAACATCATAACCAAGAATTGACCGCGCTTTATCAATATCTCTCACCAGGGCGCGCACTTTCACACCTGTTTCTAAGAGTCGTTTGACTACGCGTTTACCAACCCCACCAGTTGCACCTGCTACTAAAATTACACCCATGCTTTTACCTCCATCCGGTGGATGATTTTGCGGACTACCTGGGATTAACTGCTGTATCCAGTTAAGCAAAGGTATCACCTCAAAATATGTCAAGGTTTGGACAAACCTACCTAAGTCCCATTGAGAACGATTTTTATCTGCCACTTTTGCGTCCTCATCATCAACATCGTCTTGCTACATCATAACGAAATGTAACAGTGATTAAGTTTAGTGTTTCTCGACCAGTGTGAGGTACAAGAAAAATAATTGAACGCAGATAAACGCAGATAAACGCGGATGAGTTGGTATTTTATCAGGTTGCAATCTGCTAACCTCACTCCCCTGGCTTCTGGTATGATTTAGGGTGGTTGGAATTTTAAATTTTAAATTTTGAATTTTGAATTGATTTATGAGCCAAATCGAAAAAGCTCAGGCTGAGTACGAAGGGTTTTGTCAGCAGTTTGAAAGCGTCATTATTAGTACGGTTAATGCAGAGGGAGTTCCTAATGCTAGTTATACTCCGTTTGTGATGGATGATGCTAAGAATATTTATATTTATGTGAGTGGACTTTCAACTCATACGAAAAATATTTATGCTAATCCTCATGTATGTGTGTTGTTTATTGAGGATGAATCTCAGACAAATCAAATTTTTGCGCGTCGCCGGTTGAGTTTTGATTGTACAGCTACTTTAATTGAGCGAGAATCGGAAACTTGGAAGTTAGTTGTTGAGCAATTTCATGGACGTTTTGGTGAGATTATTGAAGTTTTACGGGGTTTGGCTGACTTTCGGATTTTCCAACTGACTCCTAGTGAGGGTCGGTTTGTCATCGGTTTTGGCGCAGCTTACCAGATCACTGGCGATCGCCTCCATCAGTTAGCACAAGTTACCGGATAAAATATAGTTTACTGGTTGTCTCAGTATTAACACGCAAAAAAGTAAATACTATGCTTCAGTTTCAACCTCCTGGCTTTGGGCATAAAGTGATCAATACATCTTTGGGAAAAATGGTTTACTATACCCAAACTGCTGCACCTTGGTTGAATGATCACACTGAGGACTTACCGCCCTTACTGTTTTTACATAACTTTGGTGGTGGGGCTTCTGCTTATGAATGGTCAAAAGTTTACCCAGCTTTCGCGCCGACACACCGGATATTAGCCCCAGATTTAATCGGCTGGGGAGATTCTGCTCATCCAGTCCGAGATTACCAGATTCCAGATTATCTCACAGCGATCGCCCAATTGATCAGCCAAACTTGTCACCAGCCTGTCACAGTCGTAGCTTCTTCACTAACTGCGGCTTTGACTATCCGCCTAGCTATTCAGCAACCTGATTTATTTCACAGTTTATATTTAGTCTGTCCCTCTGGGTTTGATGACTTTGGTCAAGGTGCAGGACGCAGACTACCACTACCGATAATTAATACACCTTTATTAGATAATATCATCTATGCCCTTGGGGCAGAAAATGAAATTGCTGTGAGAAATTTTTTACAAAGCTTTCTGTTTGCTCACCCAGAACGTGTTTCACAAGAAATGGTAGATGCTTACTTAAATTCTGCACAACAACCTAATGCTAAGTTTGCTGCTTTAGCATTTTTACGTGGCGATTTGTACTTTGACTTAAGTTTGTATATTCAGCAACTAAAAACACCTACAGTATTTTTCTGGGGAGAGAAAGCGCAGTTTACTAGCATCCTATTAGGAAGACGCTTGGCTAGTTTAAATATCAATGCAGTTCGAGAATTTCATGCGATCGCAGATGCCGGAGTATTACCCCATTTAGAAATCCCAGAAGTCTTGATCGGATTGTTACGGCTTTATATCTAACCCAGGTTAGAGCTTGAGGAATCTTTGACTAGAAAAGGCTTTGACAATTGCATCTATCTTTGGGTAGTTAATTCAGCATAGTTATGTAATAATTTGACAAGAAACAGAGTAATTTTATATACAAAAATTTTATCGAACTTTTACATCAGAGCATCTCCATTGATGAAATAATTACTTTTAATCAGTTCCCTATTCCCTATTTTTTAGGTAAAAGCGCAAGTTTGTTTGATTACAAGAGCTATTCATTTTTATAAAACATGATTACATTACCTCAAATATCTGCACCTACCCCAAATCTAAATCACGACAAAGAAGCCGAATTACTCATCTGCTTGGCTCAAACCAAAATTAGCCAGGAAACAGCATCAAAAATTGAGATGCTGTTACAGCAAGAAATAGACTGGAATTATTTACTCAAAATAGCTTTTTGGCATAAAGTCCAACCGCTACTGTACTTAAACCTGAAGAACACTTGTCCAGATCAAGTTCCCGCCAAGATTCTCAAGTGTTTACAAACTGAGTGCCAAAGAATTACGCTGAACAATCTCTTCCTGTCTCACAGACTCATCAGTATACTCAAATTTCTAGAATCTAATGGTATTCGTGCCATCGCCTTCAAAGGGCCGATCTTGGCGACTTCAGCTTATGGTAATCTGTCCCTACGAAGATTTGGGGATTTAGACATTCTAGTAGAAAAGCAAGATGTCCCCGAAGTTATAGAACTCTTAAAAACTCAAAAATACCAGCCACAGGAATACTTAACCACCGCACGAAATGAACTGCAAGAGGTATTTGGCGAATGCAGCTTAGTGAGTGATGATGGTAGAGTTTTTATAGACCTACACTGGGAATTGACACCAACTTACTTTCCTTATAAGCCGAAATTTAATCAGTTGTGGGAACGGCTAGAACCCATATCTCTGGCTGGTAATACTGTCCGCCAACTATCCCTAGAGGACTCACTTTTGTACCTCTGCGTACATGGTTGTAAAGATTTATGGCAAAGTTTATCTTGGATTTGCGATATTGCAGAATTAATCAAAGCTTATCCCCAAATTCAATGGTCAACACTATGGGAGGAGGCTAAAAAACAAAATTGCGAACGCATGCTGTTATTGGGATTAACTTTGGCGCAGGATATCCAAGGAATTACTTTACCAGATGAAGTTAAGCAAAGAATAAACGCATCTGCAATTATTCCCAAACTGGCAGCAGAAGTCAAAGAAAGATTGTTTCAACAAATTGACGCACCTTTAGATGTATTTGAAAGGTCTTTTTGGTCTTGGCGTTTAACTTTTCATTTCAGACTGATAGAAAATATCAAATACAAAATTCTGTTATGTCTGTTTGTTGTGCAATTTGCGCTAACGCCTAAAGATAATGATTATGAGGCTTTGCCTTTACCTAATTGGCTTGCTAGTCTTTATTTTCTGATTCGTCCCATCAGATTAGTGATCAAATTTGGACTGACACCATTACAACGAGGACTAGAATGGGGTGTTGCTTTGTTTAGCGATCGCAAGTCACTTCCGAGTTAACAATATTAGGACTTACGCCAGTGTGATCATGAAATATGTCTTTTAGGGTGCGTCAGACTAATTACATACTGTCAATAAATGTATATTTGCTATCTGACGCACCCTACTGATATGCCAGTTGTGTAAGTCCTGGATATATCAGGGTGGGCAATGCCCACCCTTGAGATTAAGATTGCATCGCCTCAGCAGTCTTCTGGCGATCTAACTTCAGCATCAACACCCCTAAAGGTGGTAGACACAAATCCAGCGAATACGGGCGGTTGTGCATAGACCAATCATCAGTCCACTTACCGCCTAAATTACCCATATTGCTACCGCCATACTGACGAGCATCACTATTGAATAACTCAGTGTAAAATCCTTTTTCTGGAACACCGATGCGGTAATGAGAGTGTGGTTGTGGAGTAAAGTTACACACTACCACGATAAAATTCTCAGCATTCTTGTCACGGCGAATAAATGACACCACACTATGGCGATTATCGCTACAATCAACCCACTCAAACCCCTCCTTAACAAAGTCCAGGGTATACAAAGCTGGTTCGGAACGGTAGAGATGGTTGACATCTTGGAAGAATTGTTTCAATTGTTGGTGTGGTTCATACTGTAACAAATGCCACTCCAAATCTGCCCAGACATTCCATTCACTCCATTGTCCAAATTCCATGCTCATAAACATGGTTTTCTTACCTGGGTGGGCGAACATATAGGCAAACAAACAACGCACATTAGCAAACTTTTGCCATTTGTCCCCAGGCATCTTACCAATGATATTGCTCTTACCATGCACGACTTCATCATGGGAAAGAGCTAGCATGAAATTTTCGCTGTGGTGATACCACATACTAAAAGTGACATTGTTTTGATGGAACTGACGGAACCACGGATCCATACTGAAATAATCCAGCATATCGTGCATCCAGCCCATATTCCACTTCAGGTTAAAGCCTAAACCACCTGTGTAAGTAGGCCAAGACACCATCGGCCAAGCGGTAGATTCTTCCGCAATGGAAACAATCCCTGGGAAATAACTGAAAATTATATGATTGACTTGACGCAGAAAATCAGCCGCTTCTAAGTTTTCTCTACCACCGTATTCATTGGGCAACCATTCTCCTGGTTTACGGCAATAGTCGAGATATAACATGGAAGCGACGGCATCGACACGAATACCATCAATGTGGTATTTATCAAACCAAAACAGCGCATTTGCCACTAAGAAATTGCGGACTTCGTTACGGCTGTAGTTGAATACCAGAGTCCCCCACTCTTTATGTTCACCTTTGCGGGGGTCGGCGTGTTCGTAGAGATGAGTACCATCAAAGAAGGCTAAACCATGTCCATCTTTGGGAAAATGACCCGGAACCCAATCGACTATTACCCCAATACCGTTTTGATGACATTGGTCAACAAAATACATGAAGTCTTCCGGCGTACCAAACCGGGAAGTAGGGGCAAAGTATCCTGTTACTTGATAACCCCAAGAACCGTCAAAGGGATGCTCGGCAATGGGTAACATTTCTATATGGGTGTATCCCAACTCTTTAACATAGGGGATGAGTCGCTCGGCTAGTTCCCGATAAGTTAAAAAGCGTGAATTGGGATTTAGTTCTGCGGCTATGACTACAGGCTCAGTTTCACCATTAGGTAGTTTAGCGGGTTCTGCACTAGAAGCGTGTAACCAAGAGCCTAAGTGAACTTCGTAAACTGAGATGGGACTGCTAAGGGGATCGGTATGACGACGCTGTTCAAGCCAGTCTGCATCATGCCATTGATATGAATTTAAGTCCGTGACAATTGATGCCGTCTTTGGACGGCATTCCTGCTGCAAACCGTAGGGATCTGATTTTTCGTAAATATGTCCTTCAAAATTTTTGATTTCATATTTATAATGGGTTCCGATTTCCAGTTCAGGAATGAATAATTCCCAAACACCTGTCTGTCCCTTACGCATCTGGTGTTTCCGTCCATCCCATTGGTTGAAATCTCCTAGGACAGACACATTGCGAGCATTGGGGGCCCAAACGGCAAAGTAAACACCTTTAATACCGTCTATTTCTGTGGGGTGCGCCCCTAGTTTTTCATAAATGCGGTGGTGATTACCTTCCGCAAACAAATGCAAATCAAAGTCTGTTAAACGTGGAGAGCGAAAAGCGTAAGGATCATAGGTGACGCGCTCATGCTCCCCTTCTTTAATCCGTAGTTGGTAATTTGATAGTTCTGTCGTTTCAATCGTACATTCAAAAAAATGGGGATGATGTACCGATTGCATGGGGTATTCTTGGCGTTCCTCCGGCAGAACTACCCAAGCTGCACTAGCATTTGGTAAGTAAGCTCGCACAGCCCAAACGCTTTTACCGTTTTGTTCTATGGGGTGAGAACCGAGGATTTCAAAAGGATCATGATGCTGATTCCAAACGATGCGATTAACCTGTTCAGGAGCTATCGTGGTCATGGACATTAAGCTACCTACGTAAAATAAACTGATTGACTAAATTCGGTTTTGTATATCTATATTGTTTACATTTATTTGCAGTTTTGTCGTCACCGTTATCCTATCGTATCTTGAGTTATTGGGATGAGGGATTGGGTAGTAGGGGAGCAGAGGAGCAGGGGGAGCAGAGGAGCAGAGGGAGCAGAGGAGAAAAACTAATGACTAATGACTAATTCCTTAAAAATCTAAAAATGGGAAAAACTGAAGTAAAGCTTTGCGTAACCGTAACAGAAACAGAGTTTCCCGTAATTTCTCACTGAGTTTTGGCGGTGGGCTGACTTGTAACTGTTCTTGCAGTTGTGCGTATTCTGCTGGAGTCAGGGGCTTGCCATCTACAGGCGATCGCGCATCTATAATTATTTCTGTTCGTAATATTTCCTCTGGGGTATCCTCTTGTGGTGGTAATGCCATGACGGCCATCCCCAAATGGCTCAGGAACCACACCAACACACTACTGCTCAGGCTCAAAATCGCCAACTTCAGCCACTTCAAACGGTATATTTTGAGGTTCTGCACGGAATACTTAACAAATTTTTTGGCTATAATGATGTGTTTCTAGGTATTCTACAGTTTTACTGGACGAGTGCGATCGCTTCTCCAATATTGGACTGCTTCGCTTTTGAGATATGCCCACCAAGATTGACATTGGGAATTTAGTATTTAATTTACTTATAATTTAGTACCGCACCGATTTGATCAACTAAGTCAACATGGCTCAACTAGATTACGATTCTGATCACCATTGCTGTAACTAATCACAGATAGTCAAGCCATAAATAAACCAAATTACCACAAGTTATCAGGATAATTTCTCTAAAATTCCGCTCCAGGATGGGTGATTTTTTTGTCCTATCTTGGGACACTTGGGTCAGAAGAAACATCCTCACCAGTGTCCTTTAACTACTGCTTTACCAAAACTGCACTTCTGAGGAACTTTTCCAGTTTATATTCAGCCACACTCAAACACAGGAGTTAGCTGTGAAATATACCGGCACTCATCACCTCAGACAATGACAAACCTTTTCAGGAACTAGGGAGTGGTGGGAGTCGCAGCAGGGGTAGTAGTTTCAGCAGGGGTAGCAGCAGGGGTAGCACCAGTGTCAGTTGGCTCACCTGTGGCAGCTGGCGTAGTAGTATTGGTTTGAGTGCCACTTTCACAGGCTCCCAGAAACGTAGCCATACTGAGCATAACAGCTAAAGCAAAGATTTTTGTTTTCATAACTCCTCTTTCACCAATTGTGACCATAAAAAAAGTCGTCTGTTGAATAAGATAACCTATTTGTTGCAGATTTTTTAAACCACTGTGAATTACATATTTAAAAACAATACTTGGGCTTAAGTTTATCAGGTTTAGACTGATGTCATAGATGGATGAGTGGATCTGAGTTTCAGAACAATTTAACTTGATGATTATTTAGGACGCAAAAGAAAAAATCAATAGTTGGGAAAACAGGAGTAGACAGTTTGCGAGTTAGGCAACCTCAGACCCTTGCCCAATGAAAAAAATAGGTATACTCTACCAATAAAAACCTTGAAAACCTCCAAGCTGTTAGCTGGAGGATGAAAAAGGCTAATCAACAGTGATTCTATCCTTAGCAAAAACTGATAATCAGTCTAAAATACAATATTTCCTATCTTAAAAAGTTATGGCTGCTGTTCGCAAATCAGATGTTTCTAAGACTGGTACTGGGTTTCGGGGTGGTGCTACCCCATCTGTTCGGAGTAGGAAGCGGCGACAAGCATCTCGAAATACTGGGACAGACTCCACTCAACCCGCATCAGCACCTGCTCCCAGACAACGGCTTTCCTCGAAAAATTTATCACTGCCTGTATTCACAGGTTGGCAAAATCGGGAAAAAAGTCAGTCAAGTCCAACACTAAAAAGTTCCCAGTCCAATTTTGTCAATGTACCCGTAGTGCCTAATGCTACAGCTATACCTATGTGGTTAATGCGACTGTACACCTTACATCGCCATTCTTCACTCGTAGCATTTTTATTAGTCGCAGCCAGTTTAGCTGTATATGGGTTGACAGTTTACACTCAAGAAATGTGGGGTAAGGAATATCGCAAGTTACAAAACCTACAACGTCATGAACGACAAATTACCACAACCAATGCCACACTAATCAACAAAATGGCCGAGGAAGCAGAAAAAAAAGTAACGGGATTTGTATCGCCGACTCCCGCCAACACGATTTTTCTGTCCCCTACTTCTCCTAATTCTAATTTCATATCCCCTAGTCCAGAAACCGAGTCACCAAAGCAGTCGTCACCTCCCTCGCCACTGGGATACTAATTAACTTGAGTGAGCAGTCACCAGTAAATATTGATCAGGTCTATGGTGTGGCTTGTTGCTCAACCATCAAACTGATAGCTGATTCTGAGCAGGGCAATGCAAAAATCATCCAGTAAATTAAAGTTGAAAAAATTTCGTAACCCGGAATTGGCTAGACGGCAAAGAGTCTCTAGAAGAAGTTCTACCAAGACAATCACCCCCAATACCCCAGAGAAAATCTCAAATATTAAATCCCGATTGTTCACTGTTTGGGGGATATTAATGGCTTCTGGATTAGGTTTGGCAATTAATTTGTACAATTTGCAAGTTGTCCAAGGGCCAAAACTGGCACAGAGAGCTAGAAACCAGCAAATGGTAAATTTGCGTCCATATATGCCTCGGCGGTTAATTGTCGATCGCAATGATAATGTGTTGGCTATTGATCGCCCTGTATATACGGTATATGCCCATCCCAAGCTGTTTGACAAAACTAATGAAGAAATAGCCGAAAAAGTGGCTGTGATGTTGGACAAAACTCCGGCTGATTTAGTCAAAATTTTTCAAAGCCGAAAAAGTGGCATCACTCTCGCTTCTGCATTAGCTGAAGAAATTGCCACTCGCATGAGGGCATTACGTTTAAACGGCTTGGAGTTTATCCCGAAATACTCCCGCTATTACCCACAGAATGATTTGGTGGCGGATATTGTTGGCTATGTCAATGCTGAACGTCGCGGTCAAGCTGGTTTAGAATACAGTCAAGAAAACTGGTTAGAACGTTCTGCCAAGTCAGTGCGCTTAAGTCGGGCTGGGAATGGGGCATTGATGCCAGATTATGCTCCTGAAGGTTTTTTAAACTCAGATGATTTGCAAATGCAGCTAACTATCGATAGCCGCCTTCAGAGGGCTGCTCGTACTGCACTCAAGGAGCAGATAGAAAAGTTTCAAGCTAAACGGGGTGCAGTGATTGTTATGGATGCGTCCGATGGCTCTATCCTGGCTCTAGTTTCTCAACCCAGCTATAACCCCAATGAGTACGCCAAGGCGGACATTTCATTATTCAAAAATTGGACTGTTTCGGATCTTTATGAGCCGGGTTCAACTTTTAAACCGTTGAATGTGGCGATCGCTCTGGAAAATGGTGTACTTAAACCAGATGATATATTTAACGACACTGGGGCAATTCGAGTAGCTAACTTTACTATCCGAAATGCCTCGCTTACTGGTAACGGGCGGATTAACGTTGCCCAAGTTCTACAAACTTCCAGTAACATTGCAATGGTACAAATGCTTCAAAGGTTGAAGCCTTCAGTTTATTACAACTGGCTAGAACGTTTGGGTTTAGGACAAGCAGTTGATACAGATTTGCCCTCAGTAGCCAGTAGTCGGCTCAAAAGTCAACAAGTTTTTATCAACTCAGTCATTGAACCTGCAACTGCCTCCTTTGGACAAGGTTTTTCTCTCACACCGTTACAACTGGTACAAATGCAGGGAGCTTTAGCCAATGGCGGTAAACTGGTAACACCTCATGTTATCCGGGGGCTAATTGATACCAAGGGGCAAATGCACTATACACCGCCTCGCCCCGCACCACGCCAAGTTTTCTCCCCTGATACAACTCAAAAGGTAGTAGAAATGATGGAAACTGTTGTCAGTGAAGGCACTGGCAAGGCGGCACAAATTCCAGGCTATCGCATTGCTGGCAAAACCGGCACAGCCCAAAAAGCAAGTCCGAATGGTGGTTATATTCCCGGTGCTAGAATTACCAGTTTTGTCAGTATTTTGCCTGTGGAATCCCCCCGCTATGTAATTTTGGCAGTGGTAGATGAACCAAAAGGCGCAAATGCCTATGGTTCTACGGTGGCGGCTCCCATTGTTAAGTCTGTGATGGATGCACTCATTCCTCTAGAAAAGATTCCACCCAGCCAAGAAATTGAGCAAAAATCTCCTCAAAAAAGCCAACAAACAACCGTGAGAGATTAAATGAGAGATTAAATTTTATCTTGTTGTTAAATAGGTTTCCTTGAGTGTATTCTCAATCGAGCCTATACGCTGGAAAACTTCTATTAATTGATGAGATTTTGTTTGGCGTTGTTCTAACATTAATTTCAATGGTGTTAACAATGCCACATCTGGATCATCTCCTAGTGCGGCGGTGGCTGCTTGCACAATTGTTGTAGCATTCATTAATATATCTTCGTTATCAAAACCTTCCTTGGCTGACAATTGATGTAGAGATGCGTCTGGTGTAATAGCTCTACCAGTTAAAGACTCATCTAAGATTAAACCTTTTAATAATGCCAGCAATGCCCCATAGATTAAAAAGTCATCACAACTATCAAAAGCTTTAAATTCAATCCGACCTACTTCGGCTGGCAACCGAGCAATTTTGGTTAATGATGGTACACTCTTAATTAGCTGCTCCTGTTCGGCAACAAATACTAAAGCTGCTGGTCTTTTACCAGTTCTGATAAATGTTCTCACTGACAAACCTTGCCAAAGTGTGCCGTTATAAAAAGGAGAACTAAAACTAAAAGGCACAATATAAGGACTGTAGTAAGTCAACTTTTTACCAATATCAATTACCTGTTCAATGGGTAAATCAGGTACGGAAATATTTAAGTCTGGCCCATAAGAAACCATGTAAATATTTGCAGTTTGTTCATCAGGATAAGCCTGTAACTGCTTGATTTCATATTCATTTAATGGGGGTTGGGGTTCAAAAACTGGTTTGTAGGGATGGAAGCTGGTTAAAATTGGTGAAAAGCCAAAATCAGCAGCTACTTCAATTAATAACCGAAAGCTATTTGATAATTCATGAATAGCCCCTTGAATATCCGAGTGGATGGTTGTTCTAATTTCTATACCCTTAGAATGACAATCAATTACTTCGTCAGAATTACCAAATCTTTCAAAGCCTTCAATGTACCATCTCTTTTTTCTAATTCCTGCATCACCAACACGTAGTTGTAGATGATCATCCGGGTAGATGGGCAGTCTATCGACAATTTGGGCAAACTCGGCAAATTTTGTACAAGCAAAATCAGCAAACTTTCCTTCTTGGTTCAGAAAAGCGACTTCATGCTCGATGCCAAATAAGAAAACCATACAGCTTAATAGTAATTATTCTTAATAAGCATAACAAAATAGAATACATCTAGGTAGCCTTGTTGCGTATTCTCTCTGAACTTAAGTGATAAATTTCTGCGTCTGCACTTTGCATTTTAGCGTTTGACTTTCAGGACTGATGCAACTAGCACATTAGTAGGGTGGTTAGATATCGAACATCTGTTTATTTTTACCTAATTATCTCTGATGACTCACCATACAAGACTTTGCAAAGGCGATCGCTCTTGTTATTTTGGTATTTTCAACCACTATGAGAACTATTAATGTACCAGCTTAAACGCAACTTAATCATGAAAATCCTGATTATAGGATTTTTGCTACTCCTATCCCAGCAAGTTTTAGCACAAAATTGGCGACCTGTTCGCGGTGGTATTACTGCTGGTATCAGTGGTATGTCTCTGTTAAGCCGTCAAAATGCTGCTATGGAGTTGCTGATTGTCCATGACAATAAACAAAAAAATCAAGGTCGTCTCGCAATTATCAGCATTAAAGGCGAAAATCAACCGGAATATTTGCCTCTAGATTGGCCAAATCACACAGAATTACCCATAGACTTAGAAGCTTTAACATCTATTCCAGGTAAACAAGACTCACGCTTTATCGCATTAAGCAGTGCTGGCAAAGCTTATGATATTCAGTTAGAGCCTAACAATAAAAGTATCTCAGTTATTAAAGTATTTCAACTCCCAAACATTCCCCAAAACCGTAATTTTGAAGCCTTTGCCTTACAAAATATTCAAGGTAAATTAGTTGCGGTTTGGGCGCATCGTGGTGCAGGTCAAGAACCAGCCACTATTTATTGGGGTATGCTGAACTTAGCTACATATCAAATTACTCCCCTAGGTTCTGCACAGCTAACAGTACCATTTCCCTCTGGGAATGTACGGCATATTTCTGATTTAAAATTAGATCCAGCAGGAATTGTATATATTTCTTCAGCTAGTGATACCGGGGATGATGGCCCGTTTGAGTCAGCTATTTATGTTGCTGGTTATCTCAATTTACAGGGTAGCAGAATTGTTTGGCGGCAGAATCCTCAATTATTTCCTCTCTACCGCTTCAAATACCACAAAATTGAAGCTCTAGAATTGGTTGGTGGTGCAGATGGTGGTGTGGTTGTGGGTACTGATGATGAAAATTTAGGTTCTTCTGTGTATATTTTAGGGCAGTAGGGCTTGAGTCATGCTCAACCCCTACAGCTGTAGTGAAGATATTAGCGTCTGGTGCGACGTAATTGCTCATCGTCTTTATCTATGTCTAATTCTTCACGGCGCAGGGTTTCTTCAGCTTCCACTGTATCCTGTTCCACGACCTTCTTAACTTTCACTTCTTCCCGTACTACAGCTTCTTTGCGAATTTCCGGGCTTTCTTCGTAAATATCAACATGAGTAGCTTCTGTGTCTCGGAAGTCAGCTTCACCAGGCGACACGACTCTACCCGCGTCTTCTGGCGTAGTGCGTTCAATCACTACTCGTTCTTTTTCAATCGGAACTGCAACTCTGGCGGTTTCGGTTTCAACGTGCTTACCAACTGCTACTTCTCCTGTCTTCATCCGGGATTTATTCGCAACTAATCGTTCTTCGTATAGTCTGAGGTTCTGGTGATCCCGTGGATTCATCTGATAAAGATTTGGTTCGTGTTCATATCTATATGTTTCACGATCATAAGTAGGAGGTGTAGTTGTCACTGGTTGGCGATCAACATAGGCTGATGATACGTCTAAAGGTGATGATGTTTCTATCGGTGTGGATGCTTCTAAAGGTCTCTCTGCTAAAGGAGTACGGTAAACTCCACGTACACGCTCTTCATAGTCGTAATCGATGCGTTCTAAATTATGGAAATCAGGTAAACTTTCTACCTGCTCTCTGGTAAGTCCGGTAGCATATACACGCCGATCTGAGTAGTTAATGCGCGATCGCCCAATCGGTAACAACACTTGCTTACCAAAGATCCAAAATCCTGTGTCTACGACGAGATAACGAAAATGACCCGCATCATCAACTAAGATATGTTTAACAGTGCCGACTTTATCATCATCTACATCTGAGTAGACATCAAAATTCGTGATGTCATAGTTATCAGAATCAGCGTCTCTATAGTCGGCAGCAAAATCTTCCAATTTATATAGAGCCATAATTATTTATTCTTTTTGCACTATCTACAATCACTATTTTAGAAATATTTAATTTTTATGCCTCTTTCTGGTGGTTGATATTATTTGTAAGTATTTTAATAACTCTAGAGAGATGTAATTTTTATAAATTCAATTAAACTTGAAATTTTTATATTAACATTAGCCAATATATTTTAAAACTATAAATGCTTGAAAAATATTTTGCAACTCCAACTTTAAATCAGTAATTATTCTTTATAATAAACTGTAAGCGCAGTTAAATCACATGAAAAACTTATATAAACCAGGCTGAGGTTACTTAAAAATTGATTTTGCTAGCCAAAATTATGCTTAAATTTACGGCATTGAGAGGAAGAAACCAATCTTTATAGATGTAATTATTTATTTTAAAAATAAAATAATTTACAAAAGTTAAATTACAATCATCATTTCATTTTTATATCTGGAGATATACATATTCAAATCTATAGACGGAAAACAAAATATTAAAAAACATCTAAAATTAATACTTAAAAAGTAATAATGAATAGAAGGTTATATTTTATGACTGCTTTATCTTATTTAACAAAATTAAGTGCGCCTTTGAGTTTAGTAAGTCTGGGGTTGGTAGTAATAGCAAATACTCCAGCTGGGGCGCAAACTAACTTTCCTGATGTTTCCTCTGACTATTGGGCGCAGCCATTTATTCAGCGTTTAGCTGAAAGAAACATTGTTGTGGGATATCCAGACGGGACATTTCGGCCGGAACAGCCTGTAGACCGTGATGAATTTGCGGCGATGATTCGTAAAGCTTTTGAGAAAGAACCAATCAGGCAGATAGAAAGTGGTAGTGTTTATAAAGATGTGCCTGAAGGTTATTGGGCGGCTCCTGCCATTGAAGAAGCCTATCAACAGGGGTTTATGAGTGGTTATGCTGGTAATGTATTTCGTCCCCAGCAGCCAGTTTCTAGAGTAGAAGCATTGGTGACTCTGGTTCAAGGACTAAATTTAGCACCTAAACGTCAAGCAATTACTCCAGCACCTCAACGTCAAGTAGTCAAAAGACCTTTGTATCTTCCATTCGGGATTTTTGCCTTGATGCAGCCTTTAGTCATCCCCAAAGCTACTGCGGCGGCTCCTGCTACTACACCGCCACCACCGAGGGAGACTTTATCGGCTCTAGTCAGCAACTATTACACTGATGCCCAGAAGGTTCCTCAGTATGCTATTGAGGAAGTGGGCATAGCAACACAAAAAAATATAGTTGTCAATCATCCTGATCCTAGGGTTCTCAATCCGAATCAGCCTTTGCGACGTGCAACGGCGACTGCTTTTATTCATCAAACTTTAGTCGCTCAGGATAGAATTGAACCGCTTTCTCCCAATGTTGCTGCGTATAATTATATAGTTCGGCCTGGAGTTAGCCAAGCGGCGCGTTAATATCAAGTCGCCAGGACTTACGCAACTAGCACATTAGTAGGGTGCGTCAGCAGCCAAACATAAGTTTATTTGCTCTATATATGTAGGCTGACGCACCTTACATATAGATAATCATTGCGTAAGTCCAATTCGCAATTTGCAAGCGGTGGGCAATGCTGACACTGGGCTGAAATGGTGATTGTTAGCTCTTTGGCATTGCCCACCCTACGATGATGGAAAATGGGTTAAGGTTTGGGCTTGTATGTGGATGCAACTTGTAATTCTTTGAGTTGCTTGACATCTACACCGGAAGGTGCATCTGTTAACAAGCAACGGGCTTGTTGCGTCTTCGGAAAGGCGATGACATCGCGGATGGATTCTTCACCAGCAAGTAACATCACCAAACGGTCTACACCGTAGGCGATACCACCATGCGGTGGTGTACCATATTCAAAGGCTTCCAACAGAAATCCAAATTTATTTTGTGCTTCTTCTGGAGACAAGCCGATCGCTTCAAATACCTGCTCTTGAATTTCCCGTTGATAAATCCGCAAACTACCACCACCGACTTCAAAGCCGTTGAATACTAAGTCATAGGCTTGGGCGCGGGCGGTTTTTAAGTCATGTAAATCTGCGGGATAAGGTGCGGTGAAGGGGTGGTGTAGTGCTTCCAGGCGTTTTTCGTCTGCATTCCACTCAAACATCGGGAAGTCTACAATCCAGAGTAAGTTGATTTTGGCGGGATCGATTAAGTTGAATTCCCTGGCGACGACTTGACGCAATCTATCTAAAGTTTTATTGACAGTCAGCGTATCACCTGCACCAAACAGTAATAAATGTCCTGGTTGTGCGCCTGTGCGTTGTAAGATTTCCTGTTTTTGTGCGTCGGTGAGGTTGTCTTTAATTGCGCCGATGGTGTCAATTTCACCGTTTTCTCTGACACGGATGTAAGCTAGTCCTTTTGCACCGGCTTCACTGGCTTCTTTGAATAAGTCGCCACCTGGTTTGATGCGGACGTTTGATATTTGGTCGTTACCGTTGGGGATGGGTAAGATTTTAACGATACCACCGTGAGCGATCGCATCCTTAAAGACTTTGAAACCACAGTCTTTTAACACATCGGAAACGTTGACTAATTCCAAACCGTAACGGGTATCTGGTTTGTCACTTCCATAACGTTCCATCGCGTCAGCGTAGGTGAGACGGGGGAAGGGAAGGGGTAATTCAATTCCTTTGACGGTTTTGAAGATATAAGCAACTAACTTTTCGTTGAGTTCAATAATTTCTTCCTGAGACATGAAACTCATTTCCATGTCTAATTGGGTGAACTCTGGTTGTCTGTCGGCGCGTAAATCTTCATCGCGGAAGCAACGAGCAATCTGATAGTATCTATCCATGCCGGATACCATCAAAATTTGTTTAAATAACTGTGGTGACTGGGGTAAGGCGAACCATTCACCAGGGTTAACGCGACTGGGGAGGATGTAATCTCTCGCACCTTCTGGGGTAGAACGGGTGAGAATGGGGGTTTCAATTTCCATGAAACCTTGTACATCTTCCAAGTAACGGCGCATGGCTTTTACGACTTGATGACGTAACTGGATGTTTTGCGCCATGCGATCGCGTCGTAAATCCAAATAACGATATTTTAACCGCAAGTCTTCCCGCACTGTTTCACTGTCGGCGGTGGAAACTTGAAAAGGTAACTGTTTCCGCACAGCATTTAGCAGTTTAATTTGATCAGCGTAAATTTCCACTTCGCCTGTAGGGATGCGGGTATTTAGTGATTCTGCGGGGCGTTGTGTGACTCTGCCTGTAATTTCTACAACATATTCATTACGCAGGGAGTTGGCTAGTTCGTAGGAATCTGGGGTGCGTTGCGGGTCGCTGACAATCTGGACAATGCCGGAGCGATCGCGTAAATCTAAGAATATCACGCCCCCATGATCGCGGCGACGGTCTACCCATCCGTACAAGGTAACAGTTTCTCCAATATCTTCTTTTCGGAGTTCGCCGCAATAGTGAGTTCGCATAGGTGTTAGTTCTGTGGTTCCAAGCTAGATTTACTGGTAAATGTCAAAGCTTTCCCATTATCTAGCATTCATAGTCATTGTAGTAGTTCCAGTCCCAGAAAAAATGGCATAATGGCAAAGCTTTCTTTTTCAGAAAAAGGTGTGTAAGTCTCTTGTAAGGTGCGTCAAAAGAGATAATTTTCTCAAAATAAACAAATTTTCAACATCTGACGCACCCTACTAATGTGCTGTAAACCCAGCAATGAGTTAACGTAATTTAATTGGTTCGCCCTGCTAACCAAGCCTGTAAATCAGCCACACTGGTAAAATCTAACAGTGCTTCGCTTAAATCTTCCAGAACAGGCAAAGATAAACCAGAAATTGTAGAGCGTAATTCTTCAGGTAGTTCTCCCAACCGCTTGGTTAATAGTCGAGAAATTGCATTAGCCATGATTTCCCGCCCTTCTTCTCGCCCTTCTTCCTTGATTTCTCGGTAAACTTTTGTTTCCTTGAGCGTGATTCCTAGCATAGACTCTACTTCCCTGCGACTTAACTGTTCAAACCTGTACACCATGATTGTCGTAATTATCTCTATTATGGCGCGAGTGGCTGTTGATGCTACTTCTTCACGAGTTCTAGTGATTAAATACCTTGCTTCTTCTGGTGCTTGTTCTTCTTCTACCGTAGTTAATACCATCAACGCTAACCATAACGGTAACTGGCGAATATTCCCTAATTCATTCAAATAGACGCGATGGACTTGGTTACTGTTGATCAAGCCCCGATAAGGATAAATGTTACTTTGTTCAATATTCCGAGATGGATAAATTATCACTGCTTGCCAGTCACTAAATCTGGCACGGTTACGATAGAAATATAGTAAAGATTCCGCAAATACTCTTTCGTAAAGCTGTTCATCTTTTTGGAATTGCACCTCACAGAAGTATACCACCCCAGGCGGATCACCTTCCGGTGGAAGAAATACCCCGTCAATTTCAAACTTCGGTTCTTTGATTGCTACTGAATCAAATCGATAAGCATCCGCATTTGTCGGCGGATTTTGGATTAATTCAAATACAAGAGTCGGGTATTGTTGAAACAGTTTGTAAAAAATTGAGTCTCTACGCATGAAAGTATTTAAGTAAGTCTGGGTGAATAAATCGAACTATATTAAGCAATGTAAAATTATTGTCATCAAGTTTGTAATCAGGACTAAAGTCCTTACTACAAACCTTGAATTATGATTAAATCATATTAGCTGGTTCGGTATCTCCTGTAGACACCTTTTCCTTACCTGTTGCAGTTTTCCAGCAAAATTACAGGTACTTGGCTGGTTTCTAAGACTGCTTGTGATACTGAGCCAATTAATATATCTAAAGGTTGATGTCCACGTTTTCCCATGACAATGGCTGTTACATGATAAGCTTCCGCAATACGGATAATTTCTTCGGGAATAGCACCTGTAACTGTCAAAAATTCGTATTTGATATCAGAAAGTAATTTTTTGGTTTGTTTTTCTAGTTGTCGAATAGCTGACGGGTGGGAAGTGTTGACTACGTGTAAAACAATTACTTCGCCATTGCTGCGTCTTGCTAAGTCTGCAACTTTAGTTAAAACTGCTGTGGCTAAATTAGATGTGTCTACTGCTGCGAGGAATAGAGTAGGAGTAGTGACTGTGACTTTTGTGGGATCTACTTCTCCTTTGGTTAATAGTTTAGGTGCAAAAGTGGCTGTAGACCAAGCACCCAAGGGTGCAGTAATCAGAATTGAAAGGGCTGCGATCGCTAACATTATCTCACCTCCGGCGATACCTTGAGCCAGGGGAATTGCACCAATAGCAGCTTGTACTGTGGCTTTAGCCGAGTTTCCTGGTAGTAAAAATAGTCTTTCTCGCCAATTCCAGTTACTACCCACAGTGGAAAGATACCACCCCACCACACGACCAATCAATAAACCAATTGCTAAAACTAAAATACCAGGTAGCAAGACTTTTTCTAATATTTGTAATTGAATACTCGCACCCAACAAAACAAACAAAAAAATCTCCGCTACCACCCATAAACTATCAAAACCTCCCCGCAGTCTTCTAGCTAGCGGTGCATCTAATTCAATTAAGAAAAATCCCAATGACATTGCGGCTAAGTAACCAGAGAAATAAGGTAATTGATTCGCAACAATGACTAGAAATAAAGCACAACTAGCAGTAATTACTGTGTCTTGGACAGTATTTTGCGTCCAGTTTTGTGTTGCTAATAGTAAAACCAGTAAACGAGCCGCTAAATAACCAAATAAAACGCCTAAGAAGATTTGCAAAATTACTTGTATTGGGAGTAAATGCAGAGTGTTGAAGGTAAATATTCCCAAGATGGTGATTTGCTCAACGCCACCATTGCGTAAGAAATTTAGTAATAGACTAAAGACAAGTAATAGCAGCACATCAGACAACGCACTACCAGTTAAGATGGCATCAGGAATACCTTTAGTCACACCTAAACCTAAACTTTTGAGTCGCAACATCCCCGGAACAATGACGGCTGGTGATTCAGCAGCGATAATGCAGCCTAAAAGTAAACCTGTGGGCAAATTAAACTGGAATATTACTATAGCAGCAATGGCAATAGCGATCGCCTCACAGGTTGCAGGTAAAAATCCCAAACGTAACGCCACACTTCCCTGTTGCGCCAGTTTTTCCCTATCTAATCCTAATCCTGCTTTCATCAATATAATCATCACTGCCATAGTTCTCAATTCATCGGCAGCATCCAACACATCTGCACTGATAAGATTAAAAACTTGGGGACTGAGAACAATACCCACTAAAATCATCCCAACTAAAGGCGGCGCGCCTAAACGACGGGCAATTTGACCTACAAAAAAGCCCATCATTAAAATCCATAATATGCTGGCTAACATTCCATCACCCCCATAGACGCAATTTGTAGATAGATGCTGACTACAGGGAAGCCAGAAGATCAATACAACAAACTCCTACTATCCCGCAGTCAGCTAGGAAAGTAGGAGCCATCAGCTTTCTAGATGCAACTTTTGCTCTAGAATAGCGGTTTTGGCGAGCTCCATCGCCATTGATTATCTTGACAATATCATATCTAATTTTCGTGATACATCATCGTTAAAACTTGTAACTTAAAACCTGAATCTCGCTATTATCAGGCAAGTTACGCGGATTAATATTAATAGTGTCACTATTACTACGCCGCACGTTTGTACCCTGCATCAAGGTTAAAAATTCATCTAATGGTGCAATATCACAGGCGTTAGCATCAGCAGCTTGTGTACGGTAATGGGTAGGGATTACCAGTTTCGGATTGAGGACGGCGATCGCCTGTTTCGCTTCGGCTGCATTGTAAGCTTTATCACTACCACCCACAGGTATAAATACTGCATCAGGTCGCCCCATGAGGATTTTTTGTTCAATAGAAATCGGTGCTGCTGCTCCTCCTAGGTGTAGGATATTGACTCCGCCTTGCTGCCATTTCCAAGCAGTATTTATCCCAAATTGTCTGCCACCTTTGCGATCATGGTCAATAGCAATGCCTTGAAATCTCATCCCCTGGAATTCATAAACTCCTGGTGCATAGACTAACTTGGGATTACCCGGTAAGCCGTCTACTGCACCTTCATCTAATAATTGACTGCTAATTAACACCAAATCTGCTGCAACTTTCGGTAGACGATATCCAGCCGTACAACCCACTGTCCGAAAAGGATTGACCAGAATTTTCAATCCACCACCAGTAAACAAAAAACAAGTATGACCTAACCACTGGACTGAAATTCCGCTAGACTGGGCATTAGCTGGCAGGTAGGAGGCAAAGGTAGGAACTATAGCTGTCGCTAAACCTGCTCCAGCGTAGCTGATAAACTGTCGTCGTTTCATTAATTTTTTTCTTGTAACTCTTGCAGAAAGTTCCGCAATAACTGTTTTCCTGAAGAAGTGAGAACACTCTCTGGATGAAATTGGACACCTTGAATGTGAGGATAGTTCCTGTGTCGTACTCCCATGATTGTGCCATCTTCTACCCAGGCTGTGATTTCTAAAACTTCGGGACAGGTTTCACGGTCAATAACTAGACTATGATACCTAGTGGCAGTCATGGGATTTTCTAATTCCTGGAAAACACCTACCCCTGTGTGAGTTACTGGTGAAGTTTTACCGTGCATCAACTCTGGAGCAGAGACAATTTTACCACCAAATACTTGACCAATACTTTGATGTCCTAAGCATACCCCCAAGATTGGTAAACTAGGGCCTAACTCTCTAATTAAATCTAAGGATATCCCGGCATCTTCTGGACGACCAGGCCCCGGCGAGATGACGATCGCATCCGGTTGTAATTGCTGAACTTCGTGTAATGATATTTTATCGTTACGGAAAACTTGAATGTCTGACGCTACAGGAAACTCAGCCGCTAGTTCTCCGAGATACTGGACTAAATTATAAGTGAAGCTGTCGTAATTATCGATAACTATAATCACAGTCTATACTCGCTAATCTATCAAATTGCCACAAATCGCTAACAACTAAAAGCTATAAGGGTTTAGCAATGCTAAACCCCTACTCCCCATTCCCCACTCCCTATTTTGCCGATAGCAGGAGTTCAGAATTTAATTTTAAACCGCCGATTGAATCAGAACTAGCAAAGGTGGAAGCAACAGCACAGCCGCCACAAACACCGCCACCAAAGCCGAGACAAGCACCGCACCAGCAGCACAATCTTTAGCAATTTTTGCCAATTCGTGGTAAGTCTGCTGAACAGTTAAATCTACCACCGACTCAATCGCCGTATTCAATAACTCTAGTGCCAATACTAAACCGCTAGTGATACCAATAATTGCTATTTCTACCGTCTGTAAATGTAAGATTACGCTTAAGGCGATCGCTAACATACAGACTATGACATGAATCCGGAAATTGCGTTGAGTGTGAAAACTGTACCTAATCCCAGCCCAAGCATACTTAAAACTTACCAGTAAACTAGAGGCAACTCGCCAAGACAGTTCTCGTTCTTGATTGACAAGGCTGAATAAATGGTTTTGCGTGGGTGGCGGGGAGACTTTTTGTGACATAGGCTTAACAATAGAACAGCACGGTATATTTCAGGATTATCTTGGCTGATGGTAATTTTGCGGTCAACTTTCATGCAATTTTCTACAGCAGTATTATAAAAGGATGCTGGAAAATTCACATCCCAAGTCATAAAAATATTAATATTCTATGTCTATATCAATACCAACAGTCTCCAGTAAAATTGCTTGTTGTTGTAACATTGCCGTTAAACTCTCCTCATCAGGATGATCCCAGCCCAACAGGTGCAGTAAGCCATGTGCCACCAACCAAGCCAACTCAGTTGATAAACTATGTTCCTGTTGTTGGGCTTGCCGTTGTGCCGTGTTAATCGAAACAACTATATCCCCTAAATACAAAGGTGTAGCCGACATTTCCGCAATTTGCGGTAAATCTACTTCTAAAGTCGCAAAGGATAAAACATCTGTTGGCTTGTTTTGCTGACGATATTGAGCATTCAGTTGTTGAATTTCTGCGTCATCGGTGAACCGCAGTCCAACTTCATAACCTGCTGCCGGTGGTAAGTGGGGGTGCAGAACTTCTAACCAACGATTAAACCAGTCTTCCCAAGTTTCTGGAGGAATTCGGGCTTCCAGATAGCCAGAATTTAGGCGTTCTTCGGGGGAAGACTCCCAGAAATAATCTTGTACATCTAGTTCAACTACCACCAACTGCAAACTCTCCTTGACATTTTGGTTATTAGTTGGTAATTAACGAGTCAGGTAAGCTAAACCTACCAGCACAGCTAGCAGCCCTACAGTAGTCAACAGGAAATGCTTCAAAGAAGTACCACCCTTACGTACCATATTACGCATCGCTAGTTTAACGTAGCTGGGTTGAGGTTCTGTTGAAGGAGAATTGTTCATAATTAAATAATAAGTTCTTTTATATATAAATGTAACAGTTTGCCAGCAGTTCTATCGCCTGATTGGGCAAGTTTGTTAAAAGCAGTGGTGTGGGGGTGAGGGGGAAGCGGAGGGGAATTTATTCTTAATACCCAGTCAAGAGTCCCCAATACCCAGTCCCCAATTAAGCAGTTTCTACCAGTTGATTTTCCTGACGCAGATAGGCTTGAATGAACATATCGAGTTCGCCGTTCATGATGTCAGCGATCGCAGTTGTTTCTGCATTGGTACGCAAATCCTTTACCATCTGGTAAGGATGGAATACATAGTTACGGATTTGATTACCCCAGGAAGCTTCTACCATATCGCCGCGAATATCAGCAATTTCTTGCGCCCGTTGTTCTTGGGCAATCACTAACAGCTTGGCTTTCAGGCGTGCTAGGGCTTTCTCTTTGTTTTGCAATTGAGAACGTTCTTCTGTACAGCGTACAGCTATCCCCGTTGGGATATGCACAACCCGCACGGCGGTTTCTACTTTGTTGACGTTCTGCCCACCTTTACCACCAGACCGGGATGTGGTAATTTCTAAATCCTTCTCTGGAATGTCCAAGTGTACAGAATCATCGATTTGCGGCATGACTTCCACCCCAGCAAAACTGGTTTGCCGTTTACCATTGGCGTTAAAAGGAGAAATCCGCACTAAGCGATGTGTACCTGTTTCTGAGCGTAAATAGCCGTAGGCATAACGACCAGTAATTTCGAGAGTGGCTGATTTAATCCCCGCCTCGTCACCCTCTGACTCTTCCGCTAAAGCTACCTTGTAACCATGCGCTTCTGCCCAACGGGTATACATTCTTAACAGCATAAATGCCCAGTCTTGGGCATCTGTACCACCAGCCCCAGCGTTAATCGTCAGTACCGCCCCTTCCGCATCGTAGGGGCCAGAAAGTAACTGTTGTAATTCCCACTGGTCAAGTTCACGATTTAGTTTAGAGATGGTAGACTCGGCTTCTTGTAATAGTGCTTCGTCGGTTTCCAGTTCCAAAAGCTCAACCACTGCCTTCGTATCTTCCAAATTAACTTGCCACTGATGATACTGTTCTAGGTGGGCTTTCAGGTCATTGAGTTCTTGCAGTGTTTTTTGGGCTGTGTTTTGGTTATCCCAAAATTCTGGCTGTGCTGCTATTTGCTCTAAGTCTTGAATTTTAGCTGTGAGTGCAGGTATGTCAAAGATAGTCCTGGGTTTTACCCAGGCGGCTAGACAACGTTTCGATTTCGCGTTTGATTTCTAATACTTCCATAGTGCTTGCTGAAAATACAGCTCTCTGGATGATATTACTATGTATTTTAGATTTTAGCCGGAATTGATCAAATTCTTGGGCAACAAGTTCAGGGTTTGAGCCTGTTGAAAGTAACAGAGGAGTGAACTACCTACACTGCCGCAAGCGGTCAGTGTAGGCTTCCTGCCCAACAGAAAGCGCAGTAGTGGA
>NZ_LUHJ01000066.1:111714-129956 GCF_001597745.1 Anabaena sp. 4-3 | reverse complement strand
ACGCCCTCAAAGCTCAATTAATGTCCTCATAGGGGAGTCATTGAGAAGCCCACACTCACCCGTTCGCGTAGCGTCCCGTAGGGAAGGGGAGTGTGTGGAGTACGTCACTTGGAAACAACCCCTATTCCCCTATTCCCTATTCCCTATTCTCTGCCTAAACAACTACAATAATTGTTTAAGCGGACGATATCACATTAAATTAGGGACTTCCAGATAAAAAAATTTCAAAATCTTGTAGAGACGTTGCATGCAACGTCTCTACACTCTAGTCTGGTTAACTTACGCTGCGCCGAATTCTTTGCCCACCATCGCATTAAAAGAACTTACTATAGAGATAATTTGGTCAGCATCATCAGGTTCAAACACTCCATCTAATCCTTCATAGTGCAAGTCTGTAAAGGGTGGTTCATAAAGTAACCCGGCATCCATCACACCGTTTTGGGTTAAATAATCAATGATGGTGTTAACAAAACGGATTTGAGTGGCATTAAAGTTACTACCCTCTAAATATTTAGCAAATGCTTGTTTGGCTGCGTTTCTGTCTAACCCTACCAGTTGACGAATGAACAGCTTCAGATTTTTGCCGTAAACTTCTTCAAACCGTTCTCGACTTTCAACTGCTTCTGCATTAAATAGTAACTCCTCCAAAGATGCTAAATCTGCATCAGTTAAGGGTACGTTACGTTTCAGTTTGGCGATCGCTATCTGATTCTCATGTTCCCGAATATACGCCTCTACTTTCTTGCGGTATTGGTAGGGACTAAATCCCGTCTGTCTCATCGGGATATTAGCTTCTGTAACTTCCCCTAACTTATCCTCAAAGTCTGTGTAAACTATAACTTGCTTTTTCGGGTCAATAAACTTCACTAAATCCCGCAGTTGATGACGCATCTGCTCAATTATCTCAGGTGTGATATCTAACCACCATGTTTCTGTTTGGATGTCTTCAATCAGGGCGAGTTTGGCTTTCACCATTGGGATAGTCTGCTTTTCTTCCAACTGATGCAACAAATCCCTGACTTGATCGCGTAGCTTGATAAAATCTTGAGACTTGTTCATCACAGCAATTTGCAGTTTGAGACAGAGTAAATCAAACCGTTTAGCTGGATGATTCTCTTGGGGTAAACCGTTGGGAAGTGGGGCTAAAGATTGAGCAATGTTGTCTATATCTGCATTATTCAGATTATCCCAGCGCGATCGCTCTGAAAACTCTTCTACCTGTTGTAAGTGACGGCGAACTAAAAAGTTATCTCGCGCCATTGTGGCTACGTGCTGATGTAAGTCGTCTAGTAATCTACTGCGTAACTGGTTTGGTTCAGGGTTGTTAGTTTCTCGGCGCAGTAATTCACTCAACTCTAACCGGGTTCTCACCAGTTTAGTTGTGATGCTGTCGCTGGGTTTCTGTTCTGATTCGGCAATCTGCTGATTGAAGTAATCAAAGTTACTGCACAGGTCAAATACTAAAAACTCGGTCTTATGATTGTCTACGCCAAATAAATCACGACACAGGCGAGTCCCACGCCCAATCATTTGGTTAAACTTCACCAGTGAATATACAGGCTTGAAAAATACTAAATTTACCACTTCGGGAACATCAATACCAGTGTCGAGCATATCTACAGACACCGCTATTGTGGGTTGTTTATGGGCTTCGGAAAAGTCATCTATCAGGCTTTGGTTGTAAGTAATTTCGCTATGTATGACTTGAGCAAATTCACCTCGATAGTGGGGATAGTTAAGATTGAAGCGTTGGACGATAAACTCGGCGTGCTTTTGATTACGGGCGAAGATGATAGTTTTACCGAGGCGATCGCCACCTTCTACTTTGAGTCCCCGTTGCATCAATAACTCTAAAGCTTGATCCACTGTACTGATGTTAAACAGCCAGTCATTCAGGGCGGCGGCGTTGATTTTGTCGGGAATCGCTCCGGTTTCCTCGTCGCGGAATCTGTCTTCATATTCTTCCTGTTCGGCTGGGGACAAGTCAGCGTATCTGATACCAGTACGCAGGAAGCGGAAAGGCACTTGTACCCCTCTACCGGGGACTAGATAACCATCAGCGATCGCATCCCGCAATTCATAAGCAAAGGTAGGAACTCCCGCCTCTAAGTCAAAGATGCGGTAGGTGTCGCGGTGAACTTCATCACGGGGGGTAGCAGTTAACCCCACCAGCAGCCCATCAAAGTAATCAAAGATAGCCCGATACTTGTGATAAATTGAGCGATGCGCTTCATCCACAATGATTAAATCAAAATGTCCAGGGCCAAAAATGCGTTTGTCGCCATCGTTGCGGTTGATGCGGTTTAACATTGTCGGATAGGTAGACAGCACCACATTATCAGTTGGGGTTGCCTCGTATTTGGTGATGTCTACGGCGGTGGCAGTGGGTAAGTGAGATTTAAAAGCCCGCAATGCTTGAGTAATTAAGGCGTTGCGGTCTGCCAAAAACAAAACGCGCTTTACCCAATTAGCACGCATCAACAAATCAACCAATGCGATCGCCGTGCGAGTTTTGCCGGTTCCCGTCGCCATCACCAGCAAAGCCTTGCGTTCTTTTCTGTCGTCAAAGGCTTCGGTAATGCTGCGAATCGCTAAAGTTTGGTAACTGCGCTCAACAATAGCCGGATTGATATTTACCAAATGCAACCGCTTGCGGTGGGTGCGGCGAAAAATTAACCGTTCTAACTCATCTTTTTTAAGAAAACCCTCGATTTCACGAGGCGGATAACTCACATCATCCCAAATCCAATACTTGTAACCGTTGGTGTAGAAAATCACCGGACGCTGTTGAAAACGAGCTTCTAGACAGTCGGCGTAGAGTTTAGCTTGGTGTCTCCCGGTTTCTGGACTTTTACGGGTGCGTTTCGCTTCCACCACCGCCAGAGGTTTACCATCATCACCCCATAGTACATAGTCTACTCGTCCCCTGCCCGTATCGTTAGGCATTCCCTCAACTTCGTACTCTGTGCAACCGGATTGATTGATATTCCAACCAGCTTCTTTGAGCAGAACATCAATTAAATAGTGACGGGTTGCGGCTTCGTTGTAATTGTGGGTGTCGGGAACCGCGAGATTTTGCTGTTTGAGGGTAGCCATTTTCCCCTTGAGGGCTGTTAACTCCGCCTCAGTTTGCTGCTGTCGTGCTTCCGCGATGCGGCGCATTTCTTCACTCAGGGAAAGTTGCGTTTCTAAAGCTTGCAACTGTTCTACAGACAAGTCTGAAATGTTCGGTTGAGTCGCACAGGGAATTAAGTCACGGTCAAAGTTGACTGCGGGATGATTTTTGATATCCTCAGAGTAAGAGCGTGACAGCCAGTAGAGGAAATGAAACAGTTCTTCGACTAGGTGCAGAGAATCCTTTTCTGTAATAGTTGTCGATCTATGGACTGCAATATTACCCATTTTGTGGATAGCGCGGACTTTAGCAAACAGCCCTGGTTTGAGGTTGTTTTGAAAAGTTTGTTCGTGGATGAGCGTCCCTAAATTGTTGTCATAGGGTAGTTGCAGATTAGCATCATAAGCATAAAGCCATTGGACAGCTTGCTCTAGGGTGAAGCGACAATAAAAGCAACTGGCACGGGGAGCGGTGTAAACTAGGCTTTCGGCTTCTTTGGCGTGTTGAAACAAACCAGGGTAACGTTTTTGGAGAAAGTCAAAGTTAGATGCCATAAATACCCGCTTACTTCCACAGTTTACCATTAATGATGTATTTAAACAGTATAAACTATAGCTGAATAGGGCAGTATGTTCATCAGTGAAATTAAGCAAGACAAAAAAATTCTCCCCTATCAATGTAGAGACGTTGTATACAACGTCTCTACATTTGTAGTTGGCTGTGCATCACCTGACGATGATTGAGAATGGTGCAATATTTGATTTACCAATAATAATATTGGTGTAAAATCGGGTATTAATTGTGAGTTTTGTAGTATTGTAGGGTGCGTCAGACTGATTAAATACTGTGAATAAATATATTATTGCTATCTGACGCACCCTACTGATATGCCTACGGGACGTTACGCGAAGCCGTAGGCTATTGCGAATTGGTGTAAAATTGGGTGTAATACCAAGTCTCTATGAAGTTGCACAGAAATACAATGTAGAGACGTTGCATGCAACGTCTCTACAGCGCATAATAAAGTTCCCTGTTCCCTACCCCAACAGATATGATAACTATTCAAACGGACATGGTATAAGTTGTGAGTTTTGACAACGTTTGTAAAGCTTTAGCTGAAAAATACCCAGAAGAATTTGTGAGTTGGTTACTGGCTGAAGTACCGACAACAGTTGAGGTACTGAAAACAGAATTGAGTTTAGAACCAATTCGTGCTGATTCTGTGACATTTCTGCAAACAGCCAATCGAATTTTACATATTGAATTTCAAACCCGCACCATCTCAAATCCGCCGCTTCCATTCAGAATGCTGGATTATTCCGTCAGGTTAATCCGTCAATATAATGTCCCTGTGACACAGGTGGTAATTTTTTTACAAGAGACAAATAACGAAGTTGCTTTTACTGAAGAATATGTCAATGAAACAACCACTCACCGTTATCGAGTTCTGCGGATGTGGGAGCAAGAATCAACAAGATTTCTAGATAATCCTGCATTATTACCGTTAGCACCATTAACACAAACAACCTCACCGCAAAGGTTACTATCCCAGGTTGCCCAAAGTGTTGCTAGAATTTCTGATAGGGATACTAGACAAGATATTGCAAGCTTATACAGAGATTTTAGCAGGTTTGAAGTTTGAAAAGGGATTGATTAGGCAATTTTTAAGGGAGGATGTCATGCAGGAGTCGGTGATTTATCAGGATATTTTACAAAAGGGAAAGCAACAAGAAGCTCTGAGTTTTTGTATGTCTTTACTTGAAGAACGTTTTGGTAATATTGATGCGTCAATTATTGAGCAAGTCCAAGTTTTAAGCAAGGAACAGTTAGAAGCTTTAGGTAGACAGCTTTTGAGAATTTCATCGATAGATGATTTAGTAATTTGGCTACAGCAAATTTAATTCTTCAGTTATCAAGCGAAAATGCGATGCAGGAGTCGGTGATTTATCAGGATATTTTACAAAAGGGAAAGCAACAAGAAGCCTTTCGGTTTTTGATGCGTCAATTAACTCGGCGTTTTGGTGAGATTGACTCGTCGATAATTGAACGGTTACGAGTATTATCTACTGAACAATTGGAAGTATTAGGAGAGGAATCTATAGATTTTTCTGCAATATCTGATTTGGTAGTTTTACTAGAACAGCAGGAAAGTAATTGAGTTGAAATAAAAAATATGGCAACGATAACGATTAATATTTCAGAGGAGCAACTGCAAAAGTTGCAGGCATTAGCGCAAAAGTTGGGAATGTCTACTGAAGAGTTGTTATCTGCAAGTTTGGAAGATTTATTAAATCATCCTCAAGGCGAGTTTACCCAAGCAGCTAGTTATGTGATGCGGAAAAATGCTGAACTTTATCGGCGATTAGCATGATTCGCTATTTGGTACTTATTGAAGTTATTGAACTTCATCGTCAGATTATCGAGCAGTCTGGGGGAAGTTTGGGGATTCAAGACTTAGGTGCTGTAGAGTCTGCACTTGCTCAACCACGTATGACATTTGGTGGTGAGGAGCTTTACCCGACACTTGTTGATAAAGCTGCGGCTATCGGTTTCTCGCTGGTCATGAATCATCCATTTATTGATGGTAATAAGCGGATTGGTCATGCAGCAATGGAAGTTTTTTTGGTGATGAATGGTCTGGAAATTGGGGAGCATCCCAAATGTGTAAATTTATTTTTACCCAATGTCAAAGGCTGGGAAGAAACGAACCACGAAGGACGCAAAGATCACGAAGGTAAGAAAGTTCAGAGAGTTTTTGGTGTTGCTGCGGTTATTTTTGCAAAATTGGGATGCTCCCGGAAATTGCAGCTTCTGTTGATGAACAGGAGGAAATTATACTATCTCTAGCATCTGGTCAACTTGAGCGTGAGGTATTTACACAATGGTTGAAATCTCATGTCAAAGTTATCTAAGTTTTGGCTCAGAGTTCTCCCCGAAAGGCTTTTTGTAGTAGGGAGTTGAAGAGGTTTTGAGCAGCATCGCTGCTTTGTTTATACTGACTCAAAATCTCAGTTTGATGTTTACAAAAATCCTCATATTTTTTCTGCATATTTATCGGTGGAAGAAGAATATGTAAACTTTTTACATCATCAAAATTCAAACCAGCTTTTACACCTTCCCTGTTTAGCCTAGTGATTTGTAACCGTCCACCAACTGAAGACAAGAAAGCAGCAAGATAAAAGGGAGAGATGAGTTTCTGGTTTAGACGGAGTATTGCTAAATGTTGGTTAATGTAAGCGGGTTGCAACCCATCTGGAATAACAGCAGTTCTGCCTAAGTCTGCTGTCATACTAAGTAAGACATCTCCTTCTTGAACACAAGTTCGGCGAGCTTCAGCAGAATCAGGTGGATTAACATAAGCAACATCCTCTAATAAAAGCTTTCCATCTTTTACATTCTGTATTCGGAGGAATAATCTACCTTCTGAAGCATAGAACTTAGCCCATCCACGAGAGCCAGTTGTGATAAAAGTCAATAATTTATAAAGTTCAACAATGTCCCACCCCTTGGGATTGGTAACAGGGTCGCCGAAGATATCCAAGAAAGCCGATCGCAGTAATTCCTCTGTGAGTGCGATCGCTTGTTTGCGTTTCCGGCGAACAGCATCAGCCTTGTCGAGAATCGCAGCAATACGGCGTTGTTCTTCTAGAGGTGGGAGAGGAACTTTGGTTGCCTCAAGCTTCCCTTTCGTAATGTGCTTAAGTCCTACTCCTCCATGCGATTGAGCAATAATTCTATCTATTCGGTAGTTGAGTGCATAACGAAAATATCCCTTATCGACTTTGTTTTCATCTACCAACACTCGAAAAATATGTTGATTTAGAACTGCCTTACCCCGATACCAGAAAAAAGCCCCGAAGGATGTTCCGGGCGTACCTGACCAAGAGAACAGTAACTCTCCCGAATCAATTAGGAATTGCTCTTTCATCTGTCCGTTAAAATAATTAAATCCACAATCTGGATCATTAAGGTTTTGTATTCGGACAATTGGAAGACCAGATTTACCCCAATCAGTTGGTTTAAAGGCATACCCATTTATAAGGGTGCAAACAGAACCTATTTCTACTTCCGGAAGTAGACTCATCCCAACAACCCCTCCAAAGCGTCCAAATCCGCCCGAATTTCAGCCTCTAAATCTCGTAACTTCTGCAAAATCACCTTGGGCGGCTCATACTTCACTTCTTGATACTCAATTTCTTTATAACGGTTAATAGATAAATCATAACCATTAGCTTTAATCTCATCTTTAGGCACAAAAAACGCCTTTCCTGTGCGGTCTGTATCCGTCTCAGGATTTCGCACCTTCCACCGCTTCAACAAATCAGGAATATCGTTTTCTTCCACAGGCTGACGCTTATCATCTAACGATAAGCCATCCGCCTCCATATCGTAAAACCAAACCTCATCCGTTCCCCCAGCCCCGGTTTTGGTAAAAATCAGTACCGCCGTAGACACCCCAGCATAAGGCTTAAACACCCCAGAAGGCATAGAAATCACCCCATCCAGCTTATGCTGTTCTACCAACACCTCCCGAATTTTTTTATGGGCAGTAGAAGAACCAAACAGCACCCCATCCGGGACAATCACCGCCGCCCTGCCGCCAATTTTCAGCAACCGCAAAAACAGCCCAATAAACAACAGTTCGGTTTTCGTTGTGGAAATAACCTTAGTTAAATCCTTGGCAATAGTAGACTTTTCTATCGAACCTTTAAATGGCGGATTTGCCAAAATCAAAGTAAACGCTTCGGTAATTCCAGCATGATCTTCAGACAGAGAATCCCGCGCCTCAATTTTCGGGTCTTCAATCCCGTGTAACATCAAGTTCATACTACCAATGCGGAGCATTGTGCCATCAAAATCAAAACCGTGAAACATTTCTTTATTGAAGTGTTCCCGATTCCCTGGCGCATTTAAAATCAGATTGCCATCTGCATCTTTCAAGTCGCGCAGATATTCAGCCGCCGCCACCAAAAACCCCGCCGTACCACAAGCAGGATCACAGATAATCTCTCTTGCGCCCGGTGACATCAACTCAACCATCATTTTAATAATGTGCCGGGGTGTGCGAAACTGCCCATTAGTGCCGGCTGTCGTCAGCTTTGACAGCATATACTCATACAAATCGCCTTTGGTATCCCTGTCTTCCATCGGGATTTGGTCAATTTGTCCGACTACACTCGCCAACAGCGCAGGGTTAGCAATTAGGAAAACAGCATCTTTCATGTGGCGCACATAGGTGCTATCTTCCCCGGTTGTCCCCAAAGTTTTGATAAAAGGAAAAGCCTTATCCCGGACAATTCGCAGCATTTCCTCAGAATCAGTCAGGTTTTTGAAATAAGACCAACGACAATGTTGTTTATCTACTGCGAAAATCGGGTTAGTAATGGGTTTATTGAGTCTGTTGGCTTTTTTCTCCTGCGCCAACTCCAAGTCATCTAAACGTTTGATGAATAACAGGTAAGATATTTGCTCAATTACTGAAAGAGGATTACTAATACCGTTATTCCAGAAAGTTGTCCAAAGGCGGTCTACTTTGGACTTTATCTCACCTGTAATCATCCGCTTAACTGCTCCTACGATAACGATATATACCAAGACTTGATGTTTTTGTCAATGTTATTTATAGCAGAAGGCTGGGGCAGGTTTTTCAAAATTCGCCTAATACCCAGTTATAGTTGACGCTAAAAAACCAGCTATTAAAATCAATGTTGCTTACGGTGGAATCACCAAAGCTAAAGCCACTCTGAAGATTCAGACTATTAAATTCAGATAGGCGATAATTGACTTGAGTAAATAGCCGATGATAATTATCAAAGCGATCGCGCTCAGTGAAATCTGATAAATTCAACTGGTAGCCTAAACCCACCTCTAGGGGTTTTTGAATTTGATAACTCAACAATAACCACAGAGAATTAATCATCCGGCTACGGTTATCAGGTTCAGCTAGATTCCAACTCAACTCATAAAAACTATCTAGCCGTAACTTTTCCGTGAGGGTATCTCGCCTTCCCAAAGAGAGGCGAAATGAGTTTTCACCGAGGAAGCGATCGCCTGCTGTAAACAAATCACTATTTTGAGCATAAAATAACTGTTGATTACTCCAACCAATTTCCCCATACATGCGGCTGGATAGCTGTTGGTAAATCCCCAGATTAAATCTAATTTGGTTATAATTAAATCTAGATTGGTCTACATAACGAATTAAATTACCATTAATTGAACCATTTATATAAGTCTGTTCTCCCAAAGGAAAATAAGCCGAGGCTAACCTTAATCCATAAAAAAACAAGCCCTCTTTTATAGGAGCAACATCCGACGCAAAAATGTTATTACTATAAAAATAACCAACATTTGCTTGTAAAGAACCTATCGGTTTAAACTGCGGTGCTGCTGTTTTTCTCGGTGGAATTTCTGGTTGTTCCAAAGGTGATTGTGGTAGCTGTCTGGGGCGCACCCTTAACCCCAACTCCCGATAATCATCTGATTCAGGGTTAGGTAGTTTTGTCTCTCGTAACCTTTGTATTAGCCTCTCTAACCTTTGATTTCTCGTGACTGAAGACGCATCTGGTAATCCCTCTATTGGTTGCGGGGTAGTTTGAGGGAAAATATCAGGCTGAGTTTCTAACTGTGGCGATTCATTCCTCTGTTGCACAAGACTCGGATTTTCTGCTTCAGCCGTTAGTAATTGCGGTTGTGACTGATTAAATTGCATCTGTTTTGTAGATGCTAAATCAAACATCTCAAATTGTGGCAATTGAGAATTATCTACTCTTAACTGCTCATATTTGCATATATAATCAGTTGTTTGATTATTCAGGACATGATTGTTTATTTCCCCTAAATAATCTTGACAATTGTGTGAATTTGACTTTTTGACGGATGCTGCATCTACCCTAATGCAATAAGTGTTGCTACCAATGACAGCTAACAAAATTGTGAATAAAAATCTTTTCCAGCCCTGAATTTGCATCTTGTCTAGATGGCTTGAATTTATCTAAAATTACCGTGGTTACAATGTGACTAACTATACTAATAAATATAATGTTTTGACACTTTTGACACTATAGAATATTACCTCCAGAATGTTTACTGTACCCTAATCTGGCAAAAGTTGCTTAACGAAAATTTTGGTCGGGTGGGTATTGCTTGCCAGTTGCTAATACCCTGAGTTTTCTGTTTTTGGCTGTGCATAGCCTGACTCTGATAGAGAATCAAGCCAAAGATGATTTTACCTGATTATCCTCCTATCCTGTTACTTGCAGCTTGTATGATTTCTTGCATAGATTCCAATTGGCGGGTAAAATTAATTTTATGTATTATCATCTCAGCAGACACAAACTTACATTAAGTGTATCGTAGAGAAAGTTAAGCTATCTTTAACAGCAAATTAACTCAGAAAATAGCGAAGAAAAATAGAAAATTAGCGAGTAAATATCTGTAAAGTTCAGAATTGATTTTTAACTAGGTTGGTATCAGTGCAATTTTTACTTATTTGAACTATGCGTTTTAAAGTATTGCAGTTAGCGATTGGTTTGTGGGGAATCATACTAATCAACTTGCCCAGTTTAGTAAGTGCTAACATTCCCTTAACTCGCGCCCAGATTCAAAGCTTGCGTAACTTTGTACAGTTGATTCCCAGAAGTAGCAAAAATAAGCGTCCCGCCCGTCCAGCAGATGCACTGATTCCAGGGGATGGGCTATCGACTGGTAGAGCCTCTTTAGCAGATTTGCGTTTCAATGATGGCTCTTTAGCGCGGGTTGGGGAACAAGCATTATTCCAATTTTTGCCTAGAACCAGGAATTTTAGACTATCCAACGGCACAGTATTACTACTGATTCCACCAGGAAGGGGACAAACACGCATCCAAACACCCAGCGCAGCAGCAGCAATCCGAGGGTCAGCCTTGTTCGTGCGCTATGATCAAATAACAGACACGACAATTGTCGGCGCGCTGACAAATAGTGGGATTACAGTTTTAAATAAAGATGCTTCCCAAACTCAAGAATTGCAAGCAGGTCAACTTTTAGTAGTAGTTAAAGGCGAATTTCAAGGCTTATATGATTTTGATCTGCAAACTTTTTATGAAACCAGTGACTTGGTTAGGGGACTGAACTTAACTAAAAAACAAATTACACCCTTAGTAGATCCGATTATTGCCACTATACAAGCAGAAATTCTCGCAGCTTTAGCAAGATGGACTCCTCTGAGTGGTCAAGGCATTATTGACAATCCATCATTTTTAGAATTAACAGTTAATTCTAACTCAGGTAGGGAAAATCCCTTGAGAGAAAATTCTACTGGCTCAAACACAGATGCTTTTCCTGTGGATTCCTTGCTGGAAACAGGAGAACTTTTGTTAAATAACTCTCAAGAATTTAATCCTACTGTAACCCCAACGCCAACCCCAACACCAACCCCAACACCCAGCCCAACCCCAACACCAACCCCAACACCCAGCCCAACCCCAACGCCAACCCCAACACCCAGCCCAACCCCAACCCCAACGCCAACCCCAACGCCAACCCCAACCCCAACCCCAACACCAACGCCAACCCCAACACCAACGCCAACACCAACGCCAACACCAACCCCAATTCCCGACTCATCAGGTAATCCGAGTAATGGCAACCCAGGAAACGACAAACCTGTGGGTAATGCTGGAGAAAATCCCGGAAATAGTCAGACTAACCCCACGCCCACGCCCAACCCCAACCCAGTGACAGACTCAACAGGTATTCCCATGAATGGCAACCCCGGAAACGACAAACCTGTGGGTAATGCTGGAGAAAATCCCGGAAATAGTCAGACTAACCCCACGCCCAACCCCAACCCAGTGACAGACTCAACAGGTATTCCCATCAATGGTAACCCCGGAAATGATAAACCTGTGGGTAATGCTGGAGAAAATCCGGGGAATAAGTGAGTGCTGGTTTCTTACCTCGGTTCAGGTGTTCGCGTATAAATAGGTTGTCCTTGAGGATTGTAAATAAACAAAGGCAGATTTGCATTGTCACTAATCACCGTTAAAGCTTCCTGAAGGATTTGCCAGTGATTATTCAGATCAATTTGAGCATTGGTATTCTCAGAGCTATTATCAGACATACCACTTTGCAGGATTTGGTCATACTCAGGGGTGATTCTGACAATAATGCCTTTATCGTCTACAGTAAAGTTACAAATTTTAATGGTACTAGAACAAGTTTTATTTAAATCGGCGCGGGTTTGTTGCCAAGCATTATTGAGTTGTAGTTTTTCTTGTGCTTGCTTGAGGGCTGCTGTGTATGGTGCTATGAGAGTTTGAGCTTGATTGTAGTACAAGCTATCGCGAGAAATTTGTTGAGCAGACTGTAAAGCTTGCTGCCAATAAATAACTGCGGCTTGCCATTGTTGTTGTTGCTCGTAAGCTTTGGCTTGTTTGGCTATATTAGTGAGTTGTTGATAGCTTTTGGCTGCTAGTTGTTCTACGGTGACGCGATCGCGCGCTCTTGCTAGTTTCGGTTTATACTCTATTAACAGTTGTTGTGCTTCTGCGTGTGCCGGACTATTTTGCGGAATTATATTTAAAGCATTGATGACTACTTGCCAAGTTGATTGCACTTTCTGCCAATCTTGTAAGGTTTTAGCCGTGGTTTCGCGTTTTGCCGCTACACTAGCTACAGCTTTGGCATCTGCCAACTTTTTCAGCCATTTTTCTTGTGTGACGATTTGCTGATTGATTGTTTGCAAATTGACGCGATACTTACGTAAATTTGACTGTGCCAAGTTATAGAGTTCACTATTGCGCTTGACAGATTCCAAAGGTGCGATCGCCTGCCGCCATAGGCGTTGTCTAGCTTGTAATTCCTGTTGACTATTGGTGGGTGTTTGCATTTTTTGCTCTGCCACCGTGGCTGTTTGCAAAGCTGTTAACACCTGGTTAATTTCTTCAGCCTGACCTGATAGACTTACTTTCAGTTCTTCTGCTTGTTGATAGCGAGAAGACCAACGGGGAATAGTTGTTAAGCTGTTGTTGGTTGCTTCCAGTTGCTGTTGTATAGAGGCTAATTCAGTGGCTGACTTAGCACGACGCATTAATTGTCTAGACTCAGTTTGAAATTGTGCGGCGGTTGCGATGGCTGGACACTCAGACATGACGCAAGGACGAGTCAGTAAGTAAGCACCACCACCACCTAACCCAATTACGCCCAACAAAACCGTACCCAGCAGTATAGGATTAATTTGACGCTTGGGTGGATTCACCAATAAATCTGGTGCATCCGCTAAAGGATCGAATGGTTCTTCTTGCGCCTCATCTTCAGTCTCATCTGTTGACAAAGAATCAGTCAACGAAAATGCAGAGGATGAAAAAGGTGTGGCTTCTTCAACGTCTTCGTCTTCATCTACCTCGGTGAGTGGGTTTTGTGGCTGTCCATGCCCCTTAATCATCAGGTAACGTTGAGCATAGGGCAATTTTTCGCCCATAATTCTCATAAAACATTGTATTCGCTGTTCTTTATAAGTCGTTAGCGACTGAAGAACTTCTTCAATCACAGCGAAAATCTGCTCTACGTCAGCATTGATACTGAGTGGATGTTGAGTTAAAATCATCAACTCATCTTTGTTGACAGCACACTTAATCTGGAAAACCTCACCAGATGGCACTTCTGCCAGAAATTGTTCTTGCAAAGTTCTGGCTAACAGATGTAAATCTTCCTGCTGGACTGCTACTTTCATAGAGCCTTCCTGCTGGCCTGCTATATTATGTTTTTTATCGGTGGGCGAATGAAATGGCATTTGTTCGTTTATTGAATGCAGATGCACAGTTTAACCAACCATAATCACAAAATCTGATAGACCATTTTTTAACACAAATTCTGAAATTTCACCAAAAATCAAATCAACGGGTAAAATCATCAGTCTCATGTTAGTACCAGGGGCATCTAGGTGAATAGTCTACATTTTCTGATGTTTCCCACACTAAACATTATGAGTAATTTTCAGTTTTTTACACAATAGATCATAATAATTTTTATAATTTTACCTTTGGTAGAATTCAACCTCAAACATGGGAATAATAGATGTTTAACTCATGACTGAGAAGATAGCATTGATGTATGAACCACTAGGAAAAGGTCAAAACTCATCGTGCTGGTTGCTCAACAGTAGGAAACTCAACAGAATTACCTGTTTGGGGAAATTGCCAATCGCCTGGGTAAAGCCAGCATTTCGGCAGGTGATGCGCGGGTAAACAACATCAAAAAATCCCTGACTCTCAGCCGGGAATTACCGCCAAGGGTTGCTTCCTCCTGAGTTGTGAATTTTGAGAGTTGAGAGTTTGAGTTAATAACTGGTTTAATTATACAGTAGTGAATTCACTGGATTTACAAGTATTCAATTATAATTTAATACTCAGGATTGCCTGCTAGCAATTAATGTGCGACATTGACTGAATTCGATAAAATTGTTACGTGCAGAAGAATTTTTTATAGCTAACTAAAGCTTGATTATCTAATTAGGGTGCGCTAAAAACAAAAAAACAGCACCAGATTAATTCTCTGTAAGCGTAGATATTAGGTGCATAGCAATGGATTTATTGGAGTATCAAGTTAAAGAATGGTTTAGGGAAATAGGCATTCCTGTATTGCCTTCTCAACGTATTGACCATCCTACAGATTTGAAACGGCTGAAAATTCACTATCCCATTGTACTAAAATCGCAAGTACACGCGGGAGACAGAGAAAAAGCAGGGGGAGTGAGGATTGTTGAAACTACAATTGATGCGATCGCATCTGCCCAAACTATCTTTAACTTGGCAATTTGGGGCGAACTACCAGAAGTCATCTTAGCAGAGTCCAAGTATGAAGCCACCCAAGAATTTTATTTAGCTGTAGTTTTAGATACAGCAGTTTGCCGACCAATACTTTTAGGTTGCCAAGAACCGGACGTAGATTGGGAATCAGCCGGCGAGAAAATGCAGCACGTAGTTGTAGAACAGGAATTTTCGCCGTTTTATGCGCGCAGACTGGCGTTAAAGATGGGTTTGCAAGGCGCACTCATGAAGTCAGTAAGCGGCGTTTTAGAAAAAATGTATCAGCTTTTTAGACAAAAAGATTTAGACTTAGTAGAAATCAATCCTCTAGCTGTCAACGCGGCTGGGGAAGTGATGACATTAAATGGTAAAGTCAGGGTGAATGAACGAGCTATTGGGCGACACCCAAAAATTGCGGAAATGGCCGCCAAAATAGCCACTCAACATCATGGCAGAAGTCAGATCAATAACCGATTTGGTGACTGGGATAGTTTAGAAATGCACGGTAAAATCGGCATTTTGGGCAATGGTAAAGGTTCGATGATGGCAACGGCTGATTTAGTGGCTGACGCAGGTGGTAAACCGGGTATTTGTTTGAATCTCAGACACGCTTCGATTATAGATACATCACCGACAACATTTTGCGATCGCTTAGTTCGAGGTTTAAACCTGTTGGCGGCTGACAACAGCATTCAAGTCATACTGATTAATCTTCTCGGTAGCATTCCGCAGCCAGAAGCCACCGCCACCGCCATAGGAGAATTTTTACTCCGCGACACAGGCGAACTACCTTCAGTAGTTGGGCGTTCCCATGCTAGTAGAAACTCTAGGGAGCATTCATTACCCCATTTAGTCATCCGTCTAGCTGGTTCCGAGTTAAACCCGGCTAAAGAAGTTTTAACATCTTTAAAAACGCCAAAAAATCAACTCATAATTGTGGAAAATTTAGACGAGGCGGTTGCAGCAGCAGTCAAACTCGTGAAATCACCGATTTACAAAAAAGTTTCTTAGTGTTATGGAAAGGAGGCAGGGGAAGCAGGGGAGGCAGCCGCGTGGGCGGGTTTCCCGACTTGAGCGGACTGCCGTGAGCAGGGAGCAAGGGAGAGGGGACTTTCCCCTTTTCCCCCTGCAAAGAGCCACAATTCTTCTTTCCCAGTCCCCAATCCCCAATCCCCAATCCCCAATCCCCAATTCCCGATAGTTTATGAAGTTAACGCCAGATAGTAAAGTTATCATCCAGGGCTTTTGTGAATTTATCTCAGCAAGTCATATTGCTCAAATGCGGGCTTATGGTACAAATTTGGTGGCTGGTGTCGATCCTGGATGTGGTGGGCAGGAAATTTATGATCTGCCAGTATTTGATTTGGTAGAAGAGGTAGTAGAGAAGTTTGGGGAAATAGACACCACGATTATTTGCGTACACCCTTATCAAGTTCTCGATGCTGCCTTAGAAGCGATCGCTGCTCATATCCGCCAGATTATCATCATTTCTGGGGGGGTGCCGCCCTTGGATATGGTGCAATTACTCCGCAAAGCCGAAGCCGGGGAAACTCTAGTCATCGGGCCTAACAGTCCGGGAATTATTGTCCCAGGGAAAATTCTGTTAGGCACACAACCAAGTGAATTTTATACACCCGGTTCAGTAGGAATTGTCAGCCGTAGTAGTACCCTCACCTATGAAGTGGCTTGGGAATTGACAAAAGCGGGTTTAGGGCAATCAATTAGTGTCAGTATTGGTAGTGATGCCATTGTCGGTTCTTCGTTTTTGCAATGGCTACAAATTTTAGATGAGGATGATAGTACCGAAGCGATTGTTTTAGTCGGGCAACCAGGCGGTGGCAGTGAAGAAGCCGCAGCTAGATACATTGCTGAAGCCATTGATAAACCAGTTGTGGCTTATATCGCCGGCAGACAAGCACCACCGGGAAAAACTTGGCGACAAACAGGGACTTTAGTCACCGTTGTTGGTCGTCCACCCAATTTCGGCACGGCACAAAGTAAAATAGCCGCTTTTGCAGCCGCAGAAGTCCCCGTTGCGGAACGCCCTTCATTAATTCCTGAATTACTCAAGAAGGCGATGAATTGGAGTTAGGGATTGGGGACTGGGGATTGGGGACTGGGGATTGGGGACTGGGGATTGGGGACTGGGGACAAATCAATTCAAAATTCAAAATTCGTCTTGAAAAGTTTCCTACGCCGGGAAACCCGCCTACAGAACTTTTCGCAAAATTCTTGCATTAAAGAATTCTGGGGAAAAATCTCCCTTGCTCCCCTGCTCCCCTGCTCCTCCGCTCCTCCGCTCCCTCTGCTCCTCCGCTCCCTCTGCTTCCCTGCTCTACCTGACTCGACTAGGAAATGCTATCAATTGTTAGTTGTTGTTTTTCTGTGAAATACATCGCAATACCCTTTTCATAGTAGGCAGCTTCGTTAATAAAAATGGGGTAAACTGTAGATGTACCTTGATAAGAGATCGCCTGTCCGTCGAAGGTTAAAAACATCGGTTCACCAGGATTTAACGGTTGATAATCTCGAAACTGAAGCTGCGGGTGAATCATCGCTTGTAATTCTCCGGTTTCATTTCTGGGATAATCTATAGTTTCCAAATATTTATAAAAAGTTAATGTATTATTGGTTTGTGGTGTGATGCCTTGGTTAAATTTATCTAAATAATTTAAAATACTAAAAATCAATGCTTCGGTTTTTTGAAACCACTCGGCATTTAATACACCCTGAGCTATAGGCCCCACTTCAATCACAATACCAAATTCACAGAGCGATCGCAGAAAATTACTACCTTTTTCAGCTTGTGTATAACACACCCTAACTAAAGGATTAATTTCACATAAATAAGCTGCCAATTGCAATAAAAAGGGATGTTGATTACCGATAATCATACTTAATCCCATGTTGGCAGTTGTACTATGTAAATCAATAATTACATCTACCTGGCTTGGGCTTGAATTTAGCAGTGTTTGATATATAGTTTTTGCCCTATTATCTTCATAACTATTGAGTGTGGTATCTTGCAAATTTTCAACTAAGAAGCAACGATTTAAGTCTTTTTCTATGTAGCGTTTACCTGCGGCGAAAGCTTGAGGATTGCCCAATAATGTCAGAATTTCAAAGTTATATTTTTGAATGAGATGGGGAAATTTTTCTAATTTTTTAACTAGGTATGCGCCTGTAAATTCATTCCCATGAGTACCACCAACAATCACAACCCGATTAATTTTTTTCATAGTCAATAACTTTCAGGTAAAGAACTGGGGAATGGGAAGAAGCAGGGGAGCAGGGAGCAGGGAGAAAGGGGAGGCAGGGGAGAAAAATTTTTAACCAGT
>NZ_LUHJ01000066.1:91864-111640 GCF_001597745.1 Anabaena sp. 4-3 | reverse complement strand
TTTCCCGCCGTAGGAAACTTTTCAAGACGAATTTTGAATTTTGAATTTGTTTGCGCCATGCGCTTTTTCTATTAACATCCCGAATTGTTTGACAGCCAAGCTTGTAAATCATCTAAACTCGTGAAATCTAACAGTGCTTCAGCAAGATTTTCTAATTGTTCGAGGGAGAGATTTTCTACCTGTTGACGCACTGGTGGGGGTAATTCTCCTAGTCTACGAGTTAATTGACGCAAAATGAGCGATCGCGCTTCCACTACCCGCCCTTGTTCTCGCCCTTCTTCTTTAATTTCCCTGTAAACTCGTGTTTCCTTCAGTGTAATTCCTAACATCTGTTCTACCTCAACTCTACTTAATTGTTCAAACTTGTAAACCATGATTGTGGTCACTAAGTCAATTATGGCGTGACTTGCGGTTTCAGGTTGTTCAACTGCGGCACGTTCGAGCAAATATCTGGCTTCTTGGGCTGCTTGTGCTTCTTCTACAGTCGTCAACACCATCAATGCTACCCACAAGGATAATTGACGAATATTCCCCAATTCATTCAAATACACTCGATGTACTTGATTACTATTGAACCATCCCCGATACGGATAAATGTCGCTTTGTTCTACACTCCGTGACGGATAAATGATCACTGCTTGCCAATCACTAAATCGGTCACGGTTGCGGTAAAAATATAATGATGATTCTGCGAATAACCTTTCGTACAGTCGTTCATCTTTTTGGAATTGCACCTCACAGAAATATACCACCCCTGGACTTTCGTTTTCTGGTGGAAGAAATACCCCATCAATTTCAAATTTTGCTTCTTTGACGGCTACAGAATCAAATCGATAAGCTTCTGCATTTGTTGGTCTATTTGTCAATAGTTCAAATAGCAGACTAGGAGATTGTTGAAATAGTTGATAAAATATTGAATCTCTACGCATAAAGCATTTTATTAATTCTTAATTTGGCATGAGGCATCAAAGTAAAAAGTAAAAATGTAAAATCTTGTCTTATTTTTATTTTTACTTTTACCTTTTACCTTTTGCCTTTTACCTTGCTTACCTTACACCAAACCCCAACGTTCGAGGATAAAAGCATACTCAAAAGCTAATTCTTTTAAGCTTTCGTAACGTCCAGATGCGCCACTATGTCCAGCATCCATGTTTGTTTTGAGTAAGAGAAGGTTATTGTCGGTTTTAAGTGCGCGTAATTTGGCTGTCCATTTGGCAGGTTCCCAATATTTCACACGGGAATCATTTAAGCCAGCCGTAATCAGCATATCGGGATAATTTTGTGCTTTGACGTTATCATAGGGTGAGTATGATTTCATGTAGTCATAGTAGACGGGATCATTAGGATTTCCCCATTCTTCCCATTCCATTGCTGACAGGGGGAGAGAGGTATCTAATATTGTAGATACGACATCAACAAACGGCACATTAGCAACGACGACTTGAAACAAATCAGGGCGCATATTAATTACTGCTCCCATCAATAAACCGCCAGCACTACCACCAGTAATGGCAAGGCGATCGCTTGCTGTCCAACCTTCATTAATTAAATATTCCGCACAGGCGATAAAATCAGTAAAGGTGTGCTTTTTGTGTAAGAATTTGCCATTTTCATACCACTTGCGCCCCATTTCTTCGCCACCACGAATATGAGCGATCGCAAACACTACACCCCTGTCTAATAATGCTAGTCTATTAGATGAAAAAGATGCTGGGTAAGAAACACCATAAGAACCGTATCCTGTGAGAATCAGGGGATTTCTCCCATCTTTTTGTATTCCCTGTTTGTAAACAATTGATATGGGAACTTGAATACCATCTTCGGCTGTAGCCATTAACCACTCACTTTGATATTGAGTTTGATCATAGCCACCCAGCACTTCTGTTTGCTTTTTCAATTCCCGTTCTTTTGTCTGCATATCGTAATCAAACACCGATGGCGGTGTGATTAACGAAGTGTAATTAAAGCGCAGAATATTAGTATGAAATTCTGGGTTATTACCTTCTGAAAATTCATAAGTTGGTTCAGGAAAGATAATTTTACTTTCCTCACCTGTAGATAATTTTTTTACCCTGGCAGTTTGTAGCCCATCTTGGCGTTCATAAATTACCAAATAATTAGCAAACAAACTAATTCCTGATAACAAAACATCTTCTCGGTGAGGAATTACTGTTTCCCAGTTTTCTTTTGATGGGGCAGCTATAGGAGTCTTGACTAATTTAAAATTAGTAGCTGCTTCATTAGTAATGATGTAGAAGTAATCACTATGATGGTCTACATCGTATTCTATACCGGGCGTGCGTGGGTAAATTATCTGAAAATTACCACAAGGATGATTGGCATCTAAATAGTGAACTTCTGTGGTGATACTGCTCCGCAAAGTCATCAAAATATATGCTTGTGAGCGAGTATTATCAACATATAAAGCATAACCATCATCCGGTTCGTGATAAATTAACACATCTTCAGATGTGGGAGTGCCTAAAGTATGCCTGAATAACTGGTAAGGACGATTAGCAGCATCAATCGTGGTATAAAAACCTGTTTGATTATCGTTAGCCCAACAAAAAGAAAAATAAGTATCCTCTATTCTTTCTGGGTATAACTGCCGGGTATTCAAGTCCAAAAAGTAAAGTGTATATCGCTCAGAACCAGTAGTATCAAATGAATAAGCTAAGATTTGATGATTCGGGCTAATTTCAAAGATACCTAAATCAAAGAAATCATGTCCGGCGGCTAATTCATTTTCATCTAGTAGCACTTCTTCAGGCGCATCTAAACTACCTTTTTTACGGCAATAAATCCGATAAGCTTTTCCCGCTTCAGTACGCGAATAATAATAGTAATTATCTTTACGGTACGGCACTGATAAATCAGTTTCTTTAATGCGAGACAGCATTTCATCATAGAGTTGAGTTTGCAGCGATTCTGTATGCTGCATCATCTCCTTGGTGTAGGCGTTTTCTGCTTCTAGATATGCTATGACTTCGGGATTATCAATGTCGCGCATCCAAAAGTAGTTGTCTATGCGGCGATCGCCATGTAACTCTAAAACTTGGGGGTGTTTTTGTGCAACAGGTGGATAAATATTTGTTTGTAAAACTTGTTCTTTAGTCATTATGTTTGTCACCTTGATCCCATATCAAACAACTAGCCAGCACAAATTTAGGCGCGGCTAGCAATGCCAGCTTGACGCTGTGAGCGTTTTTTCAACCGACACAAGCCAATTGCTGGTACAACTCCGAGAATCATAGCCGTAATTCCTTGTTGACTCCAATACACTAGAGAAGTACGATGTAATTCCGGTATGAAACTTTGTCCCACAGACAGCACCCAAACCGCCATACTAATACACAAAAAAGCAACAGAGGGTAAAAAATTCCACCACCAAGCTTTGACTGTGTAACGTCGCAAAACTAACCATTGACACAACCCAAACCAAATTCCTGACAGAATATATAGAATTGTTGACAACAATCCCAAAGTCAACGCAACTTCAGAAGCTAAACTTTGCTCAAGTGAATTGGCCAGAGTGGAAATATAATTAATCCAAGCAGTAGAGACACTGTGAGCAAGCAGCCAGCCCAGGCTTGTAGCTAGCAGCCATCGCCAAAAAGGAAAGTAACGCCGCACAACTAGAGCTTGATCAGCAGCGAAAAGTACCGCAAAAACAATATTAGCAATCAATCTGATCCAAAAATTCCAAATTTGTGGCTGTGCGGCTAATGTCGCTGGAAGACTTTGCCAAATCACTCTTTCAATCGCAATGCTGGCGATACCACCGGCAACCCAACCGATAACAGTCATCAATGTGAACTGAAAACAGAACATCCGACGTTGAGAACGGGGAATTAATAACTTTCCTGAGTAATATTTACTATCAGCAGATGCAAAACTAGAGGATTTATCAGAGTTGGCTTGCATATTAAGTTAAGTTAAGAAATAAGTTAAGAAATTTGAGCATCAGTTTAGGGTGAGAAGCTAGAGACAAGAAGTGAGGAATGTGTGACTGCTGCTCACAAATTCCCTGGCTAATCTCTGTTTAATGCGGGTTTTCCAGCTAATTAGAGTCAATCAAAGCATGAATATTAAACCTCAAATTTATTTGGTTTCTGCCGCCCTCTGTCCTTTGTTTTGTGGCTGTCTATTGATAAAGCGTAATCCCAGAATGATAAGCTAAACATTGACATAAAAAAGTGACTTAGGATGAAGTGTTAAATGGGTGTTGCGACAACGGCTCCTCTTTTATTGCGGGCTGCTCGTGGTGAAATTGTAGATCGTCCCCCTGTATGGATGATGCGACAAGCGGGACGATATATGAAAGCTTATCGGGATTTAAGGGAGAAATACCCTTCATTTCGCGATCGCTCCGAAATTCCAGAAGTAGCGATTGAAGTCTCCCTACAACCTTGGAAAGCTTTCCAACCCGATGGAGTAATTTTATTTTCCGATATTGTCACCCCTTTACCCGGTTTGGGGATTGAAATGGACATTGCGGAAGGTAAAGGCCCGATCATTCATGCGCCCATTCGCACTCAAGCACAAGTTGACGCGCTGCATACCTTAGAACCAGAAACAGCTCTACCGTTTATCAAAACTATCTTGCAGGCGTTGCGTCAAGAAGTAAGCAACAAATCAACGGTATTGGGCTTTGTGGGCGCGCCTTGGACTTTAGCCGCCTATGCGGTAGAAGGGAAAGGTTCAAAAACCTACTCTGTCATCAAAAATATGGCGTTCTCAGAACCCAAGGTTTTGCATCATCTCCTAGAAAAATTAGCAGATGCGATCGCCATTTATGCCCGTTATCAAATCGATTCCGGGGCGCAGGTAGTACAGATGTTCGATTCTTGGGCAGGACAACTCAGCCCCCAAGATTATGACACCTTTGCTCTACCCTACCAACAACGGGTATTCCAGCAAATCAAAGCCACTCACCCAGACACACCATTGATTTTGTTAGTCACTGGTAGCGCAGGTGTATTAGAACGCATGGCGAAATCCGGTGCTGATGTCGTCACCGTAGACTGGACATTAGACATGGCAGAAGCCAGAGCCAGATTAGGTAAACACGTTAAAGTTCAAGGTAATCTTGACCCAGGCGTATTATACGGCTCAAAAGAATTCATCCGCGATCGCGTCATTGATACCGTTCGCAAAGCTGGTAACTGGGGTCACATTCTTAACCTCGGTCATGGTGTACTACCAGATACCCCAGAAGAAAACGTAGCTTTCTTCTTTGAAACCGCCAAGCAACTCAATGTGCTTGTGTAGTTATTAGTCAATAGTCATTAGTCATTAGTCAATAGCAAACCAGTTAATCAAGTTGTGACCAGAATGTTGACTGGGAACTATTGGCTTTAGACTAGAGACTATTGACTTTTATGTGAGACGGTAAATATTTTTGCCTTGTGCTTGTTTATGACTCAAAAACGTATTTTAGTCACCGGTGCTAGTGGCTGTATCGGTCACTATATCAGTGAAAGCTTAATTAAAGAAACAGATTACGAATTATATTTATTGGTGAGAAACCCCAGTAAACTGCAAGTTGATACTCAGGTGCGCCCTGGTCTTCATGTTTTGCAGGGTGATATGCAAAATATCAGCCAATTAGCTGAATTATTACCAACAATTGATATTGCAGTTCTCACCGCTACAGCTTGGGGTGGTGAACAAACTTTTGATATTAATGTAGTTAAAACATTAGAATTACTCAACTTGTTAGATGCTGACCGTTGTCAACAAGTTATATATTTTTCTACAGCCAGTGTTTTAGACCACCAAAATCAACCACTCAAAGAAGCAGGAGAAATTGGTACAGATTATATCAGGTCAAAATATGAATGTTTACAAAAAATTTCAGGACTAGCGATCGCACCCAAAATTACCACTGTATTTCCCACCTTAGTATTAGGTGGTGATGGCAACAAACCCTATTCACACCTGACATCAGGCATACCCGAAGTCACCAAATATATTAATATAATTCGCTTCTTAAAAGCCGACGGCAGTTTTCACTTTATCCACGGTAAAGACATCGCCAGCGTCGTTAAACATTTAATTATCCATCCTCCCCAACCCAACGCACCCCGCAAATTAGTATTAGGACAAAAACGCTTAACCGCCAACCAAGCCATAGAACAAGTTTGTGCTTATCTCGGCAAAAAGATTTACTTCCGCATCCCCTTATCCATATCCCTAGCCAACGTAATTATTGCCGTCTTTAAAATTCAAATGGCAGCTTGGGATAGATTCTGCATGAACTATCGACATTTTACTTATGACACAGTAGTTAACCCTGAAAGTTTTGAACTACCAAATTACTGTGCAACCATGAGTGATGTCTTAAAAATTAGCGGCGTTAAAAGCCCACAAATATGATTTGATCAAGCAGAGGCGAGACAGTGCATTGGGCTGCTCCACCGACTTAAAGCAACGGGCGTGCAAACACGCAGAGAAAAAGCGGAAAAACTCTCTTAAACTCTTCTTCTCTGTGCCTCTGCGTCTCTGCGTGAGCCTTTCACCCCATATTCCACAACACTACACTCTCGACTGTAAACTCACCTTAGCAGAAGCAGCATTTTTCGGTGTATACCATTGCCAGAAAGTATCACGGTTTTGAAATAAAACCAACGCCGCCACCGCCAGCACAAAATAACCAAAACTCTTTTGTAACCTCGCCGCCGGAATAAACCCAGACAAATATCCACCCAGTATAGTCCCGACACTAGCAGCTAAGATAAACGACAACATCAAACCCCAGTCTAGAGTAACGTGTCCCCAGTAGCCAATAAATCCAGCGATCGCATTCATGGTAATAATTAATAATGATGTGCCAATCGCTGCTTTCATCGGCACTTTACCGAGTAACACTAAGGCGGGTACAATCGCAAACCCCCCACCAACACCCACTAAACCCGTCAACGTACCGACAACTATACCCTCACTCATCAACCACAACCAACAATATTTACAAACAGGTTTCGGATATGGTATAATATCATCTGTTTTTTTAGGGCGTGCGCTACGCTGAATCATCAATAGACTAGCGACCAGCATTAACAGCGCAAACAGTAACATTTGTATAGCATCGGTAATGAATGGTAAAGTGGCTAACTTCGCTCCCAGGAATGCACCTACCATCGTTGCTGAACCGAAAATATAAGCAGTTTTTAACCAGACATTTCCGGCGCGCCAGTGGGGGATTAATCCCAGAATGCTGACTGTACCAATGATGACTAGAGTCATGGCGATCGCATTTTTTGGTGCTACCCCCATGACATACACCAACACAGGTAAAGCTAGCACCGAACCACCGCCACCTAGTAAACCTAAGCTAATACCGATACCAACGGCGAGTAGATGACCGATAATCCAAATCATAATACCAATTCAAAATTCAAAATACCCTACGGGAAGGCTTACGCCTACAAAATTCAAAATGAAGAAATACAGATGACCTCTGGCTTTTCAAGCCAAGCATCTATTTCTTGCTTTTGGAAAATTGGTATAGTTACCCCATGCGTCGGTTATAAGGTAGTTTCGCCAATAACATTCCCATTGCACAGGTATTTGTCACCCCTGCAAACACTAAGCCACCACCAACAAAGCCACTCAAAATTAAAAACCAAGGTGAAACAAACGCACCTAACAAAGTCCCTGTTAACACTAATGAACCTGCAACAATTTGTACTTGTCGCATCATGCTAATTGGCGCACGAGGATTGATTTTAGTGGGGAAACCTGCGGCTTTCCAGGTTGGTAGTCCACCACGCAAATGATACACGTTGTTAAGACCAGCCGCTATCAGTTTATTAGCAGCTTGTCCAGAACGATTACCGGAACGACAATATAAAACTATGGGTTCTCCCTGTGAGGTGATTTGCTGCGGTTGCAAACTGGAGAGAGGAAATAACTTTGCACCGGGGATATGTTCTTCTGCATATTCTGAAGGTTCACGCACATCAATCAGTGAGATGTTGTTATAGTCTAACCACTGTTTAAGTGTGGTTGCGTCAATTTCTGGGAGTTTTGTAGTTTGTGCCATGTTCTTTATTTTGAATCAGAGAATTTTAAATTTTTAGCTTGCTTGACCACAGCGTTGATTAGCTGGTACTGCTTCAACTATCTTTTTCGGATTGGGTAGATTTAAATTCCCCATCAAGGTGATAAAATCAGAGCGATCGCGTCCAACAAAACGTGGATTATATTTTTTCTCCTCGCCTATCGTTGAAACAGTCTGTCCCCGATAATCATGTCCTGGGTAAACCAGTGTGCTATCGGGTAGGGTGAATAAATTTTGGGTGATACAGTCATACAGCGCACCTGCATTACCACTTTGAAAGTCTGTACGTCCACAACCGCGAATCAGTAGGGAATCTCCCGTTAACAAATGGGTTTGATTCACCAAATAAGTCAGATGACTGTCAGTGTGTCCTAAAGTGGCGATCGCTTTAATTTCCACTGAGCCAATTTGCAACACTTCACCATGTTGCATTTTGCGGTCAGCACAAACAGCATCAGCCCCAAAAGGTACAATAGTCTGACATCCTGTTAACTCGCGCAATTTCCCCGAACCTGTGATATGGTCGGCGTGAATGTGGGTTTCTAAACAGTAACCCAATCTCAAACCCAATTCCTTAATTAACTGGCGATCGCGTTCCACTTGTTCCAACACCGGATCAACTAAAACCGCTATCTGACTAGCTTCATCTGCAATTAAATAGGTGTAAGTGCTGGTTTCTGGGTCAAAAAGCTGGCGAAACAACATAGTTTTGACTCCTGGGTAGTCTTCAGTCTAGTTTTGTCTACTCTACTACTATATAGTAATACAATATAACCATGTTACAATACAAAATGTCAACAAAAAAATTATTCAATTTGATTGCACTATGCTGGAACCATCTCCATTGACGCTTTCACCCATTGCAGAGTATTTCAAAGTTTTATCAGAAGTCAGCCGTTTACAAGTCTTGTGTGCGCTGAAAACAGGTGCAAAGAACGTTACAGAAATCATGGAAATTACCCAGCTAAAACAAGCTAATGTTTCCAAGCACCTGCAAATTTTGGCGCAGAAAGGAATTATCAAGCGTCAACCCCAAGGTGTGAGCGTATATTATGAAATAGCCGATCCGATTATTTTTGATTTATGTGATTTAGTGTGTCAGAGTTTAACGGTAAGATTAGAAGAACAGTCACAAACACTCAAACAACTAGAAAATAGTGCATTAGCTTTGAGTGAACGCCGTTAACATAGCCCTCAAAAGATAAAAAACATCAGATGAGCCTTGTAGGGTGCGTCAGACAGTTTAAATGCTGTCAATAAACATATTGTTGACATCTGACGCACCCTACTAATATGCCAGTTGCCTAAGTCCTGTAATAATAGGAAACCCCACCACTTTCCTCTCGTCTCTAACACCTAGCCCCTATTTTGAATGACAAAGTTGCGGTAAACTAAAGCCAATTTAGTGAAAAGTCAGTAAGTAATTATTTTCGTTAAATTGGAATCACTATCACAGCGTGAGGATTGATACGAGATGCGTGTTCTACTGGTGTATCCAATATTTCCCAAAACTTTTTGGTCATACGAGAAAATTTTGGCTTTAGTTGATCGCAAAGTGCTGTTACCACCATTGGGTTTAGTGACAGTAGCAGCGATTTTACCCCAAGAATGGGAATTTAAGCTGGTGGATCGCAACATTCGTCCAGCCACAGAAGAAGAATGGGCTTGGGCGGATATCGTGATTTTCTCCGCGATGATAGTCCAAAAACAAGACTTACTAGAGCAAATCCAAGAAGCTAAACGTCGTGGTAAATTAGTAGCTGTCGGTGGCCCTTATCCCACATCTACACCCCATGAAGTCCAAAACGTGGGCGCAGATTTCCTAATTTTAGATGAAGGGGAAATCACCCTACCAATGTTTGTGGAAGCGGTGCAACGGGGCGAAACCTCTGGTACATTCCGCACCGCAGAAAAACCAGATGTCACAACTACACCCATCCCCCGGTTTGACTTATTAGAATTTGATGCGTATGACATGATGTCGGTGCAGTTTTCCCGTGGTTGTCCCTTCCAGTGTGAATTCTGCGACATCATTGTATTGTATGGACGCAAACCCCGCACCAAAACCCCAGCCCAACTATTAGCCGAGTTAGATTACCTATATGAATTAGGTTGGCGACGGGGTGTATTCATGGTTGACGACAACTTTATCGGTAACAAGCGCAACGTGAAGCTGTTGCTGAAAGAGTTAAAAGTCTGGATGGCAGAACATCAGTATCCATTTAAGTTTGATACCGAGGCTTCCGTAGATTTAGCCCAAGACCAAGAACTGCTAGATTTAATGGTAGAGTCTGGTTTCTCCGCCGTATTCTTAGGAATTGAAACACCAGACGAGGATAGCTTGGAACTAACGAAGAAATTCCAAAATACTCGTAGTTCCTTAACTGACGCAGTGCAAACCATCATTAAAGCTGGGTTGCGCCCGATGGCTGGGTTTATTATTGGGTTTGATGGAGAAAAAGCCGGTGCAGGCGATCGCATCGTCAGATTTGCCGAACAAGCTGGAATTCCCTCCACCACCTTCGCCATGTTGCAAGCCTTACCCAACACAGCATTATGGCATCGACTGAAGAAAGAAGGAAGACTACGGGAAAATCAAGACGGTAACATCAACCAAACCACCTTGATGAATTTTATCCCCACCCGTTCCTTAGAAGATATCGCCAGAGAGTACATCGAAGCTTTCTGTACTTTATATGATCCTGTGAAATATTTAGATCGCACCTATCGGTGTTTCCTGATGTTAGGTGCGCCCCGTTACAAAACACCCTTTAAAATGCCAGAGTTAATAGTAATTAAAGCCTTACTGACAGTAATTTGGCGACAAGGAATCAAACGGGAAACACGCTGGAAATTCTGGCATCACTTATTTAGCATTATCAAGCATAACCCTGGAGTTGCGGAACATTATCTAGCAGTTTGCGCCCATAACGAGCATTTTCTAGAATACCGCCAAATCGTCCGCGACCAAATCGAAAAACAACTCGCAGAATACTTAGCCCAAGGTGCAGAGAAACCCTATGTACCAGTAGAGAAAACAGCCGAACCCATAGCTAGTTAAGTTTGTCAGGTGCGTCAGACGGCTTAAACGCTGTCAATCAACAGATTTTTGCTATCTGACGCACCCTACTGATATACCTAAACCCCTACCTACTCCCCACTCCCTTGATTGATAACAAAACATAGCAGATTACAACCGAATATAATCCAGATTCATCTGCGTCTATCTGCGTTTATCTGCGTTCAATTTTTTCCTATCCTCATCCCTAACCCCAGTGATTTCTGCGACTAATTCCGATGCTTGTCTCATCAAAGAAATATCAATATTAACTTGAAAATTTTCCCGTTGAATTGCCATCACCACCTTTTCTAAATCTGCATTTCCTTTCCTTGCACCCAAACCATTAATTGCACACTCAACTTGTCTCACACCACAATTTAAAGCCATCAGCGAATTTTCTACCGCCATCCCCAAATCATCATGACAGTGAACGGAAACAATAGCTTGCTCAATATTAGGGACTCGCTGAAAAATCATCTCTAAAAGTTGTGAAAATTCTGCTGGTGAGGATAAACCTAAAGTATCGGGTATACTAATAGTAGTCGCGCCGCTTTTGATTGCTGTTTCAATAGCTTTGCATAAAAAATCTGCATCACTTCTGGGAGCATCAAAAGCACTCCATTCCACATCATCAGTATAATTGCGTGACAAGGAAATACTATTTTTAATTATTTCTAAAGTTTCTGATTCTCGCAATTGAGAAGAATGCTTTAAATTGACAGGTGTATAAGTATGAATTCTGCTTTTTTTAGCTGGTTTTAGTGCTTCTGCCAGAGTGATGATTTCATTGGTATTTGCATTAGCTAAACCACAAATAGTAGACTTTTTAATGATTTTAGCAATATGAAATACTTCATCAAAATCCTTCGGTAGTTTCGCCGGATAACCTACTTCTATAATATCTACTCCCATTTGTTCGAGTAATTGGGAGATAGCAATTTTTTGTGTTAAATTCATCTGCACACCAGGCGTAAGTTCTCCATCACGCATGGTAGTATCAAAGATTATGACTTTATTCATTTAATATTTAATTAATTTTTTAGGGTATTTTAGCTAATACTCATTTTATGTAAAATAGGGGTTTAGCATTGCTAAACCCTTACACTAGATATTAGGCGGGGTTAAATTCCAACGCTACACCGTTCATACAATAACGTTGTCCTGTGGGTGCGGGGCCGTCTTCAAAAACGTGACCCAAATGCCCACCACAACGGCTACAATGTACCTCAGTTCTGGTCATAAAGAAAGACCTATCTACGGTAGTAGCAATTGCGCCTTCAATGGGGGCGAAAAAGCTAGGCCAGCCAGTACCACTGTTAAATTTGGTATCAGATGTAAATAGGGGTTGTCCACAACCAGCACAGACATAAGTACCCTCAGCATAGTTCTTGTCGAGTGGGCTGGTAAAAGCGCGTTCAGTACCGTGTTGACGCAAGACTTTAAATTGTTCTGGTGTTAAAATGCTGCGCCATTCTGCGTCAGTTTTGGTAATTTCAAAATTAGTATTAGAAGTTGCCATGATGTTTGACCTTTGTAAAATGTAAGGTGATAACAAAGCTGTGCTAACTAATGCAGCACCAGATTGTAAAAACTCACGTTTGTGCATATATCTATTATTTTGTATTTTTACCTAACTAAGCAAGAAATTTATGGCGTAATTTCACTACCATGAAGATTAATCCGCTTGGCGGTGGGAAATTATTGACGGAGGAAGCGGAGAAAGCCGAGGAAGCAGGGGAAGCAAAGGAGAAAAACTAATGACTAATGACTAATGACTAATGACTAATGACTAATGACTAATGACTAATAACTAATGACTAATCACTTAATAAAGCTGCCATTCTTTGTAATTTTCTGCCTACTTCTTCCATTGTATAAAAGAAGGTAAAAAACCGCAGCAACTCATCCATTTTATCATCGGTTTGTTTAGTTGCTTGTAGTTGATTTAATTCTCTGGTTGCATGAGCCAGTGCAATTTCTATTTCTGGTAAAGATATCTGCGAGTGTGTAGATTTAACAGCTATTGCTAAGGTGAGCATAGCATTTTGAGTTTCTTGTGCGAGTTCGCTAATTTGGGGTGATAGCATTTGCCAGAAGGTATCTTGATGTCGAGCTAATACGGTATGTTCCATAGCTAAAATGTGTTCCCAAATGCGGCGCATGAGAAATTCCCAAGCTTGATTGATTCGTGTTTCTGGTGGTTCGCTGGTTTGCCCGTGTCTGACTTCTTGCCAGAGTTCCTTGCCTGTGCGGAGGGAAGTGATAATATTAGCTTTTAACTCATTAGCAGCAGGGCGATCATAGATGCCTGTAAACGCACAGTGGACAACTAAGCTGTACAATTGTTGCAAATTGATCAGTGTTTGAGATAAGCAACGCCGGAGTTCTTTACCTGCACGGGCGGGAAAAATTAAATTATTTACCAGTACGGCGACACTAATACCCAAAAGTGTGTCTAGAAATCTGTGCCAAGCATATAACCAAGGTGAGTGATTGTAGCTCAAAATCACAATTGCGGAAACGTATCCTGCTAACTTGGCGGCTTCATGATATTTCCAATGGGAAGCTAGAAAGATTGTGATAAATACACATATTCCCAGTGACCAGAAATTACTGCCTAATATAACAGTAAATGCTGCACCTGCGATCGCACCAATCACTGTCCCGATTAATCGCTGAATGCCTAGCTTGAGAGTGCTACCGTGGGTAGATGACATGACGATAATCGCCGCTATCACTGCGTAAAACGGGTAATGGGATTGCAAACTCTGGGAAATTACTAAGGAGATGGCTGAGGCTATAGCCATTTTCAGAGCCATTTTGCCTTGCAAAATCAATGATAACCCTTGGGGAGTACCTGCCCAAGTTGTAACTTTCGAGAACAGTCTGTCAAAATGCGATCGCCAGCGACTGTTTACAGAACTCACCACCGTTGGAGGGTTATCTGTATGTTTTACCATGCCTGTTAGAAGAATAATATCTGATTTGTCTGAAATTTAGCGCAAATTGGGGATTGGAGATGAGGAAATGGTAAGAATTGGCCATGGAAATTTTCTAGCAGAAGGCAGGAGGCTCTTGAAACAGAAGTTATTCCATGTGATCGCGTTGCCGTAATTGCCACTACTCCCCTGACAGATAACGCAATTTGGACACCAATTCAACCGGGAGAATTGCTAGTATTTCAGGATGGGTTGCCTAAAAAATATTGATCACAACTATTTGGTTAAGACGCAAAAAATGTTATTCTCTATGTGGCTTGTTGCAGGATTTTCTATACTGGTGAAGTAATTCACAAGCGAACGCAAAACCATTTTTTTCAGATAAGAGACAGCAAATCATTAACCTTGGAATGGCTTGAAGCCTATGCCGAAAAAACGCCAATCGACGATTCTCATTGTTGATGATTTACAAATTAATCAGGAAAAGTATCAGTCTTATCTGAATGCTGATGAGAACATTTATTATACAATAATAACAGCAAAATCGGTCAAAGAAGTTTTTGATTTGTTTCGTGTTCCGGCTAACCAGCAGCAGAGTAGCAGAATCGACAGCATTATCCTGAAATCTTACCTCAATCAGCAAGAGGGCTTAGAAATTTTACAAAAGCTCAAATCCCAACTGGGAGAAATCTGTCCTCCTGTGGTGATGATTGGTGGCGAAAATACCGCCTTAGCAGTGCGCGCCATCAAAGCGGGAGCAGAAGATTATTTAGTGCAAGCACAACTGACACCAGAACAGTTACGCAGCACGATCAAGAGTGCGATTGAGAAGAGCAAACAGTCTGAGCAACTGTATTCAAGTCAACAGCGATTCCGAGCAATTTTTGATGCCACTTTTCAATTTATCGGACTACTCACCGTTGATGGCATTGTCATAGAAGTTAATCAAACAGCACTGGATTTTGGTGGCTTAACGCTGGCAGATGTGATTAATCGCCCGGTGTGGGAAACAAGATGGTGGACGATTTCACCGCAAACGCAAGCACGACTAAAGACAGCGATCGCGCAAGCTGCTAGAGGGGAATTTGTTAGGTATGAAGTCGAGATATTGGGAACAAACGATGGACTACACCCCACCGCAGGCGATCGCATCATCACCATAGATTTTTCCCTCAAACCTGTACTTAATCAATCAGGGCAAGTCAGCCTGTTAATTGCCGAAGGACGCGATATTAGTGAACTGGTGCAAATCAGAACAGAACACCAACAGCTACAAGCTGAATTGCAAAAGACAAACCAAGAATTAGAGCAACGGGTAGCACAACGTACTGCTCAATTACAACAAGCTCATGCCGCCTTAGCTCAAAGAGAAGCCACACTCAGGAGTTACTACGACAACGTGCCGATGCTCATGGGAGTTGTGGAATTAACAGAAAATGATATTCTTCACATTTACGATAACATCGCCACCTGCCGTTTTTTTGGCAATGAACCAGGTAGTACAATTGGTAAACTAGCCAGCGAACTAGGTGCGCCACCAGCTATTATTCAAAAATGGCTGACTCATTACCGGGAATCTCAACTGCAAGGTAAACCAGTGCAATTCGAGTATGTTCACGACGATAGGCAAAAGAAACCGCAATGGTTAGCAGTCACAGTCTTCCCGATTAATTCTCCCCTGTTTGAGCGTCCTCGATTTTGCTATGTAGCAACAGATATTACAGACCGTAAACAAACAGAAACAGCTTTGCGACAAAGTGAAGAACAGCTACAGCAACAACTCATTGAGATTGAATCAATTTACCAATCTGCCCCCATAGGACTGAGTGTTTTAGACACAGACTTGCGCTTTGTACGGATTAACAAACGATTAGCAGAAATTAATGGATTGTCTGTAGAGGAGCATATCGGCCGCACAGTCCGCGAGTTACTACCACATTTAGCCAATGAAGCCGAGCCATTGTTACGGCAGGTACTGGCAGGGGAAGCACGGCTAAATGTAGAAATCTCTGGGGAAACTCCGGCTCAACCTGGTGTCCAGCGCACCTGGCTAGAGCAGTTTTTACCTTTAAAGAATGGCAACCAAATTATTGGCATCAGTATTGTTTGTGAGGAAATCACTGAGCGTAAGCAGCGTGAGGCAGAATTAAGACAAGTGCTACAAAAGCTGAACTTCCATGTAGAAAATTCGCCGCTAGCAGTAATTGAGTGGGATCAAGAATTTCGGGTGTCCCGTTGGTCAAAAGCCGCCGAACGCATTTTTGGCTGGCAATTAGAGGAAGTATTGGGCAAGCGATTTGATGAATGGGATTTCGTTTTTGAGGAAGATGCCGCAGGAATGACAACTGTAGCCACACGATTGGCTGAAGGCATAGAATCACAAGTAGTTATCCAGAACCGCAACTACACTAAAGCCGGGAGTGTGATTGATTGTCAGTGGTATAACTCCGCCTTAATGGATGAGTCTGGTAACTTGGTTTCAGTGCTGTCGCTGGTTTTAGATGTGAGCGATCGCCTACGCATGGAAGCAGAACGTGAGCGGCTATTACAACAAGAACAAGCCGCCCGTGAGCAAGCCGAAGCCTCGAACCGGATTAAAGATGAATTTCTCGCCGTTCTCTCCCACGAACTTCGTACCCCACTTAACCCCATCCTCGGTTGGATTAAACTACTCAGAACTGGCAGATTAAACGCCCAAAAGCAAGAAGAAGCCTTAGAAATTATTGAGCGCAATGCTCAATTACAGGCGCGTCTGATTGAAGACTTACTTGATGTATCTCGGATTCTCCAGGGCAAAATCAACCTGAATATTTCCACAGTCAATCTTGCTGCCACCATTTCCAATGCCACAGAAGCACTGCGTTTAGCATCAGAAAACAAAAAAATTCAGATTCAAAGCATTATTCAGACAAACTCTGTACAAGTAGCCGGTGATCCAGCCCGCTTACAACAAATTACCTGGAATTTGCTCTCTAATGCTGTGAAATTTACGCCTCCAGGCGGACAAGTAGTAGTCAGACTAGAGCAGATAGAAGATTATGCTCAAATCAGCATCCGTGATACAGGCAAAGGCATCAGTCCCGATTTTTTACCATACATATTTAATTACTTCCGTCAAGAAGATAGTAGTATTACCAGAAAATTCGGTGGTTTAGGATTAGGATTGGCAATTGTCCGACACTTAGTAGAATTACACGGTGGCACAATTGCAGCTGATAGCCCTGGTATTGGGCAAGGTGCTACTTTCACCGTGAGATTACCAACAACCATTCCTAATTCTGATACTCCACAGCACCATCAAAAGCCAGATATCTCGTTCGACTTCAACGGCATTAAAGTTTTAGTAGTAGATGACGACGCGGACACGCGGGATTTTGTCACCTTTGTGCTGCAAATGTATCAAGCAGAAGTAATTACAGTATCATCTGCATTAGAAGCCCTGCAAGTCCTAGCACAATCCCAACTCAATATTTTAGTTAGCGATATTGGAATGCCCTACATGGATGGCTATGAACTGTTACGCCAAGTCAGGACGAAAACCCCAGATATTAATCGACAAATTCCCGCGATCGCCTTGACTGCTTACGCAGGAGAATTTGACAAGCAACAAGCCTTAGCGGCAGGGTTTCAAATGCACATAGCCAAACCCATCGAACCAGATACTTTAGCCTCTGCCGTTGCTAGCCTTGTGGACAACGATAGCATTTATTATTGACACTCCTCGTCCTAAAGTCCGAGGATTCTTGGTTCATTGACACACCTTAAAACTAGAAGGAATCAGGCTCGCTAATTCGACTCCCTCACCAAATAACCCTACCCAAAGGTGGTATTACTTAGCTATGGCAACTAGCCCCAGTGGGCTTATCTCCCCAAGCGTTTAGGTACTTTACCGAGAGTGCCTTAAAATCTGTTCCTCTCTTTTCCCCACGTTCCTGTATGCCCTACAGTACGCTGTTTCTGGCAACGCCAATTATTGAACTTTACTGGTATCGGCACTCTTGAGAGTCCATGCGTTTTATTGAAGTATGCACGCTCCTCACGTACTAGCATCGCTTTACGTCGTAGGTTTGTGGCAGTACCGACGGATTCCTGCCTGTGCTAGACTACTTCTATAGTGTAGCACAAATACTGCCACAATGCCGAGAGAAAAAACTTTAAGAGTACGACTTTCCGAAGAAGAACTTGAAAGATTGAAAAACTATGCCGATGATACTAATAGGATGGTTTCAGAAGTTATTCGGGACTATATCAAAAAACTCCCTAAAAAGCCGTGCTAGAAGCACGGGGCTTGTATCCCATTATTTTGGTCAGGAATAGGGAACAGGGAACAGTCTTGTAGGGTGCGTCAGACTGTTTAAATGCTATCAATAAACGTATTGTCGATATCTGACGCACCCTACATTTTGGATATTTTTTTATCTGGATGTCCCTAATATGCCAGTTGCGTAAGTCATGAAACAATCAAAGCCACCGCGAAATATTTAACCCAAAATTTCTGCTTGTTTTCCGGAATTGCTAAAAATGCAGTGGTATTACTTATTAACAAAGCAAAGTACAGCGATTTATACAGAAACTTTATAATGAACCTCTTGGGGAATATATCCCCTTTACAGAATCAAAAGCCCAGTTGTTAAGACTGGGCTTTTGTCTGCGATATCTCCCCCTGGTAGCAAACAACAGACTCACATTTTTGAGTAAAGTTAACAGTAGGCTATCTTAAAGGCGGGTATGACTTTTGTAAGAGATGAAGATTTGGTATTAGTTGCTGGTGCGACTGGTGGAGTCGGACAACTGGTAGTAGCAAAGCTGTTAGAGAAGAATGTCAGAGTTCGCATCTTGACACGCAACGCCCAAAAAGCGGCAAAGATGTTTGATAACAAAGTGGAAATTGCTGTCGGCGACATCCGCGAACCCAGCACACTCACCACCGCATTAGAAAATATCACCCACATCATCTGTTGTACTGGAACTACAGCTTTCCCTTCTGCCAGATGGGAGTTTGACTCCCAGCTTAACTTATTTGACTGGCCGAAGATTTTTTTAGATGAGGACTTCAGAGAAGCCAAGGCAAAAAATACCCCGACAAAAGTCGATGCTGAAGGTGTGAGTAACTTAGTCAACACCGCCCCCCGCAGTCTCAAAAGGTTTGTTTTTGTCTCATCTGTGGGAATTCTCCGTAAACATCAGCCACCTTTTAGTATTCTCAATGCCTTTGGTGTCTTGGATGCGAAACAAAAAGGAGAAGAAGCAATTGTCACTTCAGGATTACCTTACACTATCATTCGTCCGGGACGCTTGATTGATGGCCCTTATACTTCCTATGATTTGAATACTCTCTTAAAAGCTACCACAGACAGTAAATTAGATGTAGTCATCGCTAAAGGTGACACCCTGGGCGGTGATGCTAGTAGAATTGATGTTGCTGCCGCTTGTGTAGAATCGATTTTTTATCCTACTACTCAAGGACAAGTTTTTGAATTAGTCAATAAGGGAACTAGACCCCCGGTAATTGACTGGGAAAAACTGTTTTCTCAGTTATAGTTGAGGTGAGTTTGTAGTGAGGACTTCAGTCCTCAAAACCGGACTAAAGTCCTGACTACGAACCTATTTTATCTATTATTTTCTCAGTTATAATGTGGGTTAGTTTGTAGTGAGGACTTCAGTCCTCAAAACCGGACTAAAGTCCTGACTACGAACCTATTTAATCTATTATG
>NZ_LUHJ01000066.1:43874-91615 GCF_001597745.1 Anabaena sp. 4-3 | reverse complement strand
TATAGAGTAGGTGAGTTTGTAGTGAGGACTTCAGTCCTCAAAACCGGACTAAAGTCCTGACTACGAACTTAATATTGATAATTTTGCCTTATACCAAATTAATATGAAGCTGCATAGAATAATATGTCGAGAATAATTGAACGCAGATGTACGCAGATAAACGCGGATAAATCAATGGATTTTAGATTATGTGCAACCTCATATAAAATTGGTCTTACCAAAAATCCCAGTATCTTGAAGATGCTGGGATTCTGAAACTTTATTGACAAATCAAGTCAAAGTCTACATTAATACTCTGGAACTGAAGGATCTACTTCCCGACTCCAAGCAGTAATACCACCTTTGACATTTGTACCTACAATTCCGGCTTCCTTGAGGATAGCTAGAGCTTTTGCAGACCGCCCGCCCATTTTACAATGAGCTATTAAGCGATGACCGTTGAGTAATTCTTTGACTTTGGCTACTCCATTACCGTTTTCAATGTCTGGTAAAGGTACTAACACCGAACCAGGAATTTTGGCAATGTCGTACTCATGAGGGTTACGCACATCTAAGAGTACAAAATCCTTAGCACCACTATCCAGCAATTCTTTTAACTGGGTAACAGTCATTTCTTGAATGTCTTGCTGTTGTTGCGCCTCGGCTGCTTTGGCTTGGGGGATACCACAGAATTGTTCGTAGTCTATCAACTTCTCAATCACTGGGCGCACCGGGTTAGGACGCAGCTTTAACTCCCGGAATTTCATATCTAGGGCATTATACAGTAAAAGTCTACCATTCAAGGTTGTACCTTTACCTAAAATAATTTTGACGGTTTCTGTGGCTTGAATTACGCCAATAATTCCCGGCAGAATACCTAACACTCCACCTTCTGCACAGGAGGGAACCATTCCTGGTGGTGGTGGTTCTGGGTATAAGTCGCGATAGTTCGGCCCGCCTTCGTAGTTAAATACGGTTGCTTGTCCTTCAAAGCGGAAAATTGAACCGTAGACGTTAGGTTTATTCAACAATACACAAGCATCGTTGACTAGATATCTGGTGGGGAAGTTATCTGTACCATCCACGACGATATCGTAATCTTTAACGATATCTAGGGCATTCTCGGAACTTAGACGAGTTTCGTACAGGTCAACCTGACAATAGGGGTTAATCTCGTGAATGCGATTTTTCGCTGATTCAATCTTGGGTTTACCTACCCAGGATGTACCGTGAATTACTTGGCGTTGCAGGTTGGAAGTATCCACTACATCGAAATCAACTATACCGATGCGGCCGATACCTGCTGCTGCTAAGTATAACAGTAATGGTGAACCAAGTCCACCAGTCCCGATACATAAAACACTGGCAGCTTTTAGACGTTTCTGTCCTTCTAGTCCCACCTCCGGTAAAATTAGGTGGCGAGAGTAGCGTTCATAATCATCTTTGGTCAACTGGATATCATCCAGATTGGGATTGAGCATAGCAGTTTGAATGAGCAAGCAAGGATTATTGATTGTATCGAAAAATGATATCTATTTTTAAACGTAAGTGTTTAAATTATGTTATCAGGAAAGTGGGGACTGGGGATTGGGGATTGGGGATTGGGGATTGGGTAAAAGTTCTTATCCTCTACATCCCTGCTTCTTCCTAGTCTCTAGCTTTGTGCCAAAATCTCGGCTTGAAATTGATGATTTTCGTCAAGTGTCCAACTTTTGATGTTACTAGCTACACCATGTTGAACGGATACTATTATATAAGAGTATCCTTGCCAAGCATACAGGCGATCGCATTCTGAAGGCTTGGCTGGATAATCAGGATGGGAATGATAAATACCAATGATGTTTAGTGAACGTTCCCGTGCTTGCTTTTGTACTTGTAACATGATTTGGGGAGCGATCGCATATCGTCGTTCGGTGCTATATGTGGTCTTATCCTCAGTGAAATTATCAGCTTCCCTATCCCAAACATTTGCAGTTGGTATCACCTCAACAACAGTGTTCACCCCATCCACCAGATATCCCAAAATCAACCCACAGCACTCGTTAGGGTACGTACTTTCAGCATGGTTAAAGATAGTTTGTTGATGTTCTGGTAGAAGTTTAATCATGGGCATGGGGCATTTAAATTCAAGATTCAAAATACCCTACGGGAAGGCAAGCCTACAAAATTCAAAATTAAAGCATCGTTGGGTAAAAATCTCCTCTGCCCCCCTGCCTACTTCGGCGCATCTCGGTGCATCAACAGGGGACGCAAACCATTTAACCCGGCGGCTATGGCTGAACCATTATGTACTACTGTCGCCGCTAGGGGATGTAGTCCGACGGTGGTGGCGAATCCTAATGCTGCTAAATTGGGAACGACTGCTAAACCGATATTTTGCTGAATTACGGCTTGGGTTTCACGGGCGATCGCTATTGCTTCTACAAAGCTGCTCAGGTTATCATCCATCAAGACTACATCTGCGGTTTCTCTGGCAACTTCCGAACCGCCACTAAAGGAAATGGAAACATCTGCATAGGCTAAGGCGATAGAATCATTTAAACCATCACCTGTAAATGCAACTGTCTTTCCTGCTTCATGTAATTGGCGGATAATTTCGGCTTTTTGTTCTGGGAATGCTTCCGCATGAACTTGCGCTAAGGGTATTGCCAATTGTTCCGCTACCGCTACCGCCCTTTGTTGATTATCCCCCGTCAACAGATGAATTTCCATGCCGTATTCTGTTTGTAATTGCTCAATGACGCTGGGACTTTCTGGGCGCAGGGGGTCAGTATAATAAATTACACCTTGGAATTCCTGATTAACTGCCACATACAGCAAGGAATCATGGGCGGAAATGCGACAATTGAGGTGATGGGGACATTCTGCATGGTGACATTGATGTGGTTCATAGAGACAATCTAAGGGTACACCACATTGCCGTAAAAAGCGATCGCTTCCCACTAGCACCTGTTCCCCATCAATTTTAGCTTTCACACCTAAACCAATTTCATAGACAAATTCTTCACGGGGTAAAATTTCTAAATCTAGTTTTTCAGCATAATTTACCACTGCTTCCGCCACGGGGTGAGTCAGACGTTGTTCAGCTGCGGCGGCAAGTTGTAATAATCTCTGTGTAGACATTCTCCCCGCTACGGTTTCTACTTCCACAACTTCAATATCGCCTTTCGTTAACGTTCCCGTTTTATCAAAGACTAAGGTATCTATCTGTGCTAATTTTTCTAAAGCGTGACCACTACGAATTAACACACCATGTCTAGAAGCATGATGTAATGCGGCTAAGAATGTTGTGGGTAAGGAAACGCGAATACCCGTTACAAAGTCGAGGGTGAGAATAGATGCAGCCCTAGCCGGGTTGCGAGTCGCTGCTAAGACTAACCCGGCAAAAACTAACGCTGGCGTAATCGCTTTATCTGCAACCATCGCCGCATAATTGCCCATGCGGGTATCATGTACGGGGGCTTGCTTGACTAACTCTATACTAGCACCTGCACGGGTAGCATTTCCTACACGCTCGGCTAAAATATAAATCTCGCCTTCCCGCACTAAGGTAGAAGCATAAACTGATTGTCCTATTTCCCGCATCACAGGCATGGACTCGCCTGTAAGTTTTTGCTGGTCGATTAAAGCTTGACCCCGCAAGATTTCCCCATCTACGGGTATTTGCTCACCTGGATAAACAATTACTGTATCTTTTATTTGTACATCTGTAGCTAAGATGCGTTTTTTCTGTCCATCTGGTTGTTGTACCCAGGCGAAATGTCCGAGAGAATTGAGTAAATCGGTAGCGCGATTTTCTGTAACTCTAGCGGTGCGATCGCGGATCATATCGCCTATTTCGTGCAGTGTCATCACTAAAGCGGGGGTGAGAAGATTTCCTTGACTGGATGTGAGTGCGATCGCCATGAAATCCAAACAATCGATATTTAATTTCTGTTCTTCGGTTATACTTGTGTATGCACGTTTAGCAATGGGTAAAGCTGCTATTGCCACAGTTAAACCAATTATAGCTCTAGGAATTGGGAAACCTAACCCCAATAAAGCTAAAACCGTAGCTAAAGCTGGCAATTTTACGCCACCGTCTGCTTTTTCTTCTGTTTTTTGCCTTTTAGCTGCTATTTTTTGCCTTGTTTTCCCCGTTTCTAGCAGATGTACTAAATACCCTGGCATTAAGTCAGCATTCCCAGGAGATAATTGATATTCAATCGCAATAGAAGCCGCAGCGCGACTAATACGCACCTTAGTTATTCGACTATCAGAGGCTAGTAAATCTTGTAGATGTTGGGCATAATGGGGGTCATGAGCCAGTAAGGGAATGCGAAATCTTACCCTACCCGGAATTTTATGCACTACAAAACAATCAATTTTCTGGGCTGGGATAACTTCCCCTTGGCTGACTTCTAAGTGAGTGGCTATTGTCATCATGATTTCCCCCTCATGGTGGTGTAGCGATGTGATGGGTGGGAATTCATCCTTCAAGAGATTGCAAAATCCCACGAACCTGTTAGTTATTCACGGTAGGGTTAGGATAACAGCGAACTGTGAATCTTAGTCTATTCAATAATTTTGCTAGTTAATTTTTGACCAATGTGATTATTTTGTAAGATAACGCAACTAATTTTAAAGTTTCAACACATAACAATAGTTTCGCCGTTAATCTACATCCTATACTTTCAACATTTTTACGGTTTTTGGAATGTATTAACCAATTCTTAAACAAAAATTTAGTTTGTTCAAAATTCGTCTCAATTATATTAAAAATAATTCTCAACAAATAAAATAAAACTAACTGCAATTACCTAATTCAGTGTGAATAGCTGCAAATGAGACAAATAGGAAAGCAGTATTCGATTTGAATAGATGATGTGAGGACATTGTTACCGTCAATTATCGCCTATCAAGGACTGCTATGAGTGTAAAACTATCAATACTCAAACCAGGTCAAATTGCTACCATCACTGCAATTAATACTCAAGAATCAGGTTTGCAAAGAAGGTTAGAAGCGATGGGCTTCAAAGTAGGGCAACAGGTAAAGGTACTCCGTAAAGCGTGGTTAAAAGGCCCTTTACATCTGCGCGTGGGCTTAACTACAGAGGTAGCCATGCGCCGACATGAAGCAGAGGGAATTTTGGTGAATTTGGGGAATGTTGACGGTTGACTGATGACTAATGACTGATGACTAATGACTAAAAGAGGTGCAAAATGTCACATTGCCATAATTCTGGTTCAGGTATGGCTACACTCAAAAATCAACCCGGAGTAAAAAGGGTGGCGGTTTTGGGGATGCCGAATGTGGGTAAATCTACTTTGTTTAATCGTATTACTAAAGCGGGGGCATTTGTCGGGAATTGGCCGGGGGTGACAGTCGATCTTTTGCAAGCACAAGTAAATTTGCATGGCTACAGGGTAGAGTTTGTTGATTTACCGGGGATTTATGACTTAGAGGGTTACTCGGAAGATGAACAGGTGGTGCAAACTTTCTTGACTAACTATCCTGTGGATTTGGTGCTGGTAATTCTGAATGCAGCGCAAATAGATCGCCAAATTCGTCTAGCTTTACAAGTCAAAGCTTTGGGAATGTCTGCTGTCGTAGTTTTGAATATGGCAGATGAAGCCAAGCATTTTGGCATCAAAATTCATCCCGAAAACTTAGCCGAAAAGTTAGGGATGCCAGTAGTGTTAGTGAGTGCTAAATATGGTAGTGGTTATGCGATCGCCATCCATCACATCTGTGAAAAATTGGCAGCAAATACCAACCCTATCGCCCCTGGAGAAATCAAGCAGCAGATAGCAGCCCATAGAGAAATTCTAGAGTCGCAAATTCAAGACACCCTAGAAGATACAGTAGAAATGCCCTCCCGTTTGTTCAAAACTTTTACTCAAAAGCTGGATGGGGTGTTGCTGCATCCCCTACTAGGGCTACCACTGTTTTTTCTCTCCATCTATTTAATGTTTGAGTTCGTTTGGTTGGTGGGGTTGCCATTACAAGATGTAGCGGATGGGATTACGGGATGGTTGCAACAAGTCGTAGTTACTCCCCTCACCGCTTATTTACCGGAGTTTTGGCGAGGTTTTCTCGTAGATGGGATTTATGGGGGACTAGCGACGGTTGCATCTTTTATTCCCCTGGTGATGACGTTTTTCTTTATGATGGCAATTGTAGAAGATAGCGGCTATTTTTCCAGGGCAGCTTACATGATGGATGCGTTAATGTATCGCTTTGGGTTAGATGGTCGTAGCTTTGTGTTGCTAATTATGGGGTTTGGGTGTAATATACCTGCTATCATGGGAACAAGAGTCATGCGATCGCGGGCTTTACGTTTGCTTTCCATTTTCATCATTCCCTTTGCCCTATGTTCCGCACGGTTAACAGTATTTATATTCATCATTGATGCCTTATTTAACCGTACCTGGGGGCCATTAGTATTATTTTCACTGTACCTATTCAGCTTTGGTGTAGCCCTGTTAACAGGATTCTTACTCAAAGGACAATTTCAAAACCAAGAACCCTTCGTTATTGAACTACCCCCTTATCGCTTCCCCACCCTCAAGCAAATCTTTCTCCGGGGTTGGGGTGAGTTACAGCAATTTCTACAACGCGCTACCGGATTTATTACGGCTGGTGTAGCTGGTGTCTGGTTGTTGAACAATTTACCCCAAGGTACAGCCAACTCTATCGGTAATGCAGGAGAGATGCTAATCACCATCCCCATTGTAGTTGGAATGGTGACTGGTTGGGATGCGTTGAAAGCATTTCTTAAGCGTGGAGGCGTATTTGTTGGGCTAGGTGTCTTAGCCATCTGGTTGTTAAGCAACTTACCAGGAAATCAAGATACCAGTTACGCTACTCGCATTGGTGAGTTTTTCGCCCCTGTTCTCGATGCTGCTGGTATTCCGCAAGAGTTAACTATTGCTTTGATATTTGGATTCATTGCCAAAGAAATTTTAGTAGGTTCTCTAGCCAGTATTTACCATCTGGCTGATCCTAATGCTGTTCAGACAGTTATCTCTCAGACTATATCACCAATTCAAGCCTATAGTTTCATGCTTTTTTGTTTACTCTATACTCCCTGTTTAGCAACGGTGGCTACTATTAAGAGTGAGTCTAAAAGCATCCGGTTTACTGTGCTGTCTCTGGTTTATAGTTTAACTCTGGCTTGGGTTGTGAGTACGTTGTTTTATCAGGGTGCGAGGTTATTCGGGTTGAGTTAGGAAATGGAACGCAGATAAACGCAGATAAACGCGGATGAAGTATACATTCTTGTGGGGTGGGCCGGACAGCCTGCCCTGATGTATTGCGGTATGCGGGGAGTGTTTATCAAAGCTTAAGACAAGACAGAGACTTTGCCTGTATCAATATCGTAAACAGCACCAACTATTTTAAGTTTAGTCTGACGTACTGATTGCGCTAATATTGTTGATTTTCGGAGTAATTTCTCGGCTTGGTACTGCACATTGGCAATAATAGCCTGTTCATTCATATTCTTAGCTGTAGGTTCTAATTTTGCTAAGGCTGGTTTTATCCCTTCTACAACATAGCCAATTCTACCAGGGAGCGGCTCTTTTTTCATAGCTGCGCTAACAGCACCGCATTTTCTATGACCTAAAACTACAATTAATTGTGAACCTAGTACCGATGTAGCATATTCTAAGCTGCCAATAGCCATGTCACTAGCAACATTACCAGCAACTCGGACAACGAATATATCTCCAAGTCCTTGATCAAAAATAATCTCAGCAGGTACTCTGGAATCTGCACAGCCTAGTATAGTTGCAAAAGGATATTGTGCTTTAGTAATCGCTTGTAGGCGTTGCCGTGATTGGTTAGGATAAAGAGGTTGGCGTTTGATAAATCTTTGATTACCATTTAGCAAGCGTTTTAATGCCTGTTCGGGATTGACGGGCTGAGGGTTAGCTGAATTAACATCCGCGATCGCAGTATGGTGTCTGTCTGTAATTAGCTTACCACCAACAGCACTAGCCACTACAGCCAAGCTTCCCCCACCTGCTAACCACAAGAAGTTACGACGACCGATAAATCCATTGATGCGACTCATCTAAACCTACCTGTGAATAAACAGTTTTGTAGTCCGCTAAAATATATCAGAATCTCCCAGGCTACAAGAGTACCTTAGTACACGGTTTTAGGTCATTAGTCATTAGTCATTAGTCATTGGTCATTAGTCATTGGTCATTGGTCATTAGTCAACCGTCAACAATTCCTAATGATGCTTTCCTCCTCCTAGATACAATTCACCCACCTTTGGATCATTTAACAATTCTATGCCAGGGCCAGATATAGCATCGCGTCCTGACTCTAAAACATAACCACGGTCAGCCATTTCCAAGGCTTTGCGAGCATTTTGTTCTACCAAGACTATCGCTGTACCTGCTTGATTAACTTGTTTAATCTGTTCAAATACTTGCGTTACTAAAATCGGGGATAAAGCAGCCGAAGGTTCATCTAATAGTAATAAACTCGGTTCTAACATCAAAGCTTTACCCATCGCTAACATCTGACGTTCTCCACCTGAGAGTGTACCAGCCCGTTGACGACGGCGATCGCTTAATCTGGGAAACATGGTAAATATTTGATCTTTCAAGGGTTTAACGTTTTCATTGCGGATGAAAGCCCCCATTTCCAGATTTTCTTCCACACTCAACGATGGAAATACATTAGCAATTTGTGGGACGTAGCACATCCCCCTCCGCACAATTTGATTAGACTTTAATCCGGCAATATTTTCACCTTTGAAAGTAATTGTACCTGTATGGGGTGTCAACAAGCCAAAAATAGTTTTTGCTAAGGTCGATTTACCAGCACCGTTGGGGCCGATTACTGTCACTAATTCCCCTACTTCCACCCGAAAATTCACGCCTTGGAGAATATCCACATCTTTAATGTATCCGGCGTGGACGTTGTTCACTTCTAGCAGAGGATCTAAATGATGTGCTGTACCTGACATATAATTTTAACGCTGAACACTAAGATAGTGATTTTAACTATATGAAGATTTTCCATAATAAACTATTAGTATATCTTGTTTCTGCATTGAACGCAGATGGACGCAGATAAACGCTGATAAAAACAGATAAATCAATGGATTCTATAATTCTGTGCAACTTCACATCAAATTGGTATAACATACTTAGATTCTCAGACAAGTCAATTAAAATTAACAGTATTTATATACAAAAAAAACAGGCAATTGGAAAATTTTTCCCTATGCCTGTTGAATTAATGGTTATTTGACACTCTCCGCCCTAAAAGTGCGGAGATTCTTGGGCTGAATCCTGCCTCCACCAACGATGTTGATTTTGGTCTTACAGTTTCATGTCTAGTCCGAAACATATCTCTCGATATACCCCACTTAAGGACTACTCCCCAAGCGTAAATTTGGGTATGCCCTACCCTATTTAATTGCTTTTCGACCTTACAGTTTGGACTTATTTTTACACCATTGACTGTTAGGCATTTTGAGATCACGGAGTAGGACGTTTTACCTGTTTCCTCCCTGCGGGACGCTACGCGAACATCGTTCTCACGGTCTACAACCTACTGCTAGTATACCAGAAAGCCGTCGTAGAACGACGGGGTTTTCAACCCAAATTTTCGATAATTGAAGATTAAGGAGTTTTTTGTAAATCAGGTCTTTCTTCCTGAACGATCGCATCAGCTACCGGGCATACTTGAATACAGATGCCACAATCAATACAGGTAGCAAAATCAATCCAGTACCAGTCAGTACCCTTGACATTTTTACCAGGGCCTTCATGAATACAAGCAACTGGACAAGCGTCTACGCAGTCAGCGACACCTTCACAAACATCAGTAACTATAGTGTGTGGCATTGTTCTCGATTCCCTCTCTTTTTAATCAGCCTTTTCTAGCCTAGCAGGGGATTGGAAGGGACTGGGAAAGAAGAATTGGGGCAGGGTGCAGGGGGTAAGGGGGAGAGAACTTTCCCCGTTTCTCCCTGCTCCCTGCTCCCTTGCTCCCTCATCCCCTCATCCTCCTCATCCCCCTCATCTCCCCTACTCCCTACTCCCTACTGCCTAACGCAATGTCTCAATGGTCGGTGTGCCGTCGGCTTTTAACCAAGCGATTTGCGCTATACTGCGATCGCGTGCGTATTCTCTGACGGTGGCTGCATCTTTGCCACTTAGTTCCATTTCTACTCTAACCAAATGCGTAGAATCACGCAATTTATCGGCGTAGGCAAAAGCCGCAGCATAAGCCGTGGGTGCTTCTGGGACTACTAACCAGTTAGTCGCCGGAGTTTCCTGTGGTAATTGCTGTGTAGACAATAACACTTGATACAGGTCTTCTATGTTGAGGACAAACCCAATACCGGGGATATCTTCGCCTTGGGGGTGATACAGTCCTAAAAGCTGGTCATAACGTCCACCTCTGCCTAATACCCGTGCCTGTGATTCGCTGCTACTGACGATTTCAAACACTATGCCGGTGTAGTAATCTATAGTCTGAATCAGACTCAGGTCGAGAATGAGACGGAATTTCCCTTCGGATTCTAATAATTCTACCAGAGATTTCAGGTGATTAACTGCCTGTTTTTGTTGAGCATCTAAATCGAGACTGCTGACTTTTTGCAAGACATCGGCACTGTTACCACGCAAATCGAGCATGATTCTGGCGCGATCGCGCAGTTCCTCACTTAAAGGTAGATTGTCGATAGTAATCCGGTCGAGATGAGCGATCGCATGGCGAACTTTAGGGCGTAAATTTTCAGGAAAAACATTGAATAGCGAGCGAGTAATTCCCGCTTCGCCTAAAATTAAATGCCAATCCTGTAAATCTAAAGCCGCCATGCAATTACTCACCAACAGTAACACCTCTGCATTGGCAAGCAATCCGCCTACACCTAACAACTCTACCCCAGCTTGATAAAACTCCTGTTGGCGATTGTGTCGGTTTTCCCAGATGCGCCGGAACACATTGGCATTGTAATACAGTCGTTGGGGATAAGTAGTCCCCGCCATTCGCGTCACCACAGCACGAGCAATAGAAGCTGTCAACTCTGGGCGCAGTCCTAAATCTTCATCTCCAGTATTTTGGAGTTGAATCACCATCTGACGCTGAATTGCTTCCCCTGCCATCAGAGTATCCATACGTTCCAACGTTGAGGTAATAATCCGGTGATATCCCCAACGGTGAAACACCTGCTGTAATCTATCTTCAATCCAGCGTTTTTGAGCCACATCTAGAGGTAATAAATCCCTCGCTCCTGCGGCTGGTTGATACACCATTATTTTTTCTTCCCACCAAACAAACCACCAAACAAACCACCTCCTGATTTATCTGGTTGTTTATTTCCAGAGTTAGGAGGTGATTTAACATGAGAACTACTAGGTTGTATTCCTAGAGCCTTATCTATTTTAGGTTTCCATGTCAACGCTGTTTGATCATTGGGGTCTAATTTTAACGAATTATCAAGGTGTATCTTTGCCATTTTCAACTGATTTTGCTTCAAATATACAAATCCCAGCAAACTGTGACAACGGCTATTCTTCGGTTCTATTTTCAGTGCATCTTGTAGTTCTACCTTAGCGGATGCAAATTGGTTTTTGTCAATCAAAGTTTGAGCGCGACGTAGATACTGTTCAATCGCGGCATCTTCTTTAGGTGGTGCGGGTGGTGGTGGAGGTGCGGCGGTGGTGTTGGGTTTGGGTGTAGTGGAGTTAACTGGAGGTTTAGCCACTGGTGTAGATGAGGATAAAGCCTTGCCAGCACAGCGCATCAAATAAACTAAATTTAATTCACTGATTTGGGCGATAATCGGGATGACTTGCTGTAAAGAATGGTATTGAGTTTCAGCAATTTTAGCGATCGCCGTTTTATAAGCATGATCAATATTGGGTGCTGCTGCTAGTTGCTTCGCTAAATCGGTACTCAGTTCCAGCGAAGGCGATTCTTGCACTAAACGCTTACCCATTTGCGAGAGAACTATAATGTACTCTGCACGAGTGCGTTCTACTGATAATTTTTCGTAAGCGGGGTTAACTAACTTTGATAATAATTCAATAGCTAGTTTTTTTTCTGCCTGATTATGAATCGCACTACTATCAGGATGTAGATGACGAGCAATTTTCAGATATCTTTTACGAATCTCTTTAACATCGGCATCAACTGGCGCACATAATATGGCGTGATAGTCGATGAAATCATATTTAAATAAACCAAGTTCTATTTTTAAAGACATAGAGCAGTTGCACCAAAGCAGCCGTAAGGTTTTTCTAGTGTACTTCGCTTATACAGATAAGCGTCAGGATTTTCATATCCTTATTGTTCCCTTTGGTGAATGCTGATTTATCTTTTAGTATGTAATTATTGCCAAGCTGAGAGGCGTGGGACTTGCATCAATGCTCGACTGAGGTGATCATGAAGATAGCCATTAGTCGCCAGAATTCTCCCAGATGGGATGTTCAAGGGCGTACCATCATAGGCGGTAACTTTACCCCCTGCTTCTTGTAACAAAATCACACCAGCCACAATATCCCAAGGAGAAATTCCCCGTTCCCAATAACCATCAACCCGCCCACAGGCGACATAAGCTAAATCTAAAGCTGCCGAACCACTACGGCGAACACCTTGGGTAAGATGGGTGAGGTGACAAAATTCCGCATAATTATTATCTGAAGTTTCGCGTCGGTCATAGGCAAATCCCGTTACCAACAAGCTTTTACTCAATTCAGAGGTTTCAGATACCCGAATCTGACGACGGTTACGTGTTGCACCCAAACCAGCCGCCGCGCGGAAAAGTTCATTGTGAGATGGATCATAAATCACTCCCACCTGCGGCTCACCATTAATTAACAAGCCAATGGAAACACAAAAAGCCGGGTATTGGTGAGCGTAGTTAGTTGTACCATCGAGCGGGTCTATTGCCCAAAGATATTGATGATTTTGATCACCAATTTTACCTGATTCCTCCGCCAAAATGGAATGGTCAGGAAAATGACGACGCAAAACCTCTAAAATCACCGACTCTGAGGCTTTATCAGCGACGGTAACTAAATCACCAGGACGACCTTTTTCAGTAACAGCATCTTCTAACTTACCCAAGTACCCTTGTAAAACCGCACCCGCAGCCAGCGCAGCTTCTGTAGCAATATCAAGAAAAATTTCGAGGTTAGTCATTAGTCATTAGTCATTAGTTATTAGTCATTAGTTATTAGTCATTAGTTATTAGTCAACCGTCAACCGTCAACAATCCCTAACGATTAAAACGACGAAACTCAGCCGGGGTTTGACGCATGGGTTTGTCTGGGTTCCAGATGCCTATACCCATGATTCTCGCCCATTGTTGAGCGCGTTCTAGACGTTGGTCGTATTTGTGATTAGGCGATCGCTCTACAAACAAAGCATACCCTTGTTTGATCACTTGTTCATTTAACAACTGGTTATCTTTCCACAGGTAGGCTAAAGTCCGCCCCATTTTGTCTTGCGCTGCCATATCCAACTCCAACCTCACCGGTTGTGTGAAATCACCCACTAACTTTGTTAACAATTCCTTAGATTCTTCCCCCCAAGGATACTGGCGCAAGTCTGGCGCATCTAAACCAATTAAGCGTACCTGAGAAATCATATTGGCTTGTTGAGCCATCCCCACCACTTCCAAACTCTGCCCACTCACCACCCGCGCCACCCTCACCTCTACCTGATTAGCGACTGATGAATTTTTAGCTTGACAACTCACCAGCAGCAATAAACAAGCTATCAGCGCGATTTTTGACAGCCAGATGCGGAGGGATTGGGGATTGGGGATTGGGGATTGGGGATTGGGAATCAGGTAAAAGTTTTTCTCATCCGCTCCCCTGCTCACGGCAGTTCGCTCAAGTCGGGAAACCCGCCCACGCGGCTGCCTCCCCTCCTCCCTCATCTCCCTCATCTCCCTCATCTCCCTCATCCACCTCATCTTCCTCACCCTCATTTAATCTTCATCTAACGGTAAACCCGCTTTCACTCGTCCTTTAGCGAAGTAGCGTCCGAATTGCAGTTCATAAACTTCATCTTCGTCTTGGGTTTCTACTTCCAAGTCAGAACGAGCATAACTGACGCACAACAAAGCATAACCTTGGCGGCGCAATTCTAGGGATAATCCTACGGCTTCCGGTTGGTAGATTTCCCCGGATACCACCCGCACAGCGCAAGTAGTACAAGCTCCATTCCGACAGGAAAATGGCAATTCTACTCCTTGCTGTTCGGCGGTGTGGAGGATGTAGCGGTCATCGGGTACTTGTAGGGTATACTCTTTGCCAGTGGCGCGATCGCGTACTTTAATCGTGTATGTGTCGGACATCTTGCTATGGTTTTGGGACGTTCAGAAGAAAATTTCAAAAATATCTTCTTTTATCTTTGCATTTTTTAGAATTTTATATTATCATGATAAATCGTGACACCTGGAGAGGTGGCCGAGTGGTTGAAGGCGCAGCACTGGAAATGCTGTTTGGGGGCAACTTCAACGAGGGTTCGAATCCCTCCCTCTCCGTTCAATTCTCAGTCTGTAATATCGCAAATTCAAGGGTTTCAGATTTAGTTTACTAAATTTGCAACCCTGAAATAATTTGTACATTTGACACTCTCCGCCCTAAAAGTGCGGAGATTCTTGGGCTGAATCCTGCCTCCACCAACGATGTTGATTTTGGTCTTACAGTTTCATGTCTAGTCCGAAACATATCTCTCGATATACCCCACTTAAGGACTACTCCCCAAGCGTAAATTTGGGTATGCCCTACCCTATTTAATTGCTTTTCGACCTTACAGTTTGGACTTATTTTTACACCATTGACTGTTAGGCATTTTGAGATCACGGAGTAGGACGTTTTACCTGTTTCCTCATCGTTCTCACGGTCTACAACCTACTGCTAGTATACCAGAAAGCCGTCGTAGAACGACGGGGTTTTCAACCCAAATTTTCGATAAATAAATAGTCGATAAATTCTGCTAAAATCTCATAAAAAGCAATACGGTTCAGTTATTTTGAAAGAAATTCTGTAGCTATTTGCTGTAGTTTTTGGCGATTAATTTTACCTTGGGCGTTGCGAGGTAAATTAGTCTGAGGAATCCAATATTTAGGAATTTTAAACTTACTGATTTGATTGTAGAGTGCGTTTTTAATTTCTCCAGCAGTAATATCTGAGTTTCTGGGAATATAAACGGCTGTTAATGCTTGTCCCCAATCTTGATGTTTTATCCCAATCACACACACATCAGTAACCATACCAGTGTTACGGATAGCTGCTTCTACTTCTGCTGGATAAATATTTTCTCCGCCTGAGATGATTTTATCACTGTTGCGTCCGACAATGTTTAAATAACCTTGCTCATCGATAAAACCTAAATCATCTACTGCAAAATCATGTTGATGATTCCAGATGTGAGGATAGTAACCGAGGGCTAAAGATTTAGCTTGAATGGTGATGTTACCTATTTGATTTGCTTGTAAAACTTGCCCTTGGGAATTACAAATTTTAACTTGAGCGTGGGGCAGAATTTGACCACTGCCTGTTTTATGATTTAAGAAATCCTCTGGTTTGAGTGTGGCAATTTGGGAAGCAGTTTCAGTCATTCCATAGGTTGGTGCTAACCTGATACCGTGAAATCTGGCTTTTTCTAGTAATTCCTCCCAAGCTGGCGCACCGCCTAAAAGTACAGTTTTAAATTGTGCTAGCCATGCAGTTAATTCGGGATTTTGTAAGAGACGTTGTAATTGTGTTGGTACTAAAGATATAAAAAATTCTTGCGGTTTAATTTGGTATTTTTGACCTAATTCTATTGATTTAAATGGTAGGATTACTAATTTACCACCAGTAGTAAAAGAACGGATAAATTGCATTAAACCACTGACATGATATAAGGGTAAAACACAAAATGAATTTACTTGTTTTAACTGAAAGTATTCTGTAAATCCTGCCACTGATGCGGTGAGTGTTTCCCAAGTGTGCATGGTAAATTTAATTTCTCCCGATGAACCACCAGTAGGAATCATAATCAGGGGAAATGAGGGGGATGAGGGGGATGAGGGAGAATAACTTTTACCCAGTTCCCAGTACCCAGTTCCCAGTACCCAGTCCCCAGTACCCAATCCCCAAATAATATCAGGTTTAACTAAATTAAATACCTGATTTAATTCCTGTTCTCCCCAGTCGGGGTTACACAGAAAAACGTTGCAATTAGCTGCACAAGCGGCGATAAATCCTGCTAAAAATTTGACTGGTTCTCGTTCGGCTAGGATAATTTTTGGGGGTTGATTTTGCTGTGCTAATTGGGTGAGTTGTGCATATAAACTTGTAGTTATTTGCTGAAATTCTTGGCTGTTATAACCAATTAACCAATCATGGTGATTCAGGTGATGTAAATAAACTTTGCAGCCAGGTTTCATCTTGTTCTTGGGTAAAAAAGTGATTGATGCCAAAACCAACGGCGCGATTGTGGTGAGATAATTCTTCTGCTAGTTGGAGTGCGGCTTGTCTGGCGATCGCAGTTTCAAAGACTGATGAAAATACAGCGTCTATTTCATTCTCTTGACAAAATCGCCGCAGTCGTGAAGGATAGCCAGCTATAGCAGGTTTAATCACAAAAATTCCTCGCCAACCTTGTTCATAACACGCAGCTAATTGCTTGAGGGTGGCGACAGATTCATCTAAGGCGATCGCAGTTGCATAACTCTGACTCAACTCCAACATCTTGGGAAACTCTGCCACAGATAGCGGCTGTTCAATAAACTCAATTTGGCAAGTTAATTGTTGATTTTTTGACAAATTATCACAGGTTTGTAGCCATAACTGAGCTTCTTCATAGTTAAGTCCACCGTTAGCATCTAAGCGCAATTTGGCGGAAGCTGGTAAAGCTTGCGTCAATAAATCAAAAACTTTGAGTTCTTGGGCGATATCATCAACGCCAATTTTCCATTTAAACGTGTTGTAACCCTGTTGTCTGAGAGTTTGCCATTGACTCAATGCTGCTTCCCCGGCTGGAAGTAACGCGCTGTATTGGGTATGGGACATTGGCAGGGGTGCAGGGGAGATTTTTTCCCACAAACTCTTTAGTTTTGAATTTTGAATTTTGAATTTTGAATTGATTAGTCCCTCCAATGCTGACTCAAAGGCAAATTGACAAGCGGGTAAATTATCGGGGATGGAATAAATGGTTTCGGCGGTGATTTGTTGGGGGAGTTGGTGACAAAAATCTAAAGCCTGTGGGAGAGTTTCAGAACCGAACCAACTAATGGGGGCGATTTCTCCCCAGCCAACTTTACCTGTAGCGTCACACAGCCGCAAAATAATGGCTTCGCGGGTTTCCCAGACACCGTGACTGGTGACAAGCGATCGCGCAAATTTTCTAGCTATGGGACGAAATTCAAATTGGTAAAGCATGGGATTGGGGATTGGGGATTGGGGATTGGGTAAAAGTTATTCTCCCTCATCTCCCTCATCTCCCTTAAAGGGCTGCGATCGCAAATCCTACGCCTAGTAACAAGCAACTCCAAAAATGCACGGCTACGGCGATGAATTTACAATTACTGACTTTTTCTGGTTGATTGTGATTTTGCTGGACGTGGCGACATAATTTGAAGGCGTAGGGCAGACTTAAGCAACTTAACAGCGTCCACAGAGGGAAAATGCCCAAGAGTACAAATAGCAAGGTTAAGGGATAAATGCTAGCTGTCAACCAAGTTAGAACTTTTGCGCCTGTGGCTGTGCCTAAGCGGACGATAGGCGATCGCTTGCCGGCGGCGATGTCATCTTTAACTTGATGAAAGTGAGAGCAAAATAATATTAAACTGGTGACAATGCCGACAATCACCGAGGCTGCTAGACTGGTGTTTGACCAAGTTTTGGTTTGACTGTAGTATGCGGCGGTGATGCCTAAAGGCCCAAAGGCAAAAAAGCAAAGAATTTCACCTAAACCTTGGTATCCTAAACGGAAGGGAGGCCCTTGGTACATATAGCCCAAAGCGCAGCATAACAGAATGATTCCGATAATGGTGGGGTCTTGTTGCCAGATGGCGATCGCTAATATTCCCGACAACCCCGCCATTAAACACAAATTTCCTAACCAAAATATTAAATTTTTTTTACCTGTTAAATTCACCAGTGAATGGTGTTTATTGACATCTATACCTGTTTCGGAATCAAATACATCATTACTAATATTTTCCCAAGCCAAAATTAAAATTGCGGCAGCTATAAAAGTAGAAAATATCCCTACATTCACAAATTTATTTTCTGCAAATGCTACAGATGTACCCACCCAAATCGGCATAATCGCAACGCTGTACATCGGCGGTTTAATTGCCGCCATCCATAATTTACTCTCAAAAGGATAAACTTGCTTTGTAGTCATCACTCGTGATTAATTAAAGTGTGAGAAACTTATTTTAAATTGCGTTTTTAATGTTTTGATAACACCCTTATAATACTCAGGTAGGAAACACTTTTGTTTTAACCGTAACGATTTAACCTCCTCATGACAACTTTTACGCTTTTTATTTCTAACCGCAGCTTTAACTTGACTTGTCAGGGTTTGGGAACAAGACCAATAAGGCTAACCATACTCTGGTGAAATGGTGACTGAATATGTTACCTGTAGAAATACGACCATGTTTAATTACACTTTTGGAAGATTTCTTAAAAAAAATTTACTATTTATAGATCCATGACAGTTTCACCATGTCGTAGTCACTTCTTCATAGCACACAAAGAGCTATACCAATTTTTGTTAGCTGTTCAGGAAAACTGCCTGAAAAACGATTGTAGGCAAATTGTCAGCGTTTCCCTGGAAATTGACTTAATTGATCCGTTGATAGTATTAGATAAATTAGCGCAAGCAAATGCAATAAATTTTTACTTTGAGAATCGTGGCAAAGGTGAGGCGATCGCAGCCATCGACGCAGTAACAAAAATCCAGTTTAATGGTAAAGAACGCTTTGCTCAGGCTGAATATTTTATCAAATCTAACCTAAAAAATATCATAAACTTTGGTATTACTAACGAAGCATTTACTGGGGCGCACTTTTTTTGTTACTTCAGCTTTTTTGATCAACATAACCAAGCTGATTATCCCTTCCCCTCAGCAACAGTTTTTCTACCACGTTGGCAAATATCTCTAAAAGATGAAAAATGTATATTGGTAATGAATACAGTAATTCATGCCAATGTCAATATTCAAAAAGTAATCGAAAATCTCAGCAACAAAATAGATGAAATTAATTCTGTAAAACCTGACTCGCCCAATCTTGATTATTTCCCCGCTATCTTCACGAAAAAATCTGTTGTTAATCCAGGGCAATTTAAACAATCAGTCATATCAGCCTTAGAAAAAATAAATTCTAGCCATCTAAGGAAAATTGTCTTGGCAGATGTCCTAGATGTCAATTCCCATCAGAACTTTAACTTATTCAACTCCTTAAATAATCTCCGCAGAATTCATCCAAACTGCTATATTTTTTCTACCAGTAACGGCAGAGGACAAAACTTTATTGGTGCGAGTCCAGAGAGACTAATTAGTATACACAATCAACAGTTAATTACTGATGCTTTAGCTGGTTCTGCACCCAGAGGTAAAACACCTGCGGAAGACGCAGCAAACGCCAACCGTTTACTCAACAGCGAAAAAGAAAGACATGAACATTTATTAGTCATGGACTTCATTACCCAACGCCTCACCCAACTAGGAATATTACCCCAAGTTTTAGCACCGCGACTGAGACAATTATCTAACATTCAGCACCTATGGACACCAATTCAAGCCATAGTTCCAGCTAACGTCCATCCATTACAGATTGTCGCCCAACTGCATCCTACACCAGCCGTAGCCGGTGCAGCAAGAGACGTAGCCTGTGAAGAAATTCGACGTTACGAAAACTTTGAGAGAGGGTTGTATGCTGCGCCTTTAGGCTGGGTAGACTCGCAAGGAAATTGTGAGTTTATCGTCGGTATACGTTCAGCCTTAATCGATGGCGATCGCGCTAGACTATATGCTGGTGCTGGTATCGTCGCCGGTTCTGATCCTGAAAAAGAATTTGCCGAAATTCAACTCAAACTTCAAGCATTACTCAAAGCCTTAGTTTAAACGCAGAGGTACGCAAAGTTCCTTCTCCGCGTTCCTTTGCGTTTACCTCCGCGCCCCTTTGCGTTTAAAATTCTTCCAAATCCCGATGAGTAAAGGCTTTAGCATTAGCCCCGGTATAGGTAGCAACAATATCACCATTACCAGTCAACTGATATTTATATGTTACCAAACCTTCTAAACCAACAGGGCCACGGGGCGGCATTTGTTGGGTACTAATTCCGACTTCTGCACCGAAACCGTAGCGGAAACCATCAGCAAAACGGGTAGAACAATTATGAAAAACTCCGGCGGAATTGACTAAGCCAAAAAATGTTTCTACTGCTGTTAAATCTTCTGTGACAATGCCATCAGTATGACGTGAACCATATTCATTGATGTGAGCGATCGCCTCTTCCAAAGAGTCTACAATTTTCACGGCCAAAATCAAATCACTGTATTCGGTTTCCCAATCTATAGCAGTGGCAGCAGCGATATTAGGTAATATTTTTAAAGTAGGTTCATCGCCTCTTAATTGTACATCAACTGCTTGTAAAGCTGCCGCTAGTTTTGGCAAAAATTCCGCCGCAATTGCTTGGTGAACTAGCAAAGTTTCAATAGCATTACAAGCAGCACAATATTGTACTTTAGCATCAACAGTAATATTGATAGCTTTGGTAATATCAGCAGCTTGATCTAAATAAAGATGACAAATTCCATCAGCATGACCTAATACCGGAATGCGGGTATTTTCTTGAACAAACCGCACAAAAGAATTAGAACCTCTGGGAATAATTAAATCTACATATTTATCTAACTTTAAAAGTTCTATGGTTTCTTCTCTAGTTGTTAGTAACTGTACAACGTCAGGACTGACAGCAGTTTGAGATAAACCCTGTTTAATTGCTTTGACTATGGCTTCACAAGAACGGACTGCTTCTTTACCACATTTGAGAATTACGCCATTCCCTGATTTAATCGCCAAGGAGACGATTTGAATCGCTGCTTCGGGACGGGCTTCAAATATAATGCCTAGTACGCCTAAAGGGCAAGTAATGCGTTTGAGAACCAAGCCTGTATCAAGTTCGCGGTGAATTTGGACTTGTCCTACAGGATCGGCTAGCTTACCGACATCTCGCACCCCAGCGATCGCATCTCTTAATTTATGTTCATCTAACTGCAAGCGTTTGTACAGAGGTTTGGCAATTCCTGCCGCCGTAGCCGCTTCACAATCAGCAATATTAGCTTGTAGAATTTCATCCTGTGCTGATTCTAAAGCTTCAGCGATGGCGGCGATCGCTTGATTTTTCACTTCAGTAGACAGCAGTGCCAATTTACTTGCAGCTTGGCGGGTTTGTTGGGCGATATGAGTCAGGGAAGAAGCAACTTCTAGAGTAGTCATGATTAAACAGAATTGTTACCTGTAGCACAAAACTTTAGCTTTTCCCCATCCTATCAACCTTATGGGATAGCTAACATTGATAAATTCGTAATTAGCACTGTTAATTAAAAACTACAAATGGCTTTAGTGATTGCTGGGGAACGTAGTGGGGTAGGTAAGACAACAGTTACGCTGACATTATTAGCATCTTTATGTCGGCGTGGTGCTGTGGTGCAGTCTTTCAAGGTGGGGCCAGATTATATTGACCCGATGTTTCACACCTATGTTACAGGTCGCCCGTGTCGCAATTTAGACCCAGTATTAACTTCAGAAGCTTATGTTCAGCAGTGTTTTGCTCGTCATCACCGAAACAGCGAATATGCTTTGGTAGAGGGGGTGATGGGGTTGTTTGATGGAGTCAAGGAGACTGGGAAGCAGGGGAGGGAAAATACACATTCAGCACTCAGCACTGATTTTGCGAGTACAGCGCACATTGCGCGACTGTTAGATTTACCTGTGGTGTTGGTGATTGATTGTAGCCGCTTGTCTGGTTCAGTGGCGGCGATCGCTCACGGTTATTGTGCTTTTGACCCTAGAATTAAAATTGGTGGTTTAGTGTTAAATCGCGTAGGAAGCGATCGCCATCTTTCCCTACTCAAAGACTCTCTCAAACCTCTAGATTTACCCATTCTCGGTGTACTACGTCGTCAAGATAACATCACAATTCCCGACCGCCATTTAGGTTTAATCCCCACCGCCGAACTCCCAGAATTGGATGCTGTGATGACTCGCCTCGCCGATTTAGGTGATAATTGCTTCGATTGGCATAATTTATTACCTCTGTTAAAAACAGAAGACAAAGTAGAAATTTCTCCCTCATCTCCCTCATCTCCCTCATCCCTCAAGATTGCCGTAGCACGCGATCGCGCCTTTAATTTTTACTATCAAGATAATCTCGATATACTGCAAAATTTAGGGGCAGAGTTAGTCTTTTGGAGTCCTTTAGCAGATGCAGAACTACCCCAAGGTGTGCAAGGAATGTATTTCGGTGGTGGTTTTCCAGAAGTATTTGCTCAAGAATTAGCAGCTAACACCCAAGCCCGTGATAGTGTCAAACAAGCAATTATTGCCGGAATGCCCACCATTGCTGAGTGTGGTGGGTTAATGTATTTGTGTGAGCAAATCGTTGATTTTGAGGGCAAATCTTGGCCGATGGTGGGAATATTACCCACATCTGCGGCGATGGATAAAAAGCTGACTTTAGGCTATCGTCGGGCTGTAGCTTTGCAAGATAATCTATTAGTCAATGCCGGAACAAATATTTATGGACATGAGTTCCATCGTTCTCATGTAATATCAAATTCTCAGCAGCCTTTGTTTACAACTTATCGCTACGACGTTGAGGAAAATTTGGGGTTTGAGGGTTGGTGTTTACCAATAAATGTTCATGCTTCTTATATTCATCTGCACTGGGGGAACAGTGTAGAAATTCCCCAGCGTTTTCTTGAACAATGTAGAGGTTGGTAAAAATCTTGAATATTACCGACTTGAAGCTGTGACGTTGATATTTTCGTTCAATTGGCGAATCAGACGCGATAACTCACGAATGATGTTAACTGCTATATCGGGAGTTTCTTCAATCGCATCATACAATTGTTGTTGAGTTAGTTCTAAAAATTCACAGGGTTCTAAAGTTGTGACAGAAGCAGACCGGGGTTGTGTATCAAATACTGCCATTTCACCGAAGTATTTACCCTGGTCTACTACTGCCAGTTGTTTATCGCCAATATGCACTTTTACCCTACCTGAAACAACTATATACAGCGATCGCCCTTCTTCCCCTTGTCTAAAAATCGTGTGATTGGCTGAAAAATGTAACTCGTGCATTACTGAAGCCAACCGCACAATAAAATCGTCCCGCAATTCCCGAAATATTGGGACTCGCCGCACAAATAATAATCGATCAACACTACTGAGCATAATTTATAACTTTAAATTTAAGATTAAAAATCAGCAAATTCCCGCTTGTGTTAACTATGGGGCGAGGTAATGATAAATGGTTTTGGCAAATCCTTGAGGGTGAGAAGCTGTTAACCATTAGGTAGATGCAAGAATCACGCTATTGGTATAAAAGTATAACTGGCAATTGCTAGCCTGTATCATTTACAGATTGATGTGATTACGTCCAATGATTGCCAAATGAATTCATAATATATAAGAGACTACTAGGTTCGCCGCCAAAGCATGATTTGGAAATGGTTCTTACGACTCTCAATAGCATTCCTGGGGCTGTTCCTGTTTGGGGATTTGAGTTCCCGTTTAGGTGCAGAAATTTTCTGGTTTCAGGAAGTCGGCTATTTACCAGTATTTTTAGTCAGGCTGGTGACTCGTGGTGGTTTATGGGTAGTCGCCACCGCTATCACTGCTACTTATTTACTGGGAAATTTGGCTTGGGCGCACCGCCTCAAGTATCCCCATTCCTTAAAAATTGAGGAAGTTAAACAGGAGGAAGGCGGACTTAGTAGCGAACTTAAAAAACTGTTGAGTCCTCAGTCTACTCCACGTCGTCCACCCCGCAAGCTAGAGGAGCAACGCTTAAAACCGCTAAGACTGCGGTTGTTACTACCTTTAGTTTTAGTATTAAGTTTGTTAGTAGGGTTATTGCTGGCTCACTACGGTCATATTGCCCTTTCTTATTGGTATCCAGCCCTGAATAAGAATAATCTCCCTATTCTCGCCCCATTCCGTCTAGAGACAATTTGGCAGGTGGGAGAACAAATTATTTATCAATTGTCTTATCTGGGCTTGGTTATCGGGGCAGCGATCGCCATTTTATTTTATGCTCAATTTGTATTGCCAGCGATCGCGATCATCCTCAGCCTAGTATTCGGTACGATTATGTTCCAGAACTGGGCTAAAGTGCTGCAATACTTCCACCCCACACCCTTCAACAGCACTGAGCCTTTATTTGGACTCGATATCAGCTTTTATGTATTTTCTCTCCCCTTCTGGGAATTACTCGAACTGTGGCTGATGGGGATGTTTTTGTATGGCTTTGCCGCCGTCGCCCTCACCTATCTGTTATCCGCCGACAGTCTCAGTCAGGGAATTTTCCCCGGTTTGACATCGCAACAGCAGCGTCATTTATACGCGATGGGTGGCTTATTAATGCTGTTGATATCCTTCAGTTATTGGCTGAGTCGCTACGAACTGGTTTATTCTGCCCGTGGGGTGAGTTATGGAGCTAGCTATACAGATGTTCATGCTCAGTTACCAGCTTACAATGCCTTGTGTGTTTTGGCATTGGCGATCGCCACTTATTTAATTTGGCGAACCATCTTTTGGCGACCTGGATCTAGATATCGCCGCTTTGTCATTTACGGATTAGGTTTATATTTATCTTTGGTGGTGGTAGCTGGTCATGTCGTACCTGCCGTAGTGCAATCTTTAATTGTCCAGCCCAACGAATTACAACGGGAACAACTATACATTCAGCGCACAATTGCCCTAACTAGACAAGCATTTGATTTAGAAGCCATCAACGCCGAAGCTTTTAATCCCCAAGGTACACTCACGGAAGCTGATATTAGAGAAAATGACCTGACAATTCGTAATATTCGTCTTTGGGATCAGCGACCCCTCTTAGAAACCAACCGCCAACTACAACAATTCAGACCATATTATCGCTTCCCCGATGCCGATATTGACCGCTACACCATAGAAACGGAAGTCAAAGCACGCCGACCAGCCGCCCCCCGTTCCTTACCCATCCCAGACCAAGAGATCAACGAAGCCACAGAAAGGCGACAGGTACTAATTGCCGCCAGGGAACTAGACTACAGTGCAGTACCCCAACAGGCTCAGACATGGGTCAACCAACATTTAATTTATACTCACGGCTACGGGTTTACTATGAGTCCCGTGAATACAGTCGGGCCGGGAGGATTACCAGAATATTTCGTTAAAGATATTGCTGGTAGTGATGACAATCCTCTGAACACTGCTAATGAAGCCATTCGAGATAGCATACCCATTGGGCAACCCCGGATTTATTACGGTGAAATTACTAATACTTATGTAATGACTGGCACAAGAGTCAGAGAATTAGATTATCCCAGTGGTAGCGATAACGCTTATAACACCTACGATGGTTTGGGTGGTGTGCGGATTGGTGCGCCGTGGCGACGGTTGTTATTTGCCACATATTTAAAAGATTGGCAAATGTTATTTACAAGGGACTTTTTACCAGATACTAAAGTATTATTCCGCCGCAATGTCAAGCAAAGAATTCAGGCGATCGCACCTTTTTTAAAATTTGACAGTGACCCCTATTTAGTCAGTGCTGAAGCCAGTCCAGAATTTCCCGGTAAAGATAACTATTTATACTGGATTGTAGACGCTTACACGACTAGCGATCGCTATCCCTACTCCGACCCAGGTAAAGAAGGCATTAATTACATCCGTAACTCAGTCAAAATCGTGATTGATGCTTACAACGGCACAGTAAAATTTTACATCGCTGACCCTAGAGATCCGATCATTGCCACTTGGTCAGCCATATTTCCTGACGTTTTCCAACCCCTGAGTCAAATGCCGGTGACTCTGCGCCGCCATATCCGCTATCCGGTAGACTACTTCTCAATTCAATCAGAACGGTTGATGATTTACCACATGACAGATCCCCTGGTATTTTACAACCGGGAAGACCTGTGGCAAATCCCCAAAGAAATTTATGGCAGTGAATCTCGTTTGCTCAAGCCTTATTATTTAATTACCAGCCTACCGACTGTCCCCTTTGAAGAATTTATCCTACTTTTACCCTACACACCCAAACAACGGACTAATTTAGTCGCCTGGTTAGCCGCCCGTTCCGATGGTGAAAACTACGGTAAATTATTACTGTATGTCTTCCCCAAAGAACGCCTAGTATACGGGCCAGAACAAATCGAAGCCAGAATCAACCAAGACCCAGTAATTTCACAACAAATATCATTGTGGAATCGTCAAGGTTCCAGAGCAATTCAAGGGAATTTATTAATTATTCCCATAGAACAATCTCTGCTGTATGTTGAACCAATTTACCTAGAAGCCACCCAAAACAGTCTACCAACCTTAGTCCGAGTAGTAGTAGCCTACGAAAACCGGATTGTGATGACACAAACCCTAGAACAAGCCTTACAAGCCATCTTCCAACCAGAAGTAACACCAGCACCCGCAATTATTCGACCTTTTGAAGAAACCACACCACCCGATTAAAACATTCTGCTACCTTGCACCTCCGCGCTCCTGGAGCGTTTACCTCCGCGCGACGGCAGTCGCTACAAGTCGGCACAGCCGCCCAACGCGCCGCCTCTCCTCTGCGTTTAAAAATTAAATCAAACAAAAGCTAATTAATCAACAACCGCAACACCGACACCATTCTTAATTAAATGACCATCTTCCATGTAAATAATCCGGTCAGCAATATCTAAAATCCGGTTATCATGAGTAACAAGCAAAATTGTACAACCTTGTTCCTTAGCTAGCTTCTGCATTAATTTCACCACATCACGCCCCGATTGTTTATCTAGTGCGGCGGTGGGTTCATCGGCTAAAACTATTTTAGGCTGACTAACCAAAGCACGGGCGATCGCTACCCGTTGTTTTTGTCCACCTGATAAGTTATCTGGATAGTAATCTAAACGATTTCCTAACCCCACTGCTGTCAACATTTCTGCTGCACGAGTCAACATTTCCTGCGGTGAAATGTTTGGTTGCACTTCTAAACCCATCCGCACATTTTGCAATGCTGTTAAACTGCCATGTAAATTATGCGCCTGAAAAATATAACCGTGATTACGTCGTGCTTGAGTTAGCTGTTCACTACTAGCACCACAGAGTTCTTTACCTAATACGCGCAAACTACCAGACTGCACAGAACGCAAACCCCCGACTAAAGTCAACAGGGTTGTTTTCCCAGAACCCGAAGGCCCTGTCATAATCACAATTTCCCCGGCGTTAATTTCCAGGTTAATATTAAATAAAACCTGCTTTTTCAGTTGACCAGTACCAAAATAATGGTCTAAATTTTCAATAGCAATCACAGGCTCAGAATTATAAAAGTTGTACATTGTGAATTTTGAATTTTGAATTGTTCAAAACATATCCGCCGGGTCAGCCGCTTGTAATTTCTGAGTGGCGATCGCTCCCGAAATTGTACACATAATTATAGTCAGCGATAAAACCATGATGGCTCTAGCGGTGGTCATGTATATCGGTAAATTTGTCGCGTTTGCGGCTAACTGATAAAGTCCCAAGGGTACAATAAAACCAGGGATAAAACCCAAAACTGCTAAAATAATTGCTTCTTCAAAAATCACTCCTAACAGGTAAGAATTACGATAACCCATTGCTTTAAATGTGGCGTATTCTCGGATATGGGCATTCACATCTGTTGATAAAACTTGATAGACAATAATCACACCCACAGTCAAATCTACGGTATAATATACATGGTTGACAACCCACCCGACCGTATTGAACAGACAGGCTAACTTCAAAGTAGGTGTACGAACCTTGCCGCAGATAAATCGGTAGATCGGGGAATCTGAAAACCTAGCTGGTTGACCATTGTCGTAAATCCAAGGCGAGTAAGACCAAAAGCAATCAAACTGTCCCAGGAAGTGGGATGGCGGCGCGGGTTCTTCCTGGAGAAGATAAAGGTAGCAATACCAGAAACGCTGTGTAAGACCAATCTGTACTTGTGCAAGGAGGCAATGGCGAATGAGACGCGAAGCCGCAACTATAGCGTCAGCTTAGTTGGGGTACTTCACATAAGCCACCAATGGTAATAGTACGTCTATCAACTTCGGTAGTGACAACTTGACCCGCATCGATTTGCTGAAAAACTTGTTGATATTCTCCCCTAGCACCACGATCAAATAGAAATGTTTCTGGTAGTTTAATTTTATCTAGCTGACTGTTCACCCCTGCAATGTTCAGTGCTGGTTGCTCAGGATTAAATCCTATGGCTTGTACTGTAGTCTTGCGGCGAGTTTGGGGATTTTTCCAAGTAATTAAACCAACATACAAGGGTGTGGCTGATTTTACACCCGGTACATCAGACGCTTGTAGCAGTCTTCGCCGGGAGAATGTAGCCAAATTTTGCATATTCCGGCTTTGGGGACTAATTAAAATGATATCTCCCAGAAAAGCACGGTTGAGGCGGGTGTTACTGTCATACAAGGCGTTTTGAAAACCTAACTGCATGAAAATTAACACATCAGCAAAGGCGATACCTGCTAAAGCTACTAGCAAGCGACTTTTTTGATGGCTGAGTTGCAACCATCCTAAAGGGGTGCGCCGTTGTAGTTCTTGAACTAATCCCATCATAGTTGAATCACCGCCTTGACTTGCAAATTAGTAAACTTGGCAGCTTTTTGGCTAGAAATTTCATCTAGTTGTACGTGAACTTCTACAACTCTGGCATCAATATTTTCACTAGGGTCAGTGTTAATAATGTTCTGTCGTTGTACTTTCCAGCCAATCCAATCTACTGTTCCTTGTAGTTGTCCAGGGAGTGAATTACTTGATATTTGCACCTGTTGACCTGGACGGATTTTGTTAACATCGCTTTGGTAAACTTCCACGACTGCATACATTTGGTGAGTTTGCCCAATTTCGACGATGCCGTTGTTAGATACTACTTCACCTGCACGAGTATGAATGTCAAATATTACACCATCTTGGGGAGCTTTGACATAAGTTTGCGCTAAATTGGCTTTGGCTTGTTTGGCTGCGGCTATGGTACGCCTAACTTCTGCTTTGGCGGCGGCTATATCTACAGGACGCACTTCCGCTATTTTATCTAAGGTGGCGGTGGCTGCACTCACTTGTTTGACACCAGTGGCGTTAATTCTAGCTAAGGCTGTTTTGGCTTCGCTAATTTGCTTGCTTCCAGTGCTATCAATGCGTTATAAGTTTGCCTTAGCTTCGTCTAACTGCTGGGTAATGGTATCTACACTCAATCTTTTGCTGTCGAAAGCAGACTGAGAAATTGCCCCGTCAGTGTAAAGTTGTTGATAGCGTTGAAATTCAATTTGAGCGTTTTTCAGTTGTGCTGCTAATCTGTTAATTGTGGCTTGTTGGGCGGCTGTTTCACCTTGCCATTGTGCTTCTAACCTAGCGACTGTTTGCTGTTGCTCTCTTTGATTACCTAATGTTTGGGCTTGTAAGCGAGCAATTTCGGCTTCTTGGGCGGCTATTTCCCCAGATTTTGCGCCAGCTTGCACTTTTTCTAGGTTGATCTGGGCAACTTTTACAGCTTCTAGGGCTTCTTGGTAAGCTGCTTCTAGGCGATCGCGATTATCTAAAATTGCGATTACCTGTCCAGCTTTTACCCTGTCCCCTTCTTTTAGCAACAATTGCTCTACTCGACTCCCCTGACTCGATGAAGGTGCAGATAGATTGATTACCGTTCCTTTGGGTTCTAGTCTTCCCAATGCTGTCACCGTCGTCACTTGCGGTATGCTGACTGGGGTGATATCAGCAGACTGCGCTGTAGTTTGCCTCAATTCCCAAACCTTGAAGCTGGCGATCGCTAAACTTGTCATTGCTGCCAATATTAGTATCGGGCGTTGACACTCTCCGCCCTAAAAGTGCGGAGATTCTTGGGCTGAATCCTGCCTCCACCAACGATGTTGATTTTGGTCTTACAGTTTCATGTCTAGTCCGAAACATATCTCTCGATATACCCCACTTAAGGACTACTCCCCAAGCGTAAATTTGGGTATGCCCTACCCTATTTAATTGCTTTTCGACCTTACAGTTTGGACTTATTTTTACACCATTGACTGTTAGGCATTTTGAGATCACGGAGTAGGACGTTTTACCTGTTTCCTCATCGTTCTCACGGTCTACAACCTACTGCTAGTATACCAGAAAGCCGTCGTAGAACGACGGGGTTTTCAACCCAAATTTTCGATAACTAGGCTTAAAGAAGACAGAACCTTTATCTGCTACATCGCGCATCATCAGCCCCCCTTTTGCTTAGAATGCTAAATAAACTAATTAGTTTATTTACTCTGGTACTAAACTAAACCGTTCATTACAATAATGTCAAGAGTCTTCTGGAAAATTAAATTAAAGACGCGATTTCCGTCTAATGTGGTTTATCTAGGCAAAAAATTAACATGAGAAACAAGAAGATACAGACAGAAGACAGAATGCTATCAGCCGAAAAGGTAGACGCAATTATTGCAGGTGCAATGCAAGAATTTTTACAGCATGGCTATGCGGCGACGACAATGGATAAAGTCACAGCAGCCGCAGGTGTTTCTAAAACAACCGTCTACAGCTACTTTCAAGATAAAGAGGGATTGTTTACCGTTTTAATTGAACGCCTAGCAAAAGAGAAATATCTAGCAGTGCAGAATCCCGAATTTTTGCAAGGGGAACCACAGATAGTTTTGCGCCGGCTAGCACACCATATTTTGGATCAAGTGCATCAAGAACAAGAGTTGTTAAGCTTGGTGAGGCTAATTATTGGGGAGTCTGGAAGGTTTCCTTCCTTAGCGCGAATTTTCGTCAGTAATATAGATAAGCCTGGGTTAGAACTGGTAAGTGAATATTTTACAGAACATCCAGAATTGCAATTACCCGACCCGCAAGTAGCAGCACGTATTTTTATTGGGACATTAATTCACTTCACGATTATTCAAAGTATGCTGCATGGTGAGGATATCATTCCAATGGAGCGCGATCGCCTGATTGATCAGCTAGTCAACTTAATGACTATTAATCTGGCCACAGATACATCTAATCAACAGTATTCTAGTAATAGCAGCAAATCATCCCGACGCAAACGTACATCTTCCGGTAAGTTCCAGACTGACTATGCTAATGAACCCAAGCAGTTAAGGTCTATGAGATTAACAGACACAGCCTGGGAAAATTTAGCCCAATTAGCAGCCAAACATAATTTAACTCGTTCGGAAGCCATTGAAATCTTTGCTCGTCAAGGCTTTCTATCCCATCAGGACGCAGAAAGTTAGTTCTGTATATATATGGAAAAATCAAAAAACTTATTTTTATGTAGAATATTATGTATATACATGGATGAAATAAATTAAGTCTCCTCTCTATCCCAATCCCCAATCCCCAATCCCCAGTCCCCAATCCCCAATCCCTCACCTATTCCTCAAAATCCTGACTAATCAATTCCCGCCCGGCTTTTTCAGCCGCGTGGAGAGTGTAATAGAGTTTTCGCTGTCCAAAGACAGCACCACCTACCGTTAAGACGCGGAATTGCCAACAGTCGTCTGCTTGGAAAACCAATAATGTCAAACCCTGAATACCAACAAGCAGGTGTATTTTGACTTGGTTATCTGTCATTATTCAGCAGCCATACACTATTAATGATGAGATTACTTATTATCGCAAAGCCAACCAGCATTGACGACTGTACGGGCAATGAGTGTTAAATTACTTTTAACTCCTAATTGTTCAATGTTTTGAGACTTGAGGCGTAATCTTGCGTCAGGTGCTTCTAAACCTGGAATTCAGCCGTAAATATAGCGACAATTTCACAAAACTGGTACTGTGGATTCTCAAGCATACTACTGTGCATAGAAAAAGTAGCTGTTGAGTTTATGACAATTACCATCGCACTCAATTCCGAATCTGTTAATAGCCTGGACTTATCACCAGTCAATACAGTAATTCATCGACTGCTACAAGAGGGGGCGATCGCTACCCAAGAACAGCAGTTACAGTTTAATATCGACTATGCCCTAGAACCAGGTGATCCTCGCGAATTGTCAGAAATTCCTGAGTTACGACTGTGGTTTGTACGGTTGGATGCCAAATATCCCTGGTTTCCCTTTTTACTAGACTGGAAAGCCGGGGAACTGGCTCGTTACACCGCTATGCTAGTACCCCATCAATTTAGTGTTAAAGAGGGGATTCAGTATAATCCCGAAGCTTTAGAAATCTTTTTGATGCACAAGATTTTTATTTTGAGTGAGTGGTTAAAACAGCAGAACATCCCCTGGCAAGCCCGACTGAAGTCAATGGCGCAGATACTGGGTTATGAATTAGACGATGCCCTGTTTGAGATATTTTGAGGGGACTGGGGAAAAATCAATTCAAAATGCAAAATTCAAAATTCAAAATTCAATAATTTTTCTTGAGAATGTTTGATTTTTGACTTTTGATTTGTTTATTCCCCATGCCCAAAAAGAGAGATATTTAACCGCCCCAGACTTTTGTCAAGACAACTTGAGGTGAAATATCTGCTACCTTGCCAGTAGGAGATTTGATTCCCAAAAACTTATCACTGTTTGGTAATACCTTGGCAGTTTCAGTAGAACCAAGTAAAGCAATAGTATAAGTTTGTACGGCTACGCTGATTTGTAACGGCGCACTTTCGTTAGATAACATCAAGTTAGCTCCGGCGATCATAGCCGCTAACTTGCCAGTATCTTCAGGGGCAGTCACCTTGATCTTGGGAGACAAAACACGCAGCGATCGCACAAACGCCTCATCATTAGGCCCTTGAATCAAAACTATGGGTAAATCTGGCTGCTTGCGTTGGAAATCTTCAATTATTTCCTGCCAGTTCTCTAGCGGGTAAATTGCATCCACAGCCTTGGTAGGAGATACCCAACTAGAGCCACCATAAATCAGAACATAACCCGTTTCATTCACCCCTAGGCGTTTTTGTTCATTTTGCCCCCACTCAATATCAGGCTTCGGCACATTTACCCCTAATTCTGGGGTAGGGGTATCAATGCCTAGTGGTTGCAGCAAATCATGATAAACCGTCGCCGCATACTGGGATGATTTCAACGGTACAGAGTGGGTGAGAAATCCGGCTGCTTTGCCTTGGTAGCCTATACGTGTAGGAATTCCTGTCAACCAAAGGAAAAGCCCCACTAACCAACTTTGTCCGACAGTAATAGCTACATCATACTCGCGATCGCGAATCGTACCGACTAGGTTGCCCCAATCTGCTAGGCTATTACGGTCTTTAAAATCGAAAGCCAGTACCTCATTGACTGACTGACTTACCCGGTAGGCTGCCTTTGACCGGGGTTCGGTAACGACATCTAACTGAGCGTTGGGATAATATCGCTTCAAATCGTCTAGAGTCGGAAAGAAGAGAATTTGATCGCCAATTCCACCAGGTACAAGGGCTACTACTCGCATAATAATTATTGACGCTTTCGCTCCTTATTTTAGGAGAATATTAGCTATTAGGGATGAAGAATTGGGCATGGGACATTGGGCATTGGGCATTAGGCATATATGTAGAGACGTTGCATGCAACGTCTCTACAGTTAGGGACTTCCAAATCAAAAAATATTCAATTAATTCTTGTGGGGTAGGCATCTTGCCTGCCCTTAAACCCGGACGGGCTAGAGAGCTTATCCCACAAAATTGGATAATTTATTTCCTGGAAGTCCCTTAGTTGTGATTTCCCCCTCATCTCTCCCAGTCCCCAATCCCCAATCCCCAATCCCCAATCCCCAATCCCCACTATCGTTATTGAGGTATGCTGTGTATCTATTAATTCCCGCCGCCGGTGTAGGTAAAAGAATGGGGAGTGACCGGAATAAACTCCTCTTAGAAGTGCGATCGCAACCCCTTCTAGCTTGGACACTCAAAGCTGCACAAGCAGCCACAGAAATCAGTTGGATCGGAATTATTTCTCAGCCTACTGATTGGCCAGAATTTAAAGAAATCCTCGCTAATTTAAATTTAACTAAACCAGTAGAATTAATCATTGGTGGTGCTACCCGTCAAGAATCTGTTTATAACGGTTTAAAAGCACTACCTAAAGCAGCAGAGCAAGTATTAATTCATGATGGTGCTAGATGCTTAGTCACACCAGAGTTATTAAACTCCTGCGCCCAAGCCATTCGCCACTGTTCCGGCTTAATTGCGGCTGTCCCCGTCAAAGACACAATCAAAGTTGTAGATGAAAATGGCATAATTCAAAGTACACCCGACCGGCGGAATCTTTGGGCAGCACAGACACCCCAAGGATTTAACGTTAAATTGTTGCAACAATGTCACGATGAAGGTGTGCGACAAGGTTGGGAAGTCACAGACGATGCTGCATTGTTTGAAAAATGTGGTATCCCCGTCAGAATTGTAGAAGGAGAGGAGACGAATTTAAAAATTACCACTCCCCAAGACCTAGCGATCGCCGAATTTATCCTTAGCAGTCGCTAAGGAGCAGGAAAGCAGAGGGAGCCGAGGGAGCAGAGGGAGCAGAGGGAGCAGAACTTTTACCCAGTCCCCAATCCCCAATCCCCAATCCCCAGTCCCCAATATCTCTTGACTAATCAGCGAAAAATCATTAAAATTCCACAGATTTAACCAGCCTCAAGAGAAAATTCAAGAGACAAAGTGAAAACCTTTGACTTTGAATGAGGAATTTTGTAGATGTAAGCCTGAGCATAGGCTATGAGAGAATGTTGAATTTATGACTACAGTCACAGCGACTAAGATAGAAGCGATTCTCTATTTAAAGGGTAAACCCTTGTCGCTCGGAGAAATTGCCGAGTATGCCGCTTGCGATCGCGCCACGGTCGAAGAAGGTATGATTGAACTAATGGACAACTACGCCCGTCGAGATAGCGCGTTGGAAGTCGTAGAAACCCCAGATGGTTACAGTTTGCAACTGCGGTCTGATTATCATGACTTAGTACAAACCCTGATACCAGTAGAATTAGGACTAGGAGCATTAAGGACACTAGCAGCGATCGCCCTCAATAGTCCCATACTCCAAACTGATTTAATTAACCTGCGTGGTTCAGGAGTATATCAACACGTTGCCGAACTTGTAGAGCTTGGTTTTGTTCGCAAAAAGCGTGATAGTGAATCCCGTTCCTATTCTTTACAAATCACCCCAAAATTTCATCAATATTTCCAAATTGAACAACTCCCCCAAATTCTCGCAAAAGAACCAAAAGAACAACAACTAGAACTAGAGTTAGGGACTGGGGAATAGGGACTCTTGACTGGGGACTCTTGACTGGGGAATGGGGAGTAAGGGAGAAATTCTTGAAGAGTTAACCATCAACCATCAACCATCAACCACCCCGAATTAAACACTAACCTCCGAGGATGGTTTAAAGTAGAACTAGCAACTAAGCTAAAAAAAATTGCCAATGGTGTTTGATCCAGACTTTTTGAACGACAACTCCGAGGAACACCCCAACCAGCTACTTTCTGAACACTTTGGGGAAAACCCCAATCAGTTACTAAAGTATCTCCAACATCAGCCTCCTGAAGTTCTAGCCCGCGTTGCCCAATCCGTTAGCCCAGAAATTAAACAGATTATTACTCAGAACGTCCAAGGGCTAGTAGGAATGCTGCCGGCAGAAAATTTCAACGTCCAAATCACCACCGATAGAGAAAACCTAGCCGGGCTATTAGCATCGGCAATGATGACGGGTTATTTTCTGCGCCAAATGGAACAAAGGATGCAGTTAGATCATTTGTCTAATAATCAATAGTCAATAGAAATGTGATTATCTCAGACGAGAAGCCCTCTTCTCTAGGAGACGCTATCGCCCACAAGCGTAATAGCGTCTTTCAAATAGTCAAAAAAGGTCAAAGGCTAATGACTAATGACTAATCACTAATCACTAATCACTAATCGCTACTTTTTCGGGTAAACGCCCGACTGCACCTTTACAGTCAGAATTTTGCCACTGCGGTTGACTTCAAGAGCTAGAATATCTCCCACAGTGGTAGATTCCACGTATTTTTGAACTTGGGCCGATGTTTTTACAGGTTTATTGTTAATTTTTTGAATCACATCACCAGGAAGTAACCCCGCCCGTTGAGCCGGGGAATCTGCTATTACCTTTCTAATCACCACACCGGTGTCTGGCTGAATATTCAGTTGATTTTCTTGATTAATCTGCTGCTTTTTTTGAGGAGATAAATCTGTCATTTCAATCCCCAAGAAAGGATGTTCTGCCTTGCCTTTGGTAAACAGTTCATTAGCAACGCGGGCAGCAGTTTCAATCGGGATAGCAAAACCCAGTCCTTGAGCATCTGCACGAATAGCGGTGTTAACTCCTATAACTTCTCCTTGGGCATTTAATAAAGGCCCGCCAGAGTTACCGGGGTTAATTGCTGCATCAGTTTGAATAAAGCTGACTCGTTTATCAGGGACACCAACCTGTGCGCTAGTGCGGTCAGTTGCGCTGATAATACCAATAGTGACAGTATTATCTAAGCCTAAAGGATTTCCGATAGCGATCGCCCACTGACCAGGAATTAAATTTTGTGAATTACCCAACCTCACCGTCGGTAAGTTATCGGCGGAAATCTTCACCACAGCCACATCTGTAATCGTATCCACACCTACCACATCACCTTTAAAGGTTCGCCCATCCTTAAGCGTTACCTGTACTGTATCAGTGTCAGCGACAACATGGGCATTTGTCAGCAATTGCCCCTTTTCGCTTAAAATAAAACCTGAACCCGTGCCGCGTTCAATACGTTCCTGTGGAATTGGCTGTTCCTCTTCTCCGAAGAACCGCCGCAAAAACGGATTTTTTAAAGCATCAGAAATAGGATTCGGGACTTTACGCGTAGCATTAATTCTTACCACAGCCGGGCCGACTTTTTGTACCGCATTAGCGATAAAATTGAGATTATCGCCCCCAGTCGCGGGTAAAGAATTAGTCACAGGATTAGGAGTTACAGATTCCGAAGGTAACGTAACTGCAACATTTTTCAGTTGTTGAAACGAACGATTTTGTGGAAACAGGTAGCGACTGCCCGTCAAACCTGCACCAGCACCAATCGTCAATATAGATAAATAAACAGCTAATTGCCTTAAGGATAAATTCATAAAAATACGTAGAAACCTAGCAGCAAATGGAACTCTAAAGAAACACGATTTCAGCCACTTTCAGCACAGTCTTCTTGGGAGGTTGCATATACATCAACATGATTTAGTTAAGAAAATATACTATTAACTTTTGCTAGTTTGTAGTAAGGACTTTAGTCCTGATAACAAACTTGTTCTAACTTCACAATCTGTCTTCTGATAGCCTTAACTAAAATGTATTGGTATATACATCTATCTAACAATGACCATGCTCAAGGATAGCAATAGGTTGCTAATTTCTAAGTGTAATCAAGCCATTAGCTAGTGGGCAGATAAACTTAACATACAGTTGCTTTTTAGCGACTGGTGACTGGTGACTGGGGATAAGGAGAAAATAACAACCTGTAGAGACTTTGCATGCAACGTCTCTACATATATGCCCAGTGCATCAATGCCCCATGCCCAATTCCCAATTCCCTGATCTAATATCTAGAGTTAAGGCTTTCTTAACTTGTATCCATGACTTTTCTCTATCGTTTTGCTTTTCTGAGTGGCGTAGTCAGTGCTTTAACACTAGCAACTCTACTACCAAGCTCAAACAATGTTAGTCTTGCTGTAGAAGGTTGTCCAGTTCCGGCTTTATCTCGGTTTCGGCGGCATACAGTCACTCGTGGTGATACCTTAGTGAGCATTGCACAACGTTACAATCTCGTGCCAGAAACGATAGTAGGTATGAACCCATCTCTACAGAATGGTTCTCTACCTGCTGTGGGAAGTCAACTACAGATTCCGCCTTATAATGGGGTAGTGGTGGAAGTACCACGCGGTCAAACTTGGCGACAAATAGCCACAAGATATAAAGTCCGTCCTGATACCCTATTTGAAATCAACGGCTGTCAAAAAGACCCTAGAATTGTATTTGTACCGGGGATAAATTGGTCGCCCAATGGTTTTACTCCCTCCCCTAAGACAAATACTACATCTACTGCCACAGTTCAGTTATCTGGCTATCCATTTCAGCAAACAGCACAGGTAGCTTTACCCTATGGTTGGCAGATTAATCCATATACAGGTAAAGTATTTTTTCATAGTGGCGTAGATTTGTTAGCAGATGTCGGCACACCTGTAGGAGCGATCGCACCCGGTAAGGTAGTATTTGCCAAAGAACAAGGTACTTATGGCAATCTAGTCATCATCAACCACAACGGCGGACTACAAACCCGTTACGCCCATCTAGATAGTATTCAAGTCAAAGTAGGGCAGCAAGTCAATCAAGGACAGTTAATCGGAAGCGTCGGCACAACAGGACAACCCACCGCTAGACAACCCCATTTGCACTTTGAAATTCGTTCCAGTTCCTCTTTAGGTTGGGTAGCAGAAAACCCTAAAGATTATTTAACACCCTAAACAATGTAGGGTGTGTGACGGCGCGAAATAATTAAAATATCCCACTACTGAGTCAGATCCCCGACTTCTTAAAGAAGTCGGGGATCTATCGCATAATTACAGCATATTTCATCTTAGTGAGGTACAAACTGAAATCATAAAACCCTTGTGGAACAGGCATCCTGCCTGTTAACCTTGTACCTCAGAACTTAGGAAACTGCTGTATGTCACTCATCGCCTTTGCCAGACGATATCTCAAAAATTGTCACCACTACAGGACAAGTAGCGATCGCTGTTCCTTGAGGTAAGCGATTAGTAGCTTCTAAAGCAATGATACCAGACAGGAATAAACCAGCTAACCCAATTTTCATGTTGGACTGCCAATTGGTTTTAGGGGTTTTGTTTTGCGCCATAGAGATCATATCCTCCTTATCGATTGACTCGTTTGTGTTCCTCGATGACAACCAATATTGCAAACTCAGAAACCCCTCTGTGCTGATGATCACGCTGATGATCAGCAAAATTGACAAAAACTTTGGTAAAATGCCTGACAGCTAATAACAGTACGTTTTCTAGCCTACAAAAAAATTTCTCTTTTTTAAAATGCTGATGATCAGCAATTTAGTTTCCAGTATGACAGGCGATCGCACTCCTAAACCAAGTTTTGTTTTAACTGACGAGGGATTAAATAAACTCGAATATTTGTTAAAGAGATATTTTCCTGACCGTAAAAAAATCTATAATACCCATATCCAAGCAGAGTTTTCGTTAGATAGAGCAACGATTGGAAAAATTAGAAAGAGAACAGCAGGAGTTAATGAAGTAACTCTTGAGTCTTTTTTTGATAAATTAGTAACCAAATGTCAAGAAAAGTATCCGAAAGCTAATTTTGATAACTATTATTTAGAAAACTCTGATTATCAAGAATTTCATAATAATAATCATAAGACATCTCCAAAACCGTCTAAACAATCAGTTGAAAATAATTCTAGTGAAAACATCATAAATGCACTAAAAAAATTAAATTATAATGAACAAGAAAAGGATTTTAGAGATTATATAACTAAAATTGTTGAAAACAAATACGCAGCTACTTTTTTAATTCACGGTCAATATGGATACGGTCAACGCTGGTTAGTGAATCGACTTTGTGAACAAGTTGATGATGGTTTAACTACTGCTTTTTGTCATCCTATCAATTTGACTAAAAAACATCGTGATATTCAAAGAATATGGGATGATATAGCTGCTAAAGTCGGTAGTAGCTCTAGGAATCCTCAAACAATTGTAGATGTGATTTATCAACATTGGCAAACAAAACCCATTTTGCTATGTTTCCACAACGTCGATGTAGTTGGTTGCCAAGAGTTAAACAAATTTATAGAACCATTTTGGAAATATTTACATGAAAAAATTAAGCATCCTAACACAGTAAATACTCAACCTTTATTATTGTTTTTAATAGATAATTATGGACAGCAAAAATTTAGCAATTTATTTAATCAAATCAGTAAGGAGTATGATATTGAAAATAATATTTTATTGGAGATAAAAGAATTAGATAAATTTTCGGATGCAGAAATTAAAATATGGACTAAATGTTATCAAAAAATTTTTAAATCTCATGATGCAAAATCAAATTTAAGTGAAATAACTCAAGAGATTATTAGCTATAATAATACACCTATTCAGGCTATTGAGTACATCTGCCAATGTTTTGATTTAAATTGGAAAATTGATATTGAAAGAACACTACGACTATGACTAACAAACAACTAGAATATAAATACACAGGCGAGCCAGAATACCAGCCTCAAATTGACACCAATAACACAGAACTGCGAGGACAAAAACAATATCCTTACCTACCAAATGCAGGATTAATCCAAGCGGTTAACTTAGCAATTTATCTCCAGCGTCCCCTATTGCTACAAGGCGAACCCGGTTGTGGTAAAACACTTTTAGCAAGTGCTATAGCTCATGAATTTACCATTCGCTTTCAAGCAGAATTAGCATCTTTAGAACTTACAGAATATCCTTACTTTCCTTGGTATATAAAATCTACCACCCGCGCCAAAGAAGGTTTATATACCTATGATGCTGTGGGACGTTTGCGGGATGCTCAATTAATTAATGCTGACTTTTTAGACAACACAGAAAAACAACAAAAACTAAAACTACTACAAGATAAAGATGCTTATATTACCTGGGGAGTCTTGGGTAATGCTTTTCAAGTAGAAAAATTGCGTCCGATAGTCTTAATTGACGAAATCGATAAAGCTGATATTGATTTTCCCAACGACCTTTTACTAGAGTTAGATAAATCAGAATTTAAAGTTACTGAAACCAAGGAAATAATAAAAGCCAAGCAAACACCAATTGTCATCATCACCAGTAATAGCGAAAAAGACTTACCGGATGCTTTCTTGCGACGGTGTATTTATTATTATCTAGAGTTCCCTGATAAAGAACAATTAATTAATATCGTCAATTCTCACTTCCCTAAAACTAAGAGTAAAAAATTAGTCAAGACTGCCGTTGATAAATTTCTTGAGTTACGTAATACTGGCAATAGACGAAAAGACGGTAAAAAAGCTAGTACCAGCGAACTCATAGACTTAATACGCTGGTTGAAAAAAGATGATACTGACACCGAAGCTGCTATCAAAGCGATTAACGAAATCGGTCAACCAGAAAATCGTCATTTATTGGGAATATTGCTGAAAACTAAAGAAGACCAAGAATATTATCACAACAATCACAACCAACAGTCATAATGAGTCAGCCAAAACCACCCCTATTCGATTTCTTTATCTTGATGCGAGATGAAGCTGGCTTATCTTTGACTATTGACCAATATTACCTATTAATAGAAGCACTACATGGTGGATTTGGTTTAGCTAGTCTAGAAGAATTAAAACAAATTTGTCGCTTGTTGTGGTTGAAACCAAAATCATCAAATCAAGCAGCGAAATTTGACCAATACTTTGATGATTATTTTCGCCAGGATGATGATTTAAATAAAATTATAAATAAAGATGATACTCTAAAATCATCAGCTAACCAACAATTACCTGATAAGCAAAAAGACGAACCTACGAATGAAACAGAAAAAGATGTAACAGATACAAAACCACAACAAAATCTACCAGAAATTCCTGTAGTTCCCATTGCTTTACGGACTCAACTATTACCAAAAAAACCATATACAGATAAAAAATATCAATTTGATGTCATTGATTTCCCCGTCACCGAACGACAAATACAGCGCAGTTGGCGTTACTTGCGTCATCCCATTCGCGAGGGAGAACTAACAGAAATAGACATAGAAGCCACCATCGCTAAAATCTGCCAAGAAGGAATATTTTTAGAACCAGTATTAATTCCTAATCGAATTAATCGAGCCGAATTACTCCTATTAATTGACGCTTCTAATTCCATGATTCCCTTTAATCTCCTATCGCAAAAATTAGTAGACCATCTCCAAGGAGGACGCTTAGGTAAAGCTCAAACATACTATTTTCGCAACTGTCCTCAAGATTATTTATATTTCCATCCCCAGCGTCCCGAAGCTCAACTTTTGGATGATTTACTCCCCAAATTGCATACTAAACGCACCGTAGCTTTAATTATTAGTGATGCTGGTGCGGCTCGTGGTGGGATTAACCGCCGGAGAATTGAGTTAACCAAGGAATTTCTGATAAAATTAGGTGAGTCTGTGCGTCATATTGCATGGTTAAATCCCGTACCGGAAGAACGCTGGCTAGGTACAACCGCCGGATACATTCAAGAATTAGTTCCCATGTTTGAACTTGACAGTTCAGGAATTAAAGCCGCCATGCGAGTAGGGAGGGGGTGATAACAATTCAAAAGTCAAAAGTCAAAAGTCAAAATTCAAAATTATAAATGAAATTATAAATGTAGGTTGGGTTAAGCGCAGCGCAACCCAACACCAATATCTATGTTGGGTTTCCTTACCTCAACCCAACCTACAAAACTGATAACTTATGAGCAACCACTCACTACCCAAATACTTCCGCCAACGCTTTGGAAAACCACATCTTGACTTAGCTTGTCATGCGGCGTTTCCCTTAGCACTCACACCAGAACTTTTATATTTACTGCGAGAAAACTTTTTACCAAACACACCTTATATAGCCGTTGCTGATATTTTACTGATTTTGTGCGACCCTGTAGGCTATCAACTTTATGAACTAGATCCAAAACTCCGCCACGAATTACTAAATGACCTCATCAAAGACTCCCGCTTTGGTGAAACCAGACTCAAACAGTTGTCTGATTTTATGGTGGCTTATATTAAACAGGAACTACAAACTAATGACTATGCTGCTGAAGACTTCGGTGCTGCACCTCATTGGACAGCATTGGCTTATACTAACTCTCAAGCAGCAGTTAAAGATATTGCTCAAGCTTTAAAAAATGCTTTGGAAAAAACACCCGCAGATTGGGTGAAATTAAGTTATTTAATGGAAAGTTATGCTGATACTGACCCATTAATTAAAGCAGGATTTAAACCTTTATTAACTTTATCTCGTGGTTGGGAGGCAAAAGCTAGAGGAGACGAAGAAACAGCCGAGGCTGAATTTAGGCAATTGCGTCAACAATATGGCGACTCTTTGAAATTTGAGGATCTGGAGCTTAAAATACCCTCAGAGGGTGATGATAGCTTATCAACATTTTCCTTTGAAGTCGTCACCGTTAACCGTCGTGGTGAAATTACTAAAACAGAAACTAAACAAGCTCAATATTTCACTGAAAATTTAGGCGATCGTGTCACATTAGATATGGTCGCGATTCCTGGTGGTAAATTTATGATGGGTTCGCCACAGGGTGAAGGCGACAAAGATGAATATCCCCAGCATCAGGTGACAGTCAGCCCATTTTTTATGGGTAAATATCAGGTGACACAAGCCCAATGGCGGGCTGTAGCTAAATTACCGCAGGTGGAGAGAGAGTTACAACTAGAACCGTCAAGATTTAAAGGTGATGATCTTCCCGTTGAGAAAATTTCGTGGTATGATGCAGAAGAGTTTTGTAAAAGACTCTCAAAATACACCGGACGACAATATCGTTTACCCACTGAAGCGGAATGGGAATACGCCTGTCGCGCTGGAACAAAAACACCATTTCATTTTGGTGAGACAATCACAGGTGAGTTAGCTAATTATGATGCTAGCAATACCTTTGCAGATGAGCCAAAAAAAGAGTATCGAGAAAAAACTACTGTTGTAGGTAGTTTTAAACCGAACGCTTTTGGTTTATATGATATGCACGGGAACGTGTGGGAATGGTGTCAAGACCATTGGCATGATGATTATCAAGATGCGCCTGAAGATGGTAGTGCTTGGTTAATTGATGCTGATGATAATGATAATCAGATACGAGTGCTGCGCGGTGGTTCGTGGTACGTCAATCCTGTAAATTGCCGTTCTGCTTATCGCAGCAGGGACGACCCCGTCTACGACGGCGTCAACGACGGTTTTCGGGTGGTTTGCGTTGGTGCTGCGGCGAGGACAATGTAACCCTTTACACTTCTGCCCTCTTGCCCTTTATTCTCTTTTCTTTACCCTTGTTAAGTGTAGCGGAGCGGAACGATCAAAAAATTTTTTTCTCACCTAATTGATCTACAATCTACCTTAACTGTTCTGAGTATAGCACAAAAAAAATGGAAGATTTACCGATTATCCAAAAAGCTTATGATTTTATTGCCTGGTATGCCCCAATTTTGAGCCGCTTACCTAAAACACACAAATTTACATTGGGTGATAGGATGCTAAATAGACTATATCATATCTTAGAGGGACTAATCACAGCGCGTTATGCCAAACAAAAAATCACCATCTTAGAATCACTCAACACCGAGCTAGATATTCTCCGCTATCAAACCCGACTCTTGCTAGATTTGCACCTCATCCCCATCTACCGCTACGAATACGCAGGTAAATTCATCAATGATATTGGCACAGATTTAGGCGGTTGGCTCAAACAACAAAAACAACGTTAGCTGTCAACACCCATAACCCCTATTTTTTTATATATTTAGATATTTTTAATTATTATAAATTATTAATCATTTTATAAGTAATTAAGTAAGTCGGCGGAAATAAATATAACTATGTTAAGTAATGTAAAATTATAGAAATCGAGTTTGTAGTGAGGACTTTAGTCCTCATGAAAGGGCTAAAGCCCTTACTACAAACCTTTAATTATTTACACCGACCTACTTATATCTATTCAATCCAACTTAAAAAACCTAACCCCCCTTTGCCCCCCTTCCCTTGTAGGGAATGGGGGTTGTAGAGACGTTGCATGCAACGTCTCTACATTTGTAGTAAGCTAGATTTAATAATCTGCATACCTGCTGCTGCGAATCTAGCAAATGCTGCATCTGCCGCTTCTGTATAGTCAACCACCCCAGGAACTACAACAGGCGAAGTACAATCTTCTAGCAAATATATTTTCTTCGCCAAACCCGCATCTATTTGGTTAATTTCTGTTAATAAATCATCAATAGTCCAAGCCACACAATGACTTTTAGCTTGCCCTGCAATCACCACTACATCAAATTCTAAAAGCTGTTGAATTAATGACGTATTTTTGTTAGCCAGTGGACTATCATCAAAACCTTGTAAAACTTCTGGACGTAAAACCGAATAATTTTCTGTTAAAGGATGATTACCTTTGATTTCAAATTGGGTTTGACTTTGCCTAGCAACACAGTGGAAAAATATTGCTTCTTCCACCGCAGAAACTAAAGCATGACCAATACCACCTAACATAGAATGATAAGGCCAAACAGTCAGAGGATATTTACCATCTTGACTGAGTTGCTTAACGTAGTGGTAAGCGTGTTTGGCTAATAATTCATAATTGCCATTTGTAATACTATTAGCAATATCTGGGTTAACTTTCCAAGTGCCATTTTCAATATCGGTGGGAGTAATATTAGTAGCGGCTGGTGTGGGATGTTCTCCTGCATTATTCACCCAAAAAATCGGATGAAAAATTTGCATTGTGGTGTGTGTGTCGAGGGTAGGAATAATTTTAGTAATTCTGCCTAAATTGCCATAGATAAATTCACATATTCGGCGATTATCATCGACTGCGCCAGTTCCAGATTTACCACCAACAAATAACTCAAATCCAGGGATGCAGAATGTGTTTTGGACATCGATTAACAATAGACAAATGCGCGTTTTGTCAAGGGCTGCTGGTGAAATATGATGTTGTTTCGCCCAAGCTTCTGCTTCGCTAGCGCGTTGCTGATATGGTACTCGCCAGACTTCACCGACTGTTTCGGGGTGAAAGTGTGGGGGGATAGGTAATTGATTTGTTTGAGTAGACATATTTATAGAGGTTTTTAATTTAACTGTAGTTGATTTTTGAGTTATTTATTTGTATCAGAAAGTCTATCAAACCTAAGCCCCCTAGCTCATTCCCTTGTAGGGAAGGGGGGGGTTGTAGTAGAGACGTTGCATGCAACGTCTCTACATTTGCAGGTTCATTTAGCTTCTGGTGGGCATTGCTCAAGATATATCAAACTCAGTGTCTTAGCAGTTTGCAAGCAATGCCCACCCTACAACTGTGATGTTAATCATCTGGTGCTATTCTAACTATCTACCTTTTTTATTATCCCAGCGTTCAAAATAGCCCATCCTATGGCAATCTGAGAGACAGAGGCTCAATAATTTTGATATTTTAGCTACAGCAAATCTCAGTAATAAGGTTATGCAAACTCTGCCGACTCCCGCAACATCCGCTACCACAGCAAATCAACCCCTATTTGATACCACCATCAAACGGCGGAAAACCCGTCCGGTAAAGGTGGGCAATATCACCATTGGCGGCGGCTACCCTGTGGTGGTGCAGTCAATGATTAATGAAGATACTCTTGATATTGATGGTTCTGTCGCAGCTATTCGTCGCTTGCATGAGGTTGGCTGTGAAATTGTCCGCGTTACAGTACCTAGTCTGGCTCATGCGGCAGCATTAGCAGATATTAAACGAAAACTCATCCAAACTTACCAAGATGTGCCAATTGTTGCCGATGTGCATCACAATGGCATGAAAATCGCTCTGGAAGTTGCCAAGCACATTGAGAAGGTAAGAATTAATCCGGGGTTATATGTGTTTGAAAAACCAAACACAAACAGAACCGAATACACTCAAGCTGAATTTGATGAAATTGGGGAAAAAATCCGCGAAACTCTAGAACCTCTGGTAGTTTCTCTGCGTGACCAAGGCAAAGCTATGCGAATCGGTGTAAATCACGGTTCTCTGGCGGAAAGAATGCTGTTCACCTACGGCGACACCCCAGAAGGCATGGTAGAATCTGCTTTAGAGTTTATTCGCATCTGTGAATCTCTAGATTTCCGTAACTTGGTCGTTTCCATGAAAGCCTCACGAGTTCCTGTGATGGTTGCTGCTTATCGCCTCATGGCCAAGCGCATGGATGAATTGGGGATGGACTACCCCCTACATTTGGGTGTGACAGAAGCCGGTGACGGGGAATACGGACGGATTAAATCAACTGCTGGTATTGCTACCTTACTAGCTGATGGCATTGGTGATACAATTCGCGTTTCGCTGACAGAAGCACCAGAGAAAGAAATTCCGGTGTGTTACAGCATTCTGCAAGCGTTAGGTTTGCGGAAAACTATGGTGGAATATGTGGCTTGTCCTTCCTGTGGACGGACTTTGTTTAACCTAGAGGAAGTTTTACATAGAGTCCGGGAAGCTACTAAACACCTGACTGGTTTAGATATTGCTGTGATGGGTTGTATTGTCAATGGCCCTGGAGAAATGGCTGATGCTGACTATGGTTATGTCGGCAAAAATCCCGGTTTTATTTCTTTATACCGTGGTAGAGAAGAAATCAAAAAAGTTCCAGAGGATAAAGGTGTAGAGGAGTTGATTAATTTAATCAAAGCTGATGGGCGTTGGGTAGATCCTTAGAGTAGGTAGGGGGATGAGGGGGACAAATCAATTCAAAATTCAAAATTCAAAATTCAAAATTCAAAATTTCATAATTTTGCCTCAGAATTCTTGAATTTTGACTTGTTTGATGA
>NZ_LUHJ01000066.1:0-43789 GCF_001597745.1 Anabaena sp. 4-3 | reverse complement strand
CAAAATTTCATAATTTTGCCTCAGAATTCTTGAATTTTGACTTGTTTGATGACCAATCCCCAGTCCCCAATCCCCAATCCCCAGTCCCCTCAAAATTCAAAATTCAAAATTCAAAATTCAAAATTTCATAATTTTGCCTCAGAATTATTGACTTTTGACTTTTTTAATGACCAATCCCCAGTCCCCAATCCCCAATCCCCAATCCCCAGTCCCCAGTCCCCATCTAAAAAGTTTTACAATACATCGCAGTCGTTACAGTTTACCCTGTGTTAGATTGGGCATACTGACTATCAATTTTTCCCTCTGACGCAGCTGTCATTATGGTGATTACAAAAAGTAGGCTTGTTTTGGGTGCTACGGCAGTGACACTCTCCACGATCGCAGTTACTAGCCTTGGCATTCACTCGCGCGGTCAGGCTTTGTTTAAAGCTAGTCCCAAGGAATTAGTAGATGAAGTTTGGCAAATCGTGCAGCGTCAATATGTTGACGGGACTTTTAATCAGGTTGACTGGGTAGCTGTGCGTAAGGAGTACCTCAACAAGTCTTACAGTAGTCAGGAAGATGCTTACAAGGCAATCCGGGAAATGCTCAAAAGGCTAGATGATCCTTATACCCGGTTTATGAACCCTGAAGAATTCAAAAATATGCAGGTGGATACTTCTGGGGAACTGACGGGTATTGGTATCACTATCAGCCAGGATGAAAAAACTAAGCAACTGGTAGTTATTGCGCCTATTGAAGATACGCCAGCTTTTAAGGCGGGAATTCTTTCTAAAGATGTCATCGTCAAGATAGATGGCAAAAGTACCAAGGGCATGGATACTAATGAAGCGGTATCTTTAATCCGAGGTGAACCTGGTTCTCAAGTAGTGTTGACTATTCAGCGTAACGGTCAACAAAAAGTATTTAACATCAAACGGGCGCGGATTGAAATCCATCCGGTGCGTTTCTCTCAACAGCAAACTCCTGTAGGCAAGGTTGGCTACATCCGTTTAAATCAATTTAGTGCCAATGCTGCTAAAGAAATGCAGCAAGCTATTAGAAATTTAGAAAAACAACAGGTAGATGGCTATGTGATGGATTTGCGCGGTAATCCTGGCGGTTTGTTATACGCTAGTGTGGAAATTGCGCGAATGTGGCTAGATAAAGGTACAATTGTTTCTACTATTGACCGTCAAGGCGAACAAGAGCGAGAAGTAGCTAGAGGGCGGGCTTTGACGAATAAACCATTAGTTGTCTTGGTAGATAAAGGTTCAGCTAGTGCTAGTGAAATTCTCTCTGGGGCATTGCAAGATAATAAGCGGGCTGTTTTAGTCGGGACTCAAACCTTTGGTAAGGGCTTGGTGCAGTCTGTACGCCCACTAGAAGATGGTTCAGGTTTGGCTGTGACAATTGCTAAGTATCATACCCCCAGTGGTAAAGATATTAATAAGCATGGCATTGACCCAGATATCAAGGTAGAGTTGACTGATGCCCAGCGTCAAGAATTGTGGCTACGTGAACGCGACAAAATCGGCACATTAGCAGACTTGCAATATGCAAAAGCCTTGGAAATCTTGGGTAAAGAAATCGCTGCCAAGAGAACACCAACGGCAGAAAGAAGCCAAACCAATCAATTGTAAATTTATTGTGGTTGGCACTTGCCAGCCCGAATTAATCCCACACGGCGAGCGATCGCTTCCTCTGGTGAATTAAAAGGCCCCCACTTTTCTGTAATATCTCCACTATTGTCCTCAACTTGCTGGCTGGGGACAATTTCACAATTTCCGGTATTGCGCTTGACAATATACCAATTTTGTGCATTAGTCATACAATCAACAGATTGCTAGGATGAGCCTTAAGCACTCTATCATAAGTAGTCATTAGTCATTAGTCATTAGTCATTAGTTATTAGTTATTAGTTATTAGTTATTAGTCATTGGTCATTAGTTTTTCTCCTTCGCTCCTCTGCTACACCAGTAAGTTTCAAAATCAAAGCAGATCAGAATTGTTGTACATTGCCATCAAGAGCAGTTAATGACTAATGGCAATATATGAACTTTCGTGAAGAGTTTAAACTACTGCTACGCGCTCGCTACCCATTGATTTATATTCCCACATACGAAGAGGAACGGGTAGAAGCAGCAATTCGAGAAGAAGCAGCAAATCAAGGGAATCGCCCTGTATATACTTGGGATTTTGTGGATGGTTATCAGGGAAACCCGAATGATCAGGGTTTTGGGCGGCGCAACCCTCTACAAGCTTTGGAATTTGTGGAAAAATTACCAGCCTCAGCCCCAGCCGTGTTAATTTTACGAGATTATCATCGGTTTTTAGAGGATGTGGCGATCGCTCGCAAACTCCGCAACTTAGCCAGACTCCTCAAGTCACAACCGAAAAATATTGTCTTGTTATCGCCACGGATTGCGATTCCTGATGATTTAACCGAAGTCTTAACGGTTGTGGAGTTTCCTTTACCCGCCGCTAATGAAATTAAAACCGAGGTAGAACGCTTACTGCAAGCCACTGGTAACTCCCTGTCTGGGAAAGTTTTAGATGATTTGGTGCGGTCTTGTCAAGGGCTATCAATGGAAAGGATACGCCGAGTTTTAGCGAGAGCGATCGCTACCCACGGCGAATTACAACCAGAAGACGTAGATTTAGTCTTAGAAGAAAAACGCCAAACTATCCGCCAAACCCAAATCCTCGACTTTTACCCTGCGACTGAGCAAATTTCTGATATTGGCGGACTAGATAACCTCAAAGATTGGCTATTGCGCCGGGGTGGTTCATTTACTGAACGGGCGCGTCAGTATGGTTTACCCCATCCCAGAGGCTTATTGTTAGTAGGGATTCAGGGAACAGGTAAATCATTAACCGCCAAAGCGATCGCCCATCATTGGCATTTACCACTACTGCGTCTAGATGTGGGACGATTATTTGGGGGGTTAGTTGGTGAATCAGAATCCCGTACTCGCCAAATGATTCAAGTAGCAGAAGCCCTAGCCCCTTGTGTATTGTGGATTGATGAAATCGATAAAGCCTTTTCGGGACTTGGTAGCAAAGGCGATGCAGGAACAACTAGCCGAGTATTTGGGACATTTATCACCTGGTTAGCCGAAAAAACCTCACCTGTATTTGTGGTGGCTACCGCTAATGATATCCAAGCCTTACCCCCCGAAATGCTTCGCAAAGGTAGGTTTGATGAAATTTTCTTCGTCGGCTTACCCACCCAAGAAGAAAGAAAAGCAATTTTTAATGTCCATTTATCCCGACTGCGCCCCCACAATTTGAAAAATTATGACATTGATCGGTTAGCTTATGAAACACCAGATTTTTCAGGAGCCGAAATTGAGCAAACGCTAATTGAAGCAATGCACCTGGGATTTAGTCAAAACCGAGATTTTACCACTGACGATATTCTCGAATCTGCCAGTCAGATTATACCCTTAGCCAGAACTGCCGTTGAGCAAATTCAAAAACTGCAAGAATGGGCTGCTGCGGGGAGAGCGCGTTTAGCGTCTAAACAAAGCTCTTTAAGTGACACCTTCGGTAAATTACGCTAATAAGACTTAAGCAAGTGTCACACTAAATATCTATCTGTAGGGTGCGTCAGCCGGTATAAATTCTGCAAGTAAACTGATGTTTGGCATCTGAAGCACCCTACCAATGTACTACCAATGTACCAGTTGCGTAAGTTCTGGCGAAAACATCGTTAGCCAGTTGGTGAATTAACAGTCAATAGTCCATAATTCAAAGTTAATCATGAATTAATATGGACTATTGGCTATTAAGGGAGCGGAGGAAGCGGAGGAGAGAAACTAAACTAATGACTAATGACTAATGACTAATGACTAATGACTAATGACTATTAACAAGGAATTAACTATGTTTTCTGGATTACTTAAATTTATATTGGGATTTTTATTAGCGATCGCTGTTTTAGTAGGTAGCGGTGTTGCTGTCGCCCTCTATTTTATTAATAGAACAGCTATACCCCCTGATAGACCGATTTTTGCCAATGATAGCCCCTCTGTAAAAAACTCAGACTCTCCCAACTCTGATGTAAAAAATACACCCACCCCTACACCTACAACTTCACCTACTCCCACCGCTTCCCCTGCCCCTTCTCCCTCTCCCACATCAGAAGAATTACCACCAGGAGCTTACCGAGGAACTGTCACTTGGGCTGAAGGTGTGAGATTGCGGGGTGAAGCAAACCAAGATGCCCAAACTGTTGGCGGTGTCAGTTTTAACGAAAAAATTATTGTTTTGGAAGAAAGCCAAGATAAAAACTGGGTAAAAATTCGCTCTGAAGCTAGCCAACAAGAAGGTTGGATCAGAGTAGGTAATATTAAACGCGATGAATAACTGTCTCTACTCAGCACTTATCAAGTTAATAACATGACTTGGGAACCCTGTTGAGTTTTATTTACCTCGATTCTCGCTTGAAAGGCTTCTTTGAGGTGGGGTATATGGGTAACAGTCAGGATACAAGCGAAATCATGGGCGATCGCATTAATCGCCGCAATCAGGCGATCGCATCCTTCCGTGTCCTGCGTCCCAAACCCTTCATCTACAATCAATAATTGTAAAGCTGCTCCGGCTCTTTGCGCTAATAATTTTGCCAAAGCTAACCGAATTGCAAAGTTAATTCTAAACGCCTCTCCCCCAGAATAAGTTTCATAGGCGCGTGTACCTCTGGCATCGGCGATTAAAATATCTAAGGTGTCAATTAATTTAGCATTTTTCCGCGTTGATTTACCAGACCGCCCAGATTTCTGTGTAATAAATTGTACGTGTAGCTGATTGGCACTCAACCGTGATAATAATTGATTTGTCTCAGCTTCTAACTGCGGTAACACATTCTCAATCATCAAAGCTTGGATACCATTTTTACCAAACGCTTGCGTTAATTCCTGATATACCCGTTGTTGTTGCTTGCATGATTGCAGTTGTTGCTGTTGTTCCTCATACTGAGTTTGCAGAGTTTCCAATTGCATCGCCAACTGTTCTAAACGTCCCAACTGAGTGATACATTCATCAAGCTGCCGTCTGCGGCTGGTTATTTGCTGCTCTAAAGCTTGAATCTGTTGCATGGGATTGGCAGATTCGGTTAACTGCTGCTCAATGCTAGTGATTTGAGTAGCTAATTGCTGTCTCTCCTCCAATCTAGCTGTGATAGACGCTTCTAAATCTTGTAACCTTGTCTGAAGTTGGGGATATTGTTGTTGTGCTGCTAACAACTGCTGATAGCATAAATGCCAAGATTGGGCTTGACGTAGACTAGCGCGCAGGTTGTGGTGCTGTTCGGCACTATAGGCAATTTCTTTAATTTGCTGCTCTAAAGCAGCAATTTGTTTAGCACAATCCGAATTTATCTGCTCTTGCTCGATTCTCGTTTGTAAATCGGCAATTTGGGCTTGTAATTCTGGTTTCCGGGCTGCTAGCTGGGCTTGACGTTTCGTAGCGTCTTTGATTTGTCCTTGCCTAATTTCTGCCCACCGCCAGCGTTCTACTTCGCTCCGTGCCAAAGCATGGTCTTGCTCATTATAATTGAGTTGTTGCAGATATTGGTCTAATTGTTGCAACTCCGCTTGTTGCACAGAAGCATAATCACCAACTTGCAGCGATCGCTCTAAATGTTCCTTTTCCGCCGCTAGTTGCTGTAACTGTTGTTCTGCATCGCTGGTAGATTGTAACTGAGCGGCTAATTGTCCTCTTTGCTCCCGTAAAGCGTCATAAGCTTGCAACTTCTGGTTTATTTCCCGGTATTCCTGCCTTAATAATTGAATTTCTCTATCTGACACCGCCATTTGTTCCCGGAACACCCACAATTGTCCTTCCGTCTCTTGGTACTCCTCTCTAGTTTTATCAACCACCCGATTCCAATGATGTTCATCTAAAGGACGTTCACATAATGGACAAATAGCATCGGGATGACGCAACATTTGTAACTTCTGCTCTAATTCTCCCAATAATCTCTCATATTCTCGATGTTGCGTTTGCAGACGTTCAATAAAATGCCTTCTTTCGTGGCCTTTTTCCTGAACTCGTTGCAGATAAACCCGATCTTTCTCCATTTGCTCAATCTGTGTTCCCACCTCCATCACCGCTTGTTGCAGTTGGGGTTGGCGTTGCGAAGCGCGTTTGAGTTGGTTTTCTGTCGCGTGTAGCTGTTCTAGCCGTGCTACCAAACCAGCCTGAACCCGATCTAAATGACTTTGTAAATTTTGACGCTGCTGTAATAAAGGCGCGACTTGCATCTGTAATTCATCTAAATGAGTTAGATGACGACGGGCGGCGGCAAGTTGAGCTAATGCGGCTTCAATTTCCCCGGATTTTGACAGAGTTTGCTGGATTTCTTGCTCTTGTTGTTGTAAAGCTGCTAATTGTCCTTGGGCTTGTTGTAATTGTCTTTCTAATTCGTGAATTTGTTGTGTTAATTGTTGCTGTTTTTGTTGACGCAGTGTAGTAGCTTGAGTGTGTTGAGCAAATTTATGGGCGTAGGCTTCTTCTTGAGTTTGCAGAGTTTGATAATGAGCGTAACCGTTTTTAATCTCTGTTTCTTGACTCAGCAGGGCTGTTAACTGAGCCATTTGACTTTCTACTGCTGCTTGCTCTTGTTGTAGGCGATCGCCATCTTGAGTTAAATTCTGATATTGTTGCCTGACAAAATGTAGTTGTTGTTCCCAATTACTGCGTTGATGTTGGACAACTTGCAAACTTTGTAATTGAATATTTTCAAAAGCTTGTACTTGTTGTAATTGATTAATTTTAGCTTCTAATTCTGCCCGTTGCTCTGCCGTTGTCTGACGCTGTTGTAACTGCGTTTTAATCGACTCCAAAGAACGCTCTAGTTCTTCGGCTCTACCTTTAAAATGCCGAGATAATTCTTTAGCTCTATCCTCTAATTCATCATATTGATTCAGCTTGAGTAACTCCGCCAAAATCTCTTTACGTTCACTCGGACGTTTGAGCATGAATTCATCTGCACGCCCTTGACGCAGATAGGCAGAATTAATAAAAGTATCATAATCAAGCTTAATATATTCTAGAATTAACTCCTGTGTAGCCCGGATGCCTTTCCCACTCAAAGGACGAAACCCAGACGGTGTTTCAATTTGAAATTCTAGAATCCCAGCCTCACCCCTAACTCTACTGCGGATGATACGATAGGTTTCTTGATTATTGAGAAAAGTGAAATCAACCCTCACTTCCTTAGCACCAGCATGAATCACATCATCTTCAGCAGCAGCCCGGCTTTCACCCCAAACCGCCCACGTAATCGCTTCCAGAAGTGAAGATTTACCTGCTCCATTAGCACCACAAATACAAGCCGTATGCAAACCCCGAAAATCTAAAGTTGCATCACGGTAACTAAGAAAATTTTTCAGAATAAGTTGTACTGGGATCATTGAGGCTATAGTGCCACATCTACATTTAATTAACTAGCAGTACAGATGCACTCTTTGATAGTTTAGCTAGCTGTGGATCAGGTTTCTAGTCTTCAAGTCCCCAGCTTTACAAAAATTTACACTACGATGAGTGAACTTTTATTGTCTAATCAATCATGATAATAAATGATTTATTAGTCATTAGTCATTGGTCATTGGTCATTAGTCATTAGTCATTAGTCATTAGTTTCTCTCCTCCCCTTCCTCCGCTTCCTCCCCTTCCTCCGCTACCCTGCTTCTTCCCACTCCCCACTCTCTAGTTTCGTGAATATGCCGAAGCACAGGTTTGAAAGCTTTCAGAAACAATCTCAGTAAGTCCTCGTCATCAGAAATATCACAGTCAACATCCCATCACTATTAATGAACTTATGAACTACCAGAATTATTGTAAATCTGGAGCCTTAGCACTCATGGCGATTACAGTGACTACAGGTGTTGTAACTCCCATGATTTCCTTTGCTCCTGCTGCTCATGCTCAATACAATATTGGACAAAGTAGAACAATTGCCATACCTGCGGGCGTGAATTTTCCTGTGAGATATGAGAAAGACAAAGTAATTGTTAGTCGTGGAGAAACAATACCACTCACGTTGGAAATTGCTAACGATATAATTGACAGAAATAGAAATGTGTTAATTCCTGCTGGTACTGAAGTCGTAGGACAAATAGAACCAGTCTATTTTGACGGACGTTTCTCTACAGACAGAAACGATAGAAATAATGTCAGAGGTGCGCGGTTTGTTGCTAGAGAATTAGTTTATGCTTCTGGCAGACGGCAAACAATTAACGCTAATTCTCAGACAGTCACTAAAATTGAGAAAATTAGCAAAAATGATTCCAGCCAAATATTAACAGATGCCGCAATTGGTGCTGGTGCTGCCACTGCAATCTCATTAATTACAGGTAATCGCCGAGTTGAGATTTTAGAACCTTTAGGTGGTGCGGCTGCTGGTGCTTTAACTAGCATTCTCCTGCGGAAGAAAGAAGCTGAAGTCTTCGTCATTAGACCAGAACAGGACTTAAGGCTAACACTCAGTTCTAATTTGAATGTAGAATTACTTCGCTATTAAGCATTACTAAATTTTAGCCGTGACATTCATTGAACGCTTAATCTTTGCTAAATCCAGCATTGCTCACACATAAATCCCCGATTTCCGCAAGAAGTTGGGGGTTTTAATATTATAGACTTATGGGAATTAATCGTAAGAATATCTATGACTTATTAGGAACTTTGAATGATATTAATATTCATTTTATTTACACAAGCAAGCTCAAAAAAATTTCTAAAAATAGCGTCGAACAAGAAACTTTTTATTTTACAATTTGGTCTAGTGATTTAACAATAAAACAAATAAATGTGTGGAGCAATAAAGTATATGTTTAATTTAAATCGTTGGCAATCTGGCACAGCTGCACTCATGGCTTTAAGTATTACTACAGGTACTGTAGCACCTTTTGTTGTAGCGGCTCCATCTTTTGCTCAAACTACTTTTACTGATGTTTCATCTAACTATTGGGCGACACCGTTTATTAGAGAATTATCACAAAGGGGTGTGATTGCTGGTTTTCCTGACGGTAGCTTCCGCCCAGAAGAGCCAGTTACTCGCGCTCAATTCGCCGCCATGGTAAATAAAGCTTTCCAAAAAGCACCACAACGGCAAGCCATTAGATTTGTAGACGTACCTAGCAACTATTGGGCATCTAACGCGATTCAGCAAGCCTATACCATCGGGTTCTTATCTGGATATCCCGGCAACCGTTTTGAGCCAAATCAAGCCATTCCCCGCCAGCAAGTTTTAGTTGCCCTCGCTAACGGACTTGATTATGCTCCCACTGGTAACTTTGAAAACACTCTGCAATATTTCAACGATGCTTTTAACATAGCTGGCTATGCCCGTAGCCCTATTGCTGCCGCCACAGAGCAAAATATTGTAGTTAACTATCCCAATGTCAGGTTTTTAAATCCCACCGCCACCGCTACCCGCGCCCAAGTTGCAGCTTTTATCTACCAAGCATTAGTTAGTAACAATCAAGCCTCAGCTATTAATTCGCCTTATATTGTGTCTCTTCAACCGACAACTCCCACACCTGTAGCGGTGACAATTCCTCAAGGAACGGTTATCCCTGTGAAGTACGATAAAGCCGAAAAAATCCTAGTAACTAAGGATGAAACAGTACCATTGACACTGACAATCGGACAAAATGTAGTTACCCAAGAAGGTACTGTAGTAGTTCCGGCTGGTAGTCAGGTAGTTGGTGAACTCAAACCTGCTCAGGGTGGTTCTCAATTCGTTGCCGAAAAACTGGTTTTAACCACAGGTCAAGAGTACAATATTAGCGCGGCTTCTGAAGTGATTACCAAAACAGAAACCGTCAAAAAGGGTACTAGCACCGGCACAATTCTCAAGAATACTGTTTTAGGTGCTGGTGCGGCGGCGGCGGTATCTGCGGTAACAGGCGATCGCGCCATTGCCACAGAAGAAGTCTTAGGCGGTGCTGCCATTGGTGGCTTGATTGGTTTATTCTTCGGTAGAAACAGTGTTGACTTAATCGCCATTGATCCAGACACTGATTTACAAATGACTATTAATCAAAATTTCCAAGTTTCTCTGAGATAGTTAAACATCTGTGCGCTATTAATTCAAAATTCCAACTTCAAGACAATCAGTAGCGGATTCAATCCCCTACTGAAGTCTGTTGTTTGTTGATTAATAACTAATGACTAATAACTAATGACTAATAACTAATAACTAATTGGCAACCAAATTATAAATGTAGTTCCCGGTGCATCGGGGGAAGCGATCGCCCGATGAATCGCCGGGCTGAAAACTTCGATTTTCCCTTGCATTTGCTCAATTAATTGTTTGGCGATCGCCAGTCCTAAACCAGTGCCGGGAATTTCTGTTTTTGCTTGTACTCCCCGGTAATGTCTTTCGCCTAGATGGGCTAAATCTTCAGGGGGAATACCGGGGCCAGTATCACTAATCGCAATGCCTTGTAAATTTTCTTTTTCTAGCCCTAATTCCATATAAATCTTACCACCTGAAGGAGTGTATTTGAGGGCATTATCAATGATGTTACTCAATACTTCTTGTAAGGCTTTAATATTCGCTTTTACTAACGGTAAATTGGGGGGAATGTCTGCAAGTAATTGCAAATTTCTTTCCTGGGCGATTGCTTGAGCAGACACTAATAATGGTGTTAATAAATCCGCCAAAGAGCAATCTATTTCTTGCTCTCCCGTGCCGGGTAATAATAATGCTGGTTGCGCTGATTTGTGGACAGTTGCTTCCACAAATATTTCTGATTCTGGCAGTGACAGTAGTTCTAAATCTGCATCTGTCCAGTCGATGACTTGATCAAATTTTTGGAGCAATTCTGTGAGGCGATCGCTTTCCCTGACAATATTGTCGCCCACATCGCGATTCGGATCTCCGGGGCGCAATCGCTTTAATAATAGCTTGCCAAAGGTGCGTAAGGCCGTTAACGGGTTACGAAACTGATGTAATAAGTTATCTAATAAATCTCGCTGCTGTGCTTGCAAAATTTGTTGTTGACGTAGTTGATGCTGTAACCAGGCACGACGTTGATCTAAAATACAAGCGATCGCCAGAGTTTGCCCAACTTTTTGAATTTGGCTTTGTTCCTGCTCATTCCACGGGCGATCGTCTCTACCTGTCACCAATAGTCCCAACATCACATCCTCATGCAGCAAAGGACAGACAAATTGGTGTCCATTGAGTAAAAATTCTGCTTGCAACTCCGGTTGTTCTGGTTGTGGTGTCTCCGTTGTTGGTGCTGGTGTCAATAACCTTCCTTGCTGCTGAGGTAACATCAACACATTCCCTAAGTGTAGTTGCTTTTGCGCTGTCGCCTCAAGCATCTCATCCCCAGGCATGATTACTGCTGCCTCTGGGTAAACCACCACGGGAACCAACTTGGACTCACCCGTGGGAGAATCCACCAATTCTTCAGTTAAATAAACCACACTTAAAGATGCTCCCAGCCCTTGGGTGAGTAGCGCGATTTGCTCGCGACACAGAGCAACAAAATCTGAACTAGCAGACATTAACATTTTTTGGCTCTTGCTCAGGATCACGGAATTGGAGAAAAGATTCCAAAAGTTACTGTATTTTCCCCACTTATTGAATAAAGTTTAACTAAATCTATTTAATAATGCTTTTCACCAACGAATTATTTATTGCTTCACTTTTGATTCATCTACTGTCAATTTTAGTATTTTCGTTGTATCAAAAGTTAAAAAACTATTGATTTTTTGAACTAGAACTTATATAATGACGACGGATTTTGTAGCCATAACTACAATCTATAGCTTGAAAGAGGAGGAAAATAGGTTGGCAAGGAGACGTAAAAGGAAAAGTCGTCGTCGCCAAGAAGGACGACGGATTTTAGAACATGTGCCTCAATATAGCATCGAAAGCGGCGAAGAAAAACCTGTGACAGCAGCCAGAAAATTCATTCAAGCTGAAGGTATTTTGCCACCAGCGTTGCTACTCGTAAAGCGCAACGAACACACCACAGACCGTTATTTCTGGGCAGAGAAAGGGCTGTTTGGTGCTCAGTACGTGGAAGAAAACCATTTCTTGTTTCCGAGCCTGCGGACACTCGAATCTCCCGCAGGTTCGGAACCAGTGGCTGTAGGCAGTCGCTGAGTCACAAGTGGATATCTTACCGTGTTGAGTGCAACTTCTGACAACCATTTAACTGGCAAAAATGCTCAGTCGATGCAAAGTTTCCATTTTTTTTAAGTTTGTCACTGATTTGCCAGTAGAGGTAGCGCGAGTAATGAGACAATCAACTTCCAGCCAGCGACATGTAGTTTGTCTGGGTTGATTTTAGTCTGAATCATGCACAAGGGAGTCAGGATACAGCTAAAAGCGTCCAGAAACGAGAGTTACGTTGTGCTTTCATCCTATGGATTGCTCAGCAAGCTCTCTCAACACATCAAGCTTTTCCCTACGGCACACAGTCGTAGGGAAAAGAAATATTGAATCACCTAATCTCTCTTTACGCAGCTTCCATCAAAAATCCGCATATTTGTCAACGAGATTCTCAAAATCATCAAAAATCAATCACTCAGTTTGAGTTGGAGTGCGTTCTGTAACTCAATAATTTCATCCCGATGGGCAGTCACAGTAATTTTACTAGATGGCTGCTTTTGACTGAAGTTGGGTTCTAGCTTCAGCAGAACCTTTTCCAGCCTGCCAGCTTTCTGCCAATAAAAAAAACCACTCAAAGGCGACAGTAGCAACAGCCCCCAAACAAAAATGTTTAACTGAGGCACAAGCAACGATAAAACTAAAGATAGACAAACCAAGCCAACAGCAGCCAATAACGATAAAAACACAGCTAGAAATCTGCTAGGTTTGACAAACCCTTCAAAGGTTACTTGGTTGCTTTCTTTGTCTATCCCTACCACGCGGTAAGACCGAGAGCGAAAATAATCTTGCAATTTAGGCATAAAGACAGCTTCATCTTGCTCGGATATCAGTTGTGCTGTTTGTGTGCGGTCTTTAGTCGAGGCACGAATAAAGAAAAACAGCCCAACCGATAGCAACAAGGTTAGCAGTAGGGTGGATGGCAAAATCGCGGTATCCATAGCTAATTGTTACAGGTTAACTGGAGGTGATTTATTCATTCTTAATTATTGGTTACTTTGTCCTCCGATTGATGTAGTTTTGCCAAAGCCTGGCTAAATCCTGGGCTTGAGCTTGCCATTCGGGAGAAATTTGATACATCCGCCTAGGACGACCCCGCCCTTCGAGTTTCTTCCAATACCCAGTGATGGCATTGTGGTCTTCGAGAAATTTGATGGCACTGTAAAGTACAGTATCTGAAAGGCGATAGGTGGGATATTCGGTGTCTAGTTGCTGAATTAACTCAGTGCCGTAGGATTCACCTTGGAGCAAAACATCCAGGATATAACAAATTGCTAGCTCCTGGCAGAGATAAGTTGGCGGAGGATTCTCAAAGAATTGATATATATCCTCAAGTTTCATAGTAAGTGATGGCTAAAATGATCCCTTATCGTGAAATCTACATTTTTGTAGCTAGTATATAATGCTACTCCAATTTGATTATGTGGCAACTGTTACTTAAGCACATTCACTTAAGTAACAGATGAGCAAATTTCCCAAGGTTTTAAGTCGTGAGAAAAGTGTAAAAGTCTTAGGAACGCCAAATACTACGCCCCTAACCTAGATTTAATGAGTGTGGTGAGGAGCAATCAAGACAGTAGTTTTGCCACTCTCTTGGTGTCAAGTAATGCCAAGCTGTTTATAACTGCTTAAACGTAAGATGCCATCGAAAAAATTTTACAAGTAAAATGCCATTTTGTCTGTAAATCTGTAAAAGTTAATCAAGACTTTGTTTAATCGTGAATATCCTTGTCAAATCCTCAAAAATTCAGACACGTAAGATGTTAGTGTCATAACCTGTAGATAAATTTGGCGGAACTTACGCAAGAATATTTTTTATGGAGGTAGGATTGAGAAATATCAAGTAATCAGGCTTTTGCTTGGTAACACTTCTCACCCCACCCTGAATTGCCCTTACCCATCTCTAAATTTTGATAAAACTAGCAAGTGCCTAGCACGTTGGTGATCAGTATGTCACAAAACCGTGATGCTCCCTCGTCTTCCTCGAATCTTCGGACAATTGCCGAAACCTTTCGCCTCACAGGCTGGATTAGCTTTTGGATTCAGTTAGTGCTAGGTGTAGTTTCTGGAATTATTGTGCTGCTATTCGCCATTTTTAGCCAAAGAACAGGTAGTCCTAGTAATAATCCTGGGACTGGGTTTGGTGTGTTTTTAGCAGTTTGTGGACTGCTAATTTTAGGCGGAGGTATTTATCTGGGGTTTAGATACACCCGAATTGGCAATCAACTCATGTCATCCAACCCCAGTAACCGCCCTCGCAAAGCCGAGACATTACAGGTATTACGTTTGGGGCTGTGGGTAAACTTAATCGGGACGTTAGTTACACTTTTGGGAGCGCAGGCGATCGTTGGTACACTGGTAGCTAGGTCAATATCTCCTCAAGCTGTCACTACCCAATTATTCGACCCTAACCGGATTATTAGCGGTTTGGATATGTTGGTAGTTCAAGCCAACATCAACACTGTTTCAGCACACTTTGCTGGGCTAGTAAGCTCACTCTGGTTGCTTGCTCGCATCAATCGTTCATCATAGCCTACAGAAGTCAGGCTATTTTTCTCCTGCTCCCCACTCCCTTGGCTAATATTTGCTTTTCCTGTCATCGCAAGTCAAAATCAGTATTGTAAAACTTCGCCCAATTTATCAACACATATAGTCAGATACAGTCATTGCTCACAGAGAAGTCAGCGAAAATTACCTATACAGGCTTTCTCTAGTAAAGGGAACTGAGCGAGAATGTTGTTGGATACGAGTAGGAACATAAGTTAGTATATACTAACTAACATCCACAGAAAGTAGCTAGTGTATGCAAGTAGTCGAGCGGCATATCATTCAAAGAAATCATCCCCATCATCAGGAGATTGAGCAATTATGTTTTGCTGCTAAAAACCTCTACAATTATGCTAACTTTCACATTCGCCAAAGCTTTATTTTTGCTCAAAAGTATCTCGATTACAATTGTTTAGCAAAACAATTAAAATCAACCGAACCATACCAAGCCTTACCAGCTAAAGTTGCCCAACAAGTATTATTAGGACTACATCGCAACTGGTTAAGTTTTTTTGCAGCAATTAAAGCTTATGGAGCAGATAAATCCAAATTTTTAGGTAGACCCAAATTACCGAAATATAAACATAAAGAAAAAGGCAGACACTTATTAGTTTACACAGCCCAGGCAGTGAGTAAACCGAAAATGAAAGTCGGTTTGATTCATCTGTCACAAACACAGATTCATCTGACTACAAAAGTAGACTATGTACATCTGAATCAAGTGAGGATTGTCCCAAAAATAGACCATTATGTCGTAGAAGTTGTGTATGAAAAGTCGGAAATAGATTATGGTTTAGACAGTAATGCCATAGCAGCGATTGATTTAGGAATAGATAACCTAGCAACCTTAACATCAAACCAGCCGGGATTTATACCAGTTCTGGTTTCGGGGCGGATTATTAAATCAATTAATCGTTACTACAATCAAAAAAAAGCCAATTTACAATCTTTACTACCTGGACATCAAAAGACATCTAAACAACTACAAAGTTTAACGAAAAAACGCAATTTTCGCGTAGATGATTATCTGCATAAAGCCAGTCGTTTAATTATTGACCATTTAGTGAACTGTGGCATTGGCACTTTAGTAATAGGTCAAAATTCCTTGTGGAAACAGAATGCTAATTTAGGCAGCATCAATAATCAAAACTTTGTTTGTATTCCTCATAACCGATTTGTACAGCAGTTGAGTTATAAAGCGAAATTAGTGGGGATAAATGTATTGGTTTCGGAAGAATCTTATACCAGTGTAGCTTCTTTTTTAGACCAAGATACTCTTCCCACTTACGGAGAAAGTGACTTCAAAGAAGTTAAATTTAGTGGTCGCCGAATCAAAACTAAACTCTATAGAGCGGGTAATGGTTTATTGATTCATGCTGATGTCAATGGTAGTTTAAATATTTTACGTAAAGTAGTCCCGACAGCGTTTAGTCTAGGGATAGGGGGCGTTGTAGTTCGCCCCGTCGGGGTTATTCCCGGCAAACGAAAGCCATGAGATATTTGTCTATGTTTTTTGGAACTATATGCTCATCTGTTGACAGGACGTAGGCAAGAAACTGAGAAAAATCTGTGCTGGATATTAAGCAAATACGGGAAAATCCCCAACTAATTCAGGAACGGTTGAATAGTCGTAGTGGTAAATACGACATAGAACCGATATTACAGTTAGATCGGCAGCAACGAGACATAGAAGTAACTCGTAGTCAACTGCAAGCTAGAAGTAATGAAATTGGTAAACTTGTCGGGCAGAAGATTAAATCTGGTGTCAACCCTCAAGACCCAGAAATTCAAGGTCTGCGGGATGAGGGGAACGCCATTAAAGCCCAATTGAGTGAACTAGAACCCAAAGAAAAGGAACTCAAGGCGGAAATAGAACAACTAATCTTAGCAATTCCCAACTTACCCAGTGATGCTACGCCTGTGGGTAAAAGTGAGGAAGATAATGTAGAAGTTCGCCGTTGGGGTGATGAGTATATACCTCAGAATCCCAATATTCTGCCGCATTGGGAAATTGGCGAAAAGCTAGGTATTCTCAATGTAGAGCGAGCTGTGAAAGTTGCCCAAAGTCGCTTTATCAACTTAATTGGGGCTGGTGCTGCCCTAGAACGGGCATTAATTCAATTTATGCTGACTATGCAAACCCAAGCTGGGTATGTAGAAGTCAGTCCGCCGCTTTTAGTAAATACTGATTCTTTGACGGCGACAGGTCAATTACCCAAGTTTGCGGAAGAAAGCTTTAAATGTGCTGATGATGATTTATGGCTAATTCCCACGGCGGAAGTACCTGTGACTAACCTCTACCGGGGTGAGATTCTCCCGGCGGAAAGTTTACCTATTTACCACTGTGCTTATACGCCTTGTTTTCGTCGGGAAGCGGGAAGCTATGGGCGTGATATGCGGGGGTTAATTCGCTTGCACCAATTCAATAAAGTGGAGTTGGTGAAATTTGTGCATCCTGGCACCTCTTTTGATGAGTTGGAAAAATTGGTGGGAAATGCAGAAGCAATTCTACAGGCGTTAAAGTTGCCTTATCGAGTCATCAATTTATGTAGTGGAGATTTGGGCTTTTCTTCGACTAAAACCTATGATTTAGAAGTTTGGCTACCTTCTTCTGGGAAGTATCGGGAGATTTCTAGCTGTTCTAATTTTGTAGACTTCCAGGCGCGACGGGCTGATATTCGGTTTAAGGAAGCCGGGAAGAAGGGGACTCAGTTTGTGCATACGCTGAACGGTTCTGGTTTGGCTGTGGGGCGGACAATGGCGGCTATTTTGGAAAATTATCAGCAACCAGATGGCACGGTGTTGATACCAGAAGTGTTGCGTCCGTATCTTGGCAACCAAGAAACGTTGACATCCTCCATACCGAAAAATTCATGAGTTCTGACCAAAGCTTGAGTTAAACACAGAGTAACCCAACATGGAAGAGATTGTTGGGTTTCCTCAGTTCAATTCAATCTACACTTTAAAAGGATGGCTGATGATGATTCCAATTAATGAAGCTCACTTGGTACCAGAAGATCAACCAATCCGTGGTAGTGTACAAACTTCTGTCCAAAATGCTCAGGCTCTTGTCAGAAAATATATTCCTGCTAGTAGAGAACTTTCACAAGAGTTGATGCAGGAGCGAAGATTGGAGGCTTTGAGCGAGTATTGCAGGTTGGGTTGAGCGACGGCGCAACCCAACAAATTCCTGATGTTGAGCCAAGCATTACCTGATATTGCCAGAGGGTTTAAGTCTTTGCGCCCTTTCACCAACTACTACAATAAAAGTATATATCCGAGTATTTTGATTAATTTGCTTTATGTCAGTTTTAGCAGCGATCGCAGTCTTGGCGGTATTAATCTTGGTACATGAACTGGGGCATTTTATTGCAGCCCGTTCTCAAGGTATCCATGTCAACCGTTTTTCTTTAGGATTTGGCCCTGTTCTGTGGAAGTACCAAGGCCCAGAAACCGAATATGCTATCCGGGCGTTTCCTTTAGGTGGCTTCGTCGGGTTTCCTGATGATGATCCAGATAGTGATATTCCTCCCAATGACCCGAATTTGCTGCGTAATCGCCCAATTTTAGACCGGGCGATCGTCATTAGTGCTGGCGTGATTGCCAATTTAATTTTTGCCTATATGCTATTGGTAGCCCAAGTCAGTTTTATTGGCATTGGGCAGACTACCCAACCAGGGGTACTCATTCAACAGCTAGCACCAGAAGTCAGTGATGTCGCCAGCAAAGCTGGACTACAAGCCGGAGATGTCATCATCGCAGCTGGTGGACAAAAATTTGGCACTTCGCTGCAATCTATCGATAGTTTAAGAGACATCATTAAAAGTAGCCCCAATCAGCCAATTACACTAGAAATTGCCCGTGGCGACCAACAGCTATCTGTGAATGTCATTCCTGAAGCTAAACCTACAGGCGGTAGTATTGGTATTGGGCTTGCACCTAACGGCAAAGTTGAACGCCGTCCTGTGTCTAATCCAGTCACAGCTTTTAGCGTTGGTGCGGCTGAATTTCAGCGCATCGTCACCATGACATTTAAAGGATTTGGACAGCTAATTACTAACTTTGGTGAAACTGCTGGACAAGTCGCTGGCCCTATCAAAATTGTGGAAATCGGCGCGAACATCGCCCAAAACGATACAGGTAGTTTATTCTTTTTTGCGGCTTTAATTAGCATCAACTTGGCAGTAATTAATATTTTGCCTCTCCCAGCTTTAGATGGTGGACAATTAGCATTTTTACTGATTGAAGGTTTGCGTGGTAAGCCCTTGCCGAATCGGATTCAAGAAGGTGTCATGCAAACAGGTTTAATGCTACTCTTAGGTTTGGGCATTTTTCTGATTGTGAAAGAAACTACCCAGTTAACTACACAGTTGGAGTGGGTACAAAAATTATTCCAGTGAGTACCAAGCGCAAATCATTATCTAAGAAGCAACGAGCAGTAGAAATACTGACTCGATTGCATCAAATGTATCCAGATGCGACCTGCTCTTTAACTTATTCAACTCCAGTGCAACTGCTGGTGGCGACTATTCTCTCTGCTCAGTGTACTGATGAGCGCGTGAATCAAGTTACACCAGCTTTATTTAGTCGCTTTCCTGATGCTGCTAGTTTGGCGAATGCTGACTTGGCAGAGTTAGAAACTTTGGTGCGTTCGACAGGGTTTTATCGCAATAAGGCGAAAAATATTCAAGCCGCTTGTCGGATGATTGTTACTGAGTTTAATTCTGTAGTTCCTAATACAATGGAACAGTTGTTAAAACTGCCTGGGGTAGCCCGCAAGACGGCAAATGTGGTTTTAGCTCATGCTTACGGAATTAATGCAGGGGTAACAGTTGATACCCACGTAAAGCGGTTAAGTCAGCGTTTGGGTTTAACTAAGTATGCCGATCCGATTCACATTGAAAAAGATTTGATGCAGTTATTACCGCAGCCAGATTGGGAAAATTGGTCAATTCGGCTGATTTATCACGGTCGGGCTGTGTGTAAAGCCCGTTCTCCAGCTTGTGAGGCTTGTAACCTGGCTGATTTATGTCCTGCTGCTCATCAACAAATTTCCGTAGGCTAAATAAAAGAAAATAGAGGCAATCAGCCTTTCCTAAAGGTAGAATGGAAAATGCTGTCTTTACATCTGTAAGATAATTCATGGCAAAGAAGAGTATGATTGAGCGCGAGAAAAAACGCGCTAAGTTGGCTGAAAAATACGCTGCAAAACGCGAAGCTTTGTTAGAAGAGTTCAGAACAACTGAGTCTCCCCTAGATAAGCTAGAAATTCACCGCAAAATTCAACAGTTACCCCGTAACAGTGCGCCCTCTCGTCGTCGTAACCGTTGCTGGTTAACTGGTCGTCCCAGAGGTGTGTACCGTGATTTTGGTCTGTCTCGGAACGTTTTACGGGAATGGGCGCACCAAGGTCTTTTACCTGGAGTCGTTAAGTCTAGCTGGTAGTCATTAGTCATTAGTCATTAGTCATTAGTCATTAGTCATTAGTCATTAGTCATTGGGTATGGCTGTGAACTTTAGACTTTCGACTGTGGACTTTTGACTATAGACTTGATTTTATTGACCACAACAACGCTCGATACCCAGACTTTCTAAGAGTAGATCGCTGACGGCGTTAGCGATCGCAAACTCTCCATAAAAACTTTTGGAAAAATCAAACGCTTGCATTTCGGTGACAATGGCAATGACTAGAGAACCTAAATCGTTCTCTCCTTCCATTCGTTGGCGGACAAAAATTTGTGTTGCTCGTTGAGCAATCTTCTGATTAATTGCTTCGGGGATAAATTCTGCATCCAGCCACCGCAGCAAACGCTCTTGTAACCATTCACCTTCGAGTTGGGGATTTTCAGATGTTGGGAGAGTGATAGGTGGTATTGCTTGTGTCATACTGTGTTAACCGCAGAGGAATTACCAGGAAGATGTAGAGGAGCGCAGAGGATAATAGATTCTCATAGCGTTCCTCTGATATTTTTTATTTTTAGTTTGATCTATGCAATATGATATTGCCGCTATTATACAGGGTTATGCTCAAGGCTATTTTCTCATGGCTGATGAAGATGACGGCCTGGGATGGTACAGTAGTCGCGATCGCACTTTGATTCCTTTAGATGAGCGATTCCGTTACCCCAAGTCTTTACAGCGTATTTTGAACCAAGAACGCTTTAGTGTGGCGGTTAACCGTGATTTTGCGGCTGTAGTTGCAGGTTGCGCTAACCGAGAATCTACATGGATTTCTGAAGAATTAAAACAGATTTACTGGCAATTATACCAAGCAGGTTTCGCTTATAGTTTTGAAACTTGGCAAGATGACAAACTAGCTGGGGGAATTTTAGGACTTGTCATCGGTGGTGCTTTCATTGGTGAATCGATGTTTTACCACATTCCTGAAGGTTCTAAAGTAGCGATGGTTAAGTTGGTAGAAAGGTTGCGTCAGCAAAAATTTGTCCTGTTTGACGCTCAAATGATGAATCCCCATTTAGAACGATTTGGTGCTTATCGCGTTCATGATGAAGAATATCACACTCTACTTCACCAGGCATTAATGACACGTTGCACTCTTGTCTAGTTTAGTTGGAATTAGGGAGTGGGGATTTTCGGATTAAGGACTAAAGTCCTTACTACCAACCTTTAATTATTTATGCTGTTCTAGTTAGCCAAGATTCAACAGATAGATTTCTTACTTGTTGCATTCGTTGAAAGTCGCTATCAGCCGATACTATGGTGAGATGATTTTGAATGGCAATAGCTGCTATCCACAGGTCATTTTCGCCAAAACCTAAATCAGTAATTTTGGTTTTTCTTCGCTTGTTTTTTTCTTTTGATGCAAATTGATTAAATCAAGCTGCTTTTAATTCACCGTAGATGATAGCAGTCTCTTCCGTTACTAAATAAATACGAATATCCTCTAAAAATTCTGTCAAGTGACCAAGATTAACATCCTTTCGTTGGGATTTTTCCATCATGTATCTTAGTTCACCCTGGACAATTACACAAGTGGAAATATTATTTTCTCCAACTTCAATAATATGACGGATAATATTTAGCTCACCTAAAATAATGGCACTACAATGATTTGTATCCAATAAATACATTATTCAAATGGGTTGTATTCATAATCAAATTTAGCTTTTTCACGGTTATCATATACTGATTGTAAGCATTCCTCAAAATCATCACCTTCCCACGTACCAGCGTGTCTCAGAATGGAATGTCCAGAAGTAGGGCGGTATGTTAATTGCTTTGTATCATCAGAAGTTTTTGTAGCTTCTGATAAGACGCTAGGTTGTTGCTGATCTGTTTCTAAATCCTTGTTTGTGTGAGTAAGTTTAATAGAACGAATTAATAACAATGCTTCTGTAAGTAATTCTGGTGGTAGAGTTTCTATTTCTTGAAGCAATAGTTCTTTGGTAGTCATATTTAATATCTAATTATTTTACTTTCTTTGTATCGCTAATTCAGATATTGCTACGACAAGTTTATCCATCATAATTGTTTCTAATGGAAAACCCAGTCATTATAGAACTGGGTTGTAAAAATGAAAGATGATTTATAGCAATTCCCATTCAAGTGAGGTGCAGTCAGTCATAATTAAACGCAGATAAACACAGAGAAACACAGATAAATATGTAACTTATTAGACTAGAAATCGCTATCTTAATGTTATTTATAACTAAACATCTCCACAATATTTAGTAGCAATCAAGCGATTATTTTTATAAACTAAAACTCTGCCGTAACCTTCATCTTTAACCGCAGCATAGAGATAATTACCGTTTCTAAATCTGTAAACTAAATCTCCATTTTTATCACGTCTGACTGTACCATTGTTCAGCAGGAGATCAGGACGTTGTAGGGTAGTTGGTATATTGTAGGCTGCATAGCGTAGTTTACCATTGCTGAGGCGGGAAACTTCCACATATACACCTTCTGCGCTACAGCTAAATTCTGTTGTCGAAGCTAGTGCTGATGTAGGTATTGCTAAGGTAGCGGTTAATACGGAAGCTGCACCTGTAAATGTAGCTAAAATTTTCCAGAGAGATTTTGTAGACATATTATTAATTCCTAAAGGCTTGTATGATTCAGCTACAAAGTCAGCTTGCTACTTTTCGGATTTTTCTGCCAATAAAGTTAATCAGTTTTGACTCGCTGTTCTGTAACTAAAGTTAAACTTACCCATTCACCTTTATCGTTATAACTGCGTAGTATGCGTTGGCGCAAGTTTGGTTGAATTAACCAACCCATCTCTAAGATAAAAGCTTGACGTAGCTGAACTTTCAGAGTAAAAGTAGCAGACGCACCGTTAGGTAATAACAAAACTTGTATTTGCTTTTGAGGATTTTGATCAAAGATGATGCGAGAACCGTTGATGCTAGCAGTGGATGTAATTGTGCATCCAGGATAATTGATAGTTTGAGTTAATTGTTGACTATTATTAAGTTGTATTTTGAGATTTGTAGAGATAGTTTCAGGGGAACTCCAGTCAGGATATATGGTTGTAGCTTCACCTTGCCATTCTCCCAGCAAGTCATCTATTTGTAAGGGTGGGTTTTCTACTGGTTCAGTACCCGCTAAATGTTCACGAATCAGAGTGAGTTTATCTATTTGACCATTTTTATCGAATAATTGAACTAGGCGTAAGCGGCGATTTTCGTGAATTAATCCTAATTCTGCACCAAACTCAGTAAAAGGTGCTAGCTGAATAGAACCTTGGGAAAATGCACCATTAGGGAAAAATAGTGTATTCCGGGACAAGGAACTGTATTCTAAAACTAAATCGGCTTGTCCTTGACGGCGAACAACCTGATGTATAGTTTGGTTATTGTTCAATCCTTCTAAAGAGACTACACTGTTGATATCTTCTAACAGTTCACCTTGGGGTGAAAAACGTGTGAATGAACCTCGCCATTCACCGAGATTTTTTAGTAAATATTGCCATTGAGAAGTCATATTTTAGTTATTAGTTATTAGTCATTAGTCATTAGTTATTAGTTATTAGTCATTTTCCGCAGTAGCTCTTAACTTTTAGCAAAACGTCTGACAGCAAATAAGCTTCCTATTAATCCTACAGCTGCACCAAAGCTTAAAAGAATGATGGGTAAGAGTAGAATTTGTATAGGAGTGAGTTGGATACCATTGCTAAGAAATTGCAAAAATTCTGGTTGATTGCTGAGTAACTTACTGATGAACTGCTGAATGACTGAAATAAAACTCCAGGCGATCGCACCACCCAATAAACCAAAGGCAACTCCTTGTAAAATGAACGGTAGATAAATCCACGCCTTTGTTGCGCCGACTAGCTGCATAATTTCAATTTCCTGACGACGGGCTAAAACTATCAGCCTAATGGTGGTCGTAGTGACAGCGATCGCAGTTAATGTCAAAATAATTGTAATCGTTAAAGTCACCCAGTTAAGACCTCTGTGCAACTGGGCAATGCGTTTTACCGCCTCATCAATATATTGAACCGTTTCCACACCCTGCAACTTAGCTAGTTGAGTAGCTAAATTCGGCACAACTTGAGGGTTACGAGCTTTCACCTTAATTTCATCAACCAAAGGATTTTCGCCTAACTGTTGCGTCGCACCCTCAATATCAGAAATTCCCATTTCCTTAACTAACTTACTCCAAGCTTCCTCTTTAGGAATAGTCTGCACACTGACAACATCTGGAAATTGTACCACCAATGTTTCTATAGTCTGGGCGCGCGTACCAGAATCAAGATAAACTGATAACTCTAACTGACTACCAAATTGATTAACAAGTTTTTCCACCTGCCAAGAAGTTTGCAAACTCAAACCAAATAAAAACAGTAACACCGTCACCGTACTCACAGCTGCCCAATTCATCCAACCACCACGCAGCAAACCCAGAAAAGTTTCCTTCAGCAAGTAGTCAAGTTTCGTCAGAAATTTCAACACACATCACCCCAAGAGAAAATTCAAAATAGCCTACGGAAACCACTACCTTTATACACCCAAGCCAAATCTTTCGGTAAACTCTGCGTACCTCCGCGTTGACTCCGCGTGCCTCCGCGTTTAATAATCACCACGAACGACAAACGACATTGATAGAATGAGGGTAGTAGGAATTTTCACAAATTAGCCATCGAGAGTCATGCCTTCTGAAATTGCTGTTGAGAAGAAAAAGTTAAAAAATCCGCCATTACAACTACACTATCTAGGCGATCGCGCTTTGCGTCAACCAGCCAAACGCATCACCAAAGTAGACGATGAAATTCGTCAACTCATACGCGAGATGCTACAAACTATGTACAGCAATGATGGCATAGGTTTGGCTGCACCCCAAGTTGGAATTCATAAACAACTAATTGTGATTGACTGCGAACCCGATAACCCTGCTAACCCACCACTGGTATTAATTAACCCCACCATTAAACAAGTTAGCCGTGACATTTGTGTGGCGCAAGAAGGATGTTTGAGTATTCCTGGCGTATATATGGATGTGAAGCGTCCCACAGTTGTGGAAGTATCTTATAAAGATGAAAATGGCCGTCCCCAAACGCTGAAAGCGACTGACTTACTCGCACGCTGCATACAGCATGAAATGGATCACCTGAATGGTGTTGTGTTTGTAGATCGTGTAGACAACTCCTTGACTTTGGCGCAGGAGTTATCTAAAAATGGCTTCTCGTATCAAGCAGTTAAACCAGTAGCATAGGGTGGCTAGTAGTGTATTTAACTCCAAAAAGCGGTTTTTTTCTGGGAAGTTCTTGTATAACAGCGATCGCTGCTGTTGGTTCTGTGTTTGAATTAACTTCAGGACAGCCAGATTTAGGTGTGCAGTTAACTTCTATTATCTTAGGGTTGAGTATTCCTCTGACGGGTTTATTTTTTATTGCCGCAGTTAGGGACGCAAGGGCTAACATTAAATAAGCATCAGGTACATAAAAAGGGGAAGGGATGAAGTCCACACGTTAGATTCATTCTTTTCCCTTTTCTCATGGAGGGTGGGGATTTAAACGCAGAGGCGCGCGGAGGTAACGCGGAGGTACGCAGAGTTGTGGATTTTAGGGTGATCGCTTCTACAATGGGAGTATGCTGATATCTTCTACGCCTTTATTACGATTGTCTCAAGGACATCTCAATTTATTAGAGAGTTGTCCCCGTAAATTCCAGCACACCTATTTAGAACAGCTTAATTCACCTGTAGAACAGCTTAATTCACCCGCAAATCGTGAATATGAGGAGGAATCACAAAAATATGAGGAGAAATCACAAAGTTTAGGTAGTCACTTTCACTTGCTCATGCAGCAACGGGAAATGGGTTTACCAATTGATAGTCTTCTAGCAGCAGATACCAAGTTGCAAAGTTTGATGTCAGCTTTTGCTGAAGCTGCTCCAGAGGTTTTGAACAATAAAACAGATAATGCAATTTTCCGGGAAAGTGAACATTACCGCACTCTGCAAGTTCAAGACTATTTGCTGACTGTTATTTATGATTTATTAATTGCTGATGCTCAACAGGCTCAAATTCTCGACTGGAAAACAACAAAGAAACGACCCAATAAACGCACATTAGCGCAAAACTGGCAAACTCTCCTTTATATGTATGTTTTAGCTGAAACTAGCTCATACTTGCCAGAAAATATTTCTATGACTTACTGGTTTGTCCAATCTGAAGGCGCACCGCAAAATATCACATTTACTTATAGCCAGAGACAACATCAACAAACAGCAAAAAAACTGAATCAATTGTTAAGTCAATTAACTACTTGGTTAGCAGATTATCAACAAAATCAACCCTTTCCGCAAGTAGGGACGGGTAGCAAAGCCTGTGATTATTGTCATTTTACCAGACGGTGCGATCGCATTCCCGCCACTGAACCTGTAAAAGCTCAAAATTCTTTACCAGATATCGCTAATATTCAAGAAGTCACAATTTAATCGAGAATGGGGACAAATCAATTCAAAATTCAAAAACTCTTAGGTAAACATTTCCTCATATCTCCTACACCCCTAAAGATTTATGACAAACTTTGAGCAAATTGACGCTATATATGTGCGTGAATTAGGAATTGATGATATTGCTCCCGTTTATCATTTGGGAGAAGAATTATTTACTAGCGATTTATACCCTTACCTTTACCGTACTTGGGACGAATGGGAAGTAATTGGACTTTATAATACAGACCCAGAATATTGTTTAGTCGCTGAAACAGATGGAGACTTAGCCGGATTTATTTTAGGGACTATCATTACCAAAGCATCATGGACTTATGGTTACATTTTATGGTTAGGAGTAAGTCCTAAATTTCAACGTCAGGGAGTAGCAGACAAATTAGTTGATAAAGTCGTCGCTCGGATGATTGAAGATGGAGCAAGATTTATGTTAGTAGATACTGATCCGACTAATATACCAGCCGTGAAGTTTTTCAACCGCAAAGGTTTTGGTAATATTCGTCAGCATATTTTCTTGTCAATGAATTTAAGCAAGCATCCACATTATGGCAGATTAATTGACTATGAACATCAAAAAGCAGAAAGAGCAGGTTATAGACGTTCTCGCCCTGCTATTCGCGCCCGCAAACCTGAAGGTTTAGCTGGTGAATTAGCTTTAAATCCTCTAGTTAATGAATCTACAAATAATGAGTAATACTAAATTAATAGTAACTTGCTTAGAATCAAATTTTAAGCATTATTGAACGCAGATGGACGCAGAGAGAAGTCTGAGCGGCGGCTTCCGCCGTAGACGCGCAAGCGGCTTGTCGTAGACATCAGAACTTCTCCTAACGGAGACGCTGCGCGAACGGTGTAAACGCAGATAAAGACAGATAAATCAATGGATTTTATCGCTCTGTGCAACTTTACATAAAATTGGTATAAGCTTTTAATTTTGAATTTTGAATTTTGAATTTTGAATTGATTAAATGCAGTGGATTTTAACAGTTAGCGAACAACCCCCGGATTGGTTTACCCAATTAGTAAAACAGTACACTCCTGCATCAACAGGATTATTTGCAGCCCAATTATTATGGCAAAGGGGAATTAAAGATAAATCACAATTAGCAGCTTTTATTAATCATAAATCTTATCAACCAGCTAGCCCCTTTGAGTTTGGGGAAGAAATGCACTTGGCAATGAAACGCTTGCAACAAGCAAGAAATGCAGGTGAAAAAATAACTATTTGGGGTGATTTTGATGCGGATGGTATTACTTCTACATCTGTACTTTGGGATGGTTTAGGACAATTTTTTAAACAAAATCAACAGTTAAATTATTACATTCCTAATCGCTTGAAAGAATCTCACGGATTGAATATAGCAGGAATTGATAATTTAGCTCAACAAGGTTGTAAATTAATAGTTACTTGCGACACGGGCAGCACAAATATTGATGAAATTATCTATGCTAAAAATTTAGGTATAGATGTCATAGTTACAGACCATCATACTTTACCTGCCGAACGTCCACCAGTTACAGCTATTATTAATCCGCGTTATTTATCACCAGAACATCCTTTATTTCATTTGTCGGGTGTGGCGGTAGCTTATAAGTTAGTAGAAGCCCTTTATCAAACTTTGCCTGATGTTCCTCAAGAACCGTTAGAGAATTTATTAGATTTAGTAGCAGTCGGGTTAATTGCTGATTTAGTGCAGCTAAGTGGCGACTGTCGGTATTTAGCACAGTTGGGTATTCAAAAACTGCAAGCCGATTTTCAACAACCAGCAGCAGCACGACGCAGGCCGGGAGTAGGAAGATTATTAGAATTGTGCCAGAAAAATGGCGATCGCCCCACAGATATCTCTTTCGGTTTAGGCCCCCGCATCAACGCAGTTAGTCGCATCCAAGGCGATGCTAGTTTTTGCGTTGAGTTACTCACTAGCCGAGATATCAAACGTTGCCATGAACTCGCGGAAATCACTGAACTAGCCAACACCCGCCGTAAATCTTTACAAAAAGATGTACAAAACCAAGTAACCCAAAAACTCACACAATTAGACCTTTCAACCACCAGCGTCATTGTTTTAGAAGATACCCAATGGCCAGCAGGTGTTTTAGGTTTAGTCGCCGGACAAGTCGCCCAAGAAACCGGCCGCCCAACAATTTTGTTAAGTACGGAAGGGACTGGGGATAATTCCTTGGCTACTCCCCTCGCCAGAGGTTCAGCCCGTTCTATCAATTCTGTCGATTTATACCAATTGGTGAAAGACCAAGCCCATCTGTTACATCGCTTTGGCGGACATCCCTATGCAGCAGGTTTGAGTTTACCTGTAGAGAATATTCCCTTATTTAGAGATGCAATTAATCAGCAATTGCGGCAATCTTTGGGTAGTATAAATCTCAGCCCTACGGTACAAGCAGATATAACTGTAACAGTAGCCGACTTAGGTAAAGAATTATTTTTTGAATTGAAATTATTAGAACCTTGTGGTATGGGTAATCCTGTACCAAAATTACTGATTCAAAACTGCTGGTTTGAAAATACTTGGCATCGCAATCAACAAGATTCCCAGGGGAAAAAGGTACAGTACATTAAGACCGATTTTGATATCCGCGACGACTCCACTAAAAACGCCTTTCCTGGGATTTGGTGGGGACATTATAAAGAAGAATTACCTCTAGGTAGGTGTGATTGCATTGCAGAATTAGACTACAACACCTACAAAAAACGCTATGAAGTTAGATTAATTGCTGTCCGTCCTAGTGCTGAATCAGGACTCAAAACTCACAACTCTGCACAGATTTTAGACTGGCGTAACTTCCCCAGTCAAGAGTCCCCAGCCCCCAGTCAAGAGTCCCTCATCATTGACGAATGTCCGACTCATTGGGATGAATTACGGGCATGGTGGCGGCGATCGCTCTACAATAATCAACAATTAGCCCTTGCTTGGTCTAAACCCCACCATCAACCACCGATGGAAATTTGGCTGACTTTGGTTGGTATTGCTAAATATCTCAGTCGCACAAATCAACCTGTTACCCGTGTACAGCTTGTCAAGAAACTGGGGATAAGTAACCAAACCTTACTTTTAGGAATTCAAGCATTAAAATATTACGGATTTACTGTTACAAGACAAGACCGTGATTTACATATTAGTTGGAATGCTAGCACTGTCTCTGAAAGTAAGGGCGATGTAGCTGTTGCACAGTTTTTAGCCGCTATCAGTGAAGAACAATTCCAGCAGAATTATTTTACTGATGTACCGCTATCTACAATTATGGCGATGGTTAATAGTCATTAGTCATTAGTCATTAGTCATTAGTCATTAGTCATTAGTCATTGGTTTTTCTACCCTACACCCTTAAATCTCCTAACTACCAGTTGCTAACTCTAGCAACCCAGCAGGTGGAGTAATTTCCAGGCGACGGGCTGGTAAATTGACGACAGGGACAATTTCTCTCACAAAGGGAATTAAGACAGTCTTTTGTTTTTGTTTGCTATCCAGTGATACTGGTAACTTTACTTCTAGTAAATCATTTCCTGCGGCAATCACATCCACCACAGTACCCACCAGTTCCCCGGATGCTTGTAGGAAAACTTCCAAGCCGATTAAATCGATGACATGATATTCATCATCGCCTAATTCGGGGCGATCGCTCACTGGTACAAATAATCGACAGTCGCGTAATTCTTCCGCTTGGTTGCGATTATCCACACCAGCCAATTGAATCACATATAAGTTTTTACCTTCTATGTAACGCCCTGCTAACAATTCAATCGGTTCTGGTTCAGTTTTTCCCGGATACAATAACCAACGTTGTCCAGGTTCTTCAAAGCGTTCAGGAAAGTCAGTATTAGGGTAAACTCTCACCTCACCAGACAAACCCTGTGGTGCTACAATTTTACCTATTTCTATCCAATTATCAAGGTTAGGGACTGGGGACTGGGTTTTTTGAGTTTTTGCCTTCCCCCCTGCTGTCTTTTTCCCCTTACGTTCTTTTAATTCTTCGCTATTCATTGTTTTCTATTGAGCATCGATGCACAGGGTATAAACAAGTCAAAAGTCAAAAGTCAAAAGTCAAAAGTAATGAATTATGGGCAAAAATTATTTAATTTTGAATTTTGAATTTTGAATTTTGAATTGATTTGTTCCCCTACTTCACGCACTGACAACCGCACTTTGATAAACTTGCTCTACAGCTTTAGCTAAAAGCTGCATTCCCAGTTTAATTTCCTCATTACTACCTGTAAGGCTAATGCGTAAACATTGGTGCTTGTGTTGCCATTCTTCTTTCAAACCAGGGAAGAATGTACTACCAGGTACGACAATTACACCGACTTTCTTTAATTCTTGGTAAAATTCCCAATCAGTGATGGGTAGATCCTTTAACCATAACCAAGCGAAGATAGCCCCCTCACCACGATGTAAAAACCAAGGTAAATCTTGGGGCATGGTAGCGTTTAAGGTATCTTCTAAGACAGTAAACTTGTTTTGGTAGAAAGGACGAATCACGGTTTCGGCAATTTGTGCCAAGCTACCGGATTGAATAGCACGAGCTGCGATCGCCTGTCCATAGCGTGAGGGATGAATACATAAATTTGTCTGGAAGCATTCCAAAACTTGTATCCATTTTTCATCCCCAATCGCAATTCCGATCCGTTCCCCTGGTAATCCAGCTTTAGATAAACTCATACAGTGGATGATGTTATTACCAAATACTGGTCGCATTTCTGTAAAGTTTAACGCCGGGAATGGGGGAGCATACGCAGAGTCAATTAACACCGGCACATCATAGGAAGCGGCTAAGGCGGCGATTTTCTGCACCTCATCCTCAGTCATCACATTACCTGTAGGGTTGCAGGGACGGGAGAAGATAATACAGCCTGTGTTCTCACTGACAGATAATTGACTGAAATCGGGGCGATATTTGAATTTATGATTAGATGCGTCAATATCTAAAGTGGGTTTGTAAGCCAGTAAAGCCTCTGGGTACAAGCACACACCACCATAACCAGTGTAGTCAGGGCTGAGGGGTAAAACGATTTGTTTGAGTTCCCCATTGCTAGTGTAGCCACCGAAAGCATTAGCGGCGTAGAAGTAGAGACTTTGACTACCGGGAGTAATTAAAATATTGCGGTCAGTTAAGTTTAACCCGTAACGTTGATTAAAATCTTGAGCGATCGCTTCAATTAACGGCGCGTAACCCTGACTAGAACCATAACGACAAACTACCTCACCATATTCTGAGCTAGCCAACAGTTCTGCGGTGTAATCCCGCCATAACTGTTCAACCTCCGGTAAAATCAAAGGATTACCCGCACTCAGATTAATTAATTCCTGCCCCCCACTGGCTTTTAACGTTTCGATAATATCCTTCATAATCGCTCGTACACCAGTCAGGTTAGACATTTGCGCGCCAATTTTTGTTAGGGCAGGGTTCATAAGCTTTGCAAAAGTAGAGATAAATCAGGGGTTGACAAAAATCTAAATTTATGCGTCAGAGCGATAACATTGTTAAACTCTGTCGCCTGTAACTAATGTACCAATCTCTCAAAAAAATGCAATTTCATTGTTAATTAGGGAACATACCATTAAAAATCTTTGCCACCACCCTACGATATGAATCAAACCATATTAAGTAATGTCAAAAATCTTGAGATTGGCTCGTAAGAAGGGCTAAAGCCCTTACTACAAACGTAGAATTATTTACGCGGACTGACTGACAAGCTAATTTTGAATTTTGAATTTTGAATTTTGAATTTTTTGAGGAGGGCTAACTCGTGGAAGTTAAAGCAGCAGTAGCTTACGGTGCGGGTAAGCCGTTGACTATTGAAACGGTTGAACTAGAGGGGCCAAAAGCTGGAGAAGTTTTAATTGAAATTAAAGCTAGCGGAGTTTGTCACACAGATGCTTACACCCTTTCTGGTGCTGATCCTGAAGGTTTATTTCCCGCCGTTTTAGGACATGAAGGCGCGGGTGTGGTGGTAGAAGTGGGTGCAGGTGTCACTAGCGTCAAGCCAGGAGATCATGTTATACCCCTGTACACGCCAGAATGTCGGCAATGTGCATATTGTTTGAGTTTTAAAACAAATCTTTGCCAAGCTATTCGCGCTACCCAAGGACGTGGTGTTATGCCTGATGGTACTAGCCGTTTTAGTATCGATGGGCAGATGATTCATCATTATATGGGGACATCGACATTTTCTAACTACACCGTCTTACCAGAAATTGCCGTGGCGAAAATTCGCGAAGATGCGCCATTTGATAAAGTTTGTTACATCGGTTGCGGCGTAACCACAGGTATTGGTGCAGTCATCAACACAGCCAAAGTTGAACCCGGCGCAAATGTAGTAGTATTCGGCTTAGGTGGTATTGGCTTAAATGTCATCCAAGGGGCGCGGATGGTAGGGGCTAATATGATTGTGGGGGTAGATATTAACCCCAACAAGCAAGCCTTGGCTGAAAAATTCGGGATGACGCACTTTGTTAACCCCAATGAAGTAGAAGGTGATTTAGTTGCATACTTAGTTGATTTAACTAAAGGTGGTGCTGACTACAGTTTTGAATGTATCGGCAACGTTAAAGTCATGCGTCAAGCTTTAGAATGTTGTCACAAAGGTTGGGGTGTGAGTGTAATTATTGGTGTTGCTGGTGCAGGTGAAGAAATTAGCACCCGTCCCTTTCAACTTGTAACCGGGCGTGTGTGGAAAGGTTCAGCATTTGGTGGCGCAAGAGGGCGGACGGATGTCCCCAAAATTGTCGATTGGTATATGGACGGCAAGATAAACATTGACGATTTAATTACTCATGTCATGCCCATTGAACAGATTAATGATGCTTTTGATTTAATGCACAAAGGCGAATCAATTCGCAGCGTAGTAACATTTTAAACTTTCCCCAAGGTGGGATATTAACCCACCTTAATTATTGTTTGTAGTGAGGACTTTAGTCCTCTATTTTTAATAACACACTATGCTGTGTTTCATAGTGCATTACGCGCTGCTTTAACGCCCCCTAACTTTTACTTTTCCTTTTCCAACTCATCCATAACCCGCTTGATAGCTGGTGTCCATTCTACGTGTTGTTGACCTTTTTTAGAAGCTTCTTCTTTTGTTTTTTCAGCTTCCTGTTTTTCTGCATCACTTAGCCTATCCCAAACTTCTTTAGGTAGATAACGCTGTGTTACTTCACCTTCACGGGCGCGGGTTTCACCTTCTTCAGTTTGCCATTCTTGCTCAGACCATTCTTCTAGAGATTTTGCAGATTCATCTTTTTCAGATTGTTTATAGCCTCCACCCTGCTTTTCATATTCTCGCACTAACATCTGGCTTTTACGTGCCGACCATTGACCAGGTTTACCGCCTTTATCTGATTTTTTAATTTCTTCTTTGATTTCTTCCCGTAATTCAGGCTCAGTATATTTCTCTTCGTAGTTTTTATTAGCCATCTTGACTTTTCCTCTCAATTTTTTGATGTGTAAATATGCTAAAATACTGAAAAGCTTTTACTAAGTTATAAATTTTTATTCAATCTTCCGTCTGTCAATTGGAGTAATTATTTACAGTAGCATCAGATAATATTGCTTGAGAAATTATCAAATTCTGATATTTAAAAATTTACATCGTAACTGTTGCAATCATGAATAATATCCAACTGATTTCAGAATATAAATGCTTTGATGGCAAACTCGGCTTTTACTCTCATGACTCATCAACTTGTCATGGTGTAATGCGTTTTGCTGTTTATCAACCACCGCAAGCTACCCAAAAATCAGTACCAGTTCTGTATTTTCTCTCTGGTTTGACTTGTACTGAAGAAAATTTTATGGTCAAAGCTGGGGCGCAACGTTATGCTGCTGAGTATGGGTTAATGTTAGTTGCACCAGATACTAGCCCCCGGAATACAGGTATTCCCGGCGAGGATGATGACTGGGATTTTGGTACAGGTGCGGGTTTTTATGTTGATGCGACTCAAGCACCTTGGCAGCAGCATTATCAAATGTATAGTTATATTGTGCAAGAATTACCTGCTGTAATTGCGGCAAATTTCCCAGTACAAACTGATAATCAAGGGATTTTTGGTCATTCAATGGGTGGACATGGTGCGTTAGTTTGTGCGCTGCGAAATCCCAATTTATATAAATCAGTTTCAGCTTTTGCACCAATTGTTGCACCTATGCGTTGTGCTTGGGGACAAAAAGCTTTTAGTCGTTATTTGGGTAGTAATCAAGAAAGTTGGCTTGCTTATGATGCTAGTGAATTAGTTCAAAAGTTGGGTTATCACAGTTCAATTTTGATTGATCAAGGTACGGCTGATAAATTTTTAGAAACACAATTGTTAACGGAAGTATTTGAACAGGCTTGTCAAGCTGTTAATCAACCTTTAAATTTACGGTATCAAGTAGGATATGACCACAGTTATTATTTTATTGCCAGTTTGATAGAAGACCATATCCGTCATCATGCGATCGCTTTCGGATTACTGGAAAAATAACACAAGCCTGAAGCCTTGACTACAAACTATGGTAATAGTTAAATGAGGCATCAAATAGGCTGTAAGGAACAGGGCAATTCATGAGTCTGGTTTGGCAAGCTGATTTTTATCGTAGTCCCCAACAAGATGCAACAGGACAGGTATTATGGGAGTTGTTGATTTGTGACGCAAATCGCAGTTTTGAGTATGTCGCTACCTGTCCCCAGTCAGAAGCTAATTCTAGTTGGGTTACTGCTCAAATTCAACAAGCGGCTGGTGAAAACCTACCAGATGTTATCCAGGTGTTTCGTCCTCAATCTTTGAGTTTAATGGAAGTAGCTGGGCGAAATTTAGGTATTACTGTTCAACCTCACCGTCGGACTTCAGCTTTAAAGCAATGGTTACGGGAAAAACAATATCCTTTAGCCATAGATAAACCACCCCCAGCACCATTACCGGACAATTTATGGGGGGAAGAGTGGCGGTTTGCAACTATTGCGGCTGGTGATTTGGTAGATTTATTTAGCGATCGCCCGATTCCCATATTATCTGTACCAGAATCTCTACAACCGATTAATCTGGGGTTAGCCTCAACCGTTGCCGTTCCTGGCGTGGTAATTTATGGAGGTAGGCGATCGCTACGTCTAGCCCAATGGATACAACAAACCCATCCTGTAGCATTAAATTACATAGCTGGTGCGCCGGATGGCTTGATACTAGAAGCAGGTTTAGTAGATAGATGGATTGTTGTTACTTTTGAAAATGCAGAAGTAGCAACTGCGGCGAAAGCTTATGAACAACGTAAACAACAAAGCCGAGGACTACACTTTTTAATCGTACAACCTGACGATTCTGGTATGACTTACAGTGGTGTTTGGTTATTGCAATCTGAAGATTAATTGAGCAATTAACAACAATCAAACACCATAATTTTAAATAGTAAACAATTATTGAGTTTGCTGATTAACCCTAGCTTGCTTCACCATTGCAATCAGAGTATGATGAGCATCTTCGGCATCTACCAAAACATGATCAAAGGGAACACGGACGGGTACAGTTTCCCCATTAACTTGTGCGGTTAACTCCATACCCTGAGCATCAATGGATAGCATTTGTGCTGCTGTCGCCTGAGTGATTTCACCGAAAACCTGTGCATAAAGAAGCACGGCATTGGCATGATCCTCGTTCATGTGGTTACAGATGCGTGTGCTAATTTCAGGAGAAAACTGATCAGACATCGTAGTTTTGGCAGTTCCGCAATCAAATAAATACCTAAATTTTATCAAATTTCTCAAATAGAAACTACAATAAATTTACATTATTCAAGTAGTTTTACATTTATTTGCGGAATTCCGACAGCTTACACTGTAGCAAACGTATTAAGCTATTGATTTCAGCTAAGAGCCGATGAGCGAAAATAGGCAACGTCAAATAGTTATTGGGGATGTGCATGGTTACTACGAAGGATTGATGACTTTGTTAGAAGCGATCGCTCCCGCTTTTGATGATCAAGTTTATTTTTTAGGAGACTTAATTGATCGCGGGCCTCAGAGCTATCATGTGATTGATTTGGTCATACAACATAATTATCAATGTCTCTTGGGCAACCACGAGCAGATGTTATTAAATATTCTCAGTAATGAAAATGTTCCCATGCCATTAGTGCAAGCATGGCTACACAGTGGCGGACAAGCAACAATAGACAGCTACCCAAATCAAACCATTCCCCAAGAACATATAGATTGGTTGGAGACTTTGCCCACCTATATTGATTTAGGAAATGTGTGGTTAACTCATGCTGGTTTAGACCCAAAAATACCGCTAGCCAAACAAACGGCGGAACAATTCTGCTGGATACGTGAACCATTTCACACTATCGAAGAAGCATATTTTCCTGATAAACTGGTGATTATTGGTCATACCATTACCTTTACTTTCCCTGGTGTGAATCCTGGGCAATTAGCACAGGGAAGGGGATGGCTAGATATAGATACTGGTGCATACCATCCTCGTAGCGGCTGGTTGACTGGATTTGATCTTACAAATAACTTAATTTATCAAGCTAACGTTTTTACAAACAGTTTACGTACCCTTTCCTTAGCTGAAGCTGTAGTTGAAGTGCAGCCAGAGCAAATAATTGCTCGCCGCAATAAGCAACGAGCGTGATAGAAAACCTAAAATTCTATAACAATGGTCGGATTTTAGCGCGATAGGCAGCATTATCCAATCCGTCACGGCCATTACTAGGTAGATTATTGATAGCACGTTGCAAGGCATCAATGCGGTCGTTTGTTGCCGGGTGAGTGCTTAAAAATGTGGGGACAGAACCCCTAGTTTTCAATAACTTCTCCATAAATGTCACCATCGCCGAGGGAGCATAACCAGCCCTTGTCAAAGTTCTTAACCCTCTTCTATCAGCATCATATTCATCTTGACGACTGCGGGGACGGTTAAGTGCGAGTTCTACACCAATATTCACGGCTGTATTGCGATCTAAACCTGTGACTGAGGCTACACCACTAGCGAGTGCTTTCTGGCGCATCTGTTTGATTAAATGTTTACCGCTAATATGCCCCCATTCATGAGCAATCACGCTGGCTAGTTCCGCTTCATTTTCTGCGGTTTCTATTAAACCTGTATAAACATAAATGAATCCGCCCAAAGTGGCAAAAGCATTGATCTGATTACCTTGGACTACCTGAAATGTCGCTGGTAGATTGGGGCGATCGCTATTAGCTACAATGCGCCGGCCAATTTCTACCACATAACGATTAATTTCCGCATTATTGTAAAGCTTGATTTCACTAGCTCGCAATTCCTGATTCATTTGCTGGCCAAGTTCCACTTCCTGGCGATCAGATATATTTGATAGTTGGAGTATTTGCGCTCCCCGGAATAATAGCGGCAGTAAATCTATAGCCCGTCCAGGTAAAGGTGTAGTCAAGCACAAACTCACAGCAACTATCACGGAAATTAACGGATAAAACCAACGTCGCCGCCAAATATGGTAGTTTGCCAGCCAGGTTCTTCTGTTAGCCATAATCTAATGAGTGCAGAACAACATCAAAACTACAAGTAATATGACGTATTTATGTTTACTTAGTTGCATTCTGGAATTAAGTATTAAATAGTAGAAATTGAGCAGAGTCTATCCCATTCCGAATATTCCAACTTGTGATAGACTGTCGCATAACTCGGACTGCCAGTTAATTGTAATTTTCATCCTAGGGGAAGAGTTGCTACTTACCTCAGAAAACTTATTGCTAAAATCAATTACTCTGCTTTGATTTGGAAAAATTATTTATGGCTATTTTAGATTCCAAAGGTCGCTTATTCGGCAAAATCAACATCCTTGACTTATTTGCTGGGCTAGTGATTTTGTTAGTTATAGTGGGAATTTTTGTCTTTCCTGGTACTACTGGTTCTGTGGCTCAGGTAGGTACAAAAACAGTTCCTATAGAAGTAGATTTAGTAGTTCGCGGTTTGAATGTGCGCGATACTCAACGGTTATTTGATCAAGGTTTTGAGAAAGGCGGTAAAACTAATGTGATTATCCGTAATCAGCCCTATGGTCAAATTGGCATCAAATCTGTCCAAATTCTACCCAGAATGCTAACAGTAGGCCAACCAGATGGAACTGTCAAAGAGTTACCAGATCCCAGAAGTAATAACTTTAGTACCGATATGCTTTTGACTTTAGAAGGTAAGGCACAAGTAACTGACAATGGCCCAGTTTTAGGTAACAGTAAAGTAAAAATTGGGATGCCTTTTGAGTTGGAAGGTTTCAATTATAACTTCAATGCTTCTGTTATTGATATCAGATTAGACAATAAAAAATAGGGATTGGGGATTGGGGATTGGGCATTAGTCATTAGCTTTTCTCCTCTGCTCCCTCTGCTCTCTCTCCGCTCCCCTGCCCACTGCCGCCTCGGATTAGAATAAAAATACCAGTAATTCGGGTAATTACGCTGAGGAATTTGAAATATGAAGGAAGCAGGGAACGATGGCACCTTACTCAGTCATGAAGCTCCGCCAGTAGTGGAACGCATGGGGCTAAGTTGGCTAGTGGGAGCCGCGATCGCTACGGCTATACTCTGGCAATTCCCAGGAGGAGATTATATTTTATACCCCTTTAGCATCCTAGCAACATGGTTTCACGAAATGGGTCATGGTTTGATGGCTTTATTATTAGGGGGGCAGTTTAAACAACTACAGATTTTTAGCAATGGTTCAGGAGTCGCCACCTACGCCATTCGGTTATCACTAGGCCCGATCGCCCCGGCTTTAGTGGCAGCAGCAGGCCCTATGGGGCCACCAATTGCCGGTGCAATATTGATTTTGGCTTCCCGTAGTTTTAAAACCGCCTCCCTAAGTCTGAAAATTTTGGGGGGTTTTTTATTAGTTTCTACATTAATTTGGGTACGTTCCTGGTTTGGATTAGTGGCAATTCCCCTGTTAGGTTTGATGATTCTAGGTATCGCCCTCAAAGCTTCCCGATGGATACAAGGATTTGCTGTTCAATTTTTAGGCGTGCAAGCTTGTATCAGTACCTACCACCAACTAAATTATTTATTTAGTGCCTCTGCTGGCTCGTTAGGACTTTCTGATACAGCACAGATGCAAAAATATTTGCTGTTACCTTATTGGTTTTGGGGTGGATTAATGGCGATCGCATCCTTGATGATTCTGGTGCAAAGTCTCCGTCTTGCCTATCGTTCAGTATAAGTGTTTAAAAATCTCACAAATTAATTGCTGATTTGTACACAGGAGAGAAACTAGAACCCATTGCATAATTATTGAGAAGGTGGCAACCTCTACCTGAGAGGAACTGTCTGATCTTGAGTTGTGGATGTCATGCCAATTCTGCCAACATCAAGCATTTGAATTGGTATGACAGTCCAGAGCTACAATACTTGTGATCAAATAATCAGCATGAAATTCCAACTGTTATTAGGCTCTTTATTATCCCAGATTAAAATACGTCATTGGTGGTTAGGTATCCTATTGTGGCTAGTTTTAGTTGCTCCTGCTCAAGCTGCTGTAATTTTGCGTGTAGCCATTGAAAGGGGAGTCAATCAAGTCAAAGTTGGCAGTAATACCACCGCAATTGTCAAAGATAGTGGTGGGCGCACTCTGGGCAATTTGCCGGGGATGAGTGCTTTTTATGCCCAAGCTGTTCCAGGCGGTGTGGCTTTAGATAAATGGCAGTCTGGTTTATTTTGGATTGAACCCACAGGAAAAGAAGGATTAGTTTATATTGGCGATCGCTGGTATCGGGGGAGAACTTTGGTTGTCCCCACAGACAAAGGTTTAGATGTGGTTAACTGGGTAGATTTAGAAGAATATCTCTACAGCGTCATTGGTGGCGAAATGAGTTCTAACTGGCCGCAAGAAGCCCTAAAAGCTCAAGCGATCGCCGCCCGTACCTATGCCCTCTACAAGCGTGAACAACAGCGTAAAAACCCAGTTTACGATTTAGGTGACACTCCAGATCGTTGGCAAATTTATAAAGGGGTAAGCAGTGAATCTCCCGCAGTTTACAGCGCAGTTGATGCCACGGCTGGGCAAGTCCTCACCTATAACAATAATCTCATTCTCTCAGTCTTCCACGCTTGTTCAGGAGGACACACCGAAAACGTCGAAGATGTTTGGGGTAATCCTCTGCCTTACCTGCGAGCCGTTCAAGATTACGATCAAAATATTAAAGAATGTTCTTGGGAAAGAAACTTTACCCCTGCGGAAATTAGTGCCAGAATTTCTGGTGTAGGCAATGTTAAAGATGTCATTCCAGAAGCTTTCTCACCTTTCCGCAGCGTCAAAGCTTTAAGAATCGTTGGCGACAAAGGCACAAAAGTCATTAAGGGCGAAGATGTACGTACCGCCCTCAGACTCAGAAGTACCCGTTTTAATGTCATCAGGAGAGAAGATGGTAGTTTTGTACTCCAAGGTTTAGGCTTTGGGCATGGTTTAGGCATGAGCCAATGGGGAGCCTATAATTTAGCTTTACGTGGTGCTAACCACCTGCAAATCTTAGGACATTATTATCGTGGTGTCGCTTTAACGCCAATTAAAGCCAAGTAATTGGGCATGGGGCATGGGGCATTGGGCATCACATTTTGCTCCCCCTACTCCCCCTACTCCCCACTCCCTCGCTCTAATCGCCTTTGCCATTCAGCATCAATCTGTGCTGAACGCTCAACTTCCTGTTCTAGTAAGTCTGTTTCGGTGGAATACACCAAGTCTTCATTACTAATGACTGTTTCTGCTCCAAACTGATGGGCGTAATCAATTTTTTGCTGTAAAGCTGGATTGGGACTTGTTAATAATCTTGCCCTAGACAGGCGATCGCTATTACGAGCAGCAATTTTACTATTGCGCCGTTGAATCCAAAAATAACGCACTAAAGGTATACCTAAAAAACCTATACCATAAGCTAACAGCAACCAATAAATTCCTTGCACAAAACCGACTAACCCACCTAACTCAGCCGCAACTACACCACCTGCTAATAAACTACCAAGTACCAAAGCACCAACCAAATTTGCCACACCTAACCCAGCACTCAGCATAATTTGCCCAGAACTAGCAGCACTGAAACGCCAAGGTAACTCTTCTAAATATACTGGCACTGACTGATGATGTTTGCTGCTGGCTCTTACCTGCAACTCTGGGAAATAATAGACAATTTGTCCTTCAGGACTAACTTTTGGTTGTCCATTAAATCTTAATAGCACAGGCAACATATAATCTTCGTATTCTTGTTGATATGCTGCACCGATGTCATCCAGATAAGGAGAAATTTGTTCAGCTACTACTGCACCCCGATTTGAGCTAATCACTGCGGCGATTTCCTGCCAACGGCGTTCTTCTAAGTGAGCATTAGGATTGCCATCACCAAACAAAAATGAAAATACAGCCTCAAATAAATTCATCTGGCTGTTGTCTTGTCTACCTCGCCGCCGTTGTTGCGGGTAATTTTGATAATTTGGGTTGAAATACCAAAACAAATCGGGAACATAAAAGAAGCCCCAACCAAAACTACTATTACTACTGCGATCGTCATTATCACTACTAGAGTTCATCGCCGTAATAATTACGATGATGGTTATCGTAATCAGAACAATAGAAGCAATTAACAAAATCCCAAAGGAAATGCGAATCAAGTAAAACAGAATTCCCCATATCTTCTGCCACCATTCCTGCAATCGCAACTGTAAATATTTATTACGTAAAACATCTCTAAAATTGCGGGGAAACAGGTAAACCACATCTCCGGATTCCGCTACCTGCAAATGTCCGCCAGCATCAGTAGCTAAAGCCAATAAACCTTGGTTAGCCTCAGCTACATTCAATCCAGCCTGAGTTGCCACATCACCAACAGTGACTCGGTAGCCCAGTTTCTCCACAGCTTGCATGATAATTGGATTGGGAGCCATTGCTTGCCCCTCCTATCGAAATTTATTCGCCTTTCCTTAAGTATAAAGTTTGGTTTTGGGCTAGTTCTAAATCTGATTTGATAAATCATCGCCAAACCCGATATTTTCCGTATTTTTACTACTGTTTCATGCTATAATAGGTTGTTTAAGCTTGCTTAATTAACAAAATTAATGCCTTAAATATGTATGGTTCAGTACACTCTCCCTCAAAGTCCAGACATCATCCTGACTGTTTCTGGTAGAGATTCAGCCAAAGCCCGTGAGAAAGCAATGGATCAGTTGATAGAACTGATGAATGCTGGTAAACTGCCTACAGAATTAGAAGAAGGATTTGGGCCTCAACAATTAATAGAAGTGAAAGAACCCTCATCTGATTCCACCAGTGGTGAGGATAGTGTTACACAAGCTGTGCAAGTTCTCAGCAATCTCGCCACACTAAAATTAAAGGTACAAGAAACACGCGCCGAAGCTTTAGAAATTCGCAAGGCTGTTGATGTTCTATTTTCCGATCAATCAGTCACAGAAGAAGAAATTAACCGCCTCAAAGAAGGTTTTAAAGTTCTCAAAAACTTTGCTCAAGCTAACCTACGTTACCAAGAAGCACGCACTAAAGCCGAACAAGCCCGGCAAATATTAGATCAAGCTTTAAAATCACCTGAAAAGTAGCCTCTAGCTATTGACAGCCATCAGTAAATACAAACATTTAACTGTTGCTTGATTACACGATAAATTAATCAAGCAACAATAATCAAGCAACAAATTTATATTTACCATGAATAAATGACACTCTCAGGCTAAGAGTTAACCGGTGCTATGTTTTAATCAGCAACCCAAAATGGTAATTAACTAATTTTTCGACTGGACAAATACATCAGTAACATTGATAATATAATTAGCTGATTATCTGTTGTTTAAAACTGGGGCGCTAGGATTCGAACCTAGGGATGGCGGGACCAAAACCCGCTGCCTTACCGCTTGGCGACGCCCCAAAGCATCGACATCATTAATATAGCAGATTGTACCTGGGTAGTGTCAAGTAGTTTAAGAGTAAATTTTGGAAATAAATTATTGATTGGCATGTTTGGACTTTAGACTCAAGAAGCGCGATGCCTGTGGTGGGTTGCGTCAACGCGCCCTGGAGTAGCTGGGCAAAAAATGAAATGATGCCTATCATCACAAGCACTCCAGTAACGGCAGATGAAATCAGCACAAGCAACTTTCATCTGCCGTTATGGATGTTTTTGCGCTAGTTAGCTTAAACAAAAAGAAGCCTCTCACTCACTGCGTTCGCGCAGCGTCTCGTAGAGAAGCAGGAGT
>NZ_LUHJ01000065.1:136595-140168 GCF_001597745.1 Anabaena sp. 4-3 | reverse complement strand
GTCAGTAATAATGGCAGTCTGACTTTCGATGAAACGGTAAATTCTATTAGTAATCTCACCCTCAGTGGTGGTACTCTAGCATTCAATGGCACAACTGCCAGTGAAGTCAATAATTTGACTATCAGTGCTGGTACTTTGGCAGGAACAGGAGAAGTTGTTGTGAACAACACCTTCAACTGGAGTGGGGGAACGCAATCAGGCACAGGCACAACCATCATCCAAGGTACAGCTAACCTCAGTGGTAACGCCAAATTCATCGACACTCGCACCATCGAAACTCAAGGTACAGTAACTTGGACGGGTGGAGATATATATGCAGCTAACGGGGCGATTTGGAATAATACCGCCACAGGTGTATTTGATATTCAAAGCGATCGCTCTTTTTATCATTGGTATGGTAATCGCCCTATCTTCAACAATGCCGGTATCCTCAAGAAAACCGCAGGTACAGGCACGACTACTATTCATGCCGCCTTGAATAACACAGGTTTGATTCAAGTCCAAACAGGCACACTCAACTTACAAGGTGGTGGTACAAGTAGCGGTATTTTTGAGGTTGATAGCGGTGCGTCATTAGTATTTGGTGGTGGCACTTACAACATCACAGGGGGATCTTTAACTACAGACAATCTCACAGTAAGTAGTGGAACTGTCACTGTCACGGGTGCAACTGTTAGCAATCTCAATCATCTCTCTGTCAGTAACGGCAATCTGACTTTCAATGAAACTGTGAGTTCCGTCAATAATCTGTCTATTACAGGCGGTACTTTATCACTCAATGGCATTCAAGATAGCGAAACCGAAAACTTTACTCTCAGCAATGGCACACTCACAGGCACAGGCAATTTAACCGTCAAAACAGGCGGTACATTCAACTGGAGTGGGGGAACGCAATCAGGCACAGGCACAACCATCATCCAAGGTACAGCTAACCTCAGTGGTAACGCCAAATTCATCGACACTCGCACCATCGAAACTCAAGGTACAGTAACTTGGACGGGTGGAGATATATATGGGGCTAACGGGGCGATTTGGAATAATACCGCTACAGGTGTGTTTGATATTCAAAGCGATCGCTCTTTTTATCATTGGTATGGTAATCGCCCTATCTTCAACAATGCCGGTATCCTCAAGAAAACCGCAAGTACAGGCACGACTACTATTGGTGCCGCCTTGAATAACACAGGTTTGATTCAAGTCCAAACAGGCACACTCAACTTACAAGGTGGGGGGATGAGTAGTGGTGTGTTCCGTGCCGAAAATGGAGCATCATTAGTTTTTAGCGGTGGTAACTATAACTTTACAGGTGGTTCACTCATAGGAGAAGGGGTAATCTCCATCACTGGTAGTGGTACAGTTACAGTCGATGGAGCAATTCTCAGTGAAGTCAACAACCTCACCCTCAGTGGTGGTAGTCTAGCACTCAACGGTACAACAGCTAGTGAAGTCAACAACCTCATCCTCAGCAATGGCACACTCACAGGCACAGGCAATTTAACCGTCAAAACAGGCGGTACATTCAACTGGAGTGGGGGAACGCAATCAGGCACAGGCACAACCATCATCCAAGGTACAGCTAACCTCAGTGGTAACGCCAAATTCATCGACACTCGCACCATCGAAACTCAAGGTACAGTAACTTGGACGGGTGGAGATATATATGGGGCTAACGGGGCGATTTGGAATAATACCGCTACAGGTGTATTTGATATTCAAAGCGATCGCTCGTTTTATCATTGGTATGGTAATCAATCCCAATTCAACAATGCGGGTATCCTCAAGAAAACCGCAGGTACAGGTATAACTTATATCTCGACACTGTTCAACAATACGGGTACTGTGCAGGTTGCTAGTGGCACATTAAACGTACAAAGTGGTGGTACTAGCACAGGGAATTGGACAGTTAACAATGGTTCGATTCTGCAATTTTCCAATAACTATACATTACAGGGAGGAACATTAACTGGAAGTGGTACGGTTATTGGGAATCTATCGAATCTCACGCAAATTAACCCTGGTGACACCATTGGCACACTGAGAATTACAGGGAATTATACTCAAGCTAGTAGTAGTACCCTGAATATTGAATTAGGCGGAACCAGCAATTATGACCGCCTAGATATTACAGGTAATGCCAGCTTAAGCGGTAACTTAAATATTAGCCTACTAAATGGATTTACACCAGTTTTAGGCGATCGCTACACCATCCTGAATTTTGGCGGCAATTTAACCGGTGGCTTTACCAATATTACTGGATTCAACCTGGGTAATGGCTTACTACTACAGTCATTAATCGTCAATAAATCCTTAGTCTTAGATGTCGTTCAAGATGTCAACTATAAACCCGGCATCTTTTCTTTCAGTGCTAACAGTTTCAGAGTCAATGAAAATGGTACGCCTATCAGTGCTGTTACCATCAATCGCACAGGTGGAACTGATGGCATCGCCAGCGTTACTTTAACATCCACCGATGGCACAGCAACAGCACCAGCAGATTATAATAACGCTCCCATCGTTGTCAATTTTGCTGATGGTGAAGCTAGCAAAACGGTGACAATTCCGATTGTGAATGACACCATTTATGAAGGTGATGAAACCCTAAATCTCACCCTAGCGAATCCCGTAGGAGGAGGAACTTTAGGAACACAAACAACCGCCACACTCACAATAGTTGATAATGATTTACCAACAGTTTCTCTAGCAGTTACTCCCACCAGCGTAACAGAAGATAGCGCAACAAACCTGGTTTACACCTTCACCCGCACGGGCAACACTGCCAACTCTTTAACTATTAACTTTAATGTTGCTGGCAGTGCCACATTCAACAGTGACTACACCCAAATTGGGGCGACTAATTTCAACGGCACCACAGGAACAATTACGTTTGCTGCTGGTTCTGACACAGCTACTTTAACCATTATTCCCACAGCAGATAATCTATTTGAAGCGGATGAAACAATTAGTTTAACCCTAGCTGCTAGTGCTAACTATAATCGTGGCACTGTGAATACAATTACAAGCACGATTACCAATGATGATATTCATCCGGGGATTCTGTCTTTTAGTTCTCCTCAATTCAGTGTTCAAGAAGATGGCACACCCATTACTGCTGTTACGATTAATCGTACTGGTAATAGCACAGGTGCAGTCAGCGTCACGATTAACTTAACAAATGGCACAGCCACCGCAGGTAGTGACTATAATAATGCACCCATCACAGTTAACTTTGCCGATGGGGAAATCAGTAAAACAGTCACCATTCCCATTGTTAACGACAATCAATTTGAAGCAGATGAAACAATTAATTTAAGCCTATCTAATCCCCAAGGTGGCGCAACATTAGGAACACAAACAACAGCCGTTGTCACCATTATTAATGATGATGCACCCCAAGCAGGAACGATTAGTTTCAATACCACCGCTTACACCATTAACGAAAATGGCACAGCGAATATTAACCTAATTCGTACCGGGGGAAGTGACGGCGAAATTAGTGTTACCATCACACCCGCAGATGGTACAGCCACCGCAGTCAGTGATTACGATAATTCACCGATTACAGTCACCTTTGCC
>NZ_LUHJ01000065.1:99063-136427 GCF_001597745.1 Anabaena sp. 4-3 | reverse complement strand
GGCACAGCCACCGCAGGTAGTGACTATAATAATGCACCCATCACAGTTAACTTTGCCGATGGGGAAATTAGCAAAACAGTCACAATTCCTCTGGTGAACGACACACAATTTGAACCAGATGAAACCATTAATTTAAGCCTATCTAATCCCACTGGCGGCGCAACATTAGGAACTCAGACAACAGCCGTTGTCACCATCATTAATGATGATGCACCCCAACCAGGAACGCTCAGTTTCAATACAACAAACTATACCGTTAACGAAAATGGTACAGCGAATATTAATCTAATTCGCACAGGGGGAAGTGATGGCGAAATTAGTGTTACCATCACACCCAGCGATGGCACAGCCACCACAGGCAGTGATTACGATAATTCACCAATTACAGTCACCTTTGGTAATGGGGAAATCAGCAAAACAGTCACAATTCCGCTCAATGATGACAGTAACTATGAGCCGAATGAAACCGTCAATTTAACTTTAACTAACCCGACTGGTGGCGCAACATTAGGCACACAACAAACAGCCATATTAACCATCATTGATAATGATGCTGTACCAGGGGTAATTGAGTTTAGTGATGCTAACTATGCGATTAATGAAAATGGTACACCAGTAACGGCTGTAACTTTAACTCGGACTAATGGTAGTGATGGTGCAGTTAGTGTCAGAGTTAACCTGACAAATGGCACAGCCACCGCAGGTAGTGACTATAATAATGCACCGATTACAGTTAACTTTGCCGATGGGGAAATTAGCAAAACAGTCACAATTCCGATTTTTGATGATACGATTTTTGACCCTAATCAAACATTTAATATCACACTCTCGAATCCTACTAATGGTGTAACTATTGGGAGTCAAAATAATGCTACTGTCACAATCATTGATAATGATAGTCCAACTCTCTCACTTGTTCTCAACGTAGATAAGCTTAACGAAACAGAGACAGCTACAGGAACGATTACCCGCAATACAGAGGATACATCGACTGAGTTAATTATTACCTTAGAATCCAGCGACACTACAGAAGCAACGGTGCCGCAGACTGTAACTATACCTGTAAATCAATCTTCAGTCAGCTTTACAGTGACAGCAGTAGGCGATGAAATTTTTGATGCAAATCAACAAGTAGCGATTACTGCTTCGGCGACTGGGTTCAACAGTGGAACAGATAACATTACAGTCAACAATATTGATTTACCAGATTTAGTTGTTAGTAATATTGTTGCGCCTGTTGAGGCATTTTCAGGACAGTCCATTGAAGTTGTATGGACATTGACAAACCAAGGTAATGCGGAAGCTAGCGGAACTTGGACAGATAACGTCTTGCTGTCGGAAGATGGGGTAGTAGGTAACGATCAACTTTTGGGTAGCTTTAGTTTTACTGGTAGCATTGCGGCGGGAAGTTCTATTGAACGTCGTCAGTTAGTCACTGTACCCTTAACTATCAGTGGCGATCGCACTTTAATCTTACAAACTGATGCGTATAACCAACTGCGCGAGAGTCAAGGAACCGAAAGCAATAATACCACAGTAGACGATCGCCCCCTGCAAATTCGCCTCTCCCCCTTCCCCAACCTGCAAGTATCTCATGTCACCGCTCCCCCCACAGCCTTCTCCAGTCAAGAAACGGTGGTAGAATGGACTGTTACCAATAACGGCACAGGAGCTACCAGCGCACCCTTCTGGTATGATCATGTCTGGCTATCCCTAGATCAGACCTTAGATAATACTGACACTTACTTAGGACAGGCGACTAATGTCAGCTATCTCAACGTAGGCGAAAGTTACACTAACAATCTGACAGTCAAGCTACCTAGAGGTATCGATAGTAATTATTACTTCCTAGTCAAGACAGACGCAAATAATAACGTCAATGAATTTGACAATGAGGACGATAACTTTGGATTTGGCGGCCCCACCGACATTAATTTGACACCACCACCAGACTTCAGAGTTACCACAGTCAACGCCCCGGCTCAAGGTTTTTCAGGACAACCGCTTACCTTAACTTGGACAGTCACAAATGAGGGGACAGGGAGGAACTTAGAGACATTCTGGTATGATGAAGTGTTCATGTCTGCGGATGATGTCCTAGATGCGGGCGATCGCTCTTTAGGAAAGTTCAACCGCAGTGGTACGATTAATTCAGGCTCAAGCTACAATGTCACCCAGACAGTAAATTTACCGATTGGCATTAGTGGCGATTTCTTCTTCTTCGTGCGGACTGATGCAGGTAATCAGGTTTACGAAAATGTCTTTGAAAACAACAACACAGGCTATGACACCACAGCCACCAAAATTAATCCCACACCACCGCCAGATTTAGAAGTTGAATTTGTTGATGCACCCACTACAGCATCAGCGAGTCGTCCCCTAACTATTAGCTATCGCGTTACCAACTTTGGCGCAACTCCTACCCCCAACTCCTTGTGGATTGATAGCTTCTATCTGTCAACAGATACCGAACTAGACCCGAACACAGACCTCAAGCTGGGTGAACGGACTCGCTTTGGGGCATTAGACATCGGTAATGGATACGATAACTCTGCTACCTTTACCCTACCTAATGGCTTAAGTGGTACATATTATGCCTTTGTGGTAACAGATAGCGGCAATACAGTTTTTGAATCGAATAACAACAATAACATTGGCTTCAATAACACAGCAATTAACATTTTATCTCGACCTGCTGACCTGATAGTTTCGGCTACCGCACCAACCACAGCCGAAGCAGGTAAAGCCATCCGGGTAGAATGGACTGTAACTAACCAGGGTATTGGCGATACGGCGGTTACTAATTGGACTGATAGGATAGTTGCATCTAGTGACGCGGTGTTGGGTAATGCTGATGATGTCCTGTTAGCCAGCTTTAACCGCAATAGTTTACTCAATCCTGGTGGTTCGTATTCACGTCAAGAATTAGTTACCATTCCCTTCAACTTAGTTGGTGATTACAACCTATTTGTAGTAACAGATGCCAATAACAACGTATATGAAGCTACAAATGAAGGCAACAACTCAACAGTACAATCCCTGAGCATCACACGGCAAACTCCAGACCTGCAAGTTACAGAGGTGAGTGTTCCCACCACTGCCTTGTCAGGACAAACCTTAACAGTGAACTGGACAGTTAAAAACTTCGGCACAGGAAAGACAAACCTTGATTCCTGGTATGACGAAGTTTTCCTTTCAACTGATGCAGTAATTGATGGCAATGATAGATTATTGGGTAGAGTATACCGTTCTGGAGGGCTAGAAGCATCGGCGGAGTATAGCGTGACTCGCAGCTTTAATTTACCGCTAGACTTCCAAGGTGAATTTTATACTATTGTGCGGACGGATAGTGGCAATTTCGTCCTAGAAACTCCCTTTGAAAATAACAATAACCTCGCAAGTGCTGGTACTACTAACATCGCTTTGAGTCCTGTGCCAGACTTGGTTGTGGCGAGTGTCGATGCTGCTAGCACTGGTATTAGTGGTCAGTTGTTGAATGTGACTTGGACAGTCAGCAACAATGGGGCGGCAAATACAGGTAATCGTTCCTGGTATGATGCCTTTTACTTGTCCCGTGACCAATTCTTTGACCGCAGTACCGATACATATATTGGTTTCCAAGCCCGAACCCAAGATTTAGCAGCAGGAGCTAGTTACACTGATACAGCATCCTTCATGATTCCGCAAGGATTATCTGGGCCATTCTATGTATTTGCGGTTACAGACAGTAGTAACAATATCAATGAACGGAATAGCGAACAGAATAATATTGGCTACGATGGCAACTCTACAGAAATTAGTCTGGCACAACCTGCCGACTTAGTAGTGGGAACAATCACGATTCCGGTTAATGGCGTACCTGGGCAGAATACAACTATCAGCTATACGGTGACAAACCAAGGGGCAAATCCGGCTTTGGGTAGTTGGTTTGATGCGATTTACATCTCTGCGGATAATCAATGGGATGTGGGTGATGCGTTGTTTGGTAGAGTGGAACACGTTGGCAATGTGGCTAGCGGTGGTAGTTATAGTAAAACTTTAACAGCTGCTTTACCTGGGTTATTGCCGGGAAATTATTATGCGATCGTTCGTAGCGATATTCGCAATCAAATTCCTGAATCGAATGAAAATAATAACATCACAGCGTCCCTGAATCAGTTTGCGGCTGATGCGGAAATATTAGACTTGGGAACTGCGGATACTGGCACTTTAGGACAAGGACAAGCGGCTTACTATCGGGTTGATGTCGCTGCGGGTGAAACGTTGCGGGTGAAGTTTGATAGTGCTTCCACCACGGCGGCGAATGAGTTGTATATCCGCTATGGCGATATGCCAACTCGTTCTCAATATGATGTCGCATTTTCAGCCGCTTTATCACCAGACCAAGAAGTGCTGATTCCCAGCACTCGCGGCGGTACTTACTATATTCTCGCTTATAGCAGTGATGTAGGTGGTGGTGCGGCTAATTATAGCATTGAAGCTGATGTTCTTGAGTTTTCTATCAGCAGTTTAGGAACACATCGCGGTAGCAATAAAGGACAAACCACTGTCAAGATTGCTGGCGCGAAATTTACACCAAATGATATTGTCAGTTTAATTGCCACAGATGGAACGCAACGACAAGCTAGTAAGGTTTGGTGGAAGAATAGCACGGAATTATGGGCAACCTTTGACTTACAAGGGCTAAATACTGGAGCTTATGATGTCAAGGTCAATAATAGTCATCAGACAGCGATTTTAGATGATGCTTTCACCGTGACATCGGGGGCTGTTGGTAATCTAGAAACACAATTAGAACTCCCCAGTGCTTTAAGACCTGGACAGGGAGGAGTTGTTACCATTAATTATGTCAATACGGGAGAAACAGATATTCTTTCTCCTATACTGATCCTGAATAGTGAAAATGCTAACTTACAGTTACCTAACGGCGAATTAAAATCCAGATATCAATTTCTGGCTGTGGGTTCCGAAGGCCCGGCGGGAATTCTCTCTCCAGGAGAACGAGGAAGCTTGTCCCTTGTCTTTCAACCTACAATTGGTGCAGGGAATAGCGTTAATTTCAGGTTACAGGGTGTGACGGGAGGAGACCAACCTTTTGATTGGTCAACTGTCAAAGAAAATGCTCGTCCTAGCTTCATTTCACCACAAGCATGGGATGGAATTTGGAGTAACTTTACTGCTGCTATTGGGCAAACTCCTAGCCAGTATTTAGCTGCTGTCACAGATAATGCCAACACCTTTAGTCAACAAGGACAGTCAATTAGTGATATTTCTACGTTGGTTGGGGCAGAACTCCAGCAAGCGAATAATCTTCTGTTAGGCGATATATTAACCAGTCAGGTTGATGCTAGTTCCCCAACCCCCGGACTGAGGCTGAGTATGGGGCGGTCTTTCCAATCTACCTTTGATGGACGGTTAATATTAGGGGAGTTTGGTTATGGTTGGACTCATACTTGGAATATTACCGCCCGTCCTGATCAACAAGGCAATGTTACGCTTCTACAAGCGGGGAATATTCGCCTGTTTGACAAACAAACAGATGGCAGTTACAAAGGGCTAACAGGAGACAATGCCACTCTGTCACTGATAGGCAACACCTATCAGCTACGGGAGAATGACGGCACAGTGTTTGTCTTCCGGGTTGATGGCAAACTTGATTATATCGAAGACCGTAACAGCAATCGCATCACCGCAGGTTATACCAATGACCGCCTGACGAGTTTAACTCATTCCAATGGTGATTTCTTTAGCTTCGCCTATAATGCACAAGGACGCATTAGCCAGTTAACAGATGCAACGGGTCAAATTACCACTTACATCTATGATGCTAGTGGTGAACATCTGCTAAGTGTTACTAATGCTGAAGGTACGGTATCTTACACCTACGATGACAGTAACAACCTGTCCCTAAAAAATGCCCTGCGTTCCCTAACCCAAGGCAACGGTACTGTTTTTAGCTTCGATTATGATAGCCAAGGCAGGTTAATACAAGAAAGTGTCAATGGGACTCCTCAAGCCAGCTATAGCTACGACACCAGCACAGGAATTACTATCACCGATGCCACAGGAGCAAAGTCTCAGATATTGCTGAATGAGTTAGCACAACTCGCTCAATGGGAAGACGCTTTAGGAAGACGCACTCAATACCACTATGATGCTCAAGGCAACCGCATTCAACAAGTTGCACCCAACGGCACAACCTCTGTCTTTAGCTATGATCATCAAGGGAATTTAATCAAAATTGTGGATGCTGTAGGGCAGAAGGTTGAATTTACCTATGATGATCAATTTAACAACCTGTTAACAGTCAAAGATCAACTCGGCAATACCATCACCTATGGTTACGACTCCCAAGGTAATTTAAACTCAATCACTTATCCTGATGGTAGTCAAGAAACCTTGAGCGTTGATAGTCAGGGCAATATTACCCATTCTGTTAACCGTCGCAACCAAACGATTGAATACACCTACAATAGTCAAGGTTTATTAACCCGTAAAGACTATGGCGATGGCACTAGCGCAACGTTTACTTATGATAGTCGGGGTAACTTACTGTCTGCGACTGATGCTGATAGCAGCATTACCTATACTTATGATGCGGCAAATCGCCTGACTAAAGCAACACAGGAAGATGGGCGGTTTGTTGAGTATAGCTATGATACGGCTGGTCGTCGCAGTCGGTTAACAGACCACAATGGCTTGACTGTGAATTACAGCTATGATGCTGATGGCAGACTTCAAAGTTTAACAGATGGTAATCATGCCACCATTGTGACTTATACTTATGACCTGACTGGGCGTTTAGTCAGAGAAGACAATGGTAATGGCACTTATACCACTTATAGCTATGATGCGGCTGGACAACTGCTGAGTATAGTCAACTATGCTGCTAACGCCACAGTTAATTCTCGCTTTGACTACACCTATGATAGTGTGGGTCGTCGTACCAGTGTTACTACCCTAGAGGGAACCACTAATTATGGTTATGATGCCACTGGTCAATTAACTTCTGTTGAACTTCCCAATGGACGGATAATTGAATATCGTTATGATGCGGCTGGAAATCGCATTTCTGTGAAAGATAGTGGTGTAACGACTAATTACAGTGGCAATAATCTCAATCAATACACCTCGGTTGGTAATGCGACTTATAGCTATGATACGGATGGCAATTTAATTAGTAAAACTGAAAATGGCGTTACTTCTACCTTTACTTATGATGTAGAAAATCGCCTGATTGGTGTCACTACTCCTGATGGTACTTGGACTTATGAATATAATGCTTTAGGCAATAGAATTGCCACTGTTTATAATGGTCAACGCACTGAATATTTACTCGACCCGACGGGATTAGTTGATGTAGTTGGTGAATATGATGGTTCAGGAAATTTAGTTGCTGCCTATACGCATGGTTTAGGGTTAGTGAGTCGCATTGATGGCACAAATGCTGTCAGTTATTATGATAGCGATGCGATTGGTTCGACTGTAGGTTTGACGGGTGCGACGGGAATTTATCTCAATCGCTACAGTTATCTACCTTTTGGTGAGGATTTAACAAAAATTGAAACTATTGCTAACCCCTTTGAGTATGTGGGTCAATGGGGGGTAATGGATGAGGGGAATGGTCTTGATTTCATGCGGGCGAGGTTTTATACCCCATTGGCAGGCAGATTTTTGAATCAAGACCCCATTGGTCAACTTGGTGGACTCAACTTGTATCAGTATGCAATTAATAACCCTGTCAATTTAGTTGATCCTTTGGGGCTGGATGCACGGGGATTTGCAGAGGGAATACGGAGAAGGAACGACGCACTATCAAGGATAGGTTCTGATGAAAACGCATTGCAAGATTACCGAAATGCTAATAATCAGATTAGTGAAAATGCTGGTGGTTTCGCTGAACAACTAGGAGGGCCAATATTAAGGAGACCTAGCCCTAAATCCTTATTTAAATGGGGTAAGCTGATCAAGGATCTCTTGGATGGAGGAGGTCTTCTTGAACCAAATGATCAAGATTTGGACTCTGGTAGCACTCCCATCATCCGCGCCATTGACCCCAACGACATCATTGGGCCAGCAGGCTTTGGTGAAGAAAAATGGATAACTGCATCCTCTACCCTGGCCTACACTATCCGCTTTGAAAACCTAGCCAGCGCGACAGCACCCGCCCAACAAGTCGTGATTACGCAACAACTAGACTCAGACCTTGACTTCCGTACTTACCGCGTCGGTGATTTCGGCTGGGGCGATTTGTACTTCGATGTACCTGATAACCGCGCCTTCTATAATGAACGTCTAGACCTCACTGCCACCAAGGGCTACTATGTAGATGTCAGCGCAGGTATTAATGTTACCACTGGCGAAGCCTTCTGGACAATTACTACCATCGACCCCAATACAGGCGAAATCCCAGAAGATGCCCTAGCAGGTTTCCTACCACCCAACAATGAGGATGGTGTGGGCGATGGCTTTGTTAATTACAGCATCCGCGCCCGTCGAGATGTGCAAACAGGAGCAATCATTGATGCTGAGGCGCGAATTGTCTTTGACACTGAAGCACCAATTGACACACCGCCTATCTTCAACACTATCGATGCAGGTAGACCAAGCAGTACAGTTAATGCACTACCAGCGACTACAGACACCGCAGAATTTCTGGTGAGTTGGTCAGGTAGTGATGATAACAACGGTTCAGCTTTAGCTAACTACACGATTTATGTGTCTGACAACGGTAGCCCCTTTACCCCCTGGCTAGAAAACACCACCCTCACCGAAGCTACTTACATCGGCGAACCCGGTCATACTTACGCCTTCTACAGTGTTGCCCGTGACAATGCAGGTAATAGTCAAGCCGTTCCTACCACTGCTCAAGCTACTATCCAAGTTCTGAGTAGTAATGTTCCCCCAGTTCTGGCACTGAATCAGGGTTTAACTCTCAATGAACAAGCTACGGGTGCGATCGCCAATACTCAACTACAAGTTACAGATGTTGATAATAGCACCACCCAAATTACTTACAGGTTAACTGATATACCAGACAACGGCGTACTTTCACTGAATAACACAGCCTTAGCAATTAACGACACCTTCACCCAAGCAGACATCGACAGTAACCTGCTAAATTATACCCACAATGGCAGTGAAACCACGAGCGATAGTTTCAGCTTTACCGTTTCCGATGGGAATGGTGGTACGATCGCTAACACCAGTTTCAACATTACTGTTAACCCAGTCAATGATCACCCAATTTTGGTGAGTGCGATCGCTGATCAATCTGCCACCGAAGACACCGCTTTTACCTTCACCATCCCAGAAGCTACTTTCTTAGATGTAGATGCCGGGGATATCCTCACCTACACCGCTACTTTAGACAACGGTGATGCTTTACCAACTTGGCTAACCTTCGATGCCGCAACCCGCACCTTTAGCGGTACACCAACGCATACTGCATCTGGCAGCTACAACATCACTGTTACCGCCACCGATACAGCCGCAGCCAGTGTCAGTGATACCTTTACTCTCAAAGTCATCAACCTTGTTAACGGCACATCCAACCGTGAAACCCTCTCTGGCACAGATGACGATGACATCATCAATGCAGGGGCAGGTAATGATACGGTCAACGGTGGTGCTGGTGATGATATTCTCGATGGTGGTACAGGTAGCGATCGCCTCATCGGTGGAGATGGCAATGACACCTACATCGTTGATAGCATCCGCGACGTAGTAGTAGAATCCGTCGGACAAGGTATAGATACAGTCAAATCCTCAGCTAGTTACACCCTCACCACCAACGTCGAACATTTAATCTTAACTGGCACAGCCAACATTAACGGCACTGGCAACGCCTTAGATAACACCATCACGGGTAACAGTGGTAACAACCTCCTCAAAGGTTTAGACGGCAATGATACCTTGATTGGTGGTGACGGTAATGATACCTTAGTCGGTGGTGCGGGCAATGATACCTTAACCGGGGGAGAAGGCACAGATACATTCCTCTTTGGTAGCGGTGCCACCTTTACTCAAACAGCCTTCGGTGTTGATACTATCACAGACTTCCACCAAGGCACAGATAAAATTGCCCTAAGTCAAGCCTCTTTCACTGCACTAAATAGTCTAGTTAACAGCAACTTACTAGCACATGAATTTGCCACGATTAACACGACTTTGGAGGATGAAATCGCCATTGCTGGAGTTAGCAATGCCAAAATTATCTACAACTCATCAACAGGCAATTTGATATATAACCAAGACGGTGCAACGACTGGTTTAGGTAATGGCGGCATATTTGCTAACCTGAGTGCTAATCTGGAAGCCAATGATTTCTTCTTACAATCTTGATAATTAGTCAGGTTTAACAATTGTATAATTAGCAAAAAAAAGCACAATAAATATATGTGGAAATTGACAGGTTTAGCAGTGGCAGTAGCCATGAGTTTTCTGACGGCTAACCAAGGGAAAGTTTACGCGGTAGCTCTTCCCAATGGTAGTTTTGAAAGTGGCAACTTTAACAACTGGACAACTATAGGTCAGACAACAGTTGAATCTGCCAGCTTTGGTATAGCACCTGCTAATGGAACTTACCAAGCCGTTTTAGAAACCCTCCAAGATGTCACAGGAATTAGTGCGAGTAATTTAGAAACTTTCTTAGAGTTATCTTCAGGTAGCTTAACTGATTTAGGAGTAGTTGAAGGTTCTGCTATCAAACGAGCCATTACTGTGAATGCTGGCGATCGCCTGACTTTTGATTGGAATTTTCTCACAGATCAAGTGCCAGCAGATCCAGATTATAATGATTTTGCTTTTGTAAGTCTTGGCAATATCAATCAACTGGCTAACACTAATTCTGTCAATAGCTTATCTTTTTCTCGTTTAGCGCAACAAACTGGATATAAATCTTACACTCACACATTCACTACAGCCGGAACTTATACTTTAGGGTTTGGTGTAGTTGATATGGGGGATGATACAGTTAATTCAGCTTTAGTTCTGGATAATCTCCAAATAACTCCTGTTCCTGAACCGACAACAATATTTAGTAGTTTGATGGTTGTAGGTTTGGGTTCTGCTTTCAAAATTAAATTTGTTCACAAGCGGAAACCGAAAACAAAATAATTGATGAGTCCAGCTTTTTTGAGTGTTGCCGTGGCAGAATCTAGCTGACAAAAGTCTCAGCTGTGAACTGCCGCCATTCAACTCTCTTTTGAATAGTTATCATATCTGTTGGGGTAGGGAACAGGAAGGAACTCTTAACAGGGAACTCTTAACAGGAAAAGAGGGAACTCTTAACAGGGAACAGGGAACTCTTAACAGGGAAGAAGAAAAGATCAGCATCGAAAACTTATCATAAGTAATTAGCCGGACATGATATAACCAGACATGATGCTGAGAACAAGCAGTTTGAAATTCGGGACTATTTTGGTAGTAAAATAATCAAACCCTGACTTAGTGAAGGTTTGCGGGTAAGATTTTCAAGGACATGAATTTGTCAAGTGATGAAAGAATTGGGTAATCAACAAATGGGGTTAGCTGGGGTAAGAATTATATTAGTAGAACCAGCAGGCCCGCTTAACGTAGGTGCAACAGCCCGTGTGATGAAGAATTTTGGACTAGAGCATCTAGTTTTAGTTAATCCCCAATGCGATCGCCTGTCAACAGAAGCGATGAGAATGGCAGTCCATGCCAAAGAAATTTTAGAATCGGCGGTAGTAGTCGATACATTACCCCAAGCCTTAACAGGATGCGTGAGTGCGATCGCCACAACAGGACGCGATCGCTATAATCAACTACCCCTAGAACAACCTAGAACCGCCTTACCTTCACTACTACAAGCCGCCAACCAACCCGCCGCCCTGATATTTGGCAGAGAAGACAGGGGACTGAGTAATGAAGAATTAAACTACGCCCAAAGATTTGTCCGCATCCCCTCCAGCCCCAACTATCCCTCGTTAAATTTAGCGTCTGCTGTTGGTATCTGCTGCTACGAACTCGCACAACCAGCCCAGATAGACGCAACTGCAACTATCACCACCACTGAACTAGCTCCCATAGAATTAGTAGAAGCATACTATCAGCAATTAGAATCATTACTCTTAAAAATTGGTTATCTGTATCCACATACAGCAAGCAGCCGGATGGAAAAATTCCGCCAACTATATAACCGCGCCCACCTGCAAACTCAGGAAGTAGCCATGTTGCGGGGAATATTACGTCAGGTAGAATGGGCAATTAACCAGCAAACTGAGCATTAAAGTCAGCAGCCGATAAGCCAAAGCGAAAAGTTCTGTAGCGTCAGTCTCGTAGTAATTGCCAGTAGAAGATTGACAGAATTATTGCCACAGTATTTAATATGGCATAAAGTAAACACAAAAATGCTACTAAGTAATAGTATTACACTGGGTACACTAGGATATATGGAAAAGAGTCTGGGGACTAGGGACGCATAGGCTAATAAAAGTTCCTTCTGCCTCCTGCCTCCTGCCTTAAACAACAATTAGAGTGGGTTACAAGGAGTAGCAGTGTCAGAGTCAAGTGACAAACTAAAAAATTTCTCGCGGCGACAACCTGTCAACCGTCGCCAACGTTTGCATAAAGTTGAAAAAGTAACATCAAAAAAACCAAAAGTTCCTAACCAGCAGCGTACCGCCAAAGGTTCGGTAGCAGTGACGCGCCTCAAACATCAGGTTATGCCTCCCCCAATGGCGGCTGGTGCTAGGAAGCCAAAACCAGGATTAGTCATGCCGACGGCGGTTAAACCCATACCCACCGTGACTAAGCCAGTGCCACCCTCTCGTGGAAATGTCAAGGGCAAAACAGTACGAGTGCAGAAACAGCCGTTGCCAAAAATGGTAAAACGAGTATCACGGAAAACCCGCTTAAAACCAATGGCGAGAGCCATACTATACATGATCAGGTTGTTGATTGTGGGAGTGGGCATTGGTGCGATCGTTGGTACATTCTTGTCCGTGTTAGATCCTGCAACTCGCATCCCTCCCACCACTTCCACAGCCGCAAATAACCCCAGAACTCAGTCCCCATCAACGGCAAACCTAGCAGCCGGCTTATACCTCACCCAAGAAATTACACCCTTGAAAAATGCCGTACAAGAATTGGCAGCAGCTAATGCCAATCTCAGGCCAGGGGTTTTCTTGGTAGATTTAGACACGGGCGGTTATGTAGATATCAATGGTGATAACAGTTTACCTGCGGCTAGCACCATTAAAGTACCAATTTTGATTGCCTTTTTCCAAGATGTTGATGCGGGGAAAATTCGCCTGGATGAAATACTGACAATGCAGCAGGATATGATTGCCGGTGGTTCGGGAAATATGCAATTCAAACCAGCCGGAACCCAGTATGCTGCTTTGGAAGTGGCTAAGAAGATGATTACCATTAGCGACAACACAGCAACTAATATGCTGATTGCTCGACTCGGTGGTATAGACGCAATCAATCAGCGTTTTCGCAGTTGGGGGTTAACAAACACAGCCATTCGTAATCTTCTACCAGACTTGTCAGGCACAAACACCACCAGTCCTAAAGAATTGGTGAATTTACTGACTTTGGTAAGTCAAGGCAAATTAGTCAGTATGCGATCGCGTGACCAAATACTTGATATTATGCGCCAAACAGAGCGAGATCATCTTTTACCCTCTGGTTTAGGAACAGGCGCAAGAGTATATCATAAAACTGGTGATATTGGTACTCTCCTGGCAGATGCAGGTTTAATAGACACTCCCACAGGCAAGCGTTACATAGCTGCTGTCATGGTACAACGTCCCAACAACGACCCCCGCGCCGAAAAACTCATTAGCTCAATTTCCCGCGCCGCTTACCAACAGTTGACTCAAAATCCTCCGACACCAAACAACACAACTAGCACCATATCCCCGACTAGCTATCAGCCGCCCATCATCACAGCACCAGCACCCGGTATACCTGTAGGCGGTTATCAATCCCCAGCGATCGCCCCTCCAGTGTCTCACAACATGGGTAGCACCCCTGCTGGTTTTCAGACTCCCATCATCAACCCACAATACTATCCCCCAAGATAAGGGATTGGGGACTGGAAAAAAATTTCTGTCATTAATTCTGGCTGAGTAGTTATACTTGGTTTAAACTGCTTTAATCTGAAAGCTACCCCAAACCGTAAAGAATTTTAAATTTTGTAGGCGTAAGCCTAGCCGTAGGCTATACGCGAACTTTGAACTTTGAATTTTGAATTTTGAACTTTGAATTTTTTATGACATCTACCAACCCATCCATTCAGTTTTTTACAGGTATTTTTGAAGAACTTAGTAACGTCAGCTTGCGCCGGGAAGTGCGGACAGGTAAACGTATCGTGGCGATGACATTCGACAAATTGAAAGCAATAGAAGGATTTAACAGCTTCACCAAACAATCCCTAAACGCCTTGCTATTAACTGATGAAGAAGGTGAAATTAGTGTAACACCTTCTTCCACACGCTTTATATTTGGCGGTGACGAAGGTGATGAACTACAAGGCGTAGAATGCAAATTTGAAATTGAGCGCGATGAGCATTGGGACAGATTCATGCGCTTTATGCACCGTTACGCAGATGCCAATGGTATGGAATACGGGGAAAAATGAGGAATGCAGGGGAAGCAGGGGAAGCAAACTAATGACTAATAACTAATGACTAATGACTAATAACTAATGACTAATGACTAATAACTAATAACTAATTAACATTTTTGATAACGCATTCCCGGTAGTTGTGAAACTAAACCCATCAATTCCAACTGTAATAAAGCACTGGAAACAGAACTAGCATTCATCCCTGTTTGTTGGACAAGTAAATCAAAATGTACAGTATCACAGGCGAACACATCCATTACCCGTTGCAATTCTGGCGATAAAATCGGCAAACTCAATTGTGCTGCCGTTGGTGATGGTGGAACTGTATCAATTTTTGGTATTGCTCCCAACATTTTTAACAGTTCGTCTATTTCTCTGAGAATTAAACCTGCACCTTGGTTGATTAATTTTAAACAGCCTTGGGATGGATAATCATCTAATCTTCCAGGGAGTGCATAAACATCTCTACCAAAATCATTAGCATAGGTAGCCGTAATTAACGCACCAGATTTAACAGGTGCTTCAATCACCAATATGGCACGACTTAAACCGGCGATAATCCGATTACGTTTAGGAAAGTGTGTCTTATTTGGTGGAGTTCTCGCCGGATACTCACTTACGACTAAACCAGCTAGCAAAATCTGTTGGTACAAATCCCGATTTTTGTGGGGATAGACAACATCTACACCAGTACCCAAAACGGCAATTGTTCTTCCACCAGCTTTGATAGCTGCACTATGACTGGCGGTGTCAATTCCCTCAGCCATCCCTGACACCACTGTAAAGCCATTTCTCGCCAAAGCTGCACTAATTAGGCAAGTCCACCGAATACCATAATCAGAAGGTTGGCGCGTTCCCACAATCCCCACTAACGGTTTTTTTCCCCAATTTTCTTGTAGTTCAACCTCACCCCGATAGTATAAAATCGGTGGTGGGCTGGGAGTTTCCAGTAGTAACCGGGGATAATCCGCATCGGCTGGTGTCCAGAAGTGGGGGTTTTCCTGTTGGTGCTGAATAATTAACTGTTCTGGATTGAGACGCGATCGCTGTTGTACTATTTTCTCCAAAGTTTGGAAACCAAAACCCTCAACCTCTCGCAATTCAGCCTTGGTAGCGTTCCAAGCTACGGCAAGCGTGCCGAAATGCTGCTGTAATCTTTGCAGTAAAACCGGGCCAATCCCAGAAATTTTTGACCACGCTAGCCAATATGCTCTTTCTTCGCTCACTTTTACATCCTCGCACCCATTGGGTTTATTATTCCCAAATTTGGGGACTGGGTACTGGGGATTGGTGACTGGGTAAAAGTTTTTCTGCCTCCGCTTCTTCCTACCCTCTCACCTCTTCGACTGAGTGTTTTTGCTTCAAATAAGCAAACACCGATTTATCACCAATATCAGGCGGAATGGCTTGCACTGCTTTTCGTAAGGCAAATACTAAAAATAAAATTGCCCAAGTTCCTAATAAAACTTGTTCCCATTGCGTTGGTAAAATCCCTACCAAATGCCCTAATAATAATAGTGGGACTATGACAGTTAAAACTTTAGTTTCTGCACGATTAAAACAAAACGCTTCCTTAAAATAAATGCCTGTTAAAGCTGCGAAAGTAAAACCAACACCAAATAAAGTTAGGGGTTGATTGTAGACAGTGACAGCAAAAGGTAGACTGTCAAAATGTCCGATAACAAAGGCGGAAATACTACCAATTAGCCAAAAAGCTTGCAATATTCTGTGTAATGCTGTCATGTAAATATGTATTGTCAATAAACTCACACCCAGAGCTAAACTGAAACAAGTGTATAAAGGTGTGAGTGCTTGGATGGTGGTAGAATTACTCTGGAATAATACTAAACCCGTACCAATAGCAAAGCACAGAGCCGCTACCATTAACGCCGAACGATAGATAATTACACCTATGCGATCGCTCTGATTAATTGTAAACTCCCCAAACTGACCTTGATAAACTTCCGGTGCAGATATTGTTGGCGTAGTCATAAGCAATTCAAAATTCTCTCATTCAAAATTCAGAGTTCTACACAATAAATCTTCTTCCCTATTAATAGTTTAATCATGAATCACTTCTAGAGAATCTTGCAAATTTATCTGTAACTGCGACTGTGCATTACCACTATTGATAGCAATTTCTACCCAGCCATGACTACCAACTAAAGCGGCTGCTTCCCCACAGGCAACATCGCTGTAAGTTTCACAGCCAGGAATAATTAACTCGCCAGCTTGCACACACCATTTTTTACCTTGTACATAACTCCCTGGAATATTACTCACCAAGTTGCCAAAGTGATCTATATATTGAATACAACCTGCAACACCAGTTGTTGTAGAATGGCACAGCTTGAGACTTAGCTGTGTTAAAGTTGCTGTGTCAATTGCTTGTCCTAACTGTTGCAGAGAAACACCACTGGCTAGATAAGCACCGACGGGTGCAAAAATATCTCTACCATGAAAAGTCTTACTAGGTTCAGGGGTGCGCCAATATTGGGGATTTGTCAACTCGACGGCGGCAATGGCTGGAGTTTGAGCTAATACGCCGCTAAATATACCATTATCTGGCCCTACTAAAAACCCACCTGCAAATTCTACCGCGATCGCCCGTCTTTGACTCCCCACTCCCGGATCTACCACCGCTATATGTACTGTTCCCTCTGGAAAGTAAGGATAAGCATTCATGAAGCAAAACCTAGCCGCCGCCAGATTTTGCGCTGGAATCTCATGCGTTAAGTCTACCACGCGCAATTTTGGGTTAATTTGGGCGATTACTCCTTTCATCACCCCTACATACACATCGCGATCGCCAAAATCGCTTAATAACGTCACGAGAGCCTGATTTTCCCACATACCTTAAAAGTAAAACTATATTAAATTAAATTTTTCTGTAACATAGACTACTAAAATTGTGCTATGTTAAGAAGAACAGACATAAAACTTACGCCAGTGTCACACTAAATATCTATATGTAGGGTGCGTCAGCCTGCATAAATAGAGCAAATAAACCTATTTTTGGCTTCTGACGCACCCTACTAATGTGGCAGTTGCGTAAGTCCTCAGACATAAACAGAAAAATTAGAGGTTAACCACTATGAGACAGAATCAACTCGGTGCTAGGAGTGCAGCAACAGATATACACAAAGAGAATATTAAAAGAAACATTGAGCATCGCTTGCAAGTAGCGAAATCTCGTGGTGACGAGAGGCTGATTCAGCAACTAGAAGCTGAAATGAGATATTTTGCCTAAATCAAGTTTTCATTGTTCATAGTGTTGTTGTGTGTACTCCCGCTACGGCGGGTTTTATTGTATCCATACATAGGCAAGTGTGATAAATTTTGTATTGCATGAACAGTTAAACTTGCCGTTGATGAGCCTCAATCTCAGACAGGCTAAATATAACTCACAATCTGCCATTTGCTAGATTTCACTCGCTTACTGAGTTAGGAAAATAACTAATATATGCACAAATAAACCAATAGAGCAGATGGAAGTTTGCATTCGCAAGACAGTAGAAATTTTGGAAAAAGTTCATCAATCAGAGTCTGCGCTAACACTGAAAAACGCAGCCTGTCGTTCAAAATTCTTGATTCATCCCAATTTCACCGCAAAAGTTTGTCTATTCTTGCATGGTTTCACCGCAGGGCCTTACCAATTTGAGCCACTTGGCAAAGCTTTTTTTCAAGCAGGATACAACGTTCTAATTCCCTTACAACCAGGACATGGACGCTCAGGTGACTGGAATCGCCAAAATCCCCCACCACTACCAACCGACATTCAAACTTACCAACAATTTGTGATCGAGTGGTTGGAAATTGCCAAAACCCTAGGTCAACAAGTCGTAATTGGAGGATTATCAACAGGTGGAACATTAGCAGCGTGGTTAGCTTTAGAGTATCCCCAACAAATTGAGTCCGCCTTATTATTCGCGCCTTATCTGGGTAGTCACTATTTCATAACTGATTGGCTAATCAAAACTCTACCAATTTATTTTGAATGGTTCAACAAAAATGCACCCGGCAATTTTGGTTATAACGGTTTTTGTGTGAAAGCATTACGAATATTTCTAGAATTAGGAGAAAAGCTGTTAAAACAAGCACCAAGCCGTTATTCTGCTCCTATATTAATAGTGTGTAGCGAGGCAGATAAGACTGTTAGCCGCTCGAAACAGCAGGATTTTTTGACAATGGTACTTAAGCAGCAACCAAAATCTTGGTATTACTGCTTTGATCATAGTTTAAAAATTAAACATCGCATGATGTCGAAATTAGAAGACAATAATTATGAAGAACTGCTAATTAGCCTTGCTAAAGCATTTGTTGCCAGTGATTTAACTTGGTTACAGTTTCAGCAAATAGCAAAGCGGATAGCTCAACCAGAGGCAGATGAGCAAATCAAGCAAGAATTAAATCTTGATACTCCAACTTTTCAACTACTTGCAGCAATGATGACTCAAGATTTTGGTTGTCATCATCTCAAATGTATCAATCCATGCCAATAATCCGCCACAGCATCAAGCTTTAATTTTGCGACTTTTTATAAATCAAAAATACTGAACCAATCGGGCCTGGATTTTCCACATAAATTTTATTGTCGTAATACAATCCAGGGGACATACCGCCATCAAATAATATGCCTTCTTGAATTGTGCCTAAACAATTATTTCGAGCAATACCTGTTAACACATCATCAAACTGGTGTGGTAATAATTCTTGGTTAATTGGAGAAAACTCAATAATAGAATTAGCCTTAAAATCATTCACTAACAGAATTACATAACCCTTATTAGTAATAGCCGCCATAGAGCGATTAGTCGCTTGCTTACAGGCAAATTCTCCCAAAGCATGACAAATATCTTTAAACTTACCTTGACTATAAAACCTACCATTGCCACCTACTAGATTGTAGTTGAGAATATTAGTATTTCTGCTGCCAATTTGGATTGTCGCCTGTCGCTGTTGCGGTTTACCTCCAGAAATCCCAAAGGAAGAACGCTTATTTTTAAACGCTCCTGAATAGTCTACGCCACGGGAAATATTTAAACCTTGTGGTTTGTTTGCAGTGTCTATATAGTCAGCGTTAATTGCTGCTATTGGTTTTTGTCCATTGAGTTGAGAGTTTTGCTCAGAAATCAATTCATGAAACTGTTTTGGTACGTAATTTCTCCGAATTTTACCTCTAGTATCTTGAGCGTAAATCTGATGAGATAACCCCACATTCACGTTAAAGTCTAACGCTGCTGACCTGGGATTAAAAATAATTACATGATTGATACCTTTGCTAAATTTTTCACCTTTATTATTAGTTTTAAAAAAATCAATACTAAATTTTGCATCTTCCCCAGGACAGGACTTTGTAGCTTTTGGTGTAGCTTTTGTTATAGTTTTTGCGGTAGCTTTTGGACTTGATTGTGCTTCTATCTTTTCACATCCAGATAATAAGCTAACGGTGGTGATCAGGAGAAATAAACCAGAGATTTTTTTAAGATACATAAAACATAAAAACCCGCTACAGCATGACTATAGCGGGGAATAATTCCAAATTTCAAGCCAAAATCATCTTGAATTTAAGATAGCCATTCTACAACAGCTTCTTCTTTGGTATTGGTATTACGAGATGGAGTTTCACGAGTAAACTTCATGTGAATTGAGCGTGTTTGCTCACCATCAGCCGCAACAGCCATAATTGGGTAGTCGATTAAACCATCTTGGAAGGACATTTGGAAGCGGAATGTACCATCGGGATTCAGCTTGATGGGACGACCGCCAATTGTTACGGTAGCATCAGGTTCAGTAGCACCGTAGACAATCAACTCAGCATCAGCAATTAACCAGAACTGACGAGGGCGCATTGGTACGGCGGAAGCGGAGAAGCCTACACCAGACATTCCCACACCGGACATTGTTAAGCCGGAAACGGTGGGAACAGCCCACATCCCTACACCAGAGGGGAAGACGTAGGAACTGATAGCTTGTTCGGGACGGACAGAACCGGGTACGTGCTGCATGGAACCGAACAGAGAACCAGCAACCCGTTGCGCTTCCGCAGATTCCGCCAAGCCAAAGATTTCGTCGTAGATGGGGTTCCCGTTGACTGCGACTGCGGCGGTTTTCTTGGCTGGGGGAACGAGTTCGTAAAAGGTTTTACCGCGTAAATCTTCCTCAAAGTTGACGGTGATGAAGACATCTTCAATCCAGTCAGAAGGATAAACAGGAGGAATATGGACGGTAGCAGAGCGAGCTAGTACCAACCAACGACCGTCAAAGGTACGATAACCGATATCAACTACATAATCGCGATCGCTCACTGGAATTGGTACATACCATTCCCTCGCTAGTTCATCCGCAGGATACTCTTGGATGCTGTGGGGACTTTGGTAATCAAGATTAACGTCGGTGACATCGTAAATCCTTAATGCTAGTTGCTGTCCCCCTTGACGACGCAACTCTTGTTTATGCTCGTTGGGAACATCCCAGTAAGCATAAGCCCACTGAGGATCACGCGGTAACAGCACAATCCGGCTCTCACCATAACCACCAGGTAAATCTGCCAATCCTGCATCAACATCAGCCAGGGAGCCACCAGTACGGTCTTCTTGACCTAATTCAAATTTTGCTGCTTCCACGGTTTCCTGAGCCTCCAGTGAACGAGATGGGGTAAGTGATGCTTTGTTTCTTTGGACTTCTTGAATTGCTGCTAGTAATTGTGATTTACGCATCCGGCTGTAGCGAGAGATGCTATACTCACTGGCAACTTTCCGTAATTGCCGTAGTGTCATCTCTTCTAGCGGTGGGCGTTCTTTCGCCATGTTTTTGGCCTCCAGTCGTGTGAAAAGTCAATGATTTCACTGGGTTAAAAAATGCTTGATTAAATTTCATTCGTCCCAGATGAATTTGTTATTCTTGACTCCTGGTTTTGCCCAGTGTGTTTTTGAGTTAATCGTTTGTTAAATGAGGATCACTCTTGTTCAGTTTCTTACTCATGCCAAAATTAGCACTTTGGAAGCAGAGGAGTGAGCTTTACTAAGTTTGTTAAGTGAATATTAACTATGAACCCTTGCTAGGGATCAAGGGGTGTCAACAGGGTTTTTTACCTATTTCACGCACTTATCAGCCCTTGTGGGATCAAAATGTCATGAAATCATAATATTTACCCTGGGAGCAAAGGCATTTGTGTCAACAATTCATGACATTTTGGCAGTCATGAGTCATGAGTCATTAGTTTTTCTCCTCTGCTGCCTCCGCTCCTCTGCCTCCCCTGCTCCCTCCGCTCCCCTCAACCAAACACCTGAATCCACACAGGCAGAACCAGGAGTAATAAAATCGTGGAGATGATAATGCTACTGACAATCAAATCACGGTTGAGATTGTACTCCTCCGCTAAAATCAAACCGGCAAAGGCTGAGGGCATTCCCGACATCAGAACCATTGCCAAGCGGCGATCGCCTGATAATCCCAAACACCAAGTTGTGAGCAAACCAACTAGCAGGGGTGTAATTACCACTTTGAGAACACTGGGGAGCAAGGCCAGTTGCAAGTTTTTCCACCTTTGCAGTTGAGCCAAACGCATCCCAGTCAACAGAAAAGCCGCCGCAATCACCACATCTACAGAAGCTTGGATTCCTGATTCTAGAACTTCTGGGAGTGGGATATTTTGGGTAAGCTTACCCATCACAAAACCCCACAAAGGCGGTACTGTCAACAGATCCCACAGTTGCATCCACCAGCGATTTTTAGATCGTGTATGACTAAAGTAACTGGCAATTAATACTCCTACCCCATAGGGGCCAATCACATTATGAGTGATGCTGTAAATAACAGCCCAGTTGAGCGCATCAACTTTGATTAAATAGGGTGCGATCGCTAAACCCACAAAACCAGTATTTCCTAACACAGCAGCCAGCAGAAAACTGCCTTTAGTGGCAGAGTCAAGCACAGGTTTAGAAACAGACTCCCCCAAATTCGCTTTGAAAAAGCGGGGGTTAAAATATTGCCATCCCCACCAAACCAGCCATGACACTATTAAACCCAGCAGCAATGCGCCTAAAGTTACTAACGAGGCTTGAATAGGAAAACCTTCTACACCACCCACTGGATGCTGATTGTCTTGACGAGCTAGTGCCACCAATTCCAACGGCACACCCACCCAGTAAAGACCACGACCTAAGAACTTTGGCAACCAATTCGGTAAAAATCTAAAAATTAATAACCCCAAACCCATCCACAGAATTAGGGGCGTATAAGCATGAACCAGAGATTCCGCCATGAATCTTAATAGGAATTTAACTCAAGAACCGTCTCAAGTACAAATGTGTTTGAGTCTTGACCAGAAGCTAGAAATCTAGCAGATCAATACTTTGGACTCTGAACTGGTGACTAGAGACAACAACTTGAGTTTAATTGATTACGATACAAAAATTTACACTTAATTTACAACGGCTGACATACCTTGAATCAGCCACACGCCTTCCCGCCGAATTAATTCATAGCGTACACGTAGGCTTTCGTCAGTATTCCTTCGCAGTCTGCCATTTTCGTAAAATCGGGTGGTTTCCCTGACCATAGCTCCCACGACTGCCCGATTGGGGTCTGTTTCAGATTTATTGATATATTCCACCTTGAGACTGTGGTCATACAGTCGATAGTGGTTTTGCGCTCTCACTTGTTGGGCAATTAACCGCCATTGTGACAAAGCAGAACCAGCTAAAATTTCATCTAAACCACCCAAATCATGATTAGGGCCTAGGGCTGCGGCTTTAGTAGATAGCCAAGTTTGAATCACGTCTCTGGCTGTGACTTCTGTTAGCACTCCCTCTGGTGGTTGTAATGTACTGTTACGGTCGGGAATATCGATTGGTGGTTCATTCAGTTGAATGGACAATTGTTCACCTTGCAAAACAGGTGCAGGGAAAAACCAATTTTTGATCACACCCACAGTTGTGGAGACTAACACCCAGAAAACTAATATCCCAGCCAAAGAAATAAATACTGTCGCCGCTAATCGGGCTTTCCGGTTGACAGTGCGTCTGGGATGTGAGCGAGTCCGTACTTGCTTGACACCATCACCGGGCTTCCGTCTTTTACGCTTAGTAGTTGGGCGTGCTACAGGGGCTTGAGAGGTGTGATTGACATGATGGGTGGCTCTAGCTGCACGTTCCATACCAGACAGCTTCACCTCCGGAGTTTCTGGTTGTGAGGTTCCAGTGTAAGGGGGTATGGGCGCAGTATTTTCTCTGGTTGGCGGAAAATGGGGAGATTCTACGCTGTTGTAGTTGGGAGTTGTTGGTAATTCTTGGTCATCCGTGCGGTTATGATAAACCTGCCGATTTCTCCCACTGGGATGATTTTGATGCAACGGTTGCGGAAAGGACTGGCGATTAATCACCTTCCATTCCTGGGTTGTTTCTGCATCATTAGGTAAAGCTTCTAGGTAAGCTTGTACTTGCGGGTTAGCAAAATAATCTTTTAGGGATGCTTTCTGCCCAGCTAAGTCGCGAAAATGGGGGAAGACTTCAGTTTGTAACCATTGTTCGGTATAAACGCACAAACCCGGCAACAAATCCGGTGAATCTTGAGATTTTTCCCGAATCAAAGCTAAAGTCTCGTATTCCTGGCTGAGTTCTAAAACACGGGTGGCTTCTTCAGTTTGACCCAGTAACAGCGCACATAGGGACTGTTCTAAATGTACATCTTGCCGCTTGGCCAAACGCGTCAACATTTGCTTGGCGTGACGAATCAAAGCGGGTTGACGGTGGGTAAATCCCCGTGCAATGGAGGCGTAGACAGCCAAGTAGGTAGCAACAGCCGAAGGACGCTTACTTTCCCCTTCAAATAGCTTATGTTGTTCAGCAACCGTTAAGTATTTGCGTAGTTGCTGGATAAATCGGAGAAAATCATCAATGTTTAAACCGGATTGATCATTGCCATTGCCATCAATACCACCACGATCATCAAGGATACTTTGTAGTAGTTCCAAACCTTGATGGCGATCGCCAGTTTGTTCTTGAGGTAGTGCCAGTAATTCTAAAATCCGATAAGGGCGTAACTTATAGAGATCAGCCTGAATTTCCGCCTGTACGCTGGTAAACATACCTTCACGAGAGAGCATATCCAGCCCGGCTGCCAAAGACATAGCAGCATTTTCATAATGACCTTGTTGCCATTGCTCACGCCCTAATTCTAAACAAGCCAGAGCAACAGTCAGCAGAATGTCTGAACGTTCAGTATTGTCGAGATACCCTTCCGAGACGAAAGGATTAGCTATTTTGGTTGTTGCTACTCCATTTTGATTACCCAGGTAGTTACGACCAAGTTTTAGTACCAGTTCGTATTCTCCTAGCTCTTGCAGGATTAATAAAGCACCAACTAACTTCTCAGAGGCAATATCGATACTGAGATTTTGCGCCTCAAAATGACCATGACTGCCATTGTTGCCATCTGGGCGATTTTCCACTGCTACTTGAGTAGTAGCGGTACTGTCCGGATCATAGGCGTGAGCAAGATACAGCTGGTCGTAACTCCTACGTTCTTTTGGATCTGATAAAACCACGTAAGCTTCTTCTATAAGTTGTTTCCGGGAAGCAATTGCTGCATCAGAATATTCCCGTCGCGGCAGTTGTACAATGCGATCGCTATATGCTTGCCGCAATTGCTCATAACTTGCCGCTAACGGTAGTCCTAAAATTCGGTAGTAATCAAGCGGAATTCGCACAGCCTACTTCCCCTGCACCGTAATCAACATAATTCACCTAGAGCATCCAGGCGTGTAAAACCGTGCCATAATCTTACAGTGAATAATACCGTGCCGGACTTACACTATAAGTGTCTATTACAACAATTAGTCTTGTTGCTTCCCAAAATGTGTGTCACATTTTAGTCCCAACTTTTGAGTTTCGCCTAGAAAGTTTTGATAATTTGTTTTAATTCTTAGTATTTTTCCTGGCGATAGATGGTATCAGTTTTCGAGCCTGTCCAACTTAACTACTTTAGTTTAGTAGTACAAGTTTTATGCTCACTACAAGTTAAACTTAACTTCCTTTCAGATAAATTTCTGAATACGGTATTAAAGATACACTGTTTCTTAGGATAAGGGCTGCCCGAATAAAAATCAATATATTATCATAATAAAAATCTTGTTGCAACTATATAATTATATAATTCTAATAAATACTTTTCGCCACAATTTTCTCTAAATTGTTCATGGCTATGCAGAAACCAAGCTATCCTAAGTGATAGCATCAGCACTGAAATAGGAAGTAAGAAGCATCAGAAAAAGATTTTAGCTATGAGGGTGAGCTAATCATATATAACTTCGGTAAAAGCGGTAAATTCATTCATTTCTTCTTAAACTTCCCTAAAATTCGGTTTGGTGCATAAAGAGTAGTTGTTGGAGCTAGCAAAACTCCACTGAGAAACAGCAAAATTGCTCAGAGAACAACCTATTTAAAATGGTAAATTTCGATTTGAGGACAGGAATACTAAAAAATAATGGTTCAAGAACGTACATTGCCGAAATTTGATCCAGCCACAGCCCAGATTACAAAAGAAGAAGGGTTAGTGTTATATGAAGACATGATTTTAGGCCGCTTCTTTGAAGACAAGTGTGCCGAAATGTATTACAGAGGCAAAATGTTTGGTTTTGTCCACCTGTATAACGGACAAGAAGCAGTTTCCACCGGTGTAATTAAAGCCATGCGCCCCGGTGAAGATTTTGTCAGCAGCACCTACCGCGACCACGTTCATGCGCTGAGTGCGGGAGTACCAGCTAGAGAAGTGATGGCAGAATTATTTGGCAAAGCCACCGGTTGCAGTAAAGGCCGGGGTGGTTCCATGCACATGTTTTCTGCTGAACATCGCTTGCTGGGTGGCTATGCTTTCGTCGCCGAAGGAATTCCCGTGGCAGCTGGTGCAGCGTTTCAAAGTAAATATCGCCGGGAAGTTTTGGGAGATGCCAACGCCGACCAAGTAACAGCTTGCTTCTTTGGTGATGGTGCTGCCAACAACGGGCAATTTTTTGAAACCTTGAATATGGCAGCCCTCTGGAAATTGCCGATTATTTTTGTCGTAGAAAATAATAAATGGGCTATTGGTATGGCTCACGATCGCGCCACCTCTGACCCAGAGATTTACAAAAAAGCCAGCGTATTTAACATGGTGGGCGTAGAAGTAGACGGCATGGATGTATTAGCAGTCCGAGCCGTAGCCCAAGAAGCAGTCGCCCGCGCCCGTGCTGGAGAAGGGCCGACCTTAATCGAAGCCCTCACCTACCGCTTCCGGGGTCACTCCTTAGCAGACCCAGACGAACTGCGGAGCAAAGCCGAAAAAGAATTTTGGTTTTCCCGCGACCCCATCAAAAAACTAGGTGCTTACCTGATAGAAAACAACCTAGCAGATGAGGCAGAACTCAAAGCCATTGAGCGCAAAATTCAGGCAGAAATCGACGAAGCCGTAAAATTCGCCGAAAGCAGCCCTGAACCAGACCCCAGCGAATTGTATCGCTTTATATTTGCCGAAGACGAGTAAATCTGAGGGATTGGGGACTAGGGACTGGGGACTGGGGACTGGGGACTGGGGACTGGGGACTGGGGACTGGGGACTGAGAAAGAATTTCTCCCTCATCTCCCTCATCTCCCTCATCTCCCTTATCTCCCTTATCTCTCTTATCTCTCTTATCTCCCTACGCTCCCTCTGCTCCCCTGCTCCCATTCTCCACACCAGATGAGGACTAATCTTGTGTTTAGCATTGCCATTCAACAGCAACAGTACAAAACCTATATTCTGTCTGATGAAACCGCAGGCTCTCATTTAGAAGTAGTGCCAGAACGTGGTGGAATTATTACCCGTTGGCAAGTCAACGGTAAAGAAATTCTCTATCTCGACGCTGAACGCTTTGCGAATCCAGAACTGAGCGTCAGAGGTGGGATTCCAATTTTATTTCCCATCTGTGGTAACTTACCTGATAATTCTTACACGCTCAACGGCAAGCAGTACACCCTCAAGCAACATGGCTTTGCCCGTGATTTACCTTGGCAGGTAGTTGAGCAGACAACTAAAGACAAAGCTGCACTCACCCTAGTTCTCAACAGCAACGAGCAAACAAAGGCAGTTTATCCTTTTGACTTTCAACTACTGTTCACTTATGAACTGCAAGGAAACACTCTCATAATTCGGCAGCAGTATCACAACCTGTCATCTACAGAGTTACCCTTTTCTACAGGCTTTCATCCTTACTTCCTGACTGGGGATAAAACTCAGCTAGAGTTTGCCATTCCTTCCCAGGAGTATCAAGACCAGAAAAGCAAAGAAGTTCATCCATTTAATGGCAATTTTGACTTTAACCGTGATGAAATTGATTTTGCTTTTGGGCAGATTAGTAGTCAAGTAGCTAGTGTGACAGACCATAGCCGTAAGCTGAAACTGATTCTAGACTCAGATGATATCTTTTCCATGTTGGTCTTTTGGACATTGAAAGGGAAAGAATTCTATTGTCTCGAACCTTGGAGCGCACCCCGTAACGCGCTCAACACTGGCGAAAAGCTGACTGTGCTAGCACCGGGAGCTAATTACACGGCATCTGTGAGATTTACGGCAGATTTTTTCTAAAATGCCCTTGACAAATCCCTAGATGATATTGCTATAATGAGAAAGTTGCAAAACGCAACACGGGTCGCTAACTCAACGGTAGAGTACTCGGCTTTTAACCGATTAGTTCCGGGTTCGAATCCCGGGCGACCCATATAAAAGGATAAATCAAGTTTGCGAATTGATGGGCGTTTGGTGGTGCGGCTGCGGGTGCGATCGCATAACTTCCAGCACAAGATAAACCGCCCCAATTCGGTAGGATAGGCTTAGGCTTAACCCAGACACCACCATCATGGTAAAAACACCACCACAGTATTTAACAATTCCTCGTCTAGAAAATGGCGACAAACTCACCCGTTATGAATTTGAGCGTCGCTATAAAGCTACGCCCGATATGAGAAAAGCCGAATTGATCGAAGGAATTGTCTATATCATGCCTGCTGCTGTGCGTTTTAGAAGTCACGGTCAACCGCATGGTTGGATGCTCACATGGCTTGGTACTTACGAAGCCGCTACCCCTGGTGTAGCTTTGGGCGTTGAACCGACTGTACGCCTAGACTTAGATAACGAACCGCAACCAGATGCAGTGCTTCTGATCACACCAGAAGCAGGTGGTCAAACACGGCTCAGTGAAGATGATTATATTGAAGGTGCGCCAGAGTTAGTTGTGGAAATTGCGGCTAGTAGTGTTGCTATTGACCTGCACGCCAAAAAACAAGCTTATCGCCGCAATGGAGTTAAAGAATACATAGTCTGGCAAGTGCAGGAGCAAAAACTGAGTTGGTTTTATTTAGAACAGGGTGAGTATTTGGAATTAGTAGCTGATGATGATGGAATTATGCGAAGTCGGGTTTTTCCTGGGTTGTGGTTAGCAGTCGCAGAGTTATTAGCCGGGAATATGCAGACTGTATTGACTGTTGTCCAAACAGGCTTGCAGTCTGCTGAACATCAGGCTTTTGTCAACAAATCAACACATTGAGTGGACTATCTGGCATCCCAGAATACCAAAACATCTGACACAGACGTAGCATACCTGACAGCAGTCTGGGTCAAGTATAGGGCATCTTGATGAGTAACACCGTAAACTTTTTCAACATAAGCACCCCACAGTAGTTATAATTTCCTATAAGTTGAAAAAACTCTTAAGATTAGCGTAAAGAATACGCTTGTCTCATACCGACTAGCTGAAAATCACTATTAGGAGGACTATCTATGGCGTTGGTACCAATGCGGCTGTTGTTGGATCACGCGGCTGAGAACGGTTACGGCATCCCAGCTTTTAACGTTAACAACCTGGAGCAAATTCAGGCAATTATGAAGGCGGCTGAAGAGACAGATAGCCCCGTCATTTTGCAAGCTTCCCGTGGCGCACGTAACTATGCAGGTGAAAACTTCCTGCGCCACCTGATTTTGGCTGCGGTAGAGACTTATCCTCACATTCCCATTGTCATGCACCAAGATCATGGTAATGCTCCTTCTACCTGCTACTCAGCTATCAAGAACAACTTCACTAGCGTAATGATGGATGGTTCTTTGGAAGCTGATGCTAAAACTCCTGCCAGCTTCGAGTACAACGTTAGCGTTACCCGCGAAGTTGTGAATGTAGCTCATGCTTTGGGCGTAAGTGTGGAAGGTGAACTCGGTTGCTTGGGTTCTCTGGAAACTGGTAAAGGTGAAGCTGAAGATGGTCACGGTTTCGAGGGCGCACTCGACCACTCCCAACTGTTAACCGACCCCGATGAAGCTGTTAGCTTCGTAGAAGCAACCCAAGTAGATGCTTTGGCTGTAGCTATCGGTACTAGCCACGGTGCTTACAAGTTTACCCGCAAACCCACCGGCGAAATTTTGGCTATCAGCCGCATTGAAGAAATTCACCGTCGTCTACCTAACACCCACTTGGTAATGCACGGTTCTTCTTCCGTTCCTGAAGATTTAATCGCTTTGATTAACGAGTACGGCGGCGCAATTCCTGAAACCTACGGTGTACCTGTAGAAGAAATCCAAAAAGGTATTAAGAGCGGTGTACGTAAAGTTAACATCGACACCGACAACCGTTTGGCTATCACTGCGGCTGTGCGCGAAGCTTTAGCAAAAGCTCCCAAGGAATTTGACCCCCGTCACTTCCTCAAGCCTTCTATTAAATATATGCAGAAGGTTTGTGCTGAACGTTATGTTCAATTCGGTACTGCTGGTAATGCTAGCAAGATTAAGCAAGTTACTCTCGAAGATTTTGCTGCTAAGTATGCTAAAGGTGAATTAAACGCTGTCACCAAGGCTGCTGCTAAAGTTTAATTTTAGTCAAAGATAAATAGGGGCAATGTTTTGCTCCTGCAACATTTTTGATATTCATACAAATCAACCGGGAGACATCAAAGTTTCCCGGTTTTTTGTCGAGTGCTTGACAGTAGTAGAAGAGTAGATGATTTTTAGGTTTATCAGTGTTTATTTTCAAAAGAGCAAGCCTTTGTAAACGCATAGCAAACTATTATATGTATAAATAGTGCCTTAATTGAGCCGCAATCAGTACAGGGACATTATATGGATCAACTCGAAATCCGCAACATCATTATTCAATCTGCTGGCAAGTGTGTAACTAAGGATAACTGGTTTTATCTGGCAGACTTTGGGAGTGTTCTACGTAGTTTTGGATTTGACTTTAAATCTACAGGAAACTTAAAGCTTTCTCATTTTTTAAGTGAATATGCTGATTTAATAGAATTGAAACAGGATGAGTCTTCTGAGATTCCGGTCACGCTTGGAAGATTGGTTGCAGAAGGATCGCAAGTTAAGCCAAATGAGACACCCGTTAGATCAGTTCCAGCAATTAAGCCAATTCCTCGAAGGATTTCAGGAAGCCCTAAGAATGCACTTTTTGAGTGGGCATGGCTTGGCGACTTAAAAACAACTTTGAATAGACTGAGAGAATTAGCTCTATATGAACAGTGGTTCTATGGCAAAAAACCGGGAAACGAAATCAATCAATATCCAATTCTATTTAATTATCTTATATATACTTTCTATAGGCTAACTCAAGAAAAAGGTAAAGTTCTTGAGACAGAAGAATTTGCAACTTTCAATACTGGCTTAGTTGATAAACGATATGAACCTATTTATGCACTATTTAAAAAGAGTAAATATAAGCGTCAGAAATGGGAGTTTTCTGACTTTTGCATCGCAGGTGAGGACTGGGCAGGAAAAACTTTGGTACGTCAATTTAGTAAATTACCAGAACTAGCAAATTACTTTAACAATACAGCAGATATGCTATTTGACGTTTCAGCAGAGGAACCAAAGTTGGACTATCGCCACATAATAGTGGAGAATACTGATCGTTTACCATTGAATTTTCTTGAAGAGAATATTCCTCAAGGTTTTGTTAGAGAAGACACAACAAAAATGTCTTATCAACAGAAAATGCTTTACTTTGAACGTTTTGGTCAAGCAATCGAAGAAGATGCAAGAGTCTACCGATTTATAAAAGCTAGATTAGATGATGCACTGAGATTGGCTATCAAACGCGTAAAATGGAATTATAAAACTGCTATTCCGATGTATTTTCCTACACGAAATATTATGTCCCTCTTGCTTCCATTAGCTCTAGTTGATGATAATCAAGTTGATATTGCGTTGGTAACTGAAAAAACACAATCCGGTAGCTATCTTGGTCACACAATTTTACCTCTAGCTTGGGCTTACAGCAATGCTCGATTAGTTTGCCGTCCAGACAGCGATTGGTTAATTGCACAAAATATCATACAAGATGAAGCTGAAGACGAGTAGGCGCAATTGTCTACGAGTATTGTACTTTAGTGCGATCGCATCCCTTCCCTAGTGATCACAGATATCCTGAATATCCAACTTAACCTACAGGTAGTCTACCGTAGGCGATCGCAATTAAACCAATTAAATCTATTGGTAAACTAGAGATGACAACTGGTCTGGCACTCTTGGAGGCAACTCTCAAATGGTACAAGCACCATCATCCAAAACACTGACATTGGAGGAGTTTCTGCGCTTACCGGAAACAAAACCTGCTAGTGAATACATTGATGGTCAAATTATTCAAAAACCGATGCCACAGGGGAAACATAGTTTAATTCAAGGAGAACTTGTACCAGCCATCAATCTTGTAGTCAAACCTCAACACATTGCTCGTGCATTTCCTGAGTTACGTTGTACATTTGGCGATCGCTCCATTTTACCGGACATTGCAGTTTTTGTCTGGAGCAGAATTCCCCGTGATCAAAATGGGGAAGTTGCTAACACATTTCCCATGTCTCCAGATTGGACAATTGAAATTTTGTCTCCTGAGCAAAGTCAAACAAAAGTCACAAAAAATATTCTGTATTGTTTAAAGTATGAGACTCAAATGGGTTGGTTAATTGACCCAGAAGATAAAACAGTGTTTGTTTATCGTCCCAAGCAAGAAACCGAAGTGTTTGATCAGCCAGACTCGCTACTTCCTGTACCATCATTTGCCAGTGAAATGCAACTGACAGTTAAGGAATTGTTTGCTTGGTTGTTAGAGTGAATCTTAGAGGTTGTTTGGAAAGTCATGAAAGATACTGAAAACCCCTCTCCAAACCTCTCCCCTACAAGGAGAGAGGCTTTAAAACCCCCATTCCCTTGTAGGGAAGGGGGGCTGGGGGGTTAGGTTTGAAAGAATTTGATTTTAATAACAATAATTTTCAAATATTCTCTGATAAATACTCTAAATGTTTCTGCATTTCTTCAGCATCTATTACTTCCCAAATTAATATTAACCCCTGAAAAATTTCTCTCATTGTATTTTATCTACCTGCCAAATTTTGATAGTTTTATCAGAACTACCACTGACGAGAATCTTACCATCGGGACTGAGGGCAATGGTGTTGACTTTTTCTGAATGTCCTGTCAGGGTTTGTATGGCTTCACAGGTGGAAATTCGCCAAATTTTAATGGCTGTATCTGCACTGCTACTAAACAGGGTTTTTCCATCAGGACTAACGGCTAAGGATGTAATTTCGTCGGTGTGTCCTGTTAATGTATAAAGCAGTTTACCTGTGATTAAATGCCAAATTTTGATGGTGGTGTCAGCACTACCGCTAAAAAGTAACTGTCCATCTGGACTGATGGCGATCGCTTTCACATCTCCTGCATGACTGACAAATGTACGTAAAGGATCACCTGTCTGGGGATTCCATAATCTAATTTTGGTGTCGGAACTCCCACTGGCGAGAATTGTACCATCGGGACTGATGGCGATCGCATGAACAGCTGAGGAATGCCACAGGGTACAAATGCGATCGCCTTTATGTAAATTCCAGATTTTGATTTTATTGCTACCACTGGCTAAAATCTGTCCATCTGGACTGATAACTACGACATTTACAGGTTTTTGATGTCCTAGGAGTGTATGCAGTAGTTTACCTGTTTTTAAATGCCAGACTTTAACATTACTTCTGGGATGTTCACAACTCCCCACCGCTAGAAACTTGCCATCGGGACTAATAGCTACAGATGAAATTTCGCCGACATTCCCGGCTATAGTCTGAATTAAGTTACCATTCTTAATATTCCAGACATTGAGATTTTGGTCTGTTGAACCACTGACTAACACTTCACCTTCAGGACTAATAGCAACGGATGTAACTTTACCGGAATGTCCTGTGATAGTGTAACCCAAATCGGGAGTTGCTAGGGTGCGTTTGTATTTGAGATGTGCGATCGCTAGTAATAATTTCTCAACTTCCAGAACACTTTGTCTATCGTTGACTGTGAGAAAGTATTCCTTTAACTTGAGTATATATTCCTCATCTTCAATTCTAATAGCTGATTGCATCGCCTCTAGAGGAGTAGCGAATTCTTGGCGTGAGACTTGATGCAAATCCAACCAGGTATTTATCGAGTAGTTTACCTGTTCTTGTGACCAAGAGGGATTAGGTAAATGAGCTAAACTCTGTGCCAATTGTAAAGCTAATTCAGGAATCCAGTAAAGTCGCTCTTTTTCTAAAGCTTGGTAAACTTGCTGATAACCTGTAGCAATCGCCTGGACTGATTGAAAATCAAAAGCGTCTTTTAGTAAGCTGGGTAGTAACTCTGGAAGTAAAGGGGTGACATCATGATGCACCAGATGATGGATATCTGCTACCCATGCGGCTACTAGACTATGACAAGTAATTAATACTTGACAAAGTTGTTGTAAATCTTGTTGATTAACTTGATATTTCAAACCTAATTTACTGATATCAATTCCCTGCGCTTGCCATTTTTCCGCTTTTTCTAAAATAGCTAAATTCACTACATTATCTTGACCAAACTTGTTAATTTCTGTAATATCTTCACCTAAAGCTAATAAATCATCGCGGATTTTTCTCCACTCCAAAGCTCGATTTTTAGCAGCTTGCTGAATCATTTCTCTGTAGGGTATGCGAGAAATAGTTTTATAATAATAATTTGTTTGACCTAAACCCCAATAAGCAATACGAAAATTTAAATAATCTCCGTCAATTTCTGACTCTAAAATTAAAATAGGCTCAGTTTTCAACATTCCAAACAGAGCCTTAATGCTAGATTCACTATGAAACCGCTTACTATCCCAAGCACCAGCTAAAAATTCTATGGGACGCATAGGATTATGGAGGGAGTAGTAATTGTTGATAAACTCCCGTAATCCTTCTGCTAACATTAACTCAATACCAAAAGTTTCATCCTGATTGTGGTCAAATTCATCAAATTTCACTTGTGGAGGTGCCAGGAAAACTTTTAATGGTGTGCGACCATCACCAACATGAGATTCTAAAATTTGTGAAGGATAGAGTCTTAAAGGCCAGCTATCTAGGATTTTATTAACTTCTGGTAATTTGAGAGTTGTATCTCTCTCTTGTTTTGCTAATTGTAATTGTGTTTCACGCTGATAAACTGCTAATTGCTGTTGCAGAAGTTTTTCTTGCTCAAATCCTGTATCTAGAGTTTTTTTAGGTGTGACAATATTGGCAATTTCCACAACTGCTTGAATTGCTTGGGGGATTGGGTATTTAGTTGTATCTAGACTTTCTTCTGTTCGGTTTTGGATGAGGTTGACAACCACTGGTGCAAACTCTATCACTAATTGAATGAGTAGTCTTAATCCTTGCTCCATAAGGGTATTCCTGTTAAATCAATAACTTTAATAGTTTTTTCTTCACTTCAGTATTAGTTAGCCGATAGACATAACTGATACTATCCATTCCACTGTCAATAGTTTTGTCATCCATCTTAAGTTATCTCTAGTTATGGCCTATCCTACTACTTGCCGGAGTCTTTTTGCCAAAATATTTCATTTACCAAAAAATTGCAGTCATAAATGCAAAAAAAGAGAAAGATAGAGCATTTACCGTTTATCCTTCTCTTTAATTGATGAAAAGCTAATTTTTAGTGCAATTCTTTGTGTCTTTGTGTTGAAAAAGTAATTATTTACCACAAAAACACAGAATTGTGATGATAAATTAGAAGCGAATGCCTAACTGTCCATTGACTCCCCGGACAGAATTATAACCAGCACCGACGAAGAAGCGATCGCTCGCACCCACCTGCAAACCACCAGAAACCGCCACACCCTTATCTTCAGAATAGTATCCCACACCCACATAAGGAGAAACCACAGGTAAACGCAGAAATTTCAACACATCTACCCCTGTAGCACCATCTGGCCCCACACCTAACTCTACACCCAAATTTAAAGCTCTTGCACCCACAGCATAAGTTGTCTCACCATCCTTACCCCCCACAGAAACCCAAGGTTGGGGGATAACTTGCGCCGCAACCTGACTAGGAGCAAACAAACCTAAACATCCTAGTGACGTGATCATTAATTTGACGATAATTGCTTTATTCATCCGTTCCTCCTCAACACTACCTAGCAAGCTAACACAAGCCAGAGACTAACTCAGATGTCTAAAAGTTTCGCACTATAAATAGCTGTACGGAGAAACAAAGCAATTATCACCCATTACAACCGGATAAAATACAAACACATCCGCGTACATCCGCGTACATCTGCGTTCAACTATATTTCTTCAACCACTCCCAATAAAAACTCCGCGTTCCTCCGCGTTTCCTCCGCGCGACGGCAGTCGCTACAAGTCTGGCGACCGAACGCGCTGCCTCCCCTCCGCGTTTAAAAATCAAATCCTCTAATCTAACTCGCGCCGACCTTCCAAAGCCCTAGCCAAAGTCACCTCATCAGCATATTCTAAATCACCACCCACAGGCAAACCAAAAGCAATCCGCGTCACCTTAGTAAATGGTTTAAGTAACTGACCTAAATAAAGCGTCGTAGTCTCCCCTTCCACACTCGGACTAATCGCCATAATTACCTCCTGGGGTTTTTGCTGACTCACCCGCCTTACCAAAGCGTGGATAGTCAACTGTTCTGGCCCAATACCATCTATAGGAGAAATCACCCCACCTAAAACATGATACTTCCCTTTGTATTCACGGGTTTTCTCAATCGCAATCACATCACGGGAATCAGCGACAACACAGATAGTCTGATTGTCACGGTTAGGATTTCGACAGATTTCACAAACAGGTTCAGCTGACAAATGAAAACACACAGAACACAAGCCTACCTGTTTTTTCGCCTCAATCAAAGCTTGCGCCAAAGCTTCAACTTCCGATTCTGGGCGTTTCAAAATATGCAAAGCCAGTCTTTGGGCAGATTTTGGCCCCACACCTGGAAGGCGTTGCAACTGTTCAATTAATCGTGCTAGAGGGCGTGCGTAAACCGTGGTCGTATCTCCAGAATGCTTTTACCTTAACTATGATGCCATAAACAACTCACCACTGATGACTGACAAGGAAAGCGCAATAAAAAACGCCCCCCACTTGGGAGGCGTTTCTTATTTAGCGAAAAGCTAAGTATTAGCCGTTGATAGCAGGAGCAGTCAACGCAACGGGAGCAACTTCACCAGCAGCTAAGTCTAAGGGGAAGTTGTGAGCGTTACGCTCGTGCATTACTTCCATACCCAAGTTAGCGCGGTTGATGATGTCAGCCCAGGTATTGATGACACGACCTTGAGAGTCGATGATGGACTGGTTGAAGTTGAAACCGTTCAAGTTGAACGCCATTGTGCTGATACCCAATGCGGTGAACCAGATACCAACTACAGGCCAAGCAGCTAGGAAGAAGTGCAAGGAACGGCTGTTGTTGAAGGACGCA
>NZ_LUHJ01000065.1:0-99053 GCF_001597745.1 Anabaena sp. 4-3 | reverse complement strand
AAGTAACCGTGTGCAGCAACGATGTTGTAGGTTTCTTCTTCTTGACCGAATTTGTAACCGTAGTTTTGGGATTCGGTTTCGGTGGTTTCACGCACCAAGGAAGAAGTTACCAAAGAACCGTGCATTGCAGAGAACAAGCTACCACCGAATACACCAGCCACACCTAACATGTGGAAGGGGTGCATTAGGATGTTGTGTTCTGCTTGGAACACGATCATGAAGTTGAAGGTACCAGAGATACCCAAAGGCATACCATCAGAGAAAGAACCTTGACCGATGGGGTAGATCAAGAATACTGCGGTAGCAGATGCCAAAGGTGCAGAGTAAGCTACGCAGATCCAGGGACGCATACCCAAGCGGTAGGACAATTCCCACTGACGGCCTAAGTAGCAAGCACATCCGATGAGGAAGTGGAATACTACCAACTGGTAAGGGCCACCGTTGTACAACCATTCATCCAAGGAAGCAGCTTCCCAGATGGGGTAGAAGTGTAAACCGATAGCGTTAGAAGAAGGAACAACAGCACCAGAGATGATGTTGTTGCCGTAGATTAGAGAACCTGCAACGGGTTCGCGGATACCATCGATGTCTACTGGAGGTGCAGCGATGAAGGCGATCACGAAGCAGACGGTTGCGGCTAAGAGTGTGGGGATCATTAATACACCAAACCAACCGACATAAATCCGGTTGTCAGTGCTGGTGATCCACTCACAAAACCGCTCCCATACGTTAGCGTTTTGACGCTGTTGTAAGGTTGTGGTCATTTTGTTATAATTGCTTGGAGTGTTTACTGATTTATTAGGCGTGATTGCGACTCACGCCTGTTTCATTGACTATACATCCACTTGCGTAGATTTAATGAGCGAACTTAGCATTTCTTAATGATTGCACGATTAAATTTACTGCTCATAATTATGAAAGTTAACAATATTCTAGTTGTTAAATCTGTGAAATCATATACTTTATCATATTAAAAATCAAAGTATATATAAGGAAGACTTCCTTCGGGAGCGAATAACCAAACAGCGTAGAAGCATAAAGGAACAAATACCAGTTTGAGAGGCCAGTTGAATTCTAGCTTGAGCCTACCCTGGAAGAGATAATTTATACACATTACCATAGCTAAAATTAGCATCATCCAGGTAATTTGATGGGGGCTAGTATTCAGGGCTTCTATATAGACTTTTTGATTAAATTGGGCATCAGCAGTATGGTTCCAAAGGTGCTGAAATACCCAAGAAGATGCTTGCAAATTTGGGAGACGAAACCAAATCCAGGAGGTAAAAACCATCAATTGGGTTAACAGCCAAGCGATAACGATACCTAGAGGATTTTGCCAGAATTGTGCTAATTTTTCATAGCGATCGCTCATGGCATCAGTCAAGCGATGCACCACTAAAGCTAAACCGTGATAAACACCCCAAACAATAAAACCCCAAACAGAACCGTGCCAAATCCCCGCAATCAGCATGACAATAAATAAATTCCAGCAGGTGCGAGTTAACCCTTGACGAGAACCACCTAAAGGAAAGTAGACATAATTACGCAACCAGTCGCCTAAAGTTATATGCCAACGTCGCCAAAATTCAGCGATGCTAGTGCTGAAGTAGGGAAAATCAAAATTTTCTGGTAGCACTAACCCAAACAGTAAAGCACTACCACGGGCAATATCTACATAACCGCTAAAATCTAAATATAACTGCAAGCCATAGGCAAAAGTAGCCAGCCATAAATCAGTGCTACCAGCGCGTTGCAGATTACCAAAACATAAATCGACAAAAATGCCGAGGTTATCTGCCAAAATTCCTTTTTTTACTGCCCCCCTAGAAATTAACCACAAAGCTTCTGCAACTTTATCAATAGTAGGAAATTCCAGAGAGTTGAATTGATTACCTAGATTGTGATAGCGCGTAATCGGGCCAGAAATTAATTTTGCAAAAAATAATTTGTATGTGGCAAATTGCAGAAATTGATTAGTAGCTGGCGCACCACGATAGACATCGACTAAATAGGCAATACATTCAAAAGTGAAAAAAGAAATGCCCAAAGGAGCAACAATTTTTAATGCCCCATCTGGTGAGTTGACTGGGATATCAAAAATTAACTGAATTACACCATTTATATACTTAAAACCCAAGAGAATTATTACATTTATACTTATACCCATCCATAACAATTTCCAGCGTCTGCGGTTCCAATCTATAGTGGCAAATTGCCATTCTTCATTAGATATTTGCCAATCTGTATTATGTTTTCCTGGGGAAGTATTTTTCCCGATTTCTCGCCCTAGCTGAAAGTTAATAAACGTCAGAGTTAATAACAGTGGTATGTATTGAAGACTGAGAGTTGCGTAGAATATCAGACTAGCAATTAGTAAAGTCCATAGCCGCATTTGCTGACGGACGACATACCAATAAATACCCAAAGCACTGAGTAGGAAAAAACAGTAAGTGATAGATATAAAGTTCATGTTTTAGTTATTAGTTATCAGTCATTAGTCATTAGTTATTAGTTTTTCTCCTGTGCTTATTCAGTTAGCTTACTTTACAGGCCAGGGAATCATCGGATCAGTGGCTAGTTTTTGCGAGACTTCGTAAGCACCAAAACGGTTAAGGTGACTAGGATCAGAAAAATATTCATTGGTTTTTGGCCAAAGTTGACTGATATCTCGATAAATAAAATTGGGACTCGTGGCTATTTGTAACATATAGTTTTGAAATTCTTGTTCATGTTGGCGACGAAATGAATCTAAGTATTCGGCGGTGAGAGGTAGATTAATAAAGACTAATTGAATGTTTTGCGACTTGGTAAACTGCAAAACATTTTGTAGGGCTGCATCTTGCTCACCTCCTAGGTTAAAATCCTTATAATCGTTATCGTATTTACCAATAACTCGCGCATATTTTTGATAATATCTCGCGGGATTAAACCGCACAGATAAGGGCAGGAAACCATCAAAATCTACTGCGTGTAATAAAAGATTTTCGTCTGGGGAATTTTCGATTTTAGTTGTTTGTGATTGGTCGTTTTGAGATGCAATTAATACAGGCAAAGACTCTAGTTGTTTTTGGAGTAAAGCTTTGACTTGGTTGCGGTTTTGGTAAGTAGTGGAAACTGTACCCAGAATTTGATTGAAAGCTTGATTAAAAGCTTGATAGGGGTTGATATTTGGCTGTGGTGTGGTATTTTGTCCGGTGGTCGAATTTCCTGGAGTTTCGCTATTGCTAGAGGTTTGAGCTTGCTGCAAGACATATTCATAACCCTGAGATGCAGCGATCGCCTGAAATGTTAAATCTTCACGACCACTATTAAAAGCACGGGAACCATCAGCCCACAAAATTAATTTTGGTAACTCGGATGGTTGCAAAACTTGGCGAATTACAAAGTCTACAACTTGGGCAGTTGCGCCGTTAATGCCAAAATTAAATACATCCAGATTGGCATAACCTTGACGTTTTAAAGCTTTAGATAAAGCCATTGGATCAACTCCCCGCAAGGCACGGGAAGAACCAATAATTAACACATCGGCTGGTTTGCCATTTCTAGCTATGCGCTGTCTGTATAAAGCTAATTGCTCATCTAATTGTCTAACATTAAAACTGGGCAGAGAAGACCGCGCCGCTAACAAAATTGCCGTAGCATTAGCTTTTTCTCTTAAAGGTGCGGCGTTTAAAGTTGGCGGTTGGTTGTCGTCTTCTTGAGTAAAACCAGAAGCATTAAAGGCGGCATTTTGCGGCTGAGAACTACTGGTAAAAAATGCTGTTCTCTGGTTTTGGTGATTGCTTTCCCTCAAAGATGACTTAGCTGGAGAGGATGAGGAGGGTGAGACATTGTTAACCGATGCTGTAGTTGGTAGGGTGCGAGTCACAATGTAACCCAAAATCCAATCAGTTTGCAGAGTCAGCAACAAGCCTAAAGTACCCCAAACCAAAGCAACTTTTAGACCTTGAGAATCAGGAATTTGGTTGACTGATTGATTAGTTTCGATAAATAACTGAGTATTCAACAGCCATTTTTTCCAAGTAGTTGTGGCAGTTTCTAGCCAATCTTGAGCAACTTTGCTGACAAAACTGTGAACTTCTTCTGTAGTTAAATCAGGGCGGAAAATTGCTTCGTCGTTGTCTTGGGTAATTAAGTCGCTGACATATTCAGAAGTAGCCGCAAATTCTGGGGTAGCTTCGGGAACTAAGCGTTGACGCTGGGCTAAATCTACACCATGATGCCAAAAAGGTTCTTTATTACCGGCGCGTCTACCGTAAACCCGCACCCCAGCAATACCAGCGATATTAAGTTGGCGAATAAACTGGGTAACTTTCGGGGCTACTTGCTTGCGACTGGGACAAATGGGTGCATCACACATGATGTGGTATAAATCATCTTTGCGCCGCAGCAGCACCCGTAGACCGCCTGTTTTGAGTCGCCGATCTAAATTAGGATTAAGTAGGCGTTCGAGTAAGAAAATAATAGCAGGTTCATCACCTTCTGCTGCTAATTCCAAGGCTGGGGTAGCCAAAGCCGGATATTCGTTGGCAGGTAAAGTCAACCAATCAATCCATTGTGGTTGTTTGTCATCTGGAGTTTTTTGTCCGTAAATCGTAGCGGCGAGAATAGCTTGCGGGGCGATCGCTTCGAGTTGCTGTGATATCTTTTTGATACATAAGGCTTTATCTGGTGCCGAGGCATCTTCTAAAGAGTTAGCAAGCGGTAGGCAAAAAATATGTAAAGTAGATTCTTGGAGAGAAACTTGGACAGTAATTTGTAAATCGGATAAGACTGCGGTTAACAGCCGGGCGATCGCTTGCACATCACCCCACCGCGCCCATTCCTTCAGCATCACCTCTGGCGGTGTCAAATCAATTCGTAACCGCCAATTATGATTTGTCTCGCCAGTAATTTGGGAAACAATCACCGCATCCTGATAGCCAGCTAACTTTAATTGTCGCAATTGCTGGGCTACTGGTTCGGCTATCAAGGAAGGATCGGGACTGTAATTTGACTGACAAAGTATCCACAGCCGATCAGATGTATTGTCCTCACTAGACTCATCCTGCTTAACTTTTACCCGTACCCCCACACCCATCGCACTCAGGGTTTCACTGAGATAACGGGCGATCGCATTGGGATCACCTCGCCGTGCCAAACTTTCATTAGAAAGAATCAGCGCGCCACCAGGGGCTTTAGCAGCATCCGCTAATAAAGCTAGTTCTACCTGTTCTAAATGGCGATCTAGTTGATTTAAGTAGACTCTGTGGCACCATTGGGGACGATATTCCCCCTTCTTTCGCCCGTAGACGAATACTTGGTATATTGAGGGTTGTTCACTTTTGGTTAAAGCATCTAAATCTGTTTGCTGGAGTGCATGAAGCAAATCGGATAAAGTACGCCAGCGTTGAGGACACTTCTCACCTTCACACAAAATATGAAGGTCATTTCCCCGTAATCGGACTTTTACCCCAACAGAGTTAATCCCTGTTGCTTGGCTTACCCATTGCAATAAGGATTGCTGGCTATCTGATCGTAATTTTTTCATGGGCAGTTAACTCTGAAGCAACACAGTGAGTAGGGAGTAGGGGAGTGGAAGCGAAAAACTCATGACTCATGACTAATGACTTGTTTTTTTATCTATAGCCAGGGGGTTGAACATTTGTGACTTTTGACTGATTGTTGGGGGGTAGTACCTGCACTTGTAAACTAGAACCATAGGTCTATCACATTTTGCTATTTTTTGTTAACACTTTTGTTACCTTTTGGGCTTGCTAACTGAGACAGAATAGTTGTATACGGTTGCAAGTCATACAGATTTTGAGTTTTGCGTTTCATTCTACTCTTTGACCATTTACTAACAACAAAACAATGCCTCCTATTACCCAACAGTCCCAACATGAATCAGGATTGAATTTGGTTGTCTTCAGCATTCCCCAATCTTTCCTTGTACAAATCGGTTCAGCGTCTATACTACTGCTGCTGACCACCGGAAAAGTGACAATAAAAGCCCTAGAATCTTTAGGACAAGCCAGTGAGGAAATATTTCGCGGCGATCGCCTGCCAATTCTTCCCTTTCCAGAGGACAATGAAATAAAGTCACACAGATAAAAATTATACTTGCAAAAAAATGCTCCCCGCGATGTCAACTAAAAACCCAGCAAAATCAACGCCAAGCAGACTGCATCAGCCTTTTGAGTTTTGACTGTAATTTTTGACTTCCGCGTAGCGGCACTAGCCTGACAACCGTTGGACAGCAATCGGCTTTACTAGAGAAACAATATGAGTTCTGTTTTATACTCTTTATCTGAATCTGCCAATTTATACCCCGCCTCAGAATTATTTTTGCGTCGTCGTCTGCAAATCGTCGAAGAATTGTGGGAGTCCGTACTCCGGCAAGAATGCGGGCAGAATATGGTAGAGTTATTGCGGCAGTTGCGTGACTTGTGTTCCCCAGAAGGACAAGCCACAACAGACCAAGCCACTTCTGCTGTGAAGTTGATTGAACAGTTAAATATTAACGAAGCCATCCGGGCAGCACGGGGTTTTGCGTTGTATTTTCAGTTGATCAACATCATAGAGCAAGAATACGAACAACGGCAGCAATTAACCCGCTATTCTGAAGTGGAACCAGAACCACCCCATCGGGAAAATACTCACAATATCACCTATTCCTCTAACCAAAATGAAGATGATTGCACTAGCAATGGTGCAGGAGGAATGGATTGGCTGACCAAAAACGGTGCTTCTAGGGAGCAAAATAAACAAAGAGGCACATTCGCCGCTTTATTTCCCCTATTACATAGGTTGAATGTCCCCCCCCAACAAATTCAACGTTTGATTTCCCAGTTGGATGTGCGCTTGGTATTTACAGCCCACCCCACAGAAATTGTCCGCCACACCATCCGCGATAAACAACGCCAAGTAGTGAAACTACTACAAAAACTAGATGCTGTAGAAAATCACACTCAGAATGGTGGTGGCTATCCTTGGGAAGCAACAGAACTACGGGAAAAATTACTAGAAGAAATTCGCCTGTGGTGGCGTACTGATGAACTGCACCAATTCAAACCGACGGTTTTAGATGAAGTAGATTATGCTTTGCACTACTTCCAAGAAGTGTTATTTGATGGCATTCCCCAATTGTATAAACGCTTCAAGTTCGCTTTGGATAAAACATTTCCTTGGCTAGAACCACCCAGTAAAAATTTCTGTGCCTTTGGTTCTTGGGTAGGTTCAGATAGGGATGGAAATCCATCTGTCACCCCGGAAGTAACTTGGCAGACAGCTTGCTATCAGCGCAAAATGGTGCTAGAGAGATATATCAAGTCAGTCAAACAGTTGATAGAGTTACTGAGTATCTCTATGCACTGGAGCGACGTTTTACCAGATTTGCTGGAGTCCCTAGAGTTAGATCAATCGCAGTTAAGTGAAGTTTACGACGCGCTGGCTTTAAGATATCGTCAAGAACCTTATCGCCTGAAGTTATCTTATGTTCTCAAGCGGCTCGAAAATACCCATGAGCGTAATTTAGCTTTATATAAGGGCGAAACTCCCACCAACGAAGATAGCCCCATGTACCGTTCCGGGGCGGATTTTTTGGCAGAACTGCGGTTAATTCAGCGTAACTTGCAGGAAACTGGTTTAAGTTGCCGCGAACTCGATAATCTCATCTGTCAAGTCGAGATTTTTGACTTTCACCTCACCCAGTTAGACATCCGCCAAGAATCATCTAGACATTCGGATGCTGTGAATGAGATTCTGGAATACTTGCAAATCTTACCCCAATCTTACAACGAACTCTCAGAAGCACAGCGCGTTGAGTGGTTAACTCAGGAACTGCAAACCCGTCGCCCATTAATCTCAGCAGAATTGCCATTTTCTGACAAGACTAATGATGTGATTAAAACCTTCCGGGTAGTGCGATCGCTACAGCAAGAATTTGGGGTGAACATCTGCAAAACCTACATCATCAGTATGTGCCGTCAGGTAAGCGATGTGCTGGAAGTTTTGCTGTTAGCGAAAGAAGCCAGATTATTTGACCCGGCGATCGCAGTCGGTACAATTCAAGTTGTACCATTATTTGAAACCGTGGAAGACTTGCAACGTTCCCGCAGCATCATGCGAGAACTGTTTGAACTACCTTTGTATCGCGCCTTGTTAGCTGGTGGTTACGCCGTACTTAACGGTACTCAAGAAAATCTTCCCCCCTCTCCCCATCTTCCCCTGCCAGCAGAAACTTTTCCCCTCACCCCCGACTTACAAGAAGTGATGCTGGGGTATTCTGACAGTAACAAAGACTCTGGCTTTTTAAGTAGTAACTGGGAAATTCACAAAGCCCAAAAATCCTTACAGAAAATTGCCGAAGAATACGGCGTAAACCTGCGAATTTTCCACGGTAGGGGCGGTTCTGTAGGACGGGGTGGCGGCCCTGCCCACGAGGCAATTTTGGCACAACCAGGGCATAGTATCAACGGACGCATCAAGATTACTGAACAAGGAGAAGTCTTAGCTTCTAAATACTCCTTGCTGGACTTGGCTTTATACAACCTGGAAACCATCACCACGGCAGTAATTCAGGCTAGCTTACTACGGACAGGGTTTGATGACATCGAACCTTGGAATGAGATTATGGAAGAATTCGCCGCGCGATCGCGCCAGCATTATCGGGCTTTAATTTACGAACAGCCCGATTTTATTGACTTCTTCCACCAAGTCACCCCCATTGAAGAAATTAGCCAGCTACAAATTAGTTCTCGTCCCGCCCGTCGTCCCTCTGGCAAAAAAGATTTAAGCAGTCTCCGCGCCATCCCTTGGGTATTTAGCTGGACACAAACCCGCTTTTTGCTGCCTTCGTGGTACGGTGTCGGTACTGCGTTACATGAATTTTTGAATGAAGAACCAGAAGAACACCTGAAATTACTGCGCTACTTTTACCTGAAATGGCCATTCTTTAAGATGGTAATTTCCAAAGTGGAAATGACACTGGCAAAAGTAGATATGCAAATGGCGCGTCATTACGTGCAGGAATTATCGAACCCAGAAGACAAACCCCGCTTTGAAAAGGTATTTGAGAAAATCGCCAGCGAATACTATCTCACAAAGGATTTAGTCCTCAAAATTACCGCTCATAATCGCTTATTAGATGGCGATCCTGTGTTACAACGTTCTGTACAGTTACGCAACGGGACAATTCTCCCCCTTGGTTTTATCCAAGTTTCCCTCCTCAAACGTCTGCGTCAGTGCCGCAATATTGCCACCTCCGGCGTAATTCATTCTCGTTACAGCAAGGGTGAGTTACTGCGAGGTGCGCTGTTAACGATTAACGGCATTGCTGCGGGGATGAGAAATACAGGTTGATGGTTGACGGTTGACAGTTGACAGTTGACTGTTGACAGTTGACTGTTGACTAATAACTAATGACTAATGACTAATGACTAAACATCCTGTTTTAATTTGTACTTTTTTAGCACTCACATCAGGGTTTTTCGGCGGTTATATCGGCGGACAAATCACCTTAATGGCGCATAGCCAAAAGTGTCAAAATCAGCCTTGGGGTTTACAACAAATGTGTCAAGCTTGGATGACACCCGGCGCAACATGGCAAGGTAGTACAAGAGGGATTTGGACAGGGACAATTTTAGGTGCTGTTGCTGGTGGTTTGGTAATACGAGAAAATCGTCATTAGTCATTAGTCATTAGTCATTAGTTTTTCTCCCCTGCTCTCTCCGCTCCCCTGGTTTCCCTGTTCCCAGTCCCCAAAAGCAGCATCACTGGTAATATATACCTATAACTTTTAGAGAAAATTACCATGTCTGCTGAAACTCAAGAAGTAAATTCCACTACTAAGGGTGCTGATGCTATTGATGAAGCGATCGCTAAAGGCATCGATTTTGATGGTACGCCAATTCCTACTGCCAAGCTAGACCTATACAACAAAGTCATGGCATTAGAAGCAAACAGACAACGTAGTGGTGTATCTAATACTATGCGTTCTCGTATTGTCCGCATCGGTGCCAAACATATCCCCCAAGCAGAACTAGAGCAATTACTAGCAGACGCAGGTTTCGCACCCCTGAAGGAAAAAGAAATTGCCTTTTTCTACGGCGGTAAGTAATTTTATGCGTAGGCTACGCCTACGCATCATGTTGAGGCATATTTTCACCGTTTTGAGCAACTAAGTCGCGCGGAGGTGGAGTCAATGTTAGACATCACACTGAAACAAACAAGGGTTTATCGAGAAATTAAGGAAGAAGGACGAGAGGAAGGACGAGAAGCGACGGCTAATATTATTATCCGACAGCTAACGAAGCGATTGGGAGAAATCCCCCAAGATGTGCTTTCTGTGGTTGCGGGTTTGCAATTACCCATGCTGGAAGAGTTGGGGGAAGCGTTGCTAGATTTTAGCAGTGTAGCTGATTTACAGGCTTGGTTGCAGGGGCGAATTAGTTAAACATACCAAATGCTTAGAAGCTGTCCTGATTGTCTCCAGACATTGCTTGTGATAATTTTAGTATTCTTGCGTAGGGTGTGTTAACGCAGTAACGCACCTGATTTATCTCATAGGCAATACATGATACCCATTGATAAATTTAACGTTCTACAGGAGGCTGTCTCACCAGCCAAACCAGCGTACCGCCTGTAATTGCACTAAAAACTGTAAAGGCTAACCTATACTAAATACAACGATATTTTAACTGATTTATCAAGGCGATCGCTGTTAAAATTTAACTGGGAATAACTCAACTTAAAATACTTCTATTATTTATATTTATGAGTTAAATTGTAAGTGGATTTTAGATTTCGCTGATGGAAGCATCTAAATGGAAATACTTATTGAATCTACGAAGGAATTTGAACAAGATTTAGATAAATTTAGCAATAAAGATAAATTTAAAATTATTAAAAAACTCAACCGTTATGTTGAGTTACTATCAAAAAACCGCAGTATTTTAGAAAATCAAGCTTTTAAACTGAAAGAAATTAAGCTGAGTGATGATTTTGATTCTTCTCTTTATGCCTTAATTATCAATAAAGATATCAGATTAATAGTAACTATTGACGATGACCCAATTTTTGATACAACAGTAATAACATTATTCAGGGTTGTCAACACTGAAGATGCTTGCAAAGCATATAGTTCAGTTGCCGAGTCTCTCTACCAAGACTTTAGCGTTAAATGCCGAGAAATTGAGGTAATTTCTAGTTAATGTCACGGATTAAACCCCTCTTAGATGAGCATGGTGTTATCCACGAAGCTATGGAGATTTTACCAGATAATCTCAAAATAGATTTTCTAGAAGCTTTGGCTGAATTAGAAGATAATGAATGTCATAGAACTAGAAATTTTCCCAAGACAAGACTGCGTAAAGTGAAGGGAATTAAACAAGCAATATACCGTGCTGATATTGATAAGTTATCTGGCTGGCGGATTCATTTACAATATATTGAAGGTAAAATTCATTTAAGTGACATTATCGAAGGTCAACGTCATGATGATGTGATTGAAGTGATTAAATCGAAAAAATATAGATATGAGTAGTTTAGTGTTAAGAAAATAAGGACTAAAGTTAGTTAGTAGGGTGCGTCAGGATGAAGATTTTCTTGGTATAGCCAGGGTTTATCGTACTGACGCACCCTACATTTTGGAGATTTTTTATCTGGAAGTGCTTAACTACGAAACTTGCTAAGAAAATAAGGACTAAAGTCCTTACTACGAACTTTTTATTAATTGGGAATGCTACGTTTAATTCACGCCTTTACCAATCACTATATAACTAGATATCACAAATAATTAAAAAATTCTCCTGGTACTAATGTGAGTTCACCAGATTTAAACCGAGCAATATCTATCCACAGTGCTGTATGCTGATGATGTTCAGACTCAGAAAATACTAAACTTTCTAACTGATAAAATTTAGCATCAGCGAAATCGCATTGATAAAGTTGAATTATTTCATGTCCTTGTCTACCATTGTATATAAATATATTTTCTATACAACCTAAGTAGCGAATATTAGTTAACTCGGCTTGAATTTCTTCTTGAAATTCTCTTTTTAAAGCTTGTAAGCTAGTTTCGCCAAAGTCAACACCACCACCCAAAGCACGGTAAAATGTTGATTGTTTTACAGGGTCATAACCTTGAGATACAAAAATTCTTTGTTCATGCTGAATTAGTCCCAATGCTATCACCCTGATCATACTTTCTTTACTCATTTATGTGATTAATTATCGTAAATGGAGTAAGCGCGGGTGTCACTATCTACGACTGGCCAATCTTCATTTTCGCCGCCAATATACAATTGTTCAATGGTGACGTATTCTTGACTGAGTTGGGTGAGAGCATTGATTAAAATATCTAAAGCGATCGCATCACTTGTTCCTAAGTCAAACCAACAACGCGCCCATTGTCCATCATACTCAAATTCACCCATGTTGTGCATGAGTGCCAGTAAGCTTTTATCATAGCCTTGAGCGTCATAATCCATATAACTTAAATCGAGTCCAGTTTCCTGAACTTGCAGATTTTCGGCGTTAAATCCACCTAATTTACCTAAGTAAAACCAAGAATTAAACACCTCTTCTACATATTTTCTTTCATGTTCCGAAGGGATTGTACTAAACTTCACCCAAATCCAAACATCAAACGGATTAAATTCACGAAATTGAATGTGCATATTAGTCATTAGTCATTAGTCATTAGTTATTAGTCATTAGTTATTAGCTTTTCTCTCCTGCACCCCCTCATCCCCCTCATCTTCCTCATCTCCCTCATCCCCCTGCTTGCCTTCATCTACTTGATAGGTTTAAACTATTAACAGCACTCTTGCGTTCGCGTTCAATTTGTTTAACCAACTCTTTGGGGAGTTGAGATTTTTTGGTTAAGGCTTTGTCAAAGTTAGCGATCGCATCTTGGATTAATTGCTGACTTTTAGCTTGTTTACCCTGTTCTTTGAGTATTTGCGCTTTTAAATAATACAACTCTGGGTTGCCTGGTGCAACTTTTAAGGCACGGTTAGCGTAACGTAAAGCTTGAGAGTATTGTTTCAAATCTCGATAGGCGATCGCAATTCCCCGCACTGCTAAATACTCAGGTGCAGCATTGTTTTCTAACCGTGCAATAGCTTCATCTGGACTCGCAAAGGGTAAACTCACCGCCAGCATCAAATCCATGTAACCCTTGATTAAATTCAATTCAGGGTCTTGAGGTGAAATCGCTTCTGCTTGCTCTAAATATTGATAAACTTGTCTTAGCCGACTCAACGCTTTGGGTGCGCCTTTGATTGTTCCTTCACGGGTGAGATCAACTGCACCTTCTAAAAAATGACCTACGGCAGTGTATATACTACCACGTAAGTTGTCATTAGTCAATAATTTCTGTCCAGTTGCTAGAGTTTTGCGGCTGTAATTATCTAGACCTGCCAAATCTCCATTAATGTAAGCTAGAGAAGCCTTCATCGCATAAACTAAAGGTTCATCTGATTCGGTTGAGGCTGCTTGTTGGAGATAACGCTGTGCGGCTAGATAATCGCCATTGTAAAAAACTGCTTTAAAAGCTGCTTCTGTATTGTCGCCAATTTTACGAGGTGCATTAGTGCGGAAGGGATCACCGGCGAGAGTGGGATTTACTCCTAAATTGAGAGCGATCGCCACGCCTACAGTCATTTGCGCTAGCCTTGTTAGTTGGGGAAGTCTCCGCCTTGGAGAATCAAAAAACTTTTTAGTCATTACCAGCCTCAGAAAAATTGCGGTTGAAATTGTTTTATCTACTACTTAAAATATGCTAGAGAAGCCACTAAAAAATGCGTATTGTGCGTTTACAATACACAAATCAATTAGACTTGAGTCAGTTTTACAAGTTCCCTGATGATTTGTAGCGATTAATCATAAGTAAATTTGCCACAATAATAAAAGAAAGATGATTCTGACTGCTGAAATGGGAATTTCATGAATAATGTTCTATGAACCCTTGCCGAATTTTCCAGTGGTTCTAGTTGTAGTTAATCTTAATTAGTGAGTTCTGCGCCAAATTTTTGGTAATCTTAACAAATGCTCTATCTCAGAAATTTAACTTATCATCCCACAGCTTGCCCAACAGCGATTCTCAAATCTGTGAACTTGGAATTACCACCCCAACAGCTAGGATTGATTATCGGCCCTAGTGGTTCTGGTAAAAGTACCTTACTAGAGATATTATCTGGACTAGCTGAACCCACATCAGGCGCGGTTTTTTGGCGAGAACAAGAACTTATATCAGAACAGTTGCAACAATTAGCTGGCTTAGTATTTCAGTTTCCAGAAAGACACTTTTGCGGTGGTACGATTTTAGAAGAACTGCGTTTAGGACATCCCGAACTAGGAACTGAGCGTGTCAGACAAGCATTAAGCGAGGTAGGATTAGAGCATTTATCATTGTCTGCGGCACCTCATGCTTTAAGTGGAGGGCAGCAACGACGTTTAGCCTTAGCGGTGCAACTGATACGCCAACCCAACTTATTATTGTTAGATGAACCGACAGCCGGGTTAGACTGGTCAATGCGACGGCAATTGGTAAATTTATTAGCCAAACTCAAACAAGACTGGACACTATTAGTAGTAACACATGATGCCGGGGATATGCTGGCGATCGCCGACCGTTGTTGGACACTGAACCACGGTGAACTAGAGTCAGTAGAACCCGCAGTATTAGAAGCGAAAGTCAAAGAACCCCAAGCTGCGGTATGAGATAAGGGACTGGGGACTGGGGACTGGGGACTGGGGACTGGGGGGTAGAGGAGATTTTTACCCCACAATTCTTTAATTTTGAATTTTGAATTTTGAATTTTGAATTGATATAATGACTAACACATTGCCAGGAATGGCAGAAATTTGGCAAGAAACTCTTAATTGGCAACCTACCGAAGAACAGCAAGCGAAATTTCAACAGCTTTATGAATTAATTTTAGAAGGAAATCGCCAGTTAAACTTAACTCGTATCACTGAACCTCAAGAATTTTGGGAAAAACATCTATGGGATTCATTGCGGGGAATTGCACCACAGCAAAAACTTATTTCATCACTTGAAGAAGGTGCATCTGTAATTGATATTGGTACAGGTGCAGGTTTTCCTGGTGTACCCATTGCCATAGTTGCACCTAACTCTACAATTACCCTAGTAGATTCCACCCGCAAAAAGATTAACTTTATCGACACAATATTAGATAAACTTGCCCTAACTAACGCCAAAACCCTAGTTAGTAGAGCCGAAGAAATCGGACAACAAACCCAGCACCGTCAACAATATGATATAGCATTAATTCGCGCAGTTAGTAATGCGTCAGTTTGCGCCGAATACACACTACCATTACTCAAACAAGGTGGTTTAGCAATAATTTATCGTGGTACATGGACAGAAGAAGAAACTCAAACCTTGCAAAATGCAGTCATACAACTAGGTGGAGAAATAGAAGCAATTGAAAACTTCTCCACACCCCTCACCCATAGCATTCGCCACTGTCTTCACCTGCGAAAAATTGCCACCACACCAGCTAAATTTCCCCGCACTGTAGGAACACCCACCCAAAAACCCCTCTAATACATCACTCTCAAACAAACTCCGCGCTCCTCCGCGTTTACCTCCGCGTTCCTCCGCGTTTAAAAATCAACTCTTTCCAACCTCAATACAAAGGTATACTCAAACCAAATCCTGGTAATACATCTTCACCCGATAACGCTGTAGGCAAATTTCGCAATTCCACATCTTGTCCTAAACGATAAACTTCAACTTGCTGCTGTTGAGGATTTATCAACCATCCCAATTTTACCCCCGCATCCAGATATTCTTGCATTTTCTGACGCAGAGTTTCTAAATCATCTGTTGCTGACCTTAATTCAATGATAAAATCCGGCGCAATAGGGGGAAATTTACATTTTTGTTCAGGAGTTAAAGCTTCCCAACGTTCTTTTTTAATCCAAGCTGCATCAGGAGAACGGTCAGCACCATTTGGTAATTTAAATATAGTAGAAGAACTAAAAGTATAACCGAGTCGAGTTTGACGATTCCAAATTCCTAAATCAATAATTAAATCTGCTTCTCGATTGCCACTTTCTCCACCCACAGGTGGCATAATAATTAATTCTCCGGTAGATGTGCGTTCAAATTGAAACTCCCGGTTATTTTGACATAACTGATAGAACTGTTCATCGGTGAGGTGAACGGTGTCTAATTTTAATGTCAAAGGACTGATAACCATACAAAGAGCCTGGTTAGTAATGGCGATAGATAGATAGTATCAATGACGGCGAACAACCGCCCATAAGAGTAAATTAAATTAATTGGAATTGCCCACCCTACGGTGATTGAGAATGGTGCAGGATATCCATTAACAATATCGCATCCCCTCAACCTTTGTTAATCAAGTCAGTCGCTTCTTGCTAACCCAGATACTCCAACATGATCATACAAAACAAAATCACCAAACCTGGGTTAATCTTGTCTAAGTATATATACGAATTACATAAATGCTTGTATATGTATAATTTAATAAGGGAAGAGTATTAAATTAATATTCCAAAATTACTTGATTCATGAAACAACCGTTATTTAGTCAAGTGTCTAGAGCTTTGACACAAACCGTCACCCTAGCTTCCCTGACAGTATTAGCCACAATTGCAACAACCAACCAACCAAGCTACGCTAGAGGTGCAACCTTTTACTGTAGTAAAAGTCAAGGTGTACCAGTCACCTTTGCCCGCACTCAAGATGGTAGAAAAGTCACAATAATTCGTTGGACTTCTAACGCTTACTTTCCACCACCTTGGACTGCTCAACGTCGCTGCGTAGAAGTATCTAAGAGATTTCAAAGAAGTAACGACAAAGGTACACTGAAAAATATTACTACCGGGATGCTGAGAGGTGAACCTGTAGTTTGTGCTGGTACTAGCCAAAATTCACGCTGTACAGATGACAATTTGTTATTTACTCTCAAACGTGGCATTAATCCCAATGCTACACTACGTAGACTCTTAGACCGTCGGGGTTTAGCTGCTGGTAATACACTTCATGAAAGTGCTAGCGACACAATTAATATTAACTTCGAGGATTACATAAATAATGCCACAGTTGAATCAGATTAAATTAAAATGGTTTGGCGCATATTAAAACTTGTCGCCTGTATTGGTGGTGTGTCACTTTTGCTATCAGCCTCCGCAGAAACTAGCCGCATTTATGCTGAAAAAACTAGCATTACACCACCGCCTACTCAATTCTCAATAGAACAGTTGCAGGAAAAAGCATCCGCAATTACTGTGAAGATATTATCAACAGAATTCTTGGGTTCAGGAATATTATTAAATACGCAAAATTCAGTTTATACAGTATTAACTAATGCCCACGTTCTGAGAGCAGATAATCCGCCCTATCACATTCAAACACCAGATGGTCACATTTATCAAGCAGACATACAAAAGAATGTGAATTTTCACGGTTATGATTTGGCAATACTGCAATTTACCAGTCTTAAAAAAGCCTATTCTGTAGCGGCGTTGGGTGCTTCGCCAAAAGTGGGGGAGGAAGTATTTGTTGCTGGGTTTACTGTGGAGGAAAAACCGCAGGAAATTAAATTTTTGTTGACTAGAGGTAAAGTATCTCTAGTATTAGAAAAACCTTTAGAGGAAGGCTATCAAGTCGGATATACCAACCGTCTAGAAAAAGGGATGAGTGGAGGGGCTTTGTTGAATAAAAGGGGTGAAGTTGTTGGTGTGAACGGAATGCACGCTTATCCTGTATGGGATGTTCCCTCTGTATTTGTTGATGGTTCGCAAGCACAGGAAAATTTACATCAGCAAATTATTAGTTTGAGTTGGGCTGTACCAATAGATCAGGTGATGCAAATGATCGGAAAATTTCAGAAGTCTAAGATGTCTAATGTAGAGACGTTTCATGAAATGTCTCTACTGGAGATTGGAGGCTAAATTAATGAACTATAAATATACACTTCCAGCCGCAATCATAGGTTTATCAATAGCTTTTGTACAGCCGCAAGTCGCCACGGCAATCTGTAGTAATAAACAAGTAGATGAGATAGCCGAGAAAATCACGGTATTAATTGACAGTAAAGCACCTGGTTCTGGGGTAATTATTAAGCGACAAGGAAATATTTATACTGTTCTCACCGCTTATCATGTTGTGAATAAACCAAATTTTAAATATGAAATTGTCACACCAGATAATCAACGCTATCAACTCAATTATCAGACTGTGAAAAGGTTAGATAATAAGATAGATTTAGCCATTTTGCAGTTTACTAGCAACAAAGATTATCAAGTGGCTAAATTTGGTAATTCAGATAAGTTAATCAGAAGAACAAATGTTTATGTGGCTGGTTTTCCTCACAAGACAGCAGGGGTGAAAGTATCTGTTTATGATTGCCGTAATGGACAAGTAATTGCCAATGCTACTCAAGCATCTATTGATAATGGCTATAATTTAATTTATGACAATCCTACACTTATAGGCATGAGTGGGGGAGCAGTATTGAATGATCAGGGAGAAGTGATAGGTATTCATGGTCAAGGAGAAGAATCAAGTGATGTTGCTCTTGATAAGATAAATCCTGCAATTGCTATTGTAAAATCAGGTAGAAATGCAGGTATTCCTATTAATACTTTTATTAGGTTGTCGGCAAGGAATGGTATGGATGTGGGTGTGCGGTTGCCTGATGCACCGAAGAAGACAGGATTAAAGGCGGATGATTATTTGGCTTTGGCTGCGGATAAGTTTGGCAAAGGAGATTATAAAGGTGCGATAGTTGCTTATAACGAAGTTATTCGCCTTAATCCTAATAATACCGAGGCGTTTTTGTATCGGGGTTCCACCTACTATACTTTAGGAGATAAGCAGGGGGCGATCGCTGATTACAACCAAGCTCTCAAGATTAATCCTAACTATGTTCAACCCTACATCAACCGGGGAGTTGCCCGTTCTCAATTAGGAGATAACCAGGGGGCAATCGCTGATTTCAACCAAGCTCTTAAGATTAATCCTAACTTTGCCTTAGCCTACAACCACCGGGGAAATGCACGTTCTCAATTAGGAGATAACCAGGGGGCAATATCTGATTACAACCAAGCTCTCAAGATTAATCCTAACTATGCTGGAGCCTACATCAACCGGGGATATGCCCGTTCTGATTTAGGAGATAAGCAGGGGGCGATCGCTGATTTCAACCAAGCTCTTAAGATTAATCCTAACTTAGACTTAGCCTACATCGGGCGGGGATTTGTCCGTTATGAATTAGGAGATAAGCAGGGGGCAATAGCTGATTACAACCAAGTTCTCAAGATTCATCCTAACTTTTACTTAGCCTACATCATCCGGGGACTTGCCCGTTCTGAATTAGGAGATAAGCGGGGGGCAATAGCTGATTACAACCAAGCTCTCAAGATTAATCCTAACTATGCCAATGCTTATCACAATAGAGGAATTGCTTATGCTTCTTTAGGAAATAAATTTCAAGCAATATCTGACTTACAGCAAGCTGTGAAACTTTATCAGCAACAGGGTGGCAATGAAAAATTTTTAAGAAATGCCCAAGCTAAAATTAAGGAATTACAACAACGGTAAAATTTAACTAATTAATAATTATCTGGCACAAAGACCCAAAGAATGAGAATGTCTAAATCAGTATTTATAAAATGAAAGTATGAACAGGATTTATGATTGAGATCGATTTTATCCGCGTTTATCGGCGTTCATCTGCGTTTAATTTTTTCCAATTTAATGCACTATTTTAGTCTAGACAGTCCAATACAAATATACAAATAAATTTTGGCTAATTAATTTCTAAAGATTTAATCATCTTCTCTGCTGTTTTTACAAACTCATCATAATCATCTATTTTCGCTGTATAAGTAATTATATAAGTTTTGTCACCTTTGAAAGTCATAACCTGCATATTCTTTAAACTATCCTTGCCACTTTTACCAGTGAAGATTAATTGTCTAGCTTCTTTATTTGCCAGTGTTGTTTTACTTTGAGTAAGAATCTTACCTCCTGCCAAAGTATTGTTAATTTCTTTAATATTGGATGCTTGCAACTCATCTAATGTACCAGAAAACTTATCAACAGTAATTGTCACGTTTTCTTGAAACTTATCTACATCACGTTGTTTAGGAGATATAAAAGTAACCAATTCGCCAGTAATTGGGTTTTCTAAATCTTGTCTATCCCAGGTTTTTGGATATTTTATCTTGATTCCATATTGAGAATTTTCATATAAATTGAAATCGTCTTTGGGAATCAAGAAGCTGATTAAGCTGATAAATACAGCCATTCCTAAGCCTAGCAGTAACTTCCAGTTTATAGGCTTTGGTGATAAGCTTTTAACGGCTTGTAAAGCTTCCTTGGCTGTAGGGTAACGCTGATGAAAGTTATAACTCACCATTTTATCTAAAATTTTTGCCAGTTTTGGACTGACATTTACGTATCTACGCCAAATTATTTCTCCTGTTTTTGCATCTTCTTCTAATTCGTGAGGCAGTACACCTGTTAGTGCTTGAATAGCAACCATCCCCACTGCATAAACATCACTGCTGAGTTGCGGTTTACCTCTTTGTTGTTCAAGTGGCATATAGCCAGGAGTACCAATAATTAAAGTAGAAGTAATTTGTCCCTGACTATTAACTATCTGTGTGCTAATTTGTTTAACTGCACCGAAATCAATCAGAACAATTTTATTATCTGACTTATGACGACGAATATTGCTAGGTTTAATATCTCGATGAATAACTTGATGTTTATGTACAAATTCTAATACTTCTAAAATTTCTATGAGAAGTTTAATCACATCAGATTCACTCATTTGTTTACCTGATGGTAATTCATCGCTCAAATCATGACCTTCTATATGTTCCTGAACTATATAAAATTCCTGATTTTCGGCTATGTGGGCTAAAAGTTGGGGAATGTGTTGATGCTTTCCCAAAGTTTCTAGCATTACTGCTTCTTGGTCAAAAAACTCTTTAAGTTTTTTCAAAGTTATTGGGTCTTTACTGGGTGGTGTAAACTTCTTGACAACACAAATCGGGTTTCCTGGTCGTTTGGTGTCTTTCGCTAAAAATGTAGTCCCAAACCCACCTTGTCCGAGCTTGTTAATAATGAGGTAACGGTTGTCTATAATCTTGCCTCTCATACCAAAAGCCTCTCTGTATACTGGCAGTTATGCCCCCATTTTATGTTAATTATGGCACACATTTTGTTTTTGGGTACATAAGGTATGATTGATAAAATTAAAACCAGGACTCCAGTTTAATTACTTTAGCACTTCCCGTAGGCGTAGGCATCAATACTAAAGCCTCTCCCCTACAAATGTCGAGACTTTGCATCCAAGTCTCGACATTTGTAGGGGAGATTCACGGGGTTAGGTTTTTCAGATGTTAATGTTAGCAATAATACTTTTAAAACAATCTCTTAGCCCTTATCTATAAATACGTTATCATCAATCTAAAAATCATCCTAGAGGTTAAGTAAAATGACACAGGAATTAATCGACCTCAGAAATAGTATTTTACAAGGACGTTATGAGGATGCTTTGGCAATTGTTGATGAATTGGAAGGGATGAGTAAACAAGCCAATCTCAGACAAATTCAATCTTTTTTGAAAATTTTATTGATTCATTTAATCAAAAATCAAATAGAAAAGCGTCTAACAAATTCTTGGGCTGCTTCTATTCGTAATTCAGTGAGAGAAATTCAAAAAATCAATATTAAAGATAATAAAAAATCTTATTATGTCAATCAAGATGAATGGGAGAATCTGATTGAGGAAGAAGTAATTGAAGATGCGATCGCTGATGCTAGTCTAGAAGTAATGAACGGTGCATATAGCCAATTTCAACTAGCTGATTTAATCAATAGAAACGAACTAATGCAGAATGCTGTAAAATTTTTGCTCCTCACTTATACTTATTCACCAAAAGAATTACCCAGGATGGTTGTAGAAACATTGACGCAATTACCTGGGGGTGAAAACTGGGGATGAAAATTTTAGCTCCCCGACTTTTCAAAGAAGTCGGGGAACTGGTTAACTAAAATTAACCGAAATGTTTGATAATTGCGTCGGCAAATTCAGAGCATTTGAGGGGTTCAACGGGTGGTTCTAGCAATCTAGCTAAATCATAGGTAACTTGACCGTTAGCGATCGCATCCCCTAAACCTTTCTTAATCAAGTCAGCCGCTTCTTGCCAACCCATAAACTCTAACATCATCACACCAGACAAAATCACTGAACCAGGGTTAATCTTGTCTAAGCCGGCGTGTTTGGGTGCTGTGCCGTGGGTAGCTTCAAAAACGGCGCAGGAATCGCCAATATTTGCCCCTGGCCCCATCCCTAAGCCGCCAACAATCGCAGCAGCCGCATCAGACAAGTAATCGCCGTTTAAGTTCATTGTCGCCAGAATTGAATACTCATCTGGTCTGGTTTGGATTTGTTGAAAGATACTATCAGCAATCCGGTCATTGACCATGATTTTATCTTTCCACTTGCCGTTACCGTGAGTTTCCCAAATTGCATTAAGAACTGTTTCAACTTCCTTGACAATTTGAGCTTTCTTCTCTTGAGTCAAAGCATCAAAACCAGGATCAATCAACCGGGCGTTTTCTTCCAGAGAAATATGAGGATTTTTCTCTTTGTTGCTTAAAATCCAAGATTCTCTTTCTGTAACGCACTCTTGACGAAATTCCGTAGTTGCTAATTCATAACCCCAATCACGGAAAGCACCTTCAGTGTACTTCATGATGTTACCCTTATGCACCAGAGTTACTTGTTGCTTGTGTTTGGGTAATTGCAGGGCGTGTTTGATGGCGCGTCTGATTAAACGCTGAGAACCTGTTTTGCTGATGGGTTTAATCCCGATACCCGCATCCAGAGGAATTTGCTTTTTACCGTGTTCTGGGGTAGCGGGGATGAGTTCTTTGTTGAGGATGGAAATTAGGCGATCGCCTATTTCACTGCCTTGCTTCCACTCAATCCCCAAATAAATATCCTCTGTATTTTCCCGATAGACAATCACATCTAGCTTTTCGGGATTTTTGTGAGGTGATGGTGTACCAGCATAGTAACGACACGGACGCACACAGGCGTATAAGTCAAAAATTTGGCGTAATGCCACGTTTAAAGAGCGAATACCACCACCCACAGGAGTAGTCAAAGGCCCTTTAATAGCGACACCATACTCTTTAATAGCTGTCAACGTATCCTGCGGCAAATACTGATAAGTACCGTATAAATCACAAGCTTCATCACCAGCGTAAACCTTAAACCAGCTAATTTGACGCTTACCCTGATATGCTTTTGCTACCGCCGCATCTAGAACTTTTTGCGTAGCCGGCCAAATATCAATACCCGTTCCATCGCCCCGAATAAACGGGATAATGGGATTGTCTGGTACAACAGGCTCACCATTTTTGAAAGTAATTTTTTCTCCAGTCGTAGGGGGGTTAATCTTTTCGTACATACTTTACAAACTCCACAAAGATACGCAACCAGTTACAAGATGCTGTTTTTCCAGGCTGGCAAATTTTACTGTAGATATTGGGGATTGGGGACTGGGGACTGGGTACTGGGTACTGGGGACTGGGTACTAGGAAATAATTTCCCCCTCATCCCCCTCATCTCCTTCATCCCCCTCATCTCCCTCATCTCCCTCATCTCCCCTGCACCTTCCTCGCCTAAACGCCTCTAACCTCTGAATGTGCAGATTTTCCCCCTATTCCCCTTGTACAGCATTTGGGGATTTCAGTATAGGATTCAGTGAAACTGCCGCAATTTTGTACGATCAAAAATAGTAAACTACTTTTCGCTATCATTGCTTAATCTTAGATTGAGCCAGATAGCCAACTGCTTCTTCACTGACCGCTAACACGAGTAATGGCATGACAGACCCAATGATTCTATCAGGCAATGCTAAGGACATCGACTCCCTCCGAGAAAAGTTAATCGCTGGGTCTATGCAAGTTCAAACACAAATCATCCCACAATTAGCTGATTTGGGTAATCAGGGATTAGATGTGTTGATGGAATTTTTATTGCAACGTCGAGACACCCCAGCGACTTGGGTTGATGGCAAAGCCTACCAAGTTATCTACAACTCTGATGCACCTCAAGCCCAAGAGTTTCTGCAAACTCATTTTTCTGAAGGCATTGTACCTCTAAAATCAGACGCAGGGATTAATTATAAACCTTTGCAACAATTACTAGCTGCTCAAGATTTCCAAGCAGCCGATCGCGTGACAATTGAAAAAATGTGCGAGTTGGCAGGCCCGACAGCAGTCAAAAGAAAATGGTTGTATTTTACTGAGGTAGACAATTTCCCCACCGTAGATTTACATACGATTAATAATTTGTGGTTAGTTCACTCTGAAGGGAAATTTGGTTTTTCAGTCCAGCGAGAACTTTGGTTAAGTTTGGGTAAAAATTGGGACAATCTCTGGACGAAAATTGGCTGGAAAAATGGTAACAACTGGACAAGATATCCCAATGGCTTTACTTGGGATTTGACTGCGCCTAAAGGTCATTTACCTCTCTCAAATCAATTGCGGGGTGTGCGTGTTATTGCTTCTTTATTTGCTCATCCTGCTTGGTCTAAGTGAAGGGGGGAGTGGGTTCTAGGGAGTGGGTTCTGGGTACTGGGAAGGGAGATGAGGGATAATGACTAATGACTAATGACTAATGACTAATAACTAATAACTAAATCTCAAATTAAATCATGGCCAGAGTTCTTTTAGAAGATATCAAGCGTAGATTTAACAATGTCACCGCTATTGAGGATATTTCTTTTGAAATTCCTGATGGTGAGTTTTGGGTTTTAGTAGGCCCTTCCGGTTGTGGTAAGTCTACAATTTTACGGACAATTGCTGGTTTAGAAACTGCCAGTTCTGGCAAACTTTATATTGGTGATCAGTTGGTCAATAGTGTCCCAGCTAGACAGCGTGATGTGGCGATGGTGTTCCAAAATTACGCGCTGTATCCGCACATGACGGTGGCGGAAAATATCGCCTTTGGGTTAAAAATGCGGCGGGTTGACGCGAAAATTATTCAAGAACGAGTCGTAAATGTGGCGCGATCGCTGTCTTTGGAACACTTACTTGATCGTAAACCTAAACAGCTGTCTGGTGGTCAACAACAACGGGTAGCATTAGGACGAGCGATCGCCCGCGAACCTCAAGTATTTTTATTAGATGAACCTTTGTCTAATTTAGATGCTCAATTGCGAGATGATACTAGAGCCGAATTAAAACAATTACATCAAGAATTAGGCGTGACAACTATTTATGTCACCCATGATCAAGTCGAAGCTATGACTTTAGCCGATAAGATTGTGGTACTCAATCGGGGAAGAATTCAACAAATTGGCGACCCCCAAAGTATTTATGCTCGTCCTGCGAATCAAATGGTGGCTACTTTTTTAGGTAGTCCACCCATGAATATTTTACCCGCAATCTATAAAAATGATGGTTTTGATGTGGGTGGTCAGTTAATAGAAATTCCCGCATTTCTCAGAGAAAATTTACAACTACCTCTAGGTCAAAGTATTGATTTGGGTATTCGTCCCGAACATATTGCTATTAACAATGATTCAGAAGTTAACAATCCACAACCAGGAGTTTTATTAGTTGATGTCAAGGTAGTAGAACCTTTGGGAAGAGAAACTTTAATTCGTGTGGGTTTACCTGGCGCGATGACACTTTTGAATATTCAGGTGGGTGGTGATGTGCGTCCGCATCCAGGCGATCGCCTATCTTTAAAACTAGATTTAAATCAGTTGTTTATCTTTGATCCCAAAACAGGAGACAGAATTTTACCTCAAAATTAACTCTAGTTGTGTTGTCAGCTAATCATGCAAGTCGCTAGTTTGGGCGGACTTAATACAGTTGCGCCCATCTAAGTTAGCGGCATACAATGCTTGATCATTTTTAGCTAAAGCGTTCACCTGCTTTTATGTAATATCATGTCCGTTTGAATAGTTATCATATCTGTTGGGGTGGGGAACAGGGAACAGGGAACAAGAAAAGAGAAAAGAGAAAAGGGAAAAGTTCAGCATCGAAAACTTATCATAAGTAATTAGCCGGACATGATATAACTCAGCTACATGCCGTTAAAGGCTGTAACGGAATTTCTATGCACATCTCACAACCCTTGCCATTTTCAGAAATACACTTAATTTTGCCACCATGTTCTTTGACAACAATTTGATAGCTAACAGATAATCCCAAACCCGTACCTTTTCCTGGTTCTTTGGTAGTAAAGAAAGGTTCAAAAATGTGCGATCGCACATCTTCAGAAATGCCACAACCATTGTCAGCAATACTAATGTTAATAGTATGCTGTTCTATAAGTTTTGTAGAAATCTTAATTTGAGGGGTGAAAATGATTTTACTCCGAAATATTTTATGTTCTAGAGCATCAATAGCATTATTGAGAATATTCATAAAGACCTGATTCATCTGGGCTGCATAGCATATAACTTCAGGCAAATTACCATATTCTTTAATAACTTCAATTACCGGATAATTAGGCTGGGATTGTAGCCGATGTTGTAAGATTAATAAGGTACTGTCTAAACCTTCATGCAGGTCAACAGGTTTCATATCAGCTTCATCCAGTCGGGCAAAAGTACGTAATGACAAGACTAACTGAGAGATGCGCCCTGCACCCATCTTCATGGATGCCAGAATTTTGGGTAAATCATCAGCAATAAAATCTAAATCGAATTCTGATATTTGCTCTTGAACTGTAGCGGTTGGATGGGGATAGTTTTTTTGGTATATCTCCAGCAATTTAAATAAATCTTCTGTGTGTTCATTAACGTAGGGTATATTACCGTAAATGAAACTAATCGGATTATTAATTTCGTGTGCTATACCAGCGACTAATTGACCCAAGCTAGCCATCTTTTCACTATGAATTAATTGGCTTTGTGTTTCCTTTAACTCTTTGAGTGTTTGGGCAATTTCTTCCTTTTGACGCTGAGTTTGTGCGAGTAATTCTGCTTGCTGAATCGCTACTCCCAACTGAGTACCGACTTGAGTCAGCAAATAAACCTCATCTTCTTGCCAATCGCGCATTCCAGTATTCTGGTAAGCTGCCAGCAAACCCCAAAGCTTTTGACCGTGATAAATGGCAATAATTACATAAGCTTTTGCCTGATAAGCTTCTAATACTTTCAGGTAGCAGTCGCTAAAACCTGCATTGTAAATATCATGACAAACACGGTAAACTTCACCTTTAGTGAAGCGACCACCTTGGGTATCTTGTAAATAAGTATCTATGACTGGGGTTTTAGCTAAATCTTTGGCACTACATTCGCTGATGTTGTCTTGTAATTCCGGTCGTCTGAATTGTTCATCAATCAGGGAAATCCAACCCTCACCTACAGATTCATACACAAATTCCCCACTCCAATCAGGATTGAAGCGATAGATAGCGACGCGATCAGTATTGATCAGCTTTCTGATTTCTGCGGTGGAGGTGCGGAAAATAGTTTCTAAATCAAGAGACTGACGGATTTTTTCAATAGCGATCGCTATGGTTTTTTGCCACTCTACCGCTTTGGCTTTGGCTTTGACTTGTGCTAGTTGTGTTGATTGTGCTTTGACTTGTTCTATGTAATCTGATTGCTGCAAAGCAATTCCTAAATATTCAGCAATGAGTTGCACAAACTCAATTTCTGATGTGTCCCATTGTCGATAACTACTACATTGATGTACACAGAATAATCCCCAGACATCTTTACCTTTGATCAAGGGAACAGCGATATTGGCACGTACTTGATATTTCTCTAGCATCTGAACGTGACAATTACTAATTCTTTTGTCAGAAATATCAGTTAATGCTTTAATAAGACCTTGCTGATCAAATCGAGTAAAATCTTCAGAAAAAGAATGCTCCCCAAGTTGAACTGTGAGTAAAGAACTACATCCATCTGCCACATCTTCATAAATAAATTTTCCTTTGCATCCCAACTCAGGAGCAAAACGAAACACCACTACCCTGTCAGCTTTCAGAATCTGGCGCACTTCCTGTACCGTAAATTTAAATATGGTATCTGTGTCCAAAGACTCACGAATCCGAGTGATTACTCTAGACAATACTGTTTTCATCTCAGACTTATATTCCCCTTGCTGTAATTTTAGTAGTGGGATTTGTATCATGGAAAACTTACTCACTTTACGTGACAATTCCAAAATTCAGTAGTTTCTATATCAGGATTCCCTTTAGCAGAGTAAAGATAACTGTTTTTAACATTCATCTGTCTCATGGCGTAGTAAAGATAACCTTTCGTAATATTCATCTATCTCAAGATAGAATAAAGATAAACCTCGGTTGTGTTTATCAACGACAAGTTAATGGTTACTACGGAATTAGAAGCCGGGAAGCTCCAAGAGCATAGGGGAAGCTACACTTTTAGCAGTGCCGGTTTTTAGTGTCATATCTTGCACCATTCTCCAGAAGCTTAAGGTGGGCATTGCTAAACGTAAAACTAAAGCTTTGAGCAACTTCCAAGCAATGCCCACTCTACAAACTACTGTAGAGACGTTGCATGCAACGTCTCTACATTATTATTTGATGCAACTTCATAGAGAATTGGTATGACTACGAACTTGTTCTGAGTTCATAAGCTGTTTTGTACTGCCAAAATTTAGGGACACGGTGTTGATTCACCATGTCCCTACCAAACGAAATATGATTGAAAAAACTGCGCTGTGTTGACACTCGTGAATTATCGCCGCTTGGGGGTGCTGCGTCGGAGTTCACGTTTTTCGTTCTCACGAAGACGGCGATCGCGCCAGTCTGCCAAGGTTAAATAACCCACGCCACCAGTAACTAGCACCAGTAGCACCAAGGCAAATAAAGCCAAAATACTCAGGAATGGACTTTCCACAATTCCTCTACAGTCCGTTACGTCCCCATACTACCATTGCAATTGACCAAGTGAACACAACGAGGAGTGATACCCAACCTAATGTCAAAATCGCCATAGTCTTACTTTTGGAATTATTTACAAAACATCTCTAATATTTATCATACTGGGGACTGGGTACTGGGGATTGGGTATGGGGCAATTTTCTGATTTTTGTCCGCATTTGATTAAGACGTGATTTATCGCGTCTCTGCAAGGTAGTTTTGAATTATTCAAGATATGAACCAAATTTTCAATCAACAACTCATGGCAGAACGGTTAGAATCCCTCAAAGCTGGAATTATTGGGGGTTTGTCTTTGGGTTTGGCTTTCTTAATTACGAGTCTGCTCAATACCCTAGTGTTGGCAAAGTATTTTACAATACTTGTAAGTCTACAAACAGATTTTAATTGGGATTGGTGGCTGAGTGGAGCGATCGCAGGTTTTTCTGGTTTCCTATTTGGTGTCACCTACCGCTATATCATCCGCAAAGATGATAACTCACATTTAAAATCTGGTGGTGTGCTGGCTTTTGGCTTGGTGCGAGGCTTAACCCAAGTAGAGTTAGGCTTAAATAGTAGCAGTACAGTGTTACCCTTTGTAGTCTTGGCTAGTGAAAGTATATTGTGGTTTGCTATTGCGGCGATCGCTCTTGATATCTCTATGCAATTCGCTTTTTTAAAACCTTTTAGTAATTAGTCATTAGTTATTAGTCATTAGTCATCAGATGAAAACAGCAAGTAATCATTATTTTTTGATAGTTGATTTAGAAGCTACCTGTTGTGATCAGGGGACTATTCCTAGTCAGGAAATGGAAATTATTGAAATTGGTGCGGTGATGCTCAACAGGAATACATGGGAAATTGATTCAGAATTTCAACAATTTATTCAACCTGTAAGACATCCTCAACTTACAGCTTTCTGCACTGAATTAACTACTATTCGTCAAGAAGATGTAGAGCAAGCACCAGAATTTCCCGAAGCGATTACACTATTTAAATCCTGGCTGGATTTATTTCCTCATCATATATTTTGTTCTTGGGGAAATTACGATAAAAAACAATTTATTCAAGATTGTGAATTTCATCATGTTCCTTATCCCTTTAGTGCCGAACATATCAACATTAAAAAAGAATTTTCCGACTATTTAGGTGTTTCTAAAGGATTCGGCATGGCAAAAGCATTACAACATCTCGGACTAGAATTACAAGGTACACACCATAGAGGTATTGACGATGCGCGTAATATAGCAAGTATCTATAGACAGATAAAAACAAAAAAAGTCAATAAATAAAAGTTACTTGCTGCTGAAATGTTCCCCTAAATGATAGGATTTGGATTGTATTAACATCAACAGCAAATCCTATTCTTTTGAACTTTGAATTATATATGACTCTAGCACTAGGCATGATTGAAGTTTATGGCGTTCCCACAGCAGTAGAAGTGAGTGATGCCATGTGTAAAGCTGCCCGTGTTAGGTTAGTAGGATATGAAAATACTGATTTAGGAAGAATTACGGTGTTAATTCGCGGCGAGGTGGGTGAGGTAAACGTGGCTGTTAAAGCGGGATTAGAGGCGATAAAAAGAGTCAATGGCGGTGAGTGGCTAGCCGATCACATTATACCCCGTCCCCATGAAAACTTAGAATATGTTTTACCCATTCATCGTATTGCGAATGTAGATAATTTCAGTGCAGATATCCGTTTTCCTCCTCCGTTGTCAGCGTAAGTAGGAAGTGGAGGGAGATGAGGGAGATGAGGGGGATGAGGGAGATGAGGAGAAAAACTAATGACTAATGACTAATGACTAATAACTAATGACTAATAACTAATAACTAATAACTAATGACTAAATTAATCTCTCGTATGGAGGCGGTACAGTCGCCGATTATTCCTGTGGTTGGAGAATTAATTAAAAATTCTCCTGGTACAATTTCTTTAGGACAGGGTGTAGTGTCCTATAATCCGCCATCGGAAGCTATTGAACTGTTACCGCAATTTTTAGCTGAACCTGCGAATAATTTATATAAAGCTGTTGAAGGTATTCCGCCTTTATTGAGTGCGTTGGCTGATAAATTGTCAACCTTTAATGGCATTGAAATTAATACAGAAAATTGTATTGTGGTAACTGCGGGAAGCAACATGGCGTTTATGAATGCTATTTTGGCTATTACTTCCCCAGGTGATGAAATTATTTTAAATACGCCTTATTACTTCAACCATGAAATGGCGATAACTATGGCTGGTTGTCGTGTGGTGTTAGTAGAAACTGATGCAAATTATCAACTGATTCCAGAGGCGATCGCACAAGCTATTACACCCAAAACACGGGCTGTTGTGACAATTTCACCGAACAATCCTACAGGTGTGGTGTATCCTGAAAATGTGTTACGCCAAGTGAATCAAATTTGTGGCGATCGCGGAATTTATCACATTAGCGATGAAGCCTATGAATACTTTACCTATGATGGCGTAAAACACGTTTCCCCTGCGTCGTTTCCTCACAGTAATCAGCATACAATTTCCTTATTTAGCCTTTCCAAAGCTTACGGTTTTGCAAGTTGGCGTATTGGTTATATGGTGATACCTAAAAACCTGCTGGTTGCTGTTAAGAAAGTGCAGGATACAATATTGATTTGTCCGCCAGTTGTTTCTCAATATGCAGCCTTGGGAGCATTGGAAGCCAAACCAGAGTATTTACAGTCAAATATTGGTGCGATCGCTCAAGTCAGACAATTAGTTTTAGAATACCTCCAGCAGCTACAAGGCTTATGTAACATCACCCCTGCTGACGGTGCTTTTTATTTTTTCCTGAAAGTGCATACCCAAATTGATGCTTTTGAATTAGTCAAACGACTCATTCAAGAGCATAAAATAGCAGTCATTCCAGGTACAACCTTTGGAATGGAAAAAGGTTGCTATTTACGAGTAGCTTATGGTGCATTGCAAAAAGATACAGTTCAAGAAGGTATGGCAAGATTAGTACAAGGTTTAAAAACAATTTTAAGCAGTAAATAAACCTCAATTGACTTCTTGACATATCGATTATATTCACCTTATACTTTGCGTCTTTCCGCCTACCGCAAGCGGTTCCGCATTAGCGGTATGCGCGAGACAAAAAAATATAGAACATCGCTAGTTATGATATAAAAAAAGCTTTATTTGCTAAAATTATTAAAATATAAATCATAAATAATTGTTAGCAAAAATCAAAATGACAACAGCATCTAACATTTTTTTAGTAGGAGCTAGTCGCGGTGTTGGTAGAGAAATTGCCAACTACTTAACAGCACAAAAGTTAAATGTTAAATCACTTCTGAGAAAAGAAACTTCTCGTAGTGAACTTGAAGCAATGAATATTCAAGTTGTACAAGGGGATGCTTTAAATCTGGATGACGTAAAACGCGCCATGCTAACAGATGAACCCATTCACGCTGTTATTAGCACCTTGGGAGGATTACCCACAGACACAGAAAAACCAGATTACCCAGGTAATAAAAATCTCATTGATATTGCAGTTAAAGCTGGCGTACAGAAGTTTATTTTGGTGACATCTATTGGTACTGGTAATAGCGTCGGTGCTTTATCACCTCAAGCTTTAGCTGCATTGCAAACAGTTTTAATTGAAAAAGATAAAGCCGAACAACACTTAATAGCTAGCGGACTCACCTACACCATTATCCGCCCTGGTGGACTTAAATCAGAACCAGCCACAGGTAATGCTATTTTAACCGAAGACACGCGCATTTGTGGGAGTATCCACCGCGCAGATGTGGCGCAATTGGTTTGTCGCTGTTTAAATTCTGAGAATGCTAATAATAAAATTTTGTCAGCAGTAGACAAGAATATGCTGTTTACAAAAACCGAATTTGCAGAATTTAGTTTGAATTAATAATTATGTTTGTAGTAAGAGGCTCTAGCCCTTCTTTTAAGGACTAAATTCCTTACTACAAACCTTAAATAATTTACTTCCTAATTACTCGCCAGATATTTGTAAACACAAAGTTCTTTTACGCGCCCCATCTAACTCAAAGAATAATACTGATTGCCAAGTTCCCAAACCTAATTTACCATCTGTCACAGGGATAACTTCGCTATTATTTAGCATCATTGCCATCAAGTGAGAATGAGCATTCATCGGTTCATCTTCTGGCACAACTCTTAAATGCAAATCATTATGTAAATAACGGTCTGATGCCGGAGCTAGTTTTTCCAAAAATACTTTGATATCTTCTAATAGTCTAACTTCATCCTCATTAATTGCCAACGCAGTTGTGGTATGGCGAGAAAATACTAAAACTTGACCATTTTTAATGGTAGTAGACTCTAGAAAGTCTTTGATGTGAGGTGTGATGTTGTGAATATTAATCCCTGGTTCGGTGTCGATTTCAATTAATTTATTAAAAATGGGCATAAATCTGAAATACAAATTTTTAGAGTATAAAGTTTCGGATAAAAAATATTTTAAGTCAAATGTTGCACCATGCTCAATCAGAATAGGTGGGCATTGTCAACAACATAAAATTTAGTCTATTAAGTAAATAGGCAGGAAAATTTATCAGTATGTAACGAAAAATTAACCAGAGCGATGAGAGTTAAATTTGACACGTTGACTACTATAGTTTCCTCTTTCCCCTCTAGCTTGAATACCATCAATCACGGCATAAGCAAGGTCTAGCTCATCATCAAACATTCTGCCAGCTAGTTCGACTTGTTTAAGATGTTGCCACTCTAACTCAATGGGGTTGATTTCTGAATAATATTTAGGTAAGAATCAACACCTCATCATTATATGAGCTATACTCAGATATGCTCAACGTTGCTCAGGTATTTCGCTTTCAGAGCAAAACTCTTCCTTGTTCGTTTCCAAATCACGAGAGATCCAAGAAAAAAATGCCCAGCTGGCGCGTTCGCCCCCAGGGCGAACGCGCCAGAAATATAGTCGTTTAGCAATAATATCTTTAATAAGGCTGGGCATTTTTTTCTTGGCAAGTGCCCACCCCTTTTTTTTTGACTACCCGTCTTAATCTGTCGGGACTCAATTTAACTCTGCGTTCTCTCTCTAATTTTTGCGCTAATTGATAACTGTTGTATGTGCGTGGTTCTTGTTTGAGGGTTTCTTCCAAAAATACTATGTCTTCTTCTTTCCATCTTACTTTCCCCCCACGAACTGGTAATTCCCATAGACCTTTCAAACCCTGCTTTTGCCATCTGTGTAAAACCTGTCTTATTGTCTGTGGAGTCCAATGGACATACGCTGCTATTTTTTCCACATACCAGCCATGCGCGTTTGACCTGATTACTTCTGCTCGGTCTTTGACTTTCTGTGGTACGTCTGCTGTTTTCAAGTTTACAAGGGTTCGCTCCTACTCCTCCCCAAAATAATGATGATCATGTTTATTTTTACCTAAATTTTATTCGCAGCTTCAAAACTCCAAAGCCTTGTTTTACTAAGGTTTTGGGGTGCTTATCACCCCGTGAACCGCGACCCGTCTGGGATCAGCTGCCCATCAGTGCCTGGGCGAGCCCGATGTAGAGCGGTATTCCCAAGCCAATCGCAACCGGCGTGCCGACGGCTGTGGACGAGCCCACATAGGCGGAGGGATTAGCCGACGGGATACCGGCTCGTAAAGTGGGCGGTCCTGATATGTCTGAACTGGAGCAGGCGATGACGGCCAGGATCACAACGCCACCAAGGCTGAATCCCGTAGTGACGTGGGCAATCATGCCGAAACCGAAGGCTATGAGCCCATGCAGTAGCGGTGCCACTAAGGCATATACGGCGTACCACTGAGCCACCTTGCGCAGCTCGCCAAGCCTTGCCGTGGCCTCCATACCCATTACCAGCATCAGAATTGAAAGTAGGCCGCGGAAGAGGGGCTCAAAGAAGCTTTCAAAGACACTTTCCGGGCGGGTTAGCAGACCTAGAGCGATGCCGAGCAGCAGTGCCGATAGGGCAGATCCCTGGAGGCTTTCCTTCACGATGGGCCATATCCTGACTCGCTTGTCTGCGGTACCGCGCTGCTTGCTGAGATAAACGCTGGCCAAGACGATTGCAGTCACGAGCGCTGGGATGTCCATGAAGGGATAGAGTGCGGCGGCCCAGGCCTCGTATTCGATGCCTTGCCCTTCCAGTAGAGTCAGGGCGGCGGCGAGGGTAGAGCCACTCACGGCACCGAACAAGCCCGCGGTCGCAATGGCATCAACGGTTTTGACATTCGGCAGCATGGCCAACGTATAGCGCCCGATGAACACGATCAGTACCCCCATTGCTATGGCGAACACTGCGGGCAATAGCATCTCCACCAGATTGGCATTGCGGATCGCAATGCCGCCGCTCAGTCCGACTTTTATGAGCAGCATGAAGACAATGAACTTATAGATCGCATCTGGAATTTCCAGTCGGCTACTGAGGGCGGCAACGATCATACCACCAATCAGAAAGCCGAGTGTCGGGGACTGCAACTGCGCTAGGAAGCGCATCAAGAAATCGGAGAAGAAATCCACTAATACCTCCTTCAGCCTCCTCTAACGAGGAGCGATTATTGTGATAAGTGAGCTTGAAAAAGTAAGGGTGAAGTGCTTCACCCCTACAGCACAGGTTTTACGAGAGAACCTGTCAACAGGGTGTTCAGAAATGGCCGCTCTGCGAACGGAGACGGAAGGTGATAGCTGTCCTGCACCACCCTCTATGAATCCTGATCTATCAATACTTGAATCTCTATAGTGTTTGAGCGTATCATGAAATCCATAGATTTTTGCGTTCTCTAACATGGATTTGAAATGTAATGTCAAATTCAAATCATAAGTTTTTCTTTTGATTGGCGATCCCTACCTTTGGTTAATGTGAATTGCGATCGCTCAAAAACCTCGAACACTTCTTAGTCGACAGCGTTCAACAACTAAATTTCTGATATCTCACTTTGATCTGGGCTAGACCAGATCGAATATTTGGCGATCAGCTACAACCGTATTCGCGACCTAGAGCCGTTGACCCCGTTGAGCCAGCTACACAGCTGATTTATCCTCACCCCCTTACACACCCCGGTCGCAGAAACGACCGCCTTGGCTAGATTGGTCTAGCTGACCTGGTTGGATCTGCGGAGCACTGAGATCCGCGATCGCACCTGCCCTGTGTAACCAGAGAGCGTCTGTCTCTTTTTGCCGACCGATTCCATAGACCCATCCGAAACCCGTGCAGATATTGCCTTAGCTAACCCGTCTCTGTGATGAGGCGCACCATGTATGGTCGCCTTGAGGCCCAATTACGATGTCTCAAGGAGAATACCTCGCCCCTAGGATGGCTCATATCAATCCACTTGCAATACGGGTAACTCTGTTGGTGGGGTCGGCTCTAAGGGGGGACTGTAGCGAGCGGCGTTAATCCAAATTACTGAAAGCAGTAAACCAACACCGCAACCGATCAAGAAGATCCAACCGTGGGAGGGTTCTAAAACACACAGCAAGCGGCGATTACTGCCATACACTTGCACGACCCACCCCTCATCCGTATCCAACTTTGGCTGTGACTGCCTCCATTCAAACTTATTCATTGTTTTCGCTCCATGCTGATTGTGTGTATCGCTTACAGGCAGCTTGCCTGTATCTCACGGAACACCTGAAAATCTACCTGTGTGATGTGTGTAGCGGCTTCAGAACAGTGGTTGTGTCTTTGAGCTGCTTTCGCTGAATTTATAGATATAAGCCTATATTTCAAGCAAACACCATATTTTTCAGTTTATGTAATGCCTGGCTAACAAGCAACATTTTTGACAAAAAATTGCCTCAAACTTGCTGAATATTTTGATAACCGAAACTTATCATGTAGGACGATTTGCCCAAAACTCCCGTAATTTTATTCGGGAGATGTAGAGCGAACGGGTGTTAAAACAACCGTCAAAGAGGAATCGCCCTGAGTAACAACTGTTTGATAGTCCATTGCTGTGACCTGCTCAATAACGTGGCACTCACCTCTGATCATCAGTGCCTCACCTCTTGACTGATCGATGGTATGATGCTAATGTGCTCGCTATGGCAAGCGCGCTATTATACAATGTGTATACGAACGCGATGGTATCCCCTTCGTCGACTCGGATCAGCGCGATAGCGCGCGGTGCTGCCGTTTTCCTGAGTTTCTGTGTAGTTCAATGACTACACGCGTTAAGAGGTAACCCACATGACCCAGCAAGCCAGCAAGCTCGTCATCGTCACGGAAAAGTTGCTGCTGAAACAGATCGTCAAGATCATCGACGAAGCCGGGGCTACCGGTTATACGGTGGTGGCCGCTGGCGGTAAAGGCAGTCGCAACGTGCGCTCGTCTGGACAACCCAGCGTTTCCGACACCTACTCGAATATAAAGATCGAGGTGCTCACCGCCAATCGGGATATGGCCCTGAAGATTTCGGATGAGGTCGCAGCGAAGTTTTTCGACGATTATTCGGGCATCGCCTATCTTTGTGAGGCGGAGGTACTGCACGCGCACAAGTTCTGACTCAAAACCACTTAGTAGTGCAGAAAACTCTGTCGTCCACGGTCATCACCTTTGAGAACTCAATCCGAGAGTCTCATGCCTGCTGATAGTGCTTCAGGGCATAGACTTTCGGAGGAATTCGCTAGGGCAGTGGGGTGAAGGTGGGCAAGGGCAGTCGTTGATCACACCGCCGAGCAATCTCTCGAAGCCCCAGTTGCAGAAAACTCAGCCCCCGCTCACCGTGCCAGTCGAGTTGAGAACGGTTTCCGGCCTGAACCAACAGCATCCCCACGACGACCGCAATCAGGTGGGCCATGTCGAGGAGCATGATCAGTGACGTTAGCCGTTGGGGACTTCCAGAAAATAAATTATGCCCTTATCCAGAATGATAATCATTCTAAAGGAGGACGGAGGTGCTGCCGTCGGCAGCACCTCTGCCCCCCCTTTTGTAGTAATTTTAAAATGACTGTGTTTTTGAGTCTGGCAAGCAATATCTGTGTCAATAGTATTAACTGATTCCCTAATTCTTCAGCTAAAACTGAATTGACACTCCCCAGCCTAAAGGCGTGCTGAACTTTTTGGACTTTTTGCGGTTAGCTCGGTTTAACTGTTTTTCTGACTTACGGTAAAACTGGGGTGATGGTTCTACATTACCTTTATTATCGGCAATGAAATATTTTAATCCTAAGTCAAGTCCCACAACTTGATTCGTGGGTTGAGTTTCAAGTAGGGGCGAACGGCCGTTCGCCCCTACAATATCAATCGCAAATTGAGCGTAATACCCATCAGCACGACGTACTAAACGAACGCGCTTAATTTGCTTGATGTCGTAATAGTTAAGGTCGTAAGTCCCTTTTAGTTTTAAAGTTCCAATCCCCTTCTTGTCAGAAAACGTTATGGCTTTTCTAGTTTCTGAAAGCCTCCACCCAGTTGATTTATATTCAACCGAACGACAATTTTTCTTAAACTTCGGAAAGCCTTTTTACCCTTTATCTTTTTCTTGCAGTTATCGTAAAATCGAGCTATCGCTGACCATGAACGTACCCTACGGGAACGCTACGCGAACAGCAGCAGATTGTCTAGCCATTGAGTTAAGTTCATCAGCAAAAGGAAATTCAGCAGCCAATACCGCACAATATTTATTCAATGCGTACTTATCTACCTTTGAATCCTTGTTGTCCATCCAGTAGCGCAAGCACTTGTTTTGAATGAATTGGCTAGTACGAATTGCTTCGTCTATCGCTCTGTATTGCTTATCCTTTCCTTTGACCTTGAACTCGTAAACAATCATGGATTTCTCCTGACGGAGACGCTACGCGAACGACCACTTAACCACATACTTATGCTAACACAAAGAGTATAAACCCGTCCTAGAAGGACGGGGTTTTCAACCCAAATTTTCGATAAATTAGTGATGAGAAAAAATATCCCCGACTTTTTCAAGAAGTCAGGGAAATGTGGACAGCAATTAGCGGATTTTTAACCGAAGATACCAGCAAAAAAGTCAATGGTTTCCTTGAGTGCTTTGATGAAGACATCAATTTCCTCGCGGGTGTTGTAGAAAGATAGGCTAGCGCGTGCGTTGCCTGGTAAACCTAAGTGGCGGTGTAATGGTTGTGTGCAGTGGTGTCCAGAGCGAATAGCTACGCCTTCTTGATCTAATAATGTAGATAAGTCGTTGGCGTGGATACCTGCAACGGTAAATGCTGCTAAAGCGGCTCTACCTTCTCCTTTGGCATCGGGTTTAGGCCCGTAGATTCTGACTTGGGGAATTTGTGCTAATTGTTGGAACAAATAAGCGGTTAATTCTGCTTCGTAGGCGTGGATTTTATCCATACCTATATTAGTAAGATAATCTACTGCTGCACCGAGGGCGATCGCTTCCCCAATTGCAGGTGTACCAGCTTCAAATTTATGCGGCAATTCTGCATAGGTAGAATGGTCTAAATACACCTCCGCAATCATTTCACCACCGCCTAAAAATGGTGGCATTCCCTCTAGTAATTCCAACTTACCATACAAAAAGCCGATACCAGTCGGAGCGCACATTTTATGCCCAGATGCTACTAACCAGTCACAGCCAATTTGCTGGACATCTACAGGTGTATGGGGAACACTTTGACAAGCATCAACTAAGAATTTCGCGCCGTATCTGTGAGCAATTTTCGCAATCTCTGCCACTGGATTAATACAACCCAGTGTGTTAGAAACATGAACTATAGAGACTAATTTAGTTTTTTCGGAAATCAGTTGTTTAAACTGTTCCAAGTCAAAAGTTTCTTCTGGTGTCAATTCCACAAACTTGAGAACTGCACCTGTTTTTTGTGCCACAAATTGCCAAGGAACAATATTACTGTGGTGTTCCATCACCGACAAAATAATCTCATCCCCAGCTTTTAAATTGTTCATTCCCCAGCTATAAGCGACGAGGTTAATGGCTTCGCTAGCGTCGCGGGTAAAAACAATTTCTTGACGGGATGCAGCATTGATAAATTTAGCGACTTTATCCCGTGCGCCTTCATAAGCGTCGGTGGCTTTAGCACTGAGGGTATGCGCTCCCCGATGTACGTTAGCATTATATTGCTCGTAGTAATCGCGCAGAGCATTTAATACAAATAAGGGTTTTTGTGATGTCGCCGCATTATCTAAATAAACCAAGGGTTTATCATTGATTTCCTGATGCAATATCGGGAAGTCAGCGCGGACTTTATCAGCAAGGGTTCTTGTAGGAGTGTAAGTCATTGGTAGTTAGTCATTAGTCATTAGTCATTAGTCATTAGTCATTAGTTGGGAATAGGGCATGGGGCATTGGGTAATAGATTTTACCTTGTCTACCTCATCCCCCTCATCTCCCTTATCTTCCTCATCTTCCTCATCCCTGTTTCCAGGTAGTGACGGTGTGGAGTAATTCTTCTCGCAAGGAAGCGACTGGGATGTGGTTGATGATTTCGGCGGCGAAGGCGTTAACTAATAACTTGCGTGCGTCGTTGGCATCAATACCTCGACTTTGCAGATAGAATATTTCATCGTCTTCTAACTGACTGACTGTTGCACCGTGGGCGCATTTGACGTTATCGGCGGTGATTTCTAGTTGGGGTTTGGTGTCAACTCTGGCTTTTGGTGAAAGCAGCAAGTTGCGGTTTAACTGGGCTGCGTCGGTTAACTGTGCTGGTTTGGGAACGAAAACCTTACCGTTGAAGACAGCGTGAGCGCGATCGCCTACAATACATTTATGTAATTGCTTACTTGTACCATAGGGATGATTGAGTGCGATCGCACTGTGAGTATCAGCCACCTGACTATCACCAATCATCGTCAAACCGTTGAGGGTGGTTTCTGTTTGCTCACCAGTCTGCAAAATCTCTAAATTATGCCGTGATAACTTACCACCCAAAGTAATGGCGTGACAAGTATAACGACTGTAACGTGCTTGAGTCACAGCAGTTTTGCCAATGTGGAAAGCTTGTTTACTCTCCCTCTCTACTCTAGTGTGATTCACATGGGCATTATCAGCAATAACAATTTCCGTAACTGCATTGGTGAGGTAAACCCCCTCTGCGTCTAGAGTAGTCTGATAATCTTCAACTACACTTACCTGTGAACCAGTTTCCGCCACCACCAAACACCGGGGTTGGGAAATTGTCGCTGTCTCACCAGCCACAGTTATAAATAATAGATGTATAGGCGTTTCCACGATGACATTTTTCGCCACCAACACAACCGCCACATCAGATATCCCCGCAGTGTTGAGTGCAGTAAATACCTCTAATGCACCCTCAGCTTGGGCTAAATGTTGCTGTACCCGTTCCTGTTCGGGTAGAGACAACGCCGATAAATTACCGACAACTACACCAGTCGGTAATTTAGCAACTGCTGACAACTCCGGCGCATAAACACCATTGACAAACACCAAACGGTTATCGCCCGCATCTTGTAGAGACGCTACTCCTCGCGTCTCTACAGCGCGACGAAATTCTACTTGGCGTAACTCAGACAAATCAGTAAACCGCCATTCCTCCTCACGGGTAGTAGGGATAGTAGAATGACGCACCCAATTTGCCGCGCGATCACGTAATTCTTGTAACCACCCCTCACTTGCTGGTACAGTTACCTGATTTAACAACCCAACCAAATAAGCATCTCTATCTAACAGAGTAGATGTCACACTGACAGCATCCGAGTTAGGAATGGCACTAGGAGAAACTTGTATAGTCATTACACACCCACCCCAACAGCAGATTCTTCTAACAGCCAGTCATAACCACGAGATTCTAATTCCAGAGCCAATTCCTTACCACCACTGGTAATAATTTGACCCCGTGCCATCACGTGGACAAAATCAGGAACAATATAATCAAGTAAGCGTTGGTAGTGAGTAATCATAATCGTGGCATTTTCCGGGCTAGTCAATTGATTAACACCATGAGCCACAATTTTCAGCGCATCAATATCTAAACCAGAGTCAGTCTCATCCAAAATTGCCAACTTTGGTTCTAACAACGCCATTTGTAGAATTTCATTGCGCTTCTTCTCACCGCCAGAAAAACCTTCATTCACACTACGACTGAGGAAAGCGGGATTCATCTTCACCACCTCCAACTTTTCCTCAATCAAATCATCAAAATCGAAAGCATCTAACTCTTCCAAACCTTGAGCCTTACGACGGGAATTATAAGCCACCCGTAAGAAATCCAAATTGCTCACGCCAGGAATTTCCAAAGGATATTGAAACGCCAAAAACACACCAGCCCTAGCCCGTTCTTCCGGCTCCATTTCCAGTAAATTCTGCCCCTGGAAAATCACCTCACCACCAGTCACAGTGTAAGCTGGATGTCCTGACAACACCTTAGAAAACGTACTCTTACCAGAACCATTCGGCCCCATGATGGCATGAATCTCACCATAACGCACCTCAAGATTCACACCCTTCAAAATCGGAGTACCATCAACCTCAGCCGTCAAATCACGTACCGACAAAACAACTTCACTATTTTCAACAATCATGTTCTCTCTCTCTTCTCTCTCTTCTCTCTCTTCTCTCTTCTCTCCGCGTACCTCCGCGTTTCCTCCGCGCCCCTCCGCGTTTAAAAACAGGTACTAACCAACACTACCTTCCAACTTCAGACTCAACAACTTATCAGCCTCAACAGCAAACTCCATAGGTAGCTGATTAAACACATCCTTGCAGAAACCGCTAATCATCATAGAAATAGCATCTTCCGCAGAAATACCACGTTGAGCAAAGTAAAACAGTTGATCTTCCCCAATCTTAGAAGTAGAAGCCTCATGTTCCACCTTTCCCGTATGATTCTGTACCTGAATATAAGGGAAAGTATTCGCCTGAGCATTATCCCCAATTAACATCGAGTCACACTGAGAATAATTTCGCGCCCCTTCAGCCTTGGGATTAATCTTCACCAAACCCCGGTAACTATTACTAGAATTACCTGCGGAGATACCCTTAGAAATGATAGTGCTGCGGGTATTTTTCCCGACATGAATCATTTTCGTTCCGGTGTCGGCTTGCTGCATATTGTTAGTCAACGCCACCGAGTAGAATTCCCCGACAGAGTTATCACCGACTAACACACAACTGGGATACTTCCAAGTAATTGCCGAACCAGTTTCGACTTGTGTCCAAGAAATTTTAGAATTTACACCTTGACACAAACCGCGCTTGGTGACGAAGTTGTAAATACCACCTTTACCGTTAGCGTCGCCGGCGTACCAGTTTTGAACGGTGGAGTATTTAATTTCCGCATTGTCGAGGGCGACGAGTTCAACTACCGCCGCGTGCAGTTGGTTGCTGTCGTACATTGGTGCGGTGCAACCTTCCAAGTAGGAAACATAGCTACCTTCTTCTGCGACAATCAAAGTCCGTTCAAATTGTCCTGTATCGCCGGAGTTGATGCGGAAGTAGGTAGACAATTCCATTGGACATTTCACGCCTTTGGGAATGTAGACAAAGGAACCGTCACTAAATACCGCCGAGTTGAGGGCGGCGAAGTAGTTGTCAGCAATGGGGACAACGCTACCCAAATATTTCTGCACGAGTTCTGGGTGTTCCCGCAGTGCTTCGGAAATTGAGCAGAAAATAACGCCGTCTTTGGCAAGTGTTTCTTTGAAGGTGGTGGCGACGGAAACGCTATCAAAAATCGCGTCTACGGCGACGTTGGCGAGTCGTTTCTGCTCAGATAGGGGAATACCTAGTTTCTCGAAGGTTTCTAGCAGGGTAGGATCTACTTCTTCTAAGCTGTTGAGTTTTTCTTTTTTTTGCTTAGGTGCGGAGTAGTAGATGATATCCTGATAATTAATTGGTGGATATGTGACGCTCGGCCAGGTTGGCTCGGTCATTTTCAGCCACTGGCGGTAAGCTCTGAGACGGAACTCCAACATGAACTCCGGTTCATTCTTTTTGGCGGAGATTAAGCGGATAACGTCTTCGTTTAGTCCACGCGGAATCGTGTCGGTTTCGATATCCGTTATGAAACCGTACTTGTAGGGCTGGTTGACTAAGGTTTTGACAGTAGCACTCATCGCTAGTGGTCTCTTGTGTTCTGTGTGTGGTTCTCTTTAAAGATGGAAGACGGGGAGTATTGGGTTGCTTCCCATCTGATTTAGCCTAGTGGTTAAGCGGCTGTTACAATTAAAATATAGACTAAAACAACAAGCTTGTTGTTTAATATAATCTTATTGTACGCTAGATTAACAACAACAATGTTGTTTTAGTCAAATTTTCTGAAAAAATTTTTTTGGACGTTCGCGGAGCGTCTTGTAGAGAAGATGGCGACCACTCAACAGTCCTCAACCAAGCAAGAGATCCTAGAATATCTCCTAAAAAACTCCCAGGCGACGGCGTTCGACCTCGCAGAAGTTTTAGATGTTAGCCCGCAAGCAATTCGTCGTCATCTCAAAGATTTGGAGGCGGAGGAGTTAATTGTTTATTCCTCAATACAGGTGGGGATGGGGCGACCACAGCACGTTTATCAGTTGAGTCGTCAAGGGCGCGATCGCCTACACAAAGGAGTGAGCGATCGCCATGGTGATTTTGCCGTGTCGTTGCTGGATACCTTAGCCGCAACGGTAGGACAAGACCAATTTAAGACAATTTTACAAAAACAGTGGGAACGCAAAGCCCAAGAATATCGCGATCGCGTAGGTAACGGCGCATTGCGAGAACGGGTAGCGAAGTTAGTAGAACTGCGAAAAGCTGAAGGTTTCATGGCGGAATATCACCCTGTAGATTCTCCTGACTCAACACAGGCAGAACAGTTTATTTTCATGGAACATAATTGTGCAATTTCTAATGTCGCTGAGTCATTTCCCACTGTTTGCGGACACGAATTAGAAATGTTTGCGGCGGTGCTGCCAGATTGTACAGTTGAGCGTACCCATTGGCTGATCAACGGTGAACATCGTTGTGGCTATCTCGTGCAAGCCCGCAAATAAGAATAAGATATGTAAATTGGTTGTTATTTTCAGTTTAAGTTATCAATCATCGTCAATTGGTCAAGGGTTTTACCAATTATCGGCTAATATAGCAATTCACAATCAAGTGAAGATCAGTCAGAATTAAACGCAGATGGACGCAGATATAGCTTGCTTCTCTTACGAGACGCTACCGCGCTCGCGCAGCGTATCCGTAGGATTCACCCGCAGGATACGCAGATAAATTGATACATCATGAGACTAGAAAACGCTATATTAGCGAAAGTTAACTTTTAACTTTTGAATTTTGAATTGTTTATGGATTTATCATCACAACAACCATCAACTCAATTTCTCACTTTAGAAGAATCAGCGAAAGTAGACGCGGCTTTGTTGTCTTCTCCTGAAAAGTTTTTAACAAGATTAACTATTTCTTCTCTCAAACTGTTAAAACATATTGCCCAAGAGTATGGTGTTGCTATGGAAGATTTAACAACACAGCAAGTAATAGCTTGGTTTGAAAAAGACGGCAAAATTAGGAGAGAGGAAGGAATAGAAGCGGCTTATTTAAAATGGTAATTAAATCAACATGACATAAATCCCCGACTTCTCAAAGAAGTCGGGGATTTGGGCAGGGCGGAATATGTAGAACTTCTGCACTAACTTTGATAACTGTGGGAGCGAGGACTGCGAACACCTACAGCCGCACCGATCAACGCTGCCACTAAACCTAATAAAGAACCGAAGACAAACCACCATAACGCCCTAGAAGTCGCCGCCGCAATATCGCGAGCTTGTTCGGGAGTGACGTTAGGTATATTCTGTGGTAAAACTACGCCTCCTGGTTGTTGTACTTGGTTGATTACTTCCCCAGCGTTATAAGCTGCAACACCAAAAGCACCAGACACGCCACTTGCTAATAGCCAGGAGCTAAGTGCTAAAGTGGTAGCCCATAAAATCGCACCGTTGAGCAGTGCGGTATTGCGATTCATGGGGCCACAAGCACGGGTTGTAATCCAACCGCCAACGAATAGGGAAATTAATAGCGCAATGGTTGACCAAATCCCGACATTACCAGCAACGCCAGGTGCAATGCTACGAGGCGCACCGGAGCCGGCAATGCTTCCCGCGCCAATGGCGGCAAATGCCGAACTTAAAATCAATTGCGTAGCTAAAGCAACTAATACACCGGAAATTATCGGGCCCCAGCGCACACGATCATGATACTCGGCTACTCTGCCAGCGATCGCACTTTCCGGTTGTATAACATCGTCACCTACTCGATTTACGTATGACATAAGTCTATTTTCTCCATTGCTACTTTACTCAAGTAAAGTTTTTTTCAAGTTAGTTATATTTATGCTTACGTTTAAAATTAAATGGCGAATTATAGATTTTAATATCTATCAGCAGAAAGAGTTATTCACTCTATCAAGAGTCGTAAGAAATCAGTCTATTTAACTATTTTCAAATAATTGAATTTTGCCAAATTAGGCTATCTTATTTGGTATTATTCACTTTTTCTCAAAACTTACTCAATTCTGTTTTGTAAATTTTTCAATACTTTCAATAAGGAATCATAATTAGTTTTTCATAAATAATTTAAATTTTTGGTCATAGATGATGAGTGATACTGACCACAATATTACTCATCAAAAATTCTTCACAGCTATAACCAAAGATATATAAATACAGAGACAAAAACTAACGCAATTTCACAGCAGTACCTGTGGCAGTAATCAGTAACAAAACTCCTGATTGGTCAACATTAATCGTCCCCGTGTCAATTTCGATACCAATAACAGCGTTAGCACCTAAACGCAATGCACGTTGTTCTAATTCTTCGATGGCTTTTTTTTGTCCCTGCTCAAATAAACGCTCATAACTACCAGTGCGTCCACCAATCACATCCCGAATCCCAGCTAAAAAATCCCGCAGGAAATTGCTACCATAGACAACTTCTGCCGTGACAATGCCCAAATATGATTCGATGACTGCACCTTGAATCACATCAGTTGTGGTTAAAATCATAATTTATCCTCACAAATTGCGGATTAGCTCATGCTTATGTATAATTGCTGTCAGTGTTTTCTAGCGAATTGTGTGGTCAATCAAGTAAATTTTGGGAGTTTAGCTTGATTTTAACGAAAAAATAGACAAGAAAACATGAATATTTTTGGAGACATTGATAGAAAAATTCGCTATATATTTGAGCAAGGATGAATTTGTGTATTCCCAGAACATTAGTAAATCATCAAGTCCCTATATACATAGCATTTAAACTTTTTCTAGTAATAGTTAGCAGACAAAATACTGACCAAATAATCTCACTGAGTTACAAGGGATAATCGAACTGAGAAATGATGTTGAATTTGTACTATAGCGATTTTCATCTTCATGAGCTAAAGTTGCATTGATGGTGGACGGCGGTGAATGAATTATACTGATAGCTTGCCTAATTGCCCAATGCTGTAATAGTTGCTTGATTCCAAATGAAACCTAAAAGTTCCCTGTGAAACGAGGTGAAGGTATTTACGGATTATTAATATTTTATAAAGTCAGGCAAACTACAGGTTGCAAAAATTGATATTTTTGTTTTAATGTACAAGCAAAAAGTTGATTATAATTTCAGGAAATTTACTGTGTACAAACGCATAATGTTAATATTGGGTGTTTTGTTGTTAGGAAGCAGTGTTGCTAGCATCCCAACAGTGGCACAGGCTCAAACTATAGTAGCGCAAGCTAGTAAACCAGAATTGAAAGAACTTTTGGAGCAGGGTAAACAGCTAGTAGACGCGGGTGATTATAATGGGGCGATCGCTGTTTACCAACGAGCAGCAGCCCTAGATAATAGGAATGCGAGAATCCATTCGGGTATCGGCTACCTGTATGCACAACAAGGGAATTTTCAAGCGGCACTAGCAGCATACCGGCGGGCGATCGCACTCAACCCCAACAATAGTGATTTTTACTATGCTGTAGGTTTCATCAAAGGTAATATGGGTGATACGGCTGGAGCGAAAGAAGCTTACCGTCGTGCCATACAACTCAATAGAGGTAATATTAACGCCTATATAGGATTAGGTATCACCCAATCTCGCCTAGGAGACTACAAAGCAGCTAACTGGGCGTTTGAGGAAGCCATTAAACTGGATAGGAACAACGGTCAAACCTACGAATTTATGGCTGTAATGTATAAACAGCGTCGTCTACCCAAGCAAGCCACTAATTTATTACAGAAAGCCCGTGACTTATATCGCCGGCGCAATGACTCGGATGGTGTAGCCAGAGTAGAAGCGATGCTACAAGAATTAGGCGGCTAAAAATTAATTTAACTGCCGTCCAGTCAATTCTACAAAAATATCTTCTAAATTAGAAGGACGTACCATCATCCCAGTTTTATTAGTCTGTTGATTCAGATAATTGTTTGCTGCTTCCAAAGACGGGAAAAACAAATATTCCCATTGGCGCGCCCTATCACCTGCTGCGTTGGTAACATCCAATTGTTTCATGACCAAACCTTCACCATGTATAGAGCGTAATTGTTGTAGCGTGCCTAAAGAAATCAGTTTACCACCATCCATAATCCCGATGCGTCCTGGTTGAGTCGAGCCAAAAGCATCACAGAGAAATTCCACCTCATCCATATAATGAGTAGTTAATAGTATCGTCATTCCTTGGCGGTTCAAATCTCGAATAATTTCCCATAGTCGTCGCCGAGTCTGGGGATCTAATCCTACCGTTGGTTCATCTAAAAATAAAATTCGCGGTTGATGTAACAAAGCCCTAGCTATTTGTAACCGCCGTTTCATACCCCCAGACAAGGTTTTAACAAAATCGGCGTAAGTCCCCACCTATAAGAATGGAATGTGGGGATATAAGTCGGACGACGACGATAGCATCTTTGAGCAATTTTTCCGTAGGAAAGACTGTCAAAGATGTATGAGAAGTCGTCAAATCTACGGTAGAATACAGATGGTTGACAACCCACCCGACCGTATTGAACAGACAGGCTAACTTCAAAGTAGGTGTACGAACCTTGCCGCAGATAAATCGGTAGATCGGGGAATCTGAAAACCTAGCTGGTTGACCATTGTCGTAAATCCAAGGCGAGTAAGACGAAAAGCAATCAAACTGTCCCAGGAAGTGGGATGGCGGCGCGGGTTCTTCCTTGAGAAGATAAAGGTAGCAATACCAGAAACGCTGTGTAAGACCAATCTGTACTTGTACAAGGAGGCAATGGCGAATGAGACGCGAAGCCGCAACTATAGCGTCAGCTTAGTTGGGGTACTTCACTTCAACATACTCCAACCATTGATTAATTAATCGTTGTCGTTGTGAGTTAGCTATATGATGTAGTCTGCCGTGCAATTCCATGTTTTCCCAGACAGTCAGTGTCGTCAACATCCGAATTTTAGTGGATTTACCTGCGCCATTAGGGCCAAGCAGAGCAAATATTTCTCCAGCCTCGATGCTAAATGACAGGTCATTTACTACAGGCACTTGGTTATAAAACTTGTAGACGTTTTCTAGCAGAACAGCAGCAGACATGAAGACATTGATTACACAGTTTCATTACTATAGACTACCATTTTTGACTACAAACCCTCAGTAAAAAAACTCTGCGTTTCTCTGCGTCAACTTTGCGCCACTTTGCGTTTAATTATGCTTGTAATTCTTGATTCTCCCAACAAGAAACACTGGAACTAGAGGTTTCAGTGTGATATGTGTTTTTCAACGCACTCCAACTACTAGCAATTGGCATTCGCCAGCCTGTACCAAAGGCGCGGTCAGTAATTTTTAATCCTGGTGGTGCTTGTCGGCGTTTGAACTCAGCCCGTGCTAACATTTGGATAATTCTGTCTACAACTACAGAATCATGACCGGCGGCGACTATTTGCCCTACTGATTGATGTTGATTAATTAAGCGTTGCAAAATATCGTCTAAAATTTCGTAGGGTGGTAGAGAGTCTTGATCAACTTGACCGGGTTTGAGTTCCGCGCTTGGTGCTTTGGTGATCACGTTTTGAGGGATGACTGTTGAGTGTTGAGAGTTTAGCCAGTTACAGAGGGAATAAACGCGAGTTTTGGGAACATCAGCAATTACGGCTAACCCGCCATTCATGTCACCGTAGAGGGTACAGTAACCCACTGCCATTTCTGACTTGTTGCCGGTAGATAATAATACATAGCCAAATTTATTGGCGATCGCCATTAATAAGTTACCCCGAATTCGGGATTGAATATTTTCCTCAGCAATACCAAATTCTGTCCCGGCAAACAAATCAGCCAAGCTGTGATCAAAACCTTGCATTAATTCGCCTATGGGTATAACTTGTGTTTGTATCCCCAAATTTTTGGCTAATGCTAAAGCATCACTGATGGAATGTTCGGAACTGTAGGGGGAAGGCATCAGTACACCTAAGACATTTTCTTTACCAAGGGCGGCCGTGGCGATCGCCGCTACCAATGAGGAATCTATCCCACCACTCAAACCCAAGACGGCTTTAGAAAAACGGCACTTTTGGGCATAATCTCGCACCCCCAAAACTAAAGCGTGCCAAATTTCTTCATCTTCTGAGGTGTATTCTGGGACAACAGAACTTAATTTTAAATCCCGTTGCGCTGCGTCAAATTCTACCGTCACTAAATCGCTGGTAAAACCAGGCGCACGACAAATTACTTCACCTTGACGATTTAAAGCAAAACTAAAACCATCAAAAATTAAGTCGTCGTTACCGCCAACTTGGTTAGTATAAATGATCGGTTGTTGGAAACGCACAGCACTATGTTTGAGCATTGCTTCTCGACTGCGTTGCTTACCGACTGTGTAGGGTGAGGCTGATAAATTGACAATCAAATCCACACCTAAAATTGATAAGTCAGCGACGGGATTAGCTGCATAATGCCGTTTACCCCAAAATTCTTCATCGTTCCATAAATCTTCGCAAACTGTTACACCAATATCAATATTATCTAAGGTGAAATAGTTAGCTTCTAGTCCTGGTTCAAAGTAACGATTTTCGTCAAATACGTCATAAGTTGGTAAGAGTCGCTTATGGAAATATTGCTTAATTTGTCCATTTTCTAACAAAGCGATACTATTAAATAAAGTTTTTCCGCCTGTAACATGGGCTTTTAAATTTTGGGCGACAGTCCCAACTAACACAGCTAAATTAGCGGGTAAATCTCTCGCTAATTGCTGTAAAGTAACATTCATAGCTGCGACAAAACTGGGATTTAATAATAAATCCCTGGGGGGATAGCCACATAAAGAAAGTTCTGGAGTTAACAACAACCGCGCCCCTGTTGCCACAGCTTGCTGTGCTATTTCCAGAATTTTTTGAGCATTACCTGACAAGTCACCAATTATAGGATTAAGTTGAGCGATCGCAATTTTCATAGTTTAGTTATTAGTTATTAGTTTTTCTCCTCTGCTCCCTGTGCTAAATAAACACTAAAGGCTTATCTTTAAATGGGGCAAAAGCGTCAGCATCAAATTTATATAAAGTGGCGGGACGACCAGCACCTCTTGATACTTTGATACCTGTATCAGATAAGAAGCCTAACTTCAAGAGACGGGCGCGAAAATTAGAATAATCAGCGAAATTATCCCCTAAAACTGTGGTGTATAATTGATATAAATCATTTAAAGTAAACATTTCCGGTAAGACTTCAAAAGCTACCGGACTGTATTCTAATTTATTGCGTAACCTTCTATGTCCATAAGCCAAAATTTCCTGATGATCAAAGGCTAATTTTGGCACTTGCTTGACTGGATACCAAGCAATACCTGTCACGCCATCAGCGATTAGTTCTGCTTCTTCAAATCTGACTAGGGCAAAATAACTAACTGATAGATAACGCACACCATAACTACCAGTGGCTTCTCTGGGGTCACGTTTTGGGCCGCCAAAGGTGTATAACTGTTCTAAATAAAGATTATTGACTCTAATTTTCTCTGCCATAATGCGATAAGCAGCATCTTCTAAAGACTCTCCTTGACGGACTAAAGTACCGGGCAGACTCCATTGATTTGAAAATGGTTCTTGCTGCCGCATTACTAACAGAACTAACAGACGATTCTGAACAGTATCTACAGAGAAAATTACATTATCAACACCTACTTTAAAATCAGCCAAAGGTTGTTGATTTAACAAATTTGAACTTTTTTTGTGATTGCGGGCGGGCATTTGTACAAACGCTGTTGATTGATATAAGCAGCTATAGGGGGAATTAGGGCTGCGGTGTTTCCATGTTCACGATACGCTGTAGAGGAGACATCTAAACCAGTTAAACTGGCGATCGCAATTTTGCCTCCCAGTGCTTTTACGGCTTCTAAGCTAGATTCATCTATCTCATATCCCGGTCGCGGTACAATCAACAATTGCACTTGCTGTAATAATTCTTCAATTCGATACCAGCGCGGTAGCTGATGCAATAAATCTGAACCAATTACTAAGGTGAATTCGGCATCATCACCCCAACGTGATTTAGCTTTATCTAAGGTTTCCAAGGTTCTAAAACTACTTAATTCCTGTTCTAAAGCTATATTCTTGTGGGGTGCTTCGATATCCGTAATCAACAAATGCAGCATTGCCGCCCGATGGGGTAATGGTGTCTGATGAGATTTAAATGGATTATCAGCCGCCCACACTGCTACCCAATCATAACGCTCAGACAACCACCGCAGAATTTTTTGATGTCCTGCTGTTGGTGGATCTGCGCTAGTACCAAATAAAGCAATTTTTTGCATCATAGTTATTAGTTATTAGTCATTAGTCATTAGTTATTAGTTATTAGTTTTTCTCCCTCATCTCCCCACTCCCCTGATTAACTCTGCCAGTGTGGGGGAAATCTCTACTGTTAAGGTCATAGGATGATTTAGTTGTCTGGTTTTTTCTGGTAAACTGGCTACGGAAGCGGTGGTACGTTGGCGAATTTCGGCTAGGGTTTCTAGTGGTTGCAGTCGTTGACCTTGTTTGACTACTAATTGCAATAGGGGTTGTTCTCCAGGTAGGGGAGTTTCGCTGATTAATCCTAGTCTGTCGGCTGTAATTTGATTGTCGGCAAATGTCCGAAAAATTTGCTTACGTCCGGGATAGGTGACTTTACCCGTGGACTTTTTCATTACCGGGATACCGTCAATTTCTACGAGTTTATACACTCCATTCACAGGTGAACCGGTAACTAATTTCGTTCCTAGTCCATAGCCATCAATTGCTGCACCTGCGGCTTGGAGTCTGGCAATTTCCCATTCGTCTAAGTCACCGCTAGCAAAAATTGTCACGTTGGGAAGGAGCGATCGCACCTGTTGAGATAAAGTGATTAAGTCTCCAGAGTCTAACCTGACTCCTGTTAACTCCATCTCTCCCGCATTCACTTTTACGGCTAAATGTTCTGCCGCCGCGACAGTATCATAAGTATCAATTAACAATGGCGCACCAGGAAAATAACGATGGAATGCTGTAAAAGCTTGCTCTTCACTGCCTTCCATCGCGGATAACGCCATAACCAAGGCATGAGCCATCGTACCACTAGGCTGTTCACCCAGTTGTAGCGCGGCTAACACATTGGAGGTGGCATCTAAACCCCCGGCTAAAGCTGCCCTGGCTGCCCACAATGAAGCTTGGGGACTAAATGCCCGTCTCGTGCCGAATTCTAAAAGTCTAGCCTTCTCACCTGCGACATCCCGCAGACGTGCCGCCCTGGTTGCTATCAGGGTTTGGTAGTTGAGGGTATTTAATAGATAAGTTTCAACTAATTGCGCTTGCCATAAAGGTGCTTCTACACGCAATAATGGCTCATTGGCAAAGACTGCTGTTCCTTCTGGTACTGCCCACACATCCCCAGTAAACCGTCCTTCAGCCAACAATGACCAAAAGCGAGGGCTAGCTTGGGCAAAAATCCCTGTTGCTTGTAATGCGGCTATCTGTTCGGGACTAAAGCGCAGGTTTTCTAAATATTCCAACGCTTGCGCCAAACCCATTGCAATTAAATAGCCAAAACCCTCTGGCACACGCCTGACGAATAACTCAAAGCAAGCCCGTCGTTGTTCCACACCTTCACCAGTATAACAAGCTGCCATTGTTAACTGATAAAGGTCTGTGAGAAGGCTGTATTCTGCCGCAGAGATATCTAATTTTGGTTTCTGGTGGCTATCCCAGACCGGGAAAGGTGACATACCAGAGCTTCCTTACAAAAATGGTTGCTTGTATTATGGTAGAATTTACCATAAGGTCTGTCAAGTATAAAAATTATAAACAGCAAAACCCTAACTATTCCCTGATCCTTCCTGTTCCCTCGACCGCAGCACATTAGTAGGGTGTGTCAGATGTTAAACATCTGTGTTTTTACCCAATTATCGCGGCTGACGCACCCTACACTACACTTAGCCCTCGTCGTCAGGATTGTTTTGTTAGGCTGCATCCGGCCTGGACTCGTAACTTTGTCGGCAATATGTCATCAAACCATTAATTAACTTTTTTTAATGGTTAATTTCATTAAAAAGAAAATAACCAAAATCACCCAGGATTGACGCAACTGACACATTAGTAGGGTGCGTCATCGGAAAATCTGCCAGATGAGAGATTGATATTTACGGAAATTAAATATTTAACATCAAAATACAAACTTATCAGCAAATTTAGTTAAGTTCTGATGTTTTCTTCTGTAATTTTACTAAATTAATGTAAAAATAATACGTATTGTTTAAGACAAACTATCAAAGGAAAAAATTACTACAGCAAAACCAGACTAAAAATCATAATTAAACATTAACTAGCGTTATCAGGGATGAATGGGATGAATAGGCTGTCCTTTTATGTAATAGTGTTACAGGGTTTATTTTTAGGCATCACATCTGCAAATGCTCAATCATTACCTCATGGTGTAGTCCAGAAAATGGTTGATAACAACCAAAAAACAAATGTAGCAAAAAATACAAATAAACAACTGTGGGTAATTGAGCCAAATCAACAGGTACAAAATAAACCGTTTTTTTGGGTAGTTAAAGATACTAAAAAATCAGGGGAACAACCATTATTAAAAGTGGGTAAACCGACAGATAATCCGGTAAAGAAACCTGAGAGCGCAACTAAACCAGAGAAAAAAGATGATGGGGAAGAATTTGATACAGTAATTAAAGATACGGAGAAATCAGCAGGATTATTTACTATATATCATCATCAAGAAAAGAATAAAATTTATCTGGAAGTAAAACCAGAACAACTCAATAAAAATTATTTAGCGACTGCAACCTTGGAATCTGGGATTGGTGAAGAGGGAATTTATAGTGGATTGCCATTACAGGACTTTTTATTTTATTTCCAACGGGTAGATAAAAACTTATATTTTGTAGTGCGGAATGTGAATTTTCGCACACGGGAAGGTGATCCACAAGTGCGATCGCTCGCCCGTTCCTTTAGTGATTCGGTTCTCTATGCTTTGCCGATTAAAAGTATTCATCCCCAACGCCAAAGTTTACTGATTGATTTGGGTGACTTACTACTGACAGACTTATCAGGATTAGCTCTGAGTATAGGTATGAGTGCCAACACAGATCAATCCTATTTTGGTGATGCAAAAGTTTTTCCCCAAAACTTAGAGGTGGAAACAATTTTGACTTTCTCAGGTAGTAGTAATCAAGCAAATCCAATGCAGGGTTTTACAGCCCTGCCTGATAGCCGTGGCTTTACTTTGCGGGTTCACTACAGTCTCTCGCAATTACCAAACAACAATTATCGTCCCCGATTAGCTGACGAACGTGTGGGTTATTTTATCACTGCCTACCACGATTTATCTGAACATGAACGCGATGAACCGTTTATCCGTTATATTAATCGCTGGCATTTAGAAAAAGAAAATCCCAACGCACCGATATCTCCACCAAAAAAACCGATTGTCTTTTGGATTGACAACGCTGTGCCTTTAGAATATCGCGATGCGATTAAAGAAGGCATACTAATGTGGAACAAAGCCTTTTTGAAAGCGGGATTTAAAGATGCGATTGTAGCCAAGCAAATGCCAGATCATGTTACCTGGCATCCGGCAGACATCCGCTATAATACGATTCGCTGGATTAACACAGTGGATGGTTATTTTGCGATGGGGCCATCTCGCATTAATCCTTTAACTGGGGAAATTTTAGATGCAGATATCTTAGTAGATGCCGGCTTTATCCGCTATCTCAAGGGTAACTATCGTCAACTCATCCAACCAAGTCAAAGCAAAACTCGCACTTCTTTATCAGGATTAATCCGCGATCGCCAGCTTTGTAATTATGGTAGAACTACCAAAGACAACAGCACAACTGAGCCAAATAAATTTTTGCAACGGTTAGCCCAATTAAGCAGCAAGTATGATGTGTGCTACGGCATCGAAGCAGCTAATCAATTTGCTTTTGGTTCGATGGCGATGTCATTACTACAAGACAACGTACCCAGCCAAAAACAAATACAACAATACATCCATGAATATTTACGTTTAATTATCGCCCACGAAGTGGGTCATACTCTCGGTTTGCGTCACAACTTCCGGGGTAGCACTTTCCTACCACCAGAAGCGATGAATAATCAGGAGATTACCAGCACTAGAGGTATGACAACTTCGGTGATGGATTATATTCCTCCCAACATTGCACCCCCAGGCACAAAGCAGGGAGATTTTTTCCCCAGCATCGTCGGGGTTTATGATGAGTGGGCAATTCAGTATGGTTATACCCCAATTCTAGCCGCCAACCCCATAGCAGAAAAGCCGATGCTGCAAGCGATCGCTAACCAATCTGAGAAACCGGAGTTGAGTTATGCTACAGATGAAGATGTCTATGGTCTTGATCCAACTGCCGATGCCTGGGATTATAGCAGCAACGTCCTAGTTTATTCACAGTGGCAACTAGATAATTCGCGGTTGATGTGGGAACGTCTGAATAAACGTTTTCCGTTAGCGGGTGATAGTTATAGTGATGTCAGCGATCGCTTTAATACAATTTTGAATAACTATTTTCGCAACATCTTCTACACTACTAAATATATAGGTGGACAATCATTTTACCGACTGCATGGTAGGGAAAGAGTATCTACTAAACAGCGATTACCATTTGAATCAGTCCCCCTAGAAAAGCAACGACAAGCATTAAACACACTACAAAAATATGTATTTGATGAGAAGGCTCTAAATTTTCCCCCGGAATTGCTGAATAAATTAGCACCTTCACGGTGGCTACACTGGCGTAGTTTTCCGCAGATGGGGCGGTTAGATTATCCCATTCATGATTTAGTATTGCTCTTGCAGGGTGCTGTTTTGCGGGAATTGCTAGCAGGCGATCGCCTCTCCCAACTTAAGGATTTGGAACTGAAAAACCCACCAGAAAAATCACTGACGTTACCAGAACTGTTTGATACATTGCAAACCGGAATTTGGACAGAGGTACTACAACCAAAAGGCGGAAAACTCAAAATTACCAGTTTCCGCAGAGGATTGCAAAGAGAATATTTAGACATTTTAATTCGTATGGTATTACGGCAAGAATACGTACCAGAAGATGCACGCTCGCTAGCATGGTATAAACTTAGACAATTGCATAGCAAACTCCAGCAAGTAAACACCCGCGACGCATACACCAAAGCCCACATTTTGGAAACCCGCGATCGCATTGAGAAAGCTTTAAATGCACCGTTGCAGGGGAATTAATCACCCTTGAAGACAGATGTAATTTTGATGTAATTGCAACTCCTACGTGAGTAGTGCGATCGCCTTCCCACTGTCCTCACAATTTCCTCACATTTTTTGTCTAACCTTAAGATAGCGATTCTTGTGTAATCGCGTGTATTGCCTCCTGATAGTCAGTTGGGTTGCACAGAAACCTCCGTCAAGTCTCAAGTACAGAATTCACACAACTGGCATATTACTAGGGTGCGTCAGATACCAAAAATACGTTTATTGACAGCATTTAAACAGTCTGACGCACCCTACAAGATTCCTAAAGTATCGTTTTTGACTCATAAGATAATCTCACAGAAACCCGACTGGTAGTATTTACAAGGAGTTTTGATTACACACGGAATTACTCATCTTGTAAAACAGTCACAAAAAGAACTTTTTTCATAAACCAGGTGTAACAATATGCTGCAAAAATTTTCTCATCGGACAGAAGCCGGACAGCTATTAGCTGCTAAGTTGTCAGAATATGCCCATCGGGACGATGTTCTGGTTTTGGCACTTCCCCGTGGGGGTGTACCTGTAGCTTACGAAGTAGCTAAAAATCTGGATGCACCTTTAGATGTTTGCTTGGTGCGGAAACTCGGCGTACCAGGACATGAAGAATTAGCGATGGGTGCAATTTCTACAGGTGGGGTACGTGTGATTAATGAGAATGTTGTTGATTGGTTGCGAATTCCCCAAGAAATTATAGACGCTGTAGCAGCCAGAGAAACCCATGAATTACAACGCCGCAATCAACTTTATCGAGGCGATCGCCCCTTACCAAACATCACCAATCGCACCATCATTTTAATTGATGATGGCATTGCCACAGGTGCCACTATCCGGGCAGCGATCGCCACAATCAAACAACAACAACCCCGCGAATTAGTTTTAGCCGTTCCCGTAGTTGGCACATCCACCTATGAGGAACTAGCCCCAGCATTAGATAAACTTGTCTGTGTATTGATGCCAGAACATTTATCTGCCATTGGTATCTGGTACGAAGATTTTTCCCAAACAACTGATGCAGAAGTTTGTCACCTACTCGCCAGGCAAAAACAGTTGATTGCTAACGGCTCATAACAGGAGGTTGAGTTTATGAATCCGATATTGACACAACATCCCCACGAGTATATAGTATCAGTCTCAGCAGGTGAGGTCAACCTAGAAGGCAACTTATTCATCCCAGAAGGTGCCACAGGCATAGTTTTATTTGCTCATGGCAGTGGTAGCAGTCGCCATAGTCCCCGCAATCGCTATGTAGCCGGAGTTTTACAACAGGCGGGACTGGCTACTTTATTAATTGACTTGCTCACGGCTGAAGAAGAAGCCATTGACATCCACACCAGACATTTACGCTTTGATATTGGGTTATTAGCATCCCGGCTAGTAGGGGCAACAGATTGGCTGGCTCAACATCCAGAGACGCATAATTTAAACATTGGTTACTTTGGCGCAAGTACAGGCGCAGGTGCAGCTTTAGTAGCAGCCGCAGCCCGTCCAGATGTTGTCAAAGCTGTTGTTTCTCGTGGGGGACGGCCTGATTTAGCCACCTCTGCATTACCGCAAGTCAAAGCACCGACATTATTAATTGTCGGGGGTTATGATACGCCAGTAATTGCCATGAATGAGAGTGCTTTAGCACAGTTGCGCGCAGAAAAAAGCTTGAAGATTGTGCCTCAAGCTACTCACTTATTTGAAGAACCCGGCAAATTAGAAGCTGTGGCACAACTGGCGAGTGAGTGGTTCACAAGTTATCTCAAATGAAGTTGCATCCAATCAGTGATGGATGTAGAGCTGACTTTTCACGTTATGTGGAAAAGCTAACGTGAAACCTCACCCCCTAACCCCCTTCCCTACTAGGGAATGGGGAAAACTCAAAGCCTCTCTCCTGGCAGGGGAGAGGTTTGGAGAGGGGTTTTCCATATCCCGTGAAAAGTCAAATGTAGAGACGTTGCATGCAACATCTCTACAGTAGATAACAACAAATAAACTTCCAGATTCCAGATATTTCTGGAAGCTACCTATACAATTAAGTAAGAACACTCAGAGATTGATATCAGGATGAGTCGTTCTAGAAGTTATTTGTGTCATGGCTTGTGAACTTCTTAATTGGTTGTGCTGTTTGGGCATATAAAGGTTGGGTGGGGGAACTGTATCCCCCAGATACTCGTGCTACAGATTTTCTCTATCTCTACAGCCGTCGTTTTTCTGCTGTAGAAGGTAATACTACCTTTTATGCAGTTCCTAACCAAGAGACTATCAGCCGATGGGCGGCTGAAACACCTCCAGGCTTTGAATTTTGTTTAAAATTACCACGGGAAATTACCCATAAAGGCTTACTCACACCTTACATACCTGCTGCTTTAGAATTTTTAGCAGGGATGCAGCCTTTAGGTACACATCTCGGCCCCATATTTGCCCAGTTACCGCCCAGTTATAGCCCAGTATTAATTGATGATTTGGCTAAGTTTTTAGAAGCTTGGCCGCGTCAAGCATCACCATTAGCATTAGAAGTCAGACATCCTGACTGGTTTAAGGAACCTCACACCAGTAAATTGACACAGCTTTTAGAAAATTTAGGCGTGGGCAGGGTGTTACTAGATTCGCGTCCCATCTATACTGGCAAAGATGACCCCCAGTTTAAATCAGAACGACGCAAGCCTAAAGTACCCTTACAATTCAGCGTTACAGCACCTTTTAGTCTAATTCGGTTGATTTGTCATCCTCAGTTGTCAGTCAATCAGCCGTTTATGGAAGAGTGGGTTAAACAGATTCAACAATGGTTGCATTCTGGAGTCAAAATTTATTTCTTTATTCATTGTCCCTTAGAAGAGCGATCGCCTCACACCGCCCGTTATTTTCAACAGCTATTAGAACAGCATGGTGTAGCAGTTCCGCCCCTCCCCTGGAATCAACTAGACTCTCCACCTAATCAACTAAGCCTCTGGTAAAACTGGGAAATCGGAGGCAGCAGAGGCAGCAGGGGAGAACCACTAATAACTAATCACTAATAACTAATGACTATATAGTAATTTCTGTCTAATGGCTGAGAAATTATACAAACTAAACTCATGAATTTTTAACTTTTGTCTGATATTGGTTCAATACTAATATCAAAACACGCGATAATAGTTATCATAATACTTTGTTGATAAAAACTTATTCACTCGTATTTGTTTTAAAAAAAGGGGTGATGCCCCTCTTGCAAAAATTCATCCAACACGGTTCAACAAACCAGAAAAGTCATTTTGTTGAAGCGATAGTTGTTTAAGCTGTTATACCCAAGGAGGTTTAGATGAGTCGTCTTCTTTATGAAAGTGCGGTTTCATACAAAGGATATCTCATCATCCCATTTGTTTTTGGCAAAGCAGACCAATACGAAATTTATTCGTATAAACTCCTGTCAGAAATAGGTAGGAAAAGTCAATTTCATCAAGCAGATAATCCGGCGGAAATTTACGGTAATAGCATCAGCAATATTATAGAGATTGCCAAAGAACATATCGACCAAAATGCAGATTTTATCAGTCAAGGCGACAGCTTTCAATCTCGCTATGTTTACCGCCAAAATTTAATTATTCTCTTTGAAAGTCACGGTAAACATTTCTACGACCATTATCTCCCAGAGTTGTTAAATAACATTGCTGCGCCCAAATTATTTACATCTAAATATGACTGTCTCACATGGGTTCAACAAGGAGTTGATGAGCAATATCTACGCCAGAGGGTGATGTAGGAAGCAGGGGGCAGGGTGCAGAAGGCAGAGGGGGAAAATCCCATGCCCTGTGCATCAATGCCTAATCCCTCATTCCTTCAGCAGCAGGTAATATATAGAACCCGTGCTGACTGTAATACCAGCGCGATCGCCTGCTACATCTCCATAACCTAAGAAATAATCTACCCTGCCAGGCCCTTTGATGGCACTACCTGTATCTTGATCTAGCACAAAGCGGCTAACTCTCCGGTTGACTAATTGCCCACGGCGGTTAGGATAAGGAAACGTGCCATTTATTACAGCTAAAGCACCAGGAGGCAATAAAGCTTTATCTGTCGCTATGGAACGTTCTGGAACTAGCGGCACGCCTGTACTACCTGTAGCGGGTTCGCCGTTAGTTTCCTTAAAAAATATGAAGCGTTCCCAGCGTGGTAAATAGTTATCCATCGATTGGGGATTTTTCTGGAAATAGCTAATAATTCCCGGCATATTTAGCTGTTCTTTCGAGAGTTTACCATCTTGAAACAGCAATCTACCAATACTTGTCCAGGGGTAATCAGTTCCACGCGCAAAACCTACACTCGTTTCAGTGCCATCAGTTAGCCGTAGCTTGGCTGAACCTTGGATATGAATCATGTATGCTTGAAAGCGATCGCGTAACCAAAACATCTCTAAACCCTTTAATCGGCTTTTATTCCCCAACAAGCCGTCTACCCCTTCTAATTCCTCCCGTTTGGGGTGGGGTTTCGTCCATTGGTCAAAGTCTGACGGTACGCGATAAATGGGATACTTATATTCTGCCGTCGGTGTGCGACTAGCTTGATAAATTGGTGCATAGTAAGCCGTAAACTTCACCCTACCCTTACCATCATCACCCACAGACTTATAAAAAGCAAATTCCCGCTTGACATTTGCTTGCAGTTGTGCAGGAGTCTTAGCCGTAGCTACCAATTGGCGGAAACGTTGTAAACTGCGGCGTACTCTATCGCGGGTAATTTCTTTGATAGGGTAATTGTTATAAGCGTTGATAGCCCTGTCTGAGTTTAAATAACTGAGGCTATTGTCAATTGATTTTAATAGAGATTGGCGATCGCGTCCTAAACCACCATGTCCGAAAAATAACTGTTCATCCCAACCTAAACAAGCACTTCGGGGTGTACAAGTGCCAATATCAATCAGTTTTAAAGGTGCTGGTGCTGCGGTTGGTGTCGTGGGTGCCGTTGGCGACACCTGACTAACAGCTATCGGTAACGGCTGAAATAGGGTAATTCCCAAACCCAAGGAAAATAAAGCCAGTGTTTTTTTCATTTGTCACTCATCTCAGCTTCACATCTTCGAGATGTTTTTTAACACACACTAAGACTTTTCCTTCTAGCTTTAGTTTCCGTCTTTCATCACTGTAGTAGACTCACACAGCTAAAGTGATGCCAAAAAATTGTAGGTTGGGTTGACGGAGGAAACCCAACACCAATATCTGAGTTGGGTTGTGCTGCGCTTAGGGCTTTCCCGAAAATCAATTATCAATCTTGTGGGGGAGCCACTGCGTTGGGCGGCTGTGCCGACTTGTAGCAAGTGGTGTTGGGCATCCTGCCCGCCCCGAATATATCGCCTGTTTCAATCCCTAATAGGGATTAGTTAATGTTGCAACTTCCCACTTCCAAACTTATACCCATGCTTTTTGAGGGCAGATGTTTCAATCCCTAATAGGGATTAGTTAATGTTGCAACGACAAACCATCGGAAGTCAAACGCATTATTAGACGTGAATTCGAGTTTCAATCCCTAATAGGGATTAGTTAATGTTGCAACGCCTGTGCGCGTGTTGTCATTGCGTCCATCTGTTCAGTGAGTTTCAATCCCTAATAGGGATTAGTTAATGTTGCAACGGTAGGTTAAACGCCTACCCTGTTTCATTGAGATGTTTCAATCCCTAATAGGGATTAGTTAATGTTGCAACTATGTAGTCATACTTAAGCTGGTATTCAGCCATTGTTGTTTCAATCCCTAATAGGGATTAGTTAATGTTGCAACAAGATCATTGAAAAAGACCAATAGCACCGACAGGTTTCAATCCCTAATAGGGATTAGTTAATGTTGCAACTGTTTATTTAGCTTATGAGGCAATAGCATTTTTGTTTCAATCCCTAATAGGGATTAGTTAATGTTGCAACCTAGTTATCTTATCTCTTGCCGCTTCTTTCTGGCGTTTCAATCCCTAATAGGGATTAGTTAATGTTGCAACCATTGGTCAACGATTTCCTGAGCGCGATCGCCATGGTTTCAATCCCTAATAGGGATTAGTTAATGTTGCAACGGCAAAAAAGCTTTACAGCAATTTTGCGAGGACATAGTTTCAATCCCTAATAGGGATTAGTTAATGTTGCAACTGTATTCTTTCTTGAGCATCTTCTGGAAGTTTACTGTTTCAATCCCTAATAGGGATTAGTTAATGTTGCAACCTTCCAGATATTGAATCTGCATTGCCCCTTCTACGACCACCCGTTTCAATCCCTAATAGGGATTAGTTAATGTTGCAACCGTCGTCATCACATCGTATCGCTGTAGAAGCAGCGTTTCAATCCCTAATAGGGATTAGTTAATGTTGCAACCGAGTGCGATCGCCCACTGGCGTTGGTCGGGTGTAGATGTTTCAATCCCTAATAGGGATTAGTTAATGTTGCAACGGAATGTTTATCACGATCCCGTTAGCGTTCACAAGTTTCAATCCCTAATAGGGATTAGTTAATGTTGCAACACTTTTTTTATTATAGCATCATTGAGAGTATTTTTAGTTTCAATCCCTAATAGGGATTAGTTAATGTTGCAACTATAGATCGCCTTTTTGCGGCGTTGCAAGCTGCGCTATGTTTCAATCCCTAATAGGGATTAGTTAATGTTGCAACCCTAGTGATGTCACCGTTTCGGTAGCAAAGGTGTCAGTTTCAATCCCTAATAGGGATTAGTTAATGTTGCAACTGCCAATCCGTGCCAGATAAGTTTGTAGCGATTTCTTGTTTCAATCCCTAATAGGGATTAGTTAATGTTGCAACAAATCAAATCTCAGAAGTCAAGAACTAATTTTAAGTTTCAATCCCTAATAGGGATTAGTTAATGTTGCAACGTCTTGCGCTTCTATCGTAAATTCAAATACTTGTTTCAATCCCTAATAGGGATTAGTTAATGTTGCAACAGCAAAATTAAAATTCTCCAAGTTCATAATTTCTGTTTCAATCCCTAATAGGGATTAGTTAATGTTGCAACTGCGGCAACCGGAAAGCTAATGTATATGAGGTTTTCAAGGTTCAGATTCGCGGATGGGTCTATCATAACACGAGGAAAATGTCAGTTGATTTATACAAATCGCTGAAACCCTTGCTGTATAAGGTGCGCGGATGGTTTTAAATAAATTTTTCTGCAAAAGCTTGTGACACAAGGAATACAGCCATTTTGCTTTAACACCAAATTTTTACACCTACCCATCCGCGCAATTGAATACTTTCCGCCCCTACGGCAACCAAAAATCAGGCAGAATAGATTTACCTAATTCTCGCACTGTTTGATTAACTTTTCTAGCCACTTGTATATGGGCTTCGTCTGGCTCAACGGGTAAAATCTCAGCAGGTGTACCGCTTGCCAAATTAGAAATGACTAAATTTGCCGCTTCTAAACCTGTAACATAAGCTTTCTCCTGTGACCAAGAACCATGTCTGTTAACTATCCAATCTCCACTCATGAATACATTAGCAAAACTGGTCTGAGCAGGTAACATATAACGATAACTACCCGGTGCAAAGTGAGTCACAGCCTGGGGTAAGCGAATTATACTACTATCAATTACCTTTGCTTCTCTAAACCCAGGCACACAAGTAGTTAAATATCGCTGCACCGTCCCCACAATTTCCTCATCACTCCAAGTTAAAAACTGATTAGCGTGATAAAAATCAGCCTCAATTACAGTTCCTTCTTCTTGTTTATATTCATCATGTAAAGCATTTAAATCAAAGAAAGTCCAGCCTGTAGTATCATCAAAACCAAAACAAGCATTAGAAGGACGTTTAATCTCAACTTTGCGGTCAAACCATAGCCGAGTCGCTAAGACATCAATCGCCCCTAAGTTTTGCAAATTGCGAAACTCTGGGCGACTTTGTAAACTGGGACTACTGGCGACAATTTTTTTCATCCCAGTCACACCCACCGCAAAAATCACAGCATCCGCTTCAAATACTTCATCACCACAAACTACACCAGTAGCTTGATTATTACTATCAATAATTAAATCTGTAACCCGATGTTTAGGTAATACTTTCGCGCCAGCTTTTTCGATTTTTTCCACCCAGGGACGAAAGATTTTTTCGCCCACAGTTCCCCGACACCAAACTACATCAAAATCCGCTTGATGAGCTAAAATAAAAAAGTACAACATTCCTAAAGTTGCGGCGGCTGAACATTGTTCACCAGGAGCAAATAAACCTACTAATAACATCGGTTCAAATGCTTCTTTATACAGTCGCGCCGACACACCAAAATCTTTAAATAATTCCCGTGCGGTGACAAAATCATAACGCCGCCAAGCTGCATCAGAATTATCAAAGTCAACTACAGAGTAAAGTAATGGTAATGCACTGAGACGGTCGATTAATGGCAACCGTTGAAATTGGGTATAGATGAAAGTACCCAATGGTGTGGGTAGTCTGGGTAAGTCTTGAAAAATTGGTGATTCTACTTCCAAACCCGCCGGGGAATATTGGGCGGAACGAGTCCAGGTAGTGAAGGGATTAATTTCTAATTCGTTGATGAGGGAAAAAATGTTTCTGTAGGGATACCAAAAGCCGTGAATACCTGCTTCTACAGATTTACCGCCGGTTGTTTGCCAACCCGCTACCAGTCCACCGGGATAGGGGCCTGCTTCTAGAAGCGTTACATCATAACCTTGTTTTGCTAAATGGTAGGTTGCACCTAAACCAGCCCAACCTGCACCTACAACTACTACTTTCTTTGATTGTGCTTCCTGTATCATTTTACCATCCAATGGTTACACCCCATCAACTAATTTATCTGATGTTGGGTTCAATGTTCCCTCGCTCATCCAGGCTAAATTGAAGGCTGTTAACTTGACACTCATTTGGGGAAAAATATATCTGACTAATTTTAGGTAGATATTTGCAGCTTACCCTATGAAAACAGCCGTATCTTGGCTGATTGGCAAACGCAGTTTATTCCAAAGCCAGATTTTCATTTTAGTGGCGATCGCATCGCACCTGCTGATGGGCTGTACTACTCATCAGCCAATCGTCAATCCCAACCCCAATCCATCGCCAATCAACGGCAATAGAGTATCCAGAAGGGCAAGGGAAAGGCAGGGAACAATTTATAAAAGTTATACTGTCTCAGCTAGTCCCCTAGAAAATCTACCCCAATTGACCATAGGATTACAACCTATCCCCAGTCAAACCGCACCCGAACTAATAATCAAACCCTTAAAAGATTACTTGGAAAAATACCTAAGACGAAAAGTTGAGATCAAAATTGCCCAGGATGAACCAGAAATTATTGATTGGTTGATGCAAAACCGGATAGATATGGCTTATTTAGAGCCTTTCACCTATCTGGAAGCACTAGAAAAGCAAGCCCAAATTCAACCTTTAGTAACTGCAATAGACAAACATACAGCACAACCTTGGTCTCGGTCTGGTATAGTTGTCAAAGCCAACAGCACCATCAACAGTTTACAAGACCTCAAAGGTAAGCGCGTTGCTTTTGTGAAGAAACCATCTACTTTTGGCTATCTTGTACCATTAGCTCAACTGACAAAACAGGGAATTAATCCTGAGCGTGATTTTGCCCAAGTCATTTACACTGAGAATTATAGTCAGAGTCTGGCAGCACTAGAAGCTGGTATTGTTGATGCTGCCGCCACTCATATTTCCTTCTACCGTCAGCAGCAAAAAACTGGTAAACTCACACCGCAAAACTTCAAAATTATTTGGGAATCTACCCCCATCACCAATTTTCCCATAGTCGCATCCAACAAACTACCCCCTGAGTTAATACATCAACTCAAGCAAGCATTTGTGAGTAGTCTAGATACTCTAGAGAATCTGGGAGACAGGGAATCATCTGGATATACTCTTGTTGTTCCTGCCGACTATACTCCTATTCAAAAACTCCGCCAAGAATTAAAATTAATATCTCCCGCGCAATCATGAAAATTTATACCAAGTTACTCACAAGTGCTGCTGTATCTGTTGGACTGGTAATAGCTATCCTTATGGGCAATATGATAGTGGTTCAGCAAATTAAGCGCACTATCCTAGATAAAAGTTATGAAAGTACAAAAACCCTGAAAGCTGCTGTACAAGCAGACAATGCCTTAAAGTCAGAAATTTTGCTGCTCAAAAATGCTGTTTTGTTGCAGAATCAAGAGCAAGACATTAAAAATGCTCGCCATCAGTTTATAGAGTCTCTGAATCAATTAGAAAGCTTCATGCCCAATGCGCCAGAAATTGCTGTAATTCGTCGCCGCCATCAGTCTCTACACCTCATGGCAAATCAATTAATTCAACAAAATCCTCAAAACAATCAACTGGCAGATTCGCAACAATATTTTCGCGCCATCAATTCCTTTAATCGAGATATTGAGTTATTTCTTAACCCTTTAATTGAACGTGCGGAACAGCAAAGATTATTATTAGAACAAGATTTGGAAAACCTGCAACAAGTACAGCGAATTATTGCCTTTGTGGTTGTGGCGGTGATTTTGATTGTCTTTGCTGCTACATTGGTGCTGATTTGGCAGCCAACAATTAAGGCTTTGTACAGTTTACAATTAGGAACAGATGAGATTGCCAAAGGTAACTTCAATTATCGGTTGCAAATTCGCACAAATGATGAAATTACTGAATTGGCTGAAGCATTTAACCAAATGGCGGTTAAGTTGGCTAAATCGCGTGAAACATTGCTAAAAAATACAGAATTAACTGACATCAACCAACGTTTAGAGTTAGAAATTGCTGAACGCAAACAAGCTGAGTTAGAATTACAAAAAGCTTTAGAAGAATTACAAAGTACACAAGCCCAACTAATTCAAACCGAAAAAATGTCTAGTATCGGTCAGTTGGTAGCTGGAATAGCACATGAAATTAATAACCCGGTAAATTTTATTTATGGCAATGTAATTCATGCTAGTGAATATACTCAAAATCTCTTAGAGTTAGTCAATCTCTATCAAGAAGAGTTTCCCATGGCAGGGGAAAGCATTCAGTTCAAAGCTGAGGATATGGATTTGGAATTTATCCAAGAAGATTTACCGAAAATTCTCGATTCGATGAAAATGGGTTCTCAGCGCATTCAGCAAATTGTCTTGTCTTTACGCAATTTCTCCCGTCTGGATGAAGCTGAGATGAAAGAGGTGGATATTCACGAAGGTATTGATAGTACATTGTTGATTTTACAAAATTGCTTCAAAGCGAAACCAGACCAAGCCAAAATTGAGATTATTAAGGAGTACGGACAGTTACCTTTGGTAGAATGTCATGCCGGGCAGTTAAATCAGGTATTTTTGAATATTATTAATAATGCCATTGATGCGCTCAATAGTTATAATTCCCAACGTTCCCAGTCAGAGATTAAGGCGAATCCTAGTCAGATTAAAATTCGTACCGAACTGATGAATCATGACCGAGTAGTAGTGAGAATTAGCGACAATGGCCCAGGAATGTCCGAACAAGTGCGACAAAAGATATTTGACCCCTTTTTCACCACCAAACCTGTAGGTAAAGGTACGGGGTTAGGCTTGTCAATTAGTTACCAAATTATTGTAGAAAAGCACTCTGGGGTGTTGCGGTGTGAGTCAGCACTGGGTGAAGGATGTGAGTTTTGGATTGAAATTCCGTTACGTCAGCAAGCAAAATCAGTAGTAGTCAAAAAGACGCTGGGAACACAGCAAGCGATCGCCTAGTAACCCCAAAGGAAATTTTAGCAATTCATCAGTCCAAAGGATCAACACGATTCAGTAAAATCGCTAGTGGAATCATTGGTAAGCCTACGAGCAAACAAATTAACCATTGAGATAAATTTAGAGGAGCAGTATAAAATAAGATATTCATCAAGTTCCATTGACTGAATATAATCTGTAAAATTACTGCACAACCAATGCCAATTCCCATGACTGAGGCATCATTGAATGTTTGTCTGATTCCCCGCAGTCGATTAATTATTGCCATTCCTAATTGACTAATACTTAATAGATAAAATAATCTCCCCGCTACTAACGCCTGAATTGCCATTGTGCGGGCTAAAGCAACATTGCCTGTGGTTTGTCGTATCCATTCAAATACACCAAAAATCAAAATCCAGTTAAAGATAGAAATTGTAAAAATACGCTTGATTAAACTGCGGGAAAGTAAGGGTTCGCGGGGACTGCGTGGCGGTTGTTGCATGACTCGCTCTGACTTAGGCTCAAAGGCTAAGGGTACTGTCATGGCGATGGAATTCACCATATTGAGCCACAGCACTTGTAAAGACAAAATCGGTAATACTCTAGCTAGTAGCACACTGATTAAAATTGTCATCGATTCACCGCCATTAACAGGTAAGATAAAGGCGATCGCTTTCAATAAATTACGATATACAGTCCGCCCTTCTTCTACCGCCGCTTCGATAGAGGCGAAGTTATCATCAGTCAAAATCATGTCTGCGGCTTCTTTTGCCACCTCCGTACCCGCGCCCCCCATTGCAATCCCAATTTCTGCTTGTTTTAAAGCTGGTGCATCGTTGACACCATCCCCAGTCATCGCCACAATTTCGCCTTGAGATTGCAGGGCTTCCACAATGCGAAGTTTTTGTTCTGGTGCCACACGGGCAAACACTGAACCATCTTCTATTGCTGTAGCCAGTTGGGATTTATCCATTTGGGCGAGTTGGCTACCAGTGAAAGCCAGAACTTCACCATGTTGATTAAAGCCCATACGTTCGGCGATCGCTCGTGCAGTTACCGCATGATCACCTGTAATCATTTTCACTTGGATGCCAGCATTTTGACAGGCAGCTACGGCGGCGATCGCTTCCTTCCTGGGAGGATCAATCATACCTTGCAATCCCAAGAAAACTAAATCTTCTTCAATATCTGCATGATCAACTGCATCTTGAGCAGGTGAAACAGATTTTTTCGCAAAAGCTAGCACCCGTAAACCCTGATGAGCCATAGCATCAACTTCTTGATGTATGGTTTCTGGAACTATAGCAGTTAGATTCCCCCCAGCGTCTAACATTTGCCGACAACGTTTGACAATCGCTTCTACCGAACCCTTAACATAGATAGTTCTCCCACCTGAAGCATTGTTCCCACTCCCATCTTCATGCAAAGTTGCCATGTATTGAAACTCAGACTCAAAGGGAATCACATCTAGTCTGGGCATTTCTTGTTCTACATGACGGCGATACAGTTCCACTTTATTAGCCACAACTATTAATGCTCCCTCTGTGGGATCACCGACAACCTGCCATTGCCCTTCCTTTTGTTCTAAATGAGAGTCATTACATAACAACCCTGCTTTGAGACATTCTGCCAACACCGGAGAATCATCCCAATTTATGGCTTGTTCATCTAATAAAATTTTGCCTTCGGGAGCATATCCCGTACCAGTTACCTGATATTTTTTCCCACCTGCATAAATTTCTTGTACAGTCATTTGGTTCTCGGTGAGTGTCCCGGTTTTATCAGAACAGATGACTGTCGCACCGCCCAGAGTTTCCACGGCTGGCAACTTTCGCACGATCGCATGACGGCGTGCCATCCGGGAAACACCTATTGCTAATGTCACCGTCACTACAGCAGGTAAACCTTCAGGAATCGCACTCACAGCAAAGGCAACCGCCGCTTCAAACATATCTGCCCAGGAATTGCCATATCCCAACCCGACAGCAAACGTCAGCGTGGCTATACCGAGAATGATGTATAGTAAAGTACGGCTAAATTTATCAAATTTCCGAGTCAGGGGAGTTTTCAGGCTCGTGCCTTGCTCCATCAGTTGAGAAATCCGCCCGGTTTCTGTGGCTTCACCAATCGCCACTACAATACCTTTACCAGTACCGAAAGTCACAAAACTACCAGCATAAGCCATATTGGTACGTTCTGCTAAGGGTGCATCTAAACTCAGGGGTGGGGTGTTTTTTTCCACCGCCACTGATTCCCCGGTGAGTGCTGATTCATTGACTTGCAGATTGCGAGATTGTACCAGACGCAAATCTGCGGGGACTTTATCACCAGAAGCGAGTAAGACAATATCCCCTGGTACTAACTCAGTTGAGGAAACTTGTACCTTTTGATGGTTGCGGATGATAGTTGCATTGGTTTGGACTGAAGAAGCTAAAGCGGCGATCGCACTTTCTGCTTTTGATTCTTGAATAAATCCAATAATGGCATTAATCAGGGTGACACCCCAAATTACCCAAGCATTTACCCACTGTCCAATAAAAGCCTTAATTGCACCTGCAATTAGCAAAATGTACAGCAACGGCTGGTTAAACTGCAACAAAAACCTCACTAATGGACTTTTTCCAGGTTTCGCCTTCAGTTCATTAGCACCAAAACGTGAGCGACGGTTTGTCACTTCCTCAGCAGTCAAACCGGTATCAAGATTTGTGTCTAACTCTTGAGCCACCCTAGATGTAGGCAAATTATGCCATTGCTGTGACTGCATAGCAATTTTATCTGTTGCTGTCATTTGATTAGCCTCATATTTCCCATAGGCAATATATGAAATTCGACACCACCAATTCAGGAATTGGTTCCCCCCTACTCCCCACTCCAGCCATTACGCTTATTGTGGAATACGCCAAGGTTGCCAAGCTTGCTGTTTCACTTGAATATTACCCTGAATCACAACAGCATCCCAACGCGTTGTTTCACCCTCACGCCAAAACTGTATATCTACTAGCGCATGATTAATTTCCAACTGACGCAGGGTGATGTGAGGCAACCATTCTGGTAAGTATGGATCAACGTAAAGCAGGCCATTGGGTGCATCTGCTTGTAAACCGAGCATCGCTTGTAGGAGATGAAAAACCGATGCAGCTGCCCATGCTTGGGGTACATTAGCTTCTAGATAGGGAACTGGAAATGTTCCTGGTTGTCGCTCAATACCAGCGTAGAGTTCTGGTAAACGGTAACTAGCAAAATACCTAGCAGCATCAAAAATACCTTCAGCCACCTGTGCTGCTTCTTGAGCAAAACCATAACGTTTAAATCCCATGGCAATCATACCGTTATCGTGAGGCCAAACTGAACCTAAGTGGTAAGAAAAGGGATTGTATGCAGGATTTTGACTGGATATTGTGCGAATACCCCAACCACTCCACATATCTGGTTGCATTAAGCGTTGCACTACACGCTTTGCGCGTTCAGGACTAATTATACCACTCCACAGGCAATGACCAGGATTGGAAGCCACAGTACGCACGGGTTGTTGATCAGGATCGAGGGTTAAGGCATAAAAGCCTAAATCTTCACACCAAAACTGTGCCTCAAATTTTGCTTGTAGTTTGGCTGCTTGATGACGTAATTCACTAGCGTAGTTACTTTCTCCCAACACAGTAAACACTTCTGCCATTCGCATATAGGCATCAAAAGCATAGCCTTGCAGTTCACACAAGGCTTTGGGAGCATCTACTTGACTACCATCAGGATAAGCGATCGCATCACCGGAATCTTTCCAACTTTGATTTTCTAGTCCATCTGAGGAACGCATTTGATATTCTTGCAACCCATCCCCATCAAAGTCGCCATACCGCTCAATCCACTCTAAGCAACGTCGAGCTACATCCCGATAGTCTCGCAACAGCGACTCATCACCTAACCATCTCCAAGCCTCATGTAATGCAATCAAGAATAAAGAGGCAGTATCGGCAGCACCATAATAGGGAGAGTGTGGTATTTTATTAAAATACGCCAGTTCACCCATGCGTATTTCGTGCAGAATCTTTCCCGGTTGAGCATCTCGCCAATCATTATGAACCTGCGCCTGAAATTCTGCCAGTTTCTGCAATGTACCCCTGACAAAACCAGGATGCACAATCATATTTTGCAGACTAATAATCAAACTATCACGACCAAATAAAGTCACAAACTTGGGGACACCAGCCGCAGGTATCCAAGTATCGCCACTAAATTTGTAGTCATACAAACGCAAAGCCCCCAAATCTTCTATAGATTGGCGGTAAAGTCGATTAATATCTTCATCAGCAGAGCTAATATTAGTAACATTGTCTTGCCATTGTTGTTGAACTTTGTCTAACCCTGTTTCAATGGCTTGCTGATAAGACAAGTCTACTGGGCGACGAACATATTCGTTATCTGCCAAGGTGTAAACACAACAAGTATTCCAAGTTGCCCCAGGTTCTAAGGTAATCTCAAAAATCATCCGCCCATTGCCATAATGCGGCTGTACTGGACAGTTGGCTAAACGATAACTAAGACAACGGAAAAAATCATCATTGCTATAGGTTGTTACCAGTTCACTTTGTTCTTTATCCCATCGCGTTTCGATGCGACCGCGACGTACAATATTTTGTGACTCAACTTCAAAAATATCAGCAAAGTCTGAACGTAGGGCTATTTCTAAATTGAAATGCACCTTCTTCTGTCCATAATTGGTGATTTGCAACTCTTCCCTGATACCTTCGCTAGCAACCCGACTAATAATTAGTGATAGAGTTCCTTGAGCGTATAACCCATCATCGGTTGTAAATACTGGATTGATCAGATAAATACGAGCTGCATAATAAGAGGTGGTTGTAGAGGTCAGACGTATCCAGGTTTTACCGTTGATATAACAGGCATAGTAACTCAAAAACCGAGTATCATCTGAAAAAATTCCTTGTGAAGTTTCAGGGTGAATATTGCCCCATAAATCAGACACCATAAAGGTTCTACCATGATTGATGGTTAAATTGGGAGGCCCTACATTTATTCTCATCTGTTACTCCATGAATCCTTGCTTACCATCACATTTGGATAAAACTAAGCTTGCAAAGATATTTGTCTTTCACTCACCAATGCGGGCAGAATTTGTTCCCCAAAAACTTCAATAAATCGTTGCTGTTCTTTGTTGACATTGTGCAGGTAAATTTCCTCAAAACCTAGTTCTACGTCTTGTTGCAACCATTCGATATGTCTTTGGGATACAGATGAAATCCGCACATATTCATACATATCCTCTGGCTTGACAAATTTTGCCACCGCATCAAATTGCTGAGGATTATGGAGTTCTGTTAATACTGGGCTGCTAAAAATGTTTGTGCGCCATTGTTCGTAAGCACCTCTTAAAGCCGTTTCTTCATCTTCAGCGTAGGAAAGTTGTACTTTCAGGTACATCGGCTTATTTTTGCCGCCGCCTCTACGGAAAGCATCTACTACTTGTTTTAATTTCTCGTAAGGATGAGAAATGGTAATTAGTCCGTCTGCCCATCCCCCTAGCCACTCGGCGGTTTCTGGTGTAATCGCTGCCCCAATAATTAGAGGTGGAACTTCTGGACGTGTGTAAAGTTTTGCTTCTTGTACTTTTACTAAACCATGATAAGTTAAAGTTTCCCCTGTCCAAAGGGTGCGAATGATCTCAGCGCATTCCTTGAGGCGGACATTACGTTCAACTTTTCCAGGCCAGCGATCGCCTGTGATATTTTCATTCAAGGCTTGACCACTTCCCAAGGCTAACCAAAACCGATGGGGAAACATCTCCCCCAAAGTAGCTGCTGCTTGAGCAATAATAGCGGGATGATAACGTTGTCCAGGGGCGCAAACTACCCCAAAGTTAAGGGGTACTGCTTGCATAGCTGCACCTAGCCAAGACCAAGCAAAACCGCTTTCTCCTTGGCGCACACTCCACGGATGAAAGTGATCTGAGCAAGATACACGCTCAAAACCTGCATGGTAGGCAGTTTGTGCAAATTGCAATAGCTGACTCGGCTTAAATTGTTCATGGGAAGCATGATAACCAAACTTTGCCATAACTCTCCTCCTCTGGGATTGCGATCTGAGTCGTAGTTCAAGAGAGTAAAATCTTGAGAATCTTCTGGGGCGTGTTACACCTTCTGCGTTAGCGAAGCTCCTCCCTTTGGGAGGCTCGCCCAACAAGTACATCCAATTGATTGACTCATGCAATACTCCTTAGCTCAACTTTTCTACGTTATGAATGACCGAAGTACGTAATATTTTTGATAATCTACAGGGATTTTCTACAAAGCGATCGGCGGCATCAATCACCAAATCAGCAAGATAAATCCAGTAGAAAATCTCCTACAAATCCGTCAGGCTATCTCAATAGTCGATATAATAAGTGATATACAAAAGACCAAACGTGTACAGCAACTTCTCTTAGGTGGGAAAATTCAATCAACCGCAACCTTTCTGTCTAGAGGAATGTATTAAGATGATTTTTCCCTGATTTCAGTGTATCTGCATCCCTAATTAGAGATAAATTTTCGTTGCTGACCACATTACACTAATGGAATAAACCAATTTTTCGGTAATTAGTTGGGTTATCCAGTAGTAGTTCTGAAAAAAAGAATTTACTGCTAACTTTGCTACAGGGCGAACGATGGGACTCGAACCCACGAGTGGTGGAACCACAATCCACTGCCTTAACCACTTGGCTACGCTCGCCATTCACATTCCTGATTATAGCACTATTTTTTGGAATTGATCTAGAAATGAGCCAAAATTTTTTTTTAGAGGAACGGACTTGATTAATTCCGTGTCTGGAGACTCTAATGAATATCTAGGGAAATTAAGCTAGGAAATATGAAATTCTGGAATATTTTGGTATATGCAGGCGCAATGGGATTAACAGCTGTGTTGGGGGTAGGGATGGCAAACACAAATCCTCAGCAACCTGAATATGAAGAGTATGCTGTGCAGCGATTGACATCATATCTAAAAAAAGATGTGTGTAATCAAACATCGAAGCTGATAGAACGGTTAATCAATACCAACTGTGACAAACTCATAGACTCTGCTAACCCCCAAATTCGCCAAATCCTCTCAGCGACTACTGAAAGACAAGATTTAATTTTTTTTAGTGTCTACCGGACAGAATTAAAAGTGAGTAACTGGATACCGTCTTACAGATTTGAAACCGTAGGCGTATTTAATAACTTTTATACTTACACCGCAGAACAACAATAGGGCATGGAGAATTGGGAATCATTAAGGATAAGTGCTAGAAAAACCTCTGGTGATGAAACTCTGTGCCAATACTAGCTGTTTATATGCCCAAAACCCGGATCATGCTCAGGTTTGTCTCAAATGCAGTGAAAAATTATTGCTCAATCAGCGTTATCACTTACTGCGTCTGATTGGTCATGGTGGCTTTGGGATAACATTCTTAGCAGTAGATGAGCATCTACCCTCTAAACCCAGGTGTGTGATCAAACAATTTAGCTTTCCCGTCCAATATGGTAGAAGCTACCATCAAGCCGTGAGATTGTTTCGTCAGGAAGCAGTACGTTTAAATGAGTTGCAACATCCCCAAATACCAAAACTGCTGGGATTTTTTGAACAGGAACATCGACTGTATTTAGTGGAAGAATGGATTTCAGGTCAGACACTCCAGGAGGAATTGCAACAAAATGGAGTCTTTAACGCCCAAAACATTGAGCAACTGCTGAAACAGTTACTACCAGTGTTGCAATTTATCCATGACAAGCAAATCATTCACCGAGACATCAAGCCAGCCAATATCATCCGCAGTTCCTCCACAGGCGATTTAGTTTTAATTGACTTTGGCGTTGCTAAACAAATCACCGCTACCGCTTTACTACACACAGGTACTACTATCGGTAGTCCAGAATATATGGCTCCTGAACAAACACGGGGAAAAGCACTACCAGCGAGTGACTTGTACAGTTTAGGTGTTACCTGTATTCATTTGTTAACTGAGATTTCCCCGTTTGATTTGTTCGATGTGACTAGCGATCGCTGGGTTTGGCGTGATTATCTATTACCAGGGAATACTATCAGCCCACAACTTGGCGATATCCTCGACAAACTCCTGCAAAATCCTATTTCTCAACGCTACAAATCGGCGACGGAAGTTTTACAAGCCCTCAATTCCTGTCCCCCAACGCTTCAACAACAACCAGTTAATACCCTATATTCTCAGGCAGGAGTTGACTACCATCAACTGCGCGATTTCCTCGCCGCTAAAAAATGGCAATTAGCAGATCAAGAAACCTGGGCGGTGATGTGTCAGGCTGTCTCTAAACCTGTTGGTAGTTATCTATTTATGAGTGATATTGCTCAGTTACCTTGTGAGGATTTACGGATAATTGATCAGTTGTGGCTGAAGTACAGTCAAGGGCGTTTCGGTTTTACTGTGCAGAAGCAAATCTACGAAAGTGTTGACTGTGATTATGTCAGGTTTTGTGCTGCTGTTGGTTGGAAATTATATAATTCTCATACTCCTCCCAATTGGCAGTTTTCTTTTTATCGCTCATCTCCTCAAGGACATTTGCCTTCGCGGGTGTGGGCTGGTGGTACTCAGTGGTGGCGACATATCAATGCTGTGATTGCAAGGTTGGGGAGTTGTTAAGAGGTGGAATTTTAAACGCAGAGGTACGCAAAGGTAAGCGCAAAGGTACGCGGAGAGTTTCTCAATCATCTGTAAGATAGTAGAGCGTCAACGAGAATTTCTTGTTTTTGAATTTTGAATTTTGAATTTTGAATTGATATGTCATCAGCCTACTTACTTGTATCTCATGGAAGTCGTGATCCTCGTCCAGAAATTGCTATGCAGCAATTAGCTGTTATGGTGGCTAAGAAGTTACAAGTACCAGAGAAACTGGTAGGTACTGCATGTTTAGAAGTGAGTTCGATTCCTTTACATGAGCAAATTCAACGGTTCGCTGAAGGTGCTGTGTTGTTGGGATGCGATCGCCTGAAAATTATGCCGATCTTTCTGCTAGCAGGTGTCCATGTGATGGCTGATATTCCTTCTGAGGTAGCACTGGCAAGTCAGGCTGTTGGTGAGGGTATGACAATTGAGTTACAACCATTTTTGGGAAGTCACCCCGGTTTACAGATATTTTTCCAAGAGCAAATAGCTAGCATTCAGGCAGAAGCAGGTATTTTGTTGTCTCATGGTAGCCGTCGCCCTGGTTCGCAACATTCAGTAGCATCTATGGCGGCGAATTTGGGATTGGTAACTGCTTATTGGTCTGTTTCTCCTACTCTAGAATCACGAGTACAGGAGTTAATTAGTTTTGGCAACCAGAAAATTGCAATTTTTCCATACTTTCTATTCTCTGGTGGCATAACTGATGCGATCGCCCATGCCGTTGACGAGTTAAAATTACAATTTCCTGGGGTGAGTTTTTCTTTGGCTCCACCTCTAGGTGCCAGTGAGGAGTTAGCTAATTTAATTGGGGATTTAATTCACAGATGAACCGCACAGACAATGCAGCAGCAAAATGTTTAGGTAAAGTTTATTTGGTCGGTGCGGGGCCAGGTGATCCAGGTTTAATGACTCTTAAAGGTAAGAGTGTTTTGGAATGTGCTGATGTGGTTATCTATGATGCTTTGGTAAGTCCGGCAATTTTAGCGATGATTAATCCTCAAGCTGAACAAATCAATGCTGGTAAGCGTCGCGGTAGACATTCGCTTTTACAAGACGAAACTACCCAATTACTCATAGAAAAAGCCCAAGATCATGCCATTGTAGTTAGACTTAAGGGTGGCGATCCCTTTATTTTTGGTCGCGGTGGCGAAGAAATGGCTGATTTGGTCGCCGCAGGTGTCCCTGTGGAAGTTGTGCCAGGTATTACTTCGGGGATTGCTGCCCCAGCCTATGCAGGTATCCCTTTAACTCATAGGCTTTATAGTTCGTCTGTGACTTTTGTCACTGGACATGAGGCGGCAGGTAAGTATAAGCCGAAGGTGGATTGGCAAGCGATCGCCCACGGTTCAGAAACGATTGTGATTTACATGGGGATTCACAATCTGTCTTACATTGTGGAAGAGTTAACGCAAGCTGGGTTGAGTTTAGAAACACCCATTGCTTTAGTGCGTTGGGGTACTCGTCCCGAACAGGAAGAGTTAATTGGTGAGTTGGGAACTATTGTGGAATTAGTGGAGAAAACTGGATTTGAAGCCCCAGCGATCGCAGTTATTGGTTCAGTCGTAAATATGCACAGTCTTTTATCTGGCTGTCGTCCTGTTTGACCATTATCACAAAACTTGGCAAAAGTCAACCTCTGATTTTGAGCAATCAGGTGCTGAAAAGTTTATCGGAGGACAAAATGGGATTTTATTCACAAAAAATCCTTCCTTATCTTTTAGATTGGTCGTTATCTAACCCCAATCTAGCAAAATACCGTCAAGAAATTTTAGCACAAGTCAAAGGAGAAGTTTTAGAAATTGGTTTTGGTACAGGTGTTAACCTTTCCTACTACCCTAAAGAACTTCAAAAACTCATCACAGTTGATATTAATCCGGGAGTAGCTAAATTAGCTGAAAAACGGATTCAAGCTTCATCTATTACCGTAGACTATCGAGTTTTAAATGGTGAAAGTCTCCCAATGAAAGATAATACATTTGATAGTGTGGTGAGTACCTTCACATTATGTAGTATTGCCCAGGTAGCAGCCGCCTTGAAAGAAATTTATCGGGTACTAAAACCAGGAGGCAAATTCTTTTTTATTGAACATGGATTAAGCAAAGACTCTCAAATTCAAGCTTGGCAAAATCGCTTAACACCCATACAAAAAGTCATAGGTGATGGCTGTCATTTAAATCGCAATATTAGACAATTAGTTGAGCAACAGTTTGATCATGTCATCATAGAAGAAATGTACGCTGACAGCTTGCCGAAGATTGTAGGTTATTTATATAAAGGTGTGGCGACAAAAGCAACCTAGTCACCTACCATGATTATGCAATGCTTTACTCTTGGCTAACTCAGTCTACAATTTCATCTTGACTTTGAACTGTGGGAGTGTCAAAGATTGAATAACACTGAGTAAATCATCCAGATTTAAGGGTGTAGTAAAGTAAGCGTCCGCGCCTTGCTTTCTAGCCCATATCCGGTGCATTTCTTGACGTTTTTCACTGCAAACCACAATTGAGATATTGTGATTAAGCAGGTGATTTTTTAGGAAGCGACACACCTCAAAACCACTTCTTCCTGGCATAACCACATCAGTAATAATTGTATCTGGTTTCACCTCTAAAGCTATCTCTAGAGCCTCTTGTGCAGTGTTAGCCTTAATAATTTCATATCCCTGATTTTCTAGATAACTGCTGATTAAGTCTAATTCGCTCAGACCATTTTTAATAATCAGAATTGTCCCCACCCAAGTAATACTCAATTCTGAATCTCCAGGGTAAATTGTTAATGTTTAATTCAGGGCTGACTCACCTAGCGTATCAGTAGGATACGTCAGATAGCAAACAACCATTTATTGATAGCATGTAATCAGTCTGACGCACCCTAAAAGACATATTTCATTTGACAATTGCGTAAGTTCCATAATTGTTAATTCTGAAATGTGATTACACAATATGTTGAAAAATTAATTTAAGTAAATCTCCTTGAGTAAAAGGTTTAATTAAATGACCTGATGCTCTGACTATCTTAGCCCTAGCTCTATCAATTAGCCCAGCTTTTGCTGTTACCATAATTATGGGTGTATTTTTAAAATATGTATGTTTACGCAACAGAGAACATAATTCATAGCCGTCTAAATCAGGCAGATCAACATCTAATAAAATGATGTCTGGTTTGGTTCGCAAAATTTCCATTAAAGCTTTGCAGGAATCTGTGACTCCAATTACAGAAAATATTTGCTCATCTAAAAAACTTCTGATAGTATTTAATACTGTTGGGTTGTCATCAATACAAAAGATTTTATAAACTTTTCGATCAGCAGATGTGGCTGACATTTGCTGATAGCTATAATTCCCAGTGCTAGATCGAGGTGGGTAGCGTTTAGTATCTATCTTTGGTAATCTTGGTTCGGTTCTTGGTTTACTCTGGGTATAATAGATTGGTCTACTATTAACTATTGACTGGGTGTGTTCTTTGTATGGTGATGTTTCTGGAACACCTGTTTCTGTTTTAAAACCATAGTCAACATTTCCACGTTGTTGACACTGTTCCACCAATAATCGCAAATTCAAATAACAAAACTTAGGCAAATCATCTAAAAAGCTTTCGGGAATAAACTCATAGCTGCCTTCTTCTAAAACTAGAAATGTCTGTAAAACTTCTAAAGCTAACTGTTCTATCAAGATGGCTGCTTGTGAAGCACTAAGATATTTTTGATTAACTAACCAACAAATAGCTAGATAATCTGGGTTGGGAATAGATTGATTTTCCATTCCCGTCTCAAATATTGCCCGTAGTTGGTCGTTAATTTCTCTGGGTATGGTATTAATTTCTTGACTAAAACTCTGCAAATGTCGATAAAGCGGCTCAAACATTCTTTCTGAATAGCAAGCATAAATTAGCCTACCTTCCTCTACATACATTGACCAAGCACCCGATGTACTAAACACTTGCAAACATCCAGTTACAGTCTTGCCAGTGATTTTCTTTAACAGTGTTACTGGTTGTATTTTCTGGAAAAATCTGTATCGACTAATAGGCAGTGTTTTCATGGGTGAAACTCAGTGTTCAATTTTATATATCAACGGCTGACAAAAATGTGGTATATTTTTATGGCTAAATTGCACAATCAAATTTGATTCAGTACATTAATTTTTGCTGGTGACTTGACCCTAAGTAATCAAAATAAATAGCTGAGAATTTACAGTTAAATACATATCATCATCACGCTAAACAGGAGACAATGCCACTGATAACCAGGAGAAATTTTTCCATAAATCAGCTTAATTTTTTGTATATTTCATTAATCTATCTAATCTCACAGTACAGCAATTAGTTGAATTAGATATATTGGCTCAAACCCATCAGTAGCAAATTTTACAAACATTTTATGATTACTCAACTCAAATTTACCTGAATATCAGGTTTTCATCGCTTGAGATGTACAATATATGTATGAATTATTACTCTTAACAATTAAGTATTTTAAATTTAATTTAGGCGAGAGTGTTGATTAGATATTTGTGATGATCAATATTCAGGCTGAAAAATTTTTGGTGATAAATTCCAGGATTTAAAGCAGTTTAAATCTGATAAAACTGATGATTTCGGCAAAATTTAAAATTTATAGTCGTTATTTACTCACGCTCAATGGTTAACGAATTCTGTTTACAAGTTGAAGAAAATAGTACACGCCTAGACCGTTACTTGGCTCAAGAGTTACCAGACTTATCCCGTTCTCGGATTCAGCAGTTAATTGAACAGGGTCAAGTTCAACTGAATGGCCAAGTCTGTACCTCTAAAAAAATCAATCTCAAAGCCGGAGATCGCATCACCCTAGCAATTCCCGCAGTTCAACCCCTGGAACTCAAGGCAGAAAATATACCTTTAGACATACTCTATGAGGATGAGCAATTACTCATTCTCAATAAGCCCGCAGGTTTAGTAGTTCATCCCGCACCGGGTCATGCTGATGGCACACTGGTAAATGCTTTGTTGGCACATTGTCCGCATCTCCCAGGTATTGGCGGTGTGCAGCGTCCAGGGATTGTGCATCGTCTGGATAAAGATACAACTGGCGCGATCGCGATCGCTAAAACAGACATCGCCTACCAACATCTACAAGCCCAACTCCAAGCCAAAACCGCCCGTCGGGAATATCTCGGCGTGGTTTACGGTGCGCCCAAAACTGACAGTGGAACGATAGATTTACCTATCGGTCGTCATCCCCAAGACCGCAAAAAAATGGCTATCGTCCCTGTAGAACAAGGTGGAAGAACAGCTGTTACCCATTGGCGTATCCAAGAACGATTAGGAAATTACACACTCATCCATTTTCAACTGGAAACCGGACGTACCCATCAAATTCGTGTGCATAGCGCGAAAATCGGTCATCCGATTGTTGGCGACCCCGTTTATAGTTCTGGGCGTTCAGTCGGTGTGAATTTGACTGGTCAAGCATTACACGCTTGGCGATTGCGGTTACAGCATCCTGTTTCCCAAGAGTTGATTGAAGTCACAGCTTCCCCACCTCAAAGCTTCACTACTTTGCTAGAGGTGTTGCGCCGTAGAGTCGCAATTTCTTAGCAAAACTTAAACTTTCGCGCCTTTTTTCCCCAGTTTTCCCGCAACAATCTGCCAATTTGGCAATGTGAAGAAAAATCAAGTACATATTTGTTTATAAAAAAGGCGATCGCTCAAGTTGCATCATAATTCTGTAAAAGACTGCCTGTTATAGCTTTCCGTAAATATAAAAAAAATATTAAAACTATAATTTATCTTTATGAAACGCAAAATCATGAAGTAACGTTACGAAAAACAACCAAATTTCTCAGGTAAATCCCTTGTATGTAAAGGATTTGAGGTGGTTCTTATTGGTGTAACTTATTTATTCATAATTTGTAACAAAATAAGCATCTATAGCATTGTATAAACATAAGCTGGAGGGGTTAGTTAACAGACGAAAGTTAAACAAGGCAATCAATTCATAAAGTTTGCCAGCTTCTCATAAAGTCAACCCACTTTCTCATTTTTCTCGTTCACTCAGGAGCCAAGAAAATTGAGATGACCAAGAGAAGAAGTTTGATCCCTAGTCTGTGGTTAACCGTTACCGATAAAACATAGCCAGTTTAATTTAGACATCTCTCAAACAAAAAATTAGGAGATTAAAGTCCATGACATTAGACGTATTTACCAAGGTGGTTTCTCAAGCTGACTCCAGAGGCGAGTTCCTGAGCAACGAGCAACTAGATGCTTTGGCAAACGTTGTGAAAGAAGGCAACAAGCGTTTAGATGTTGTTAACCGCATCACCAGCAACGCTTCTTCCATCGTTACCAACGCTGCTCGTGCATTGTTTGAAGAGCAACCCCAATTAATCGCTCCTGGTGGTAACGCTTATACAAACCGTCGCATGGCTGCTTGTCTGCGCGACATGGAAATCATCTTGCGTTACGTCACCTACGCTATTTTAGCTGGCGATGCTAGCGTTTTAGATGACCGTTGCTTGAACGGCTTGCGCGAAACCTACATAGCATTAGGTACTCCTGGTTCTTCCGTAGCTGTTGGCGTTCAAAAAATGAAAGATGCTGCTGTTGCGATCGCTAACGATCCCAACGGTATCACCAAAGGTGATTGCAGTGCATTAATGTCTGAAGTAGCTAGCTACTTTGATCGTGCAGCTGCTGCTGTTGCTTAATAGCAATAAAACAGCCCAGCATCCAAACCTACATGGTTAGGTAACAAGGCCAAAAATTACGAAAATACCAAGGAGAATAGTACATCATGGTTAAAACCCCTATCACCGAAGCTATTGCAGCTGCTGATACCCAAGGCCGTTTCTTAGGCAACACCGAATTACAATCTGCTCGTGGTCGTTATGAGCGTGCTGCCGCTAGCTTAGAAGCTGCTCGTGGTTTAACCTCTAATGCTCAACGCTTAATCGACGGTGCAACCCAAGCTGTTTACCAAAAATTCCCTTACACCACCCAAACCCCTGGCCCTCAGTTCGCTGCTGACAGCCGTGGTAAATCCAAGTGCGCTCGTGACGTTGGTCACTACCTGCGGATCATCACCTACAGCTTGGTAGCTGGTGGTACTGGCCCCTTGGATGAATACCTAATTGCTGGTTTGGCTGAAATCAACAGCACCTTCGACTTGTCTCCTAGCTGGTATGTTGAAGCTTTGAAATACATCAAAGCTAATCATGGCTTGGGCGGTCAAGCTGCTAACGAAGCTAACACCTACATTGACTACGCTATCAACGCTCTCAGCTAGATAGCCTCATGCCCGGAAAGGGGTACAAGTGCTGGATGTAGTAGTCACCTAGCAGTTGAATCTCGTTCCGGGCATCGTTTTATGTAGGCAAAAATAAAAGCTTTATTCAGCCAGCAACAAAAGGGGAAATTCAAATGGCGATTACAGCAGCAGCATCAAGGCTGGGAACCGAGCCTTTTAGCGACGCACCAAAAATAGAACTGCGCCCCAAAGCTAGCAGAGAAGAAGTAGAATTAGTGATTCGTGCTGTATATCGGCACGTTTTGGGCAATGACTACATACTGGCATCAGAACGCCTGGTAAGTGCAGAATCTCTGTTGAGAGATGGGAATCTGACAGTGCGGGAATTTGTACGTAGCGTTGCCAAATCAGAACTCTACAAACAGAAATTTTTCTACAACAACTTCCAAACTCGGCTAATTGAACTCAACTATAAACATTTGTTGGGTCGCGCTCCCTACGATGAGTCAGAAGTTATTTACCATCTAGACCTGTATCAAAGTAAAGGTTACGACGCTGAAATTGACTCCTATATTGATTCTTGGGAGTATCAGAATAATTTTGGCGATAACATCGTACCTTACTATCGTGGGTTTGAAACTCAGACTGGTCAGAAAATCTCTGGATTCAACCGGATGTTCCGCTTGTATCGTGGTTATGCTAACAGCGATCGCGCCCAAGTAGAAGGTAGTAAGTCTCGGTTAGCGCGAGAGTTGGCAAGTAACGGTGCCTCTACAATTATTGGCCCATCTGGAACTAATGATAATTGGGGTTTCCGGGCTTCAGCAGATGTTGCTCCTAAGAAGAACTTAGGGAATGCAGTAGGCGAAGGGGATCGCGTTTACCGCATTGAAGTCACCGGAATTCGTAACCCTGGCTACCCAAGTGTGCGCCGGAGTAGCACGGTATTTATAGTACCTTACGAGCGGTTATCTGACAAGATACAGCAAATTCACAAGCAAGGTGGCAAAATCGTCAGCGTCACCTCAGCGTAAGGCGCAGTAAAAAACAAAACCAACAGGAGATAGAGAATGTTCGGTCAAACCACTCTTGGGACTGGTAGCGTTTCTTCATCTGCTAGTCGAGTATTTCGTTACGAAGTCGTAGGCTTGCGTCAGAGCGCAGAAACCGACAAAAATAAATACAACATTCGTCGTAGTGGTAGTGTATTCCTTACCGTACCCTACAGCCGGATGAACGAAGAATACCAACGGATTACCCGCTTGGGTGGCAAAATCGTCAAGATTGAGCCATTGACAGCCGCAGAAGCAGAGTAGCACCCTGGCAATGATCGAACCGAGTGCGGAAGAGTTTTCTACCGAGAACGGGCCACAGTTAACGCCAGAAGTAGCAATAGCTAACCTGCAATCATCAGATTTAAGTCTCCGCTATTATGCTGCGTGGTGGTTGGGGAAGTATCGCGTTAAGGAAACAGCTGCTGTAGATGGGCTGATTGCGGCCTTAGAGGATGAAGCCGACAGAACCGAACTAGGTGGATATCCTCTCAGACGTAACGCCGCCAGAGCTTTGGGAAAATTAGGCGATCGCAAAGCTGTACCAGGTTTAATAAAATGCTTGGAATGCTCCGACTTTTATGTTCGGGAAGCCGCCGCCCAATCCCTAGAAATGCTACGAGATGCCACAGCAGCCACAGCACTGATGCGATTACTAGATGGGGGTGTAGCCCAGGCCGTGCAAGTACCAGGCCGCCCACATCTCACCCAACCCTACGAAGCAGTCTTAGAGGCTTTGGGGGCTATTGGTGTGACTGAAGCGATTCCCCTGATTGAGCCATTTCTTGAGCATCCATTCCCACGGGTACAATGTGCCGCAGCTAGAGCCATGTACCAACTTACACAGCAACCAAGATATGGAGAGCTATTGGTGAAAGTGTTAGAAGGTAACGACCTCAACCTGCGCCGTGTGGCGTTAGGTGACTTGGGTGCAATTGGATATTTGGCCGCAGCAGAGGCGATCGCCAACGCCAAAGCCGAAAATAGCTTTAAACTCATAGCCCTCAAAGGCTTGCTAGAGCATCAACTGCCACAACAGTCAGATACCCTCTCAATATCTGATGATGCCATCCGCGTCATGAACCTCATGGATTCATTGTTGTAGTCAACCATCCATAGTCAATAGTCCATAGTCAAAAATCATTGACTGTTGACTGTTGACTATTGACTATTGTACAGACACGATTGCTCGCGTCTCTACTGACTATTGACTAATAACTAATGACTAATGACTAATGAACTAATTCATGCCGTTGCTGTGGCAGATACACCGGCAAAACTGGTGACAGCAGTACAGAACTTGGCAACAGCCAAAGATGTCGCTGCAATTCCTACCTTGATAGCCGTCTTTGGCTATAACAACCCAACAGCAGCAGCGATCGCATCTGCCGCCCTGGTAGAGTTGGGAGAAGTGGCAGTCCCAGAGTTGCTTACCCAAATAGATGATTACAACTATGGCGCACGGGCTTATTCGATCCGCACCTTAGCAGCGATCGCAGATCCCCGTGCTTTAGATGTATTAATCTCCGTAGCAGCTACCGATTTTGCCCCCAGTGTACGCCGTGCTGCCGCCCAAGGCTTAGGACGCTTACATTGGCACAAACTAGATCAACCTGCCAGCCAAACAGCACAGCAACAAGCTTTAGAAACCTTGCTGTTTGTCTCCCAAGATCCAGAATGGTCGATTCGCTATGCTGCCATAGTTGGTTTACAAGGTTTAGCAAAAATACCTGATTTACAACAACCAATCCAAACTAGACTCAAAGAAATACTAGCCACAGACACCGAAAAAGCAGTCTGTGCGCGTGTGTTATTAGCTTTGAGTCAATAGATAAAAGGGAACAAAAAACCGACAAAAAAATTCTTAATTTTGAATTTTGAATTTTGAATTTTGAATTTTGAATTGATTTGTCCCCAGTCCCTTCCAATCCCATAAAAAAAGGTCAAAGTAAAAATGTCAATACCACTTTTGGAATACTCACCAACTACACAAAACCAACGGGTAGAGGGTTATGAAGTTCCTAACGAAGATACCCCAGTAATTTATCGCCTGTCTGCTGCTATCGACGATGCCGATATTGATGGCATTATTTGGGCAGCATATCGGCAAATTTTCAGCGAACATTTAATTATTAAAAGCAACCGCCAAACCTTCCTCGAATCACAATTACGGCACCGGGCAATTAGCGTCCGTGATTTTATCCGGGGCTTAGGTAAGTCAGAAGTTTATCGCACCCAAGTAGCAAATACCAACTCTAACTACCGCTTAGTTGACATTACCTTAAAGCGGTTTTTAGGACGCGCAGCTTATAACAAAGACGAAGAAATTGCTTGGTCAATTGTCATTGCTACCAAAGGATTGCACGGCTTCATTGATGCCCTATTGGATAGCGATGAGTACATCCAAAACTTTGGCGATGATATTGTTCCCTATCAACGCCGTAGGTATCAAGATAGACCATTTAACCTAGTAAATCCCCGATATAACGCTTACTGGCGCGATCGCCAAACCCTGATTTACCTCGGTGGACGTTCCTTCTACAACGCCCGCACCACAGGCACATTAACCAAAGAAGACATTCGTCGCGCCATCCCCGCCAACTTCATGGCACTAGCAGGGAAAATGATCACACCGGAACGGAACTATCAGCGCACCATTGCCTCCGTTACCTCCCAAATCAAAGATATGGAAATTCCCGACACCAGTCGGGAAGTCACCACCCCCGAAGTCACAGTTAAACCCGTAGCTGTCGCCCTGCCCTATCGTTATCTACCCGGCATCAAGACCACTTAGTACAGGTGTAGGGGAGACAAGGAAGACAAGGGAGACAAGGGAGAATTTATTCTTAATACCCAGTCCCCAGTCCCCAATACCCAGTCCCCAGTCCCCAATACCCAGTCCCCAAATCAACAATTGATAACAAAACTAAATTATGGCCATTCCTTTACTTACATACAAACCGAGTTCTCAAAATCAGCGTGTTCCTGGGTACGAAGTTCCTAACGAAGATACCCCCAAAATTTACCGCATAGAAGACTGTGCGGATGATGGCGACATTCAAGACTTAATCTGGGCAGCCTATCGCCAAACTTTCAGCGAACACGTCATCCTGAAATTCTACCGCCAGAGTAATTTAGAATCCCAACTCAAGAACAAAGCCATCAGTGTCCGCGACTTCATCCGAGGTATAGCCAAATCAGAGGCATTCAAGAGTTTAGTCATTAAAAGTAACTCGAACTACCGCCTTGTAGAATTGGCACTGAAACGCCTTTTGGGTCGCGCACCTTATAATAAGGATGAAGAAATTGCTTGGTCAATCAAAATAGCCACCTTGGGCTGGGATGGTTTTGTTGATGCTCTATTAGATTCAGAGGAGTATCAAAGCAACTTTGGCGAGAACATCGTCCCCTACCAACGGCGACGCTATAAAGATAGACCCTTCAATCTAGTCACACCACGCTACAGCGACTATTGGCGCGACAAACTAGAAGAAGAACGTTACAAACCAGGTGCGGTCAAGAATTTCTTGGAATTAGCTCAATCACTAAATATTAAGACTGTTTCCTACACACCAGTCAGCACAGCTAACATCGAAATTCCTGACACAACACGCAGCTCTACACCCGAAGGAATCCCATACTCTGTAAATCCTAGTGCCAATTTCCCTGTGCGGTAAATTTTCCAATTTATCTACAAACGGAGACCTCCATAATGGCATTACCATTACTGGCATACAAACCCACAACTCAAAATCAAAGAGTTCAAAGCTTTGGAACGGCAGATGTCAATGATGATACTCCTTACATTTACCGTTTAGAAAATGCCAATTCTGTAAGCGAAGTTGAAGCAATGATTTGGGCAGCTTATCGCCAAATCTTCAACGAGCAAGAGGTTCTCAAATTTAATCGCCAAATTGGTTTAGAAACCCAACTTAAAAATCGGTCAATCACCGTTAAAGATTTTATTCGGGGTTTGGCTAAATCAGAGCGATTTTATGAGCTAGTTGTAGCACCCAATAACAACTATCGATTAGTAGAAATTTGCTTCAAGCGTTTATTGGGACGCGCTCCCTACAACCAAGAAGAAAAAATTGCTTGGTCGATTGTCATTGGGACTAAAGGTTGGGGTGGATTTATCGACGCTCTCATCGATAGCACAGAGTACGACCAGAACTTTGGTGATTTCACCGTACCCTATCAGCGTAAACGCATGACCACAGACAGACCATTCAGCTTTACAACGCGCTATGGTGCTGATTATCGCGATCGCGCTGGTATCGTCAGAAAGGGATTGTATAGCACCGAATGGTATTCTACTCTTAACTACCGATTTGATAAAGGAGCAGTAAAAGCTGTATTAGTGGTAATAACCATATCCATCGCCTTACTGCTCATACTAAATTGGTTTGGAATTAACTCTGGCTATTAACCTTATGCGGGAAAATAAGTAAAGCATAAGTCAAGTATGAATGAGGATTTTGAGTCATCAAACCTCTTTCACTTGCCAGAGCTAACTGTTTAATTTGTTAATAAGGGGAAGACTCTGCATGGCACTGCCATTACTTTCATACAAACCAACCACTCAAAACCACAGAGTAGCCAGCTTTGGTGTAGCTGACCAAAACGAAGATACACCATACATCTATCGCGTTGAAGATGTCAGCTCATACACTGATATGCAAAATATCATTTGGGCTGCTTACCGCCAAGTGTTCAGCGAGCATGAGATTCTGAAGTTCAACCGCCAAAAAACTCTAGAATCTCAACTGTCTTATGGCGCAATCTCTGTAAAAGACTTCATTCGCGGTCTAGCTAAGTCTGAAGCCTTCTATCGTTTAGTGGTTTCTGTTAACAACAACTACCGTCTAGTTGACATTACCCTCAAACGTCTGTTAGGTCGTTCCTCTTACAACAAAGACGAGCAAATTGCTTGGTCAATTGTCATTGCTACTAAAGGTTTTGGTGGCTTTGTAGATGCACTCATCGACAGCGAAGAGTACGCCCAAAACTTTGGCGACAATACAGTACCTTACCAACGCAAGCGTTTAGAAGGTCGTCCCCACAACTTGGTAACTCCTCGCTACGGCGAAGACTTCCAAGAAAAAGCCGGTACAGTGGAAACCGACTGGCGTTTTACCTTGGAGAAATTCTACACCCGCAAATTCCAGGAGAAAAGACTGGCAGAAGGAGATCCACGCAAATACGCTGATATGGCAGCCGCCATTGATGCTAGTGGCAACTATGCTCAAAAACTGTCTGCATTTGATATCGATTACCTCAATGCAGTACCATACCGTGGCAAACGCTAAGATTTAATATCTGATTGCCGAAAATTTTATACTGGGTCTAGTTTTTGCGTTGATGTGACGAAAAGTTAGCAGTTTTTCTGTTAGCTAGCTGTGACATTGAGTGGAAGCTAGACCCAGTTGTTTATGGCGTTTGATGTTGAGTACGTTGTCCGCCACCAGTTTTAGAATACTCCCGTGACAGCACAGCTTAATCAATACTAATTGTTTTGCAGGTCGTTAGCACTTCTCTTAGCTGTGTCTGTGTACACAGAACCCCATTGTTTGACAGCTTCACCAGATTCTTTAGCAATTCTTTTAGCTCTTTCCCCAGGAGCATCTTCTGTTTGACGAGCTTCCTTGTTCCATTCTCCTGTAGTTTTGGGTCTATCAGCATCATCCTGTTGTACAACTTTGTCCAGTCTTCTGGTAACAGAGTCGCTGCTACGTCCAGATTCAATCTTAGAATCTAAGCTTGTTGCTAGCACTAAAAAACCAACTAAGGTCATAGCCAGAAAACGCTTAAATTCCAACTTTTGAGATATAGATTTAATAGTATTGATTGCTTTGGTAAATAAATTTGCCATTTTTTTACTCCCTTAATTCAATGTGAATAACTGGAAAATTAGCAGAACTTTATTGGTTAGCCAATAATTTTAATTAGCAATAATTCGGTCAAAGCAGATTAGTTTTATCAGCAAGCTACCTGCTAACAGCACAGTTCAATATTAAAAATAATAGGCTAGTTATTCATCTAACAAAAGTTATAAAATATTTATGGAATCAGGCAGTTTTTTAATATTACTTCATCAGTATAAACAATATCTTGTAAAGAATTAATTTATACATATATGATTTTTGTCACATAAACAGCAACATGACTCAGCGCACACATAACTAGGCGCGGCTGTTTTCTGCGTTGATAATTTCTTTTAACGGAGAGGTTGCACTAACTGCGGGTATCCTGATAATTTGTGACAAATTAAATGATTTTTTAAGAATCAGAAACTAATTTTTGACTTTTAAATTTCTTATACATGGTGACAAAAAAAATCACGAGCCACAATAGTAAGCACAGGCTTTATATAGCAAGTCTGATGTTTACTCAGGAGTTCTCTATCTGTGGTATTAAAAATACAAACCAGCACCTACGAAGCGAAAACTCAAGAAATTGCTAAACAACTTTTAGCAGCAACTAAAGAAAATCGCTCATTTTTAGCTTCCTTGCGTGACCAGATGCGTTGGGATGATAAATTACTAGCTTGGGCGATGAGTAACCCCGGTTTACGGGTGCAATTATTTCGGTTTATCGATACTTTGCCAGCACTGCGGAGTAAATCAGAAATTGCTGCCCATCTGCAAGAATATTTAGGTGATGAATCTGTTGAACTTCCAGCCGCTTTGAAGGGTATGCTCAACTTCGCTAACCCTGATTCTATGCCGGGACAAGTGGCTGCAACTACTGTCTCTACAGCAGTTGAGACTTTAGCTTATAAATATATTTCTGGGGAAAATATTCAACAAGTCATCAAAACAGTTGAACGGTTAAGAAAAGAAAAAATGGCTTTCACCATTGACTTACTTGGTGAGGCGGTAATTACAGAAACAGAGGCGCAATCTTATCTAGAAAGATATCAAGAATTAATCTCACAATTAACAGCAGCATCTAAGAATTGGACAAAGATTCCGGCTATTGATGAAGCAGATGGTGAAACGCTACCAAAAGTCCAGGTTTCTGTGAAATTAACGGCGTTTTATTCCCAATTTGACCCATTAGATGCTAAAGGTAGTGAGGAAAAAGTCAGCGATCGCATTCGGATTCTTTTACGTCATGCTCAAGAGTTAGGTGCAGCTATCCATTTTGATATGGAACAGTATGCTTATAAAGACTTGACTCTGAATATTTTGCAAAAAATCTTATTAGAAGATGAGTTCCGTCAACGTACAGATATTGGCATCACTATCCAAGCTTATCTTCGTGATAGTGAACAAGATGCCAAAAATGTGATTGCTTGGTTAAAACAGCGTGGCTATCCTTTAACTGTTCGTTTGGTAAAAGGTGCATATTGGGATCAGGAAACTATCAAAGCAGCGCAAAAACACTGGCCACAACCTGTTTTTAATGATAAAGCGGCGACAGATGCCAATTTTGAGGCGATAACTCAGTTATTGCTGGAAAATCATCAGTATGTTTATTCTGCTATTGGTAGTCATAATGTGCGATCGCAAGCACGGGCAATTGCTATAGCTGAAAGTCTTAATGTCCCCCGTCGGCGGTTTGAAATGCAGGTGCTTTATGGTATGGGGGATAAGTTGGCTAAGGCTTTAGTAGATAGGGGTTATCGGGTAAGGGTTTATTGTCCCTATGGTGAATTATTGCCGGGGATGGCTTACCTGATTCGCAGATTGTTGGAAAATACGGCTAATAGTTCTTTCTTGCGGCAAAATTTGGAGAATAAGCCGATTGAGGAGCTTCTTGCACCACCAAAGATGGATTTGGCTCACGCAGAGGAGGACACTTGCGTGGGCGGCTCTGCCGACTTGAGCAAAGTGTCCGTCGCGCAGAGGCAAGCCAGTGCGTTGGGCGGCTCTGCCGACTTGTTCGCGGAGCGTCTCCGACAGGAGAAGCAACTGGCGTGCAGAGAGAAACAAGAAGGGTTTTTGGGTGTGGCGGATACGGATTATGCTTTGGAGGAGGAAAGGAAGGAGGTGGCGCGGGCTTTTGCGGCTGTGCGTCGGGAATTTGGTAGGAGTTATTTACCTTTGATTAATGGGGAGTATGTTAATACTGCTGAGGTGATTGATTCTGTTAATCCTTCTAATTTTAGTGAGGTGCTTGGGAAGGTTGGGTTAATTAGTGTGGAACAGGCGGAACAGGCGATGCTGGCGGCTAAGGCGGCTTTCCCTGGTTGGAAGAAAACTCCTGTACAGGAACGGGCGGGAATTTTGCGGAAGGCGGCTGATTTGATGGAACAGCGTCGTGCGGAACTTTCGGCTTGGATTGTTTTGGAGGTGGGTAAACCAGTTCGGGAAGCAGACGCGGAGGTGTCGGAGGCGATAGATTTCTGTCGCTACTACGCCGATGAGATGGAACGACTGGAGCAAGGTATAAATTATGATGTTGCCGGTGAAACGAATCGTTATATTTATCAACCACGGGGAATTGCTGTGGTCATTTCGCCTTGGAATTTTCCCTTGGCGATCGCTTGCGGTATGACTGTGGCTGCTTTAGTTTCAGGCAATTGTACCTTGCTCAAACCTGCGGAAACTTCTTCTGTCATTACTGCCAAACTGACAGAGATTTTAGTAGAGGCTGGCATCCCTAAAGGTGTATTTCAATACGTTCCTGGTAGGGGTTCGCAAGTCGGTGCTTATTTGGTAAGTCATCCCGATACCCATCTGATTGCTTTTACTGGTTCTCAAGAAGTCGGTTGTCGCATTTATGCGGAAGCTGCTACCCTCAAACCTCGACAAAAGCATCTCAAGCGGGTAATCGCGGAAATGGGCGGCAAGAATGCCATCATTGTTGATGAAAGTGCTGATTTAGACCAAGCTGTGGTAGGTGTGGTACAGTCAGCCTTTGGTTACAGTGGACAAAAATGTTCTGCTTGTTCGCGGGTAGTAGTGGTAGAAGCAATTTATGATGCCTTTGTGCGTCGGTTGGTGGAAGCTACCAAGTCCCTGAACATTGGTGAAGCCGAGTTACCAAGTACCCAAGTCGGCCCCGTGATTGATGCTAATGCCCGCGATCGCATCCGCGAGTATATTCACAAGGGTAAAGCAGAATCACAAGTAGCGTTAGAATTACCCGCACCTGAACAGGGTTATTTTATCGGGCCAGTAATTTTTAGTGAAGTTCCACCCAATGGGATAATTGCCCAGCAAGAGATTTTTGGCCCTGTCTTAGCAGTCATTAAAGTCAAAGATTTTGACACAGCTTTAGCAGTTGCTAACGATACCAACTACGCCTTGACGGGTGGACTGTATTCCCGCACACCTTCCCACATTCAAAAAGCACAGCAAGAGTTTGAAGTCGGGAATTTGTATATTAACCGTACCATTACAGGAGCGATCGTTGCTCGGCAACCCTTCGGAGGCTTCAAACTTTCCGGTGTAGGTTCCAAAGCCGGAGGCCCTGATTATCTCCTACAATTCCTAGAACCGCGCACAATCACCGAAAACATTCAACGCCAAGGTTTTGCACCCATAGAAGGCGCAGATTGACTTAAATAAAAATAGGTGGGGTAATGCCTACCTATTTTCACCAACACCAAAGTATCTTGACACTCGCCGCATTAAAACCAGGGGATTTACGCATCACGTTTTATCAACGCACCTTAGAAGGTATTTAAAAAGTGATGATAGGAGATATTTGATTACAAACGCCTTCTCCCTATTCCTGTAATAACACCATTTCCAAACTGAAAACATTCATGTATAAAATTTTAAGATAGGCATGACTTCGCAGCTTTGTGCGGTCGAGGTTTTTCTGATTTTAAGATTGAGATATCAAAAAATTTGATATAAATAAATGTTTGATGATTTACCTGTTGATGTAACCAGTAAAAGTAGCCTATCGGGTGACTCTTCACAATTAACAGCAGAAGGGATGCTACTTCAGCTTGCTGATGGAACTACGGTTGCTTGTAACTCCAGTGCTGAACGCATTTTAGGATATACTGCCTCACAAATACAACAATGGAGTAATACCGATTTCCCTTGGCAAATGATTCATGAAGATGGATCTTCTGTTTCTTATCAGACGCACCCAGCAATAGTTGCATTACAAACAGGTAAACCATGCTTAAACGTAGTTATGGGATTTTATCAGCCTAGTGGTAAGTTGGTGTGGTTACGGCTTAATTCCCAGCCTTTGTTTCAAGCTAATCGAAGTTCTCCCTACGCTGTTGTCACTAGCTTTTATGATATTACTCAGCAGAAACTTCAGCAATCTGGGAAGCATTCTCTTGTTGAAGTAACATCTGAAAACTTACTGCAACATCAAGCGTTGTTAAATACAGCCAGGGAAGCATTACGACACAGTGAAGAGTTGTTTCGCCTAGCTATTAATCATATCCCTGATGTGTTTGTCATTTATGATGCTCAACGGCGTTTTCAATTCGTGAATCAAGCTGGACTTACTTTGAGTGGAAAACAGCCACAAGATTTACTAGGACGCACAGATGATCAGGTTTTCCCACCGGAAGTTACCGCCTCTTACTTGCCTATTCTACAGCGTGCAATAGAAACTAAAACTGAGCAAACTGGTGAATGTACCATTACTTTACCCGATACGGAACCTTACACCATTGTTGTTCAGTATGTCCCAATGTTAAATATACAGGGTGAAATTCAGCAGATTTTGGGCATTACTTATGATATTACCGAGCGCAAACAGAAAGAGTTAAAATTACAGCAAAATGCGCTTTACGATTCTTTAACAGGTTTACCAAACCGAGTTTTGCTTACAGAGAACATCAAATATTCGCTACAACAAGCTCAACAAAAAAATGATTATTTATTTGCTGTACTCTTTCTAGATATAGATGGGTTTAAAGAGATTAATGACAGCCTGGGACACTTACAAGGTGATCAACTTCTCGTTGCTATTGCTAGTAGGTTATCTAATTGTATACGCTCAGTAGATATAGCAGCAAGACTGGGAGGAGACGAATTCGTCATCCTGCTTGTGGGAATTAAGAATCTCTCAGATGCCATCCAGATTGCTGAACGAATTCAACAAGAATTGGCTCATCCCTGTAAGCTGGATGGACAAGAAGTATTTATCAGTGCAAGTATTGGTATTGCTTTAAGTTCGACACTAGACTATGACCTACCAGAAGATTTACTTAGGGATGCTGATATGGCAATGTACCGAGCTAAAACACAGGGTAAGGCGCGTTATGAGCTATTTACAACAGATTTGGAAGAAATGAGGTACAAATTTTAGGAACAAAGCCTGATGCTAAGAGACTTTCAAACTTGTTCCCTAATCTTTCCTGTTCCCTGTTCCCTGTTCCCTGCTGTAACTTTTAACCTAGTGTGCCACCAGCCTAATGTTGACACTGGGGACAAAAATGACTGGATCTTCCCGCTAACTTAATCCTCTGAATCACCTCACCACAAACCCGACAGGGTTCTCCAGCACGATTGTAAACCCAGGCAACACCACCATAGTTACCATTGACACCCTGAACATTGAGGAAATTACTAAAAGTTGTGCCACCAGCCGCAATACTGTTTTCTAAAACTTGAATAATCGCAGTTCTTAAAGGCTCTATTTGCTCTAACTGCAAATCTGTACACAGAGTTTCAGGTAAGATTCCACTCTTAAACAAAGCTTCATCAGCATAAATGTTACCTAATCCCGCTACAACTGATTGATCTAATAGTGCAGTTTTAATAGGACGACGGCGATTATGCAGCTTATCGGCTAAATACTCCACAGTGAATTCAGGCGAGAAGGGATCAACAGCTAGTTTACCTAAACCAGTAATCACACTTTCTACAGGTACACTTGGCGGAACCCACCACATTTGTCCGAAAGTACGCTGATCAACAAATCGCAATTCCTGTTGATCCCCAAAGAAGATTCTTACCCTTGTGTGTTTGTGCAATGGTTCATCTGGCTTTAACCATAGTAGTTGTCCAGTCATCCGCAGATGCACACCCAGCCAACCGCCGGAGGGTGCAGGGGTGCTGGGGGGATTTTTTCCCAAGGAGTCTTGAATTTTGAATTCAGAAAGTTCTGCTAGGAGATACTTACCGCGACGTTGCCAATTAACTATGGCTTTGCCTGCGATCGCATTCACAAACTCATCTACAGAAAAAGGGTAGGCGATGGTGCGATTAAGCAACACATCTCCACCCGTAATTTGCCAATTGAGGGTCAATTGATTTAGACCCCGACGGACTGTTTCTACTTCAGGCAGTTCAGGCATTTAAGCTGATTAGCAAGCGATTGTATTTACTTATAAGAATCAGAAATTGAATTGAAAATATAGATACCACCATCTACCAAGCTACAAAAAATCATCCGTAAATACCCGCAGGTTAGTGCTGACTTAGTAGGGTAGTCTGGTGTGAAGCCTGAAAAAATTATCATTTCCAGACTTCCGTATCCATATTTGACCCTTCACTTCATCATCCCATGAAATAAATCCCTGAAGTCTTGGCTAATTATTTTTTGGCTTTAGGCTTGGGTGCTTCTACCTCGATGAGTTCATCAAGAGCGAAGTTGTTGGTGTTAATGCCAGCGTAATTTACCTTATCAAAGCGGACAATTACGGGGTATTTGATGCCACTTTGGTCTACGGAAGCTACAGTTCCAACATCTTGGAACCAGTAGGATTCGGGGCGAAGAATACGTACTTTAGAACCACGTTGAACCATGATTATCTTCCCTTTTATTTATCAATCGCCATTATGAGGGCTAATTGATTTCACTCTACAACTTGAAGGTCGTTACTAGCGTCTTTGTTAAGTTATTTATCTGATTAGTCATCAGTCATTAGTCATTAGTCATTGGTCATTGGTCATTAGTTTTTCTCTCCCTGCCTCCCCTGCCTCCCCTGCCCCCATCCCCCTCATCTCCCCCATCTCCCTCATCTTCCCCTGCCCCCTAATCCCCTGCCCCCAGTCCCCAATC
>NZ_LUHJ01000064.1:71705-80792 GCF_001597745.1 Anabaena sp. 4-3 | reverse complement strand
ATCCGCGCTTGGATGGCTCCTCAAGACCAACCCCACGAAAAATTTGTATTCCCCGAAGAGGTACTACCTCGCGGTAACGCGCTGTAAGCGTAATCAGTTAGCATCCCTATCCAAAACCTCCGTCGCAACGCGGAGGTTTTTTTTGTTGATAGTGAAATTTTCGGAATTGATATGCTATATTACTCAAAGGTTAACACCCAGAGATTTACTTCTCTGCCTTTTTGAGACTAAGACCGTTTAGGCAACAAGGAGGTGATGCCCATGATAGAAAGTAGTAAACGCATGGGTCATCAGGTTGCAGTTAGCCGGCTGTGCGCCGGGGCTGTTCTCTAAAAGTTAGCCTTAATCTGCTTGTCAGATTAAGTTAGCTACTTGTAGCTAGGCTAAAGCACGGAGTTCCTTCCGGCAGTCTGGTTGCAACCTGAAGACCCGCTAGACCGCTCTGAGATTAGGTCATCCGATCTAACTCAGAGCGGATAGTTTTTTATGGTTAGCTTTGAATTTTTTGATGGTTGCTGTTGGTTATTGGTGTGGCAATCACGTTAAAGTTTTGGAAAGTAAAAATATCTAGCATTATGCTTCTGCTCAATTTGTCATTGGCAGTACAGAAAAGACAAATTTTGCAGACACAGTTACAGCCTGCCAGATATAGCAAATAGGGAAATACTAGAGGGTTGTTGATATGGCACAACTACTAACTGATGCAGAGATTCAAGCTCAAGCAAGTAGCCTGTCAGGTTGGACAGTTGAAGGTTCTACGTTAAAGACGACGCGCAAATTTAAAGATTTTGTTACAGCCATCGACTTTGTGAATCAGCTAGTGGAACCTGCGGAATCAGCAGGACATCACCCAGACATAGCAATCTCTTATAACAAAGTGCAAATCACATTAACAACACATGATGCAGGTGGCTTGACAAAAAAGGATTTTGAATTGGCAAACGTCATTTCTCAAATTAGCTAAAGGTTTTTAGCTACACAGTGGCAAACGCCGACACATCAAAAATGTTATGGAGAGTAGGGAACCTGGAAAACCTTACTCTTTCTTTATATATGTGGATGAGTAATTGTGACAGTTCAGGAGGCGATCGCATCTATCTTGCCATCTGCTGGAGATGAATTATAATCATAAGGTATGTAAGTATGTTTTTTTTGCATAAGTTAATTACATCATTTTTTAACATTAAGTTAATCAGTTATTAGCTTTGCAAAAACTAAAATTGTGATAACTGGCAACTGTGCCTCATCAACAGAATTGGATATGAAGATTTCTGATTGTTTGAGAATAGGTGCAGCAAAAACAATTATCCATACAAGGTGTGAGGAGAAAAGTAAAGATGTCTAATTTCCTGTGGAAATCCCTAGTGGTTAGCCCTGCTGTTTTAGGAGCATCACTGGTAGTTTCATCAACAGCAATTGCGGCTCCCAGCACAGCCACAGAAGTACCGACAACTGAAGTAGCAACAGCAGAAACCACATTTGCTGAAGTTGCTCAAAAACCAGAAATTGTGGCTCAAGCAGCCCCAACCACTGAAAATACAAAAGTCATAGACCAAGTTAACCGCTACAGCAACGCAGGTACAAATAATAATTCTCTCTCCCAGGTAACATCAGTTTCCCAGTTTTCTGATGTACAACCAACCGATTGGGCATTCCAAGCGTTGCAGTCTTTGGTTGAGCGTTATGGCTGTATTGCAGGTTATCCGAATGGCACCTATCGGGGTAATAGAGCTTTAACCCGTTATGAATTTGCTGCTGGTTTGAACGCCTGTTTGGATCGGGTAAATGAATTGATCGCCACAGCCACAGCAGACTTAGTAACAAAAGAAGATTTAGCTACCCTACAACGCCTGCAAGAAGAATTTTCTGCGGAACTCGCCACCCTGCGCGGTCGTGTAGATTCTTTAGAAGCGCGGACTGCGGAATTAGAAGCCAACCAGTTCTCCACAACCACCAAACTCGCTGGTGAAGCGATTTTTGCCGTGAGTGATGCGTTTGGTGATACCCTGGGTGATAATAATAACACCGTTTTTCAAAACAGAGTTCGTTTAAGCTTAAACAGCAGCTTCACAGGTAGAGATCAGTTAACTACCCGTTTGTCTTCTGGTAATGCCAACAGGTTCATCGGTACAACTGCTGGGGAAGGTTTACAAACATTCCAAGTAGATAGCACTGGTGACAACAATGTAGAGGTAGACCGACTCACTTATGAAGCACCCTTCGGCCCAGCACAAGTTTATTTAGCGGCTGAAGGTGGACGACACAGCCATTATGCGGCTGTTAACAACCCCTACTTTTTTGACAAAACAGATGGTGGTAACGGTGCGTTATCTACTTTATCTTCTGAAAACCCCATCTATCGGATTGGTGGCGGTGCAGGTATAGCTTTCAATGTACCCTTGGGTAGAGGTGGCGGTATCCTCAGACCTAGTTCCGTTACTGTAGGTTATTTAGCTTCTGAAGCTAATGATCCTGGTACTGGTGCAGGTGTGTTTAATGGTAACTATGCGGCTTTAGGTCAGTTAAACTTTAGCGTCGGTGAACGCTTGGCGTTAGCTGCCACTTACGTTCATGGTTATACGGGAGCCAACAGCAATCTGTTTGCCAATGAAGATAACAACATCTTAGTCGGGACTACAATCGCTAACGAGTTACCCAACCCCTCCTCCACCAACTCCTACGGTTTATCAGCAGCCTTCAGACCTAGTGATAAATTATCAGTTAGCGGCTTCGTTTCTTATACTGATGTCACAGGCTTTGGTGTAGGTGATGATAAGGAAGTTTGGAGTTACGGAGCTGGTATAGCTTTACCTGACTTTGGTAAGAGAGGTAACGTATTGGGTATTTTCGCAGGTACTCAACCCTATTCTCGTGGTAGAGTCCCTGGTTCTAATGATGTTCCCTACCAAGTGGAAGGTTTCTACAAGTATCGCGTATCCGATAACATCTCTATCACCCCTGGTGTAATTTGGTTAACCAGTCCTGGTCAAAATGGTAATAACGATGATGCGATTATCGGTACTTTGAGAACTACCTTTACTTTCTAAAGCATTCTCCATCTTAAACGGTTTCAAGTGAATTAAGCCCCGCTTCCTAGCGGGGTTTTTGATTTTGCTGAGTGATAAGGCAGAAACCCTAGTGGTAAACCGGAGTATACTGGAAACAGTTAAGGTTGATCCCTGAACTGTTTGATCATTTCATTCACCACTTACTATTTTGCTTGTGGAACTATCGTGTAAATCAGAATACGCAATTCTTGCCTTACTAGAAATGGCTACTCATTACGAAAGCGGCGAACCAATGCAAATTCGCCAAATCGCCGCCCAGCAAAATATACCAGATCGCTATTTAGAACAGCTACTAGCGACCTTAAGGCGTGGAGGGATACTTAAAAGTCAACGCGGTTCAAAAGGTGGCTATCTTCTAGCACGCGAACCTCGCAAAATTACCTTGTTTGAAATATTGGAATGTTTGGAAGGTTTAGATGTGAGGGCAAGCGAAAGCAATACCAACTCCAAAAATATAGACAGTTCAGTGATACAAGAAATTTGGCAAGAAGCTTGTCAGGCTGCAAATTTAGTTTTGCAAAATTACACTCTTCAGGATCTCTGTGAAAAAAGAGATTCTCTACGGCAGTTGGATATTATGTACTACATTTAGTCAATAGTCCATAGTCATTAGTTAAGAAGCTTGTGGAATCTAGACTATGAATACTGAGACTATGGATTAATGATGAATAAATCATGGATAAGGAAAGAAGATGCGGATAGCTGGTAATATTACAGAACTGATTGGGCGGACACCTTTAGTACAATTGAATCGCATCCCGCAAGCAGAGGGATGTGTGGCGCAAATTGTTGTCAAACTCGAAAGCATGAATCCATCTTCTTCTGTGAAAGACAGAATTGGCGTGAGTATGATTAATGCTGCTGAAGAAGAAGGGTTAATTTCTCCTGGGAAGACAGTTTTGGTAGAACCCACATCAGGAAATACTGGTATTGCTTTAGCGATGGCTGCTGCTGCTAAGGGTTATCAGTTAATTTTAACTATGCCGGAGACGATGAGTGGTGAACGGCGGGCAATGTTGCGGGCTTATGGTGCAAAATTGGAACTCACCCCAGGAATGGAAGGCATGAGTGGAGCAATTAGGCGCGCGCAGGAAATTGTGAATACTACGCCTCACGCCTATATGTTGCAGCAGTTCCGCAATCCGGCTAATGCTAAAATCCATCGAGAAACTACAGCCCAAGAAATTTGGGAAGACACGGATGGGCAGGTAGATATGATCGTCGCCGGGGTGGGTACTGGTGGTACAATCACAGGTGTAGCAGAAGTAATTAAAAACCTCAAACCTAGCTTTCAAGCGATCGCCGTCGAACCAGCCAACAGTCCAGTTTTATCAGGAGGTAAACCAGGCCCCCATAAAATTCAAGGTATTGGTGCTGGTTTTATTCCCCAGGTACTGAGGTTAGACTTGATTGATGAAGTGATTACAGTCACCGATGAGGAAGCGATCGCCTACAGTCGCCGTTTAGCCAGAGAAGAAGGGCTACTATCTGGGATTTCCAGTGGTGCAGCATTATGCGCTGCTATACGTGTTGCCCAACGCCCAGAAAACGCAGGACGCTTAATCGTGATGATTCAGCCGAGTTTTGGCGAAAGGTATTTGAGTACACCGTTGTTTCAAGACCTAGAGGCGAAGGAAGCTACTAGCGTCAGCTAAAACTACAGTAGATGAATGGCCGATTTTAAACAAGATTCCAATCACTACGAAACTCTGAAAGTGAGTTCCAATGCTAGCCAAGCGGAGATTAAACAAGCCTACCGCCGCTTGGTGAAGCTGTTTCATCCTGATAGCCAACAGTCAACAGCAGATAACGAGCAGATTATTCGCATCAACGCCGCCTACGAAGTCTTAGGTGATAGTCAAAGTCGCCACAATTACGATCAACAACTGCGACACGAGTCACAAAAATTAAACGATAATCGCCAACAGCGTACAGCATCAGCGCAAAAACGTTACCAAGCCACACGCAAATCTGGTAAAGATGCGGATGAGCAAGTTGAAGAATGGCTACGTTTAGTTTATCAGCCTGTAAACCGGATACTTGACAGCATTCTCAATTCATTAGAAGAGCAAATAGAAGAACTAGCCGCCGATCCTTTTGATGATCAATTATTAGATGAATTTCAGGAATACTTACAAAATTGTAAAGCAGACCTGAAACAAGCCCAAATTACTTTTCGTTCCTTACCTAATCCGCCCAGTTTAGCTAGAGCCGCAGCCAACTTATACTACAGCCTCAGTCAAGTTGGAGATGGACTAGAAGAGTTGTCTTATTTTCCTTTGAACTATGATGACCGTTATTTGCACACCGGACAAGAACTATTCCGCATAGCCACAAGATTACATTGCGAAGCCCAAGCATCTGTAGAATAGTCAACCGCATCAAACTAAAAAACAGTGTATTTATTAGTCAAACTAATAACTAATGACTAATGACTAATGACTAATCACTCAAGAATTAGTTTATGCTGGAATATAGAGAAAGATTAAGAAATTTTAAATTCTGCTCCCAGTGTACTCATGCAATGTATCGTAAATCGCCGCGCTCAGTTTTCGGCAAGTCATCGCTATTGGCTACCGGAACTAAGCGAAGCCGAGAATCGTGAGAAATTTGGTGCTTGCGCTAAATTTCCCGGACATGGACATAACTATGTCTTATTTATCTCTATGGCTGGAGAACTGGATGAATATGGCATGGTATTGAACTTGTCTGACGTGAAACACGTAATTAAACGTGAAGTTACCAGCCAACTCGACTTTTCCTATCTCAATGATGTCTGGGCAGAATTTCAAGAAACTTTGCCTACGACGGAGAATATTGCACGGGTGATTTGGCAGCGACTAGCACCCCACTTACCTCTAGTGCGCGTACAGTTGTTTGAACATCCTGAACTTTGGGCAGATTATCTAGGAAACGGAATGGAAGCTTACCTCACTATCAGCACTCACTTTAGCGCAGCCCATCGGCTAGCACATCCCAACCTGAGTCAAGAAGACAATAATGAAATATATGGTAAGTGCGCCCGTCCCCACGGACACGGACACAATTATCATTTAGAAGTGACTGTCAAAGGAGAAATTGATCAGCGCACGGGGATGATTGTTGATTTAGATGGTTTGAATCAGGTGATAGAAGATTATGTGGTAGAACCATTCGATCACACCTTTTTAAACAAAGATATTCCTTATTTTGCTGAGGTTGTACCCACGGCTGAGAATATCGCTTTATATATTAGTAATTTACTGCGATCGCCTATCCAAAATTTAGGAGCAAAGTTACACAAAGTCAAACTGATCGAAAGCCCGAATAACTCCTGTGAGATTTACTGCACAGACTCAGAATCGAATACTGTGAGTGCAGTTGAAAATCAACCAGTTTTAGCAAGAATTTAGCATTTTGAGAGACGCGACAGCAGAGTGAAAATGCTATTTCGCGTCTCTCTAGCTCAAAAACTACTGGAATTCTCGAACCAATCTTTTTTCTGCAACCAATCTCTACCAACTTGGATACTGATATCTGAATTGAGACTCCCGGTACTTTCTACGCGGACTTCTCCGAAACCTAAAGTAGTGCGGATGGATTCGGCACTGTCGGCATCTCCTTGTTGAGCAATAATATTAGTTACTTCTAAAGGTTCAGACCAAGGTTTATAAATGTAGATATTGCGATATCCTGCGCTTTGCAAAGTTTGGATTAAGGGACGGAGTTGAGAGCGATCGCTACCTGTGCTATCTTGGATTGCTACCCTTACAGAAGCTGGATCGGTGGGTTGGTATTCAGACAAGGTGTCTAAACCAAAGTGCTGTGACATTAATTTGGTGATACTTCGTTTACTAGGTATCCAATAGCTAGCATCATACTCTCCATTTTCACTAAACCGACCGGGGAGCATAAACATTTGCATATTGGCGCGATTGGTTCGCACACCAAACCCCAGTAATGCCACCAGTTCCTCAACAGTCAAGTTAGTGTCAATATTGTCTTTAACTACGTTAAGAATCTGAGGTAATTGAGCTACTGTAGCTGGGTTGAGAGTTTGGTCAATTAAAGCGCGGATGACCATTTGCTGGCGTTGAATGCGTCCGATGTCGCCCAATTCATCATGACGAAAACGCAGTAATTGTAGTGCCTGATCACCGTTGAGATGCTGCTTACCTGCCTTTAAATTAATGTATAAATGTTGCGAATCATCGCGATATTTCATATCTTTGGGAACGTAAACTGTAACTCCACCCAAAGCATCGATGAGTTTGCCAACCCCTAAAACATTAATGCGGATATAGCGATCAATTCCCGCACCGCCTACGAGGTTACTAACAGTCTTGGCGGTTAAAGCTGGCCCCCCCTCCACATTAGCAGCATTAATTTTTCTCATCCCATACCCTTCGATTTCGGTGCGGGTATCTCTGGGGATAGAAAGCATAGCAATTTTTTTGGTTTCTGGGTCAAATCTTACCAAAAGCATGACATCAGCAAGACCATCAAAGGAATTAACCTGGGGTAGATATCCCAAATTTGTGGCTTCGACAGGAGGATTACGGACATCAGGGGGAAGTACACTCATCCCCATCACCAACAGATGCACGGGACGAGTTAATTCTGAGAACCGCAAGCCACTACCAGCGATGCGATCGCCATCAAAAACAGCTTCTTCCTGGGGACTAAGCTGTGCTTGTTGTAAAGGTGTACTACTTAAAGACACCGCCAACAACGCCCCTGCTGTTGCAGATACCATGGCAATCCCGCTCATCCCTACCCAGAACCATAACCAACGCCCAGGTTTAGTATTTTGGGCATTTTTCTTTCTGGATTTAGCAGCCTTTGCTGACTGGTTTCCTTCTGCCGAAGTTCTTTGAATGGTCACAGATTTCCTCACACTTAACTGATTAAATTTGGTAACTTAGCTAACTAACAATACACGGAGAAATCAACCCATCATACCTAAGTTTTAATAAATCATGCTGACCTTGTTACATTGTGTCAACCACAACACTTATAGCAGGATTTTTCCCAGTGTGTGGCTCATCTAAAAATGTTTTCTTGAAGTATGACAACAATTCAGTCAGTTTGACTAGATGTACACAGGAAATTATCGGAAATTGTTAGTAGTTAAGTAAAAATGCTGCCTCACCTCACCTGAGAGGGATTAAACGGGACTCAGGATTACCATCAAGTTAATTACCCAACCATCTCTGAGCTAAGTTACTCAACCCTGGTAAGCGGTAAGACTTACCTTGGATGAGTCGCCACATCAGCCAAATACTTACCAAAAAGTAACCAGAGGTACAAAAGCTATTGAGGATTAATAAGCGCAGAGCTAAAAAATCGGTAGTCGCTGCTCCTGTGGCTAACAACAGATACCCCAATAACCATGTAAACGCCAGAGTAATAGACAGGCGACTGACGGCTTGTTGTTCCCGACTGCCTTGGCGACGATAAACAGTCCATAGGGATGGAAAACAACCAATAATGGGAATCAAATATAAAATCAACTGTATCTTCCCAATGGTTGAGTCTTTGCTATCTTCCGGTTTCCAGTCCCTAGTATCTATGGTAGGTAAATTTTGGCTTGATTCCCAGTTTTCCATATTATGTTTGTTGAATCCTAAACTAGAGGGTTAGTAGCTAGTTAGTGATTTGCTAACTATTGCTCACCAATACTCACATTTAATCCAGGTGACACAACTGATGTTTGTGGTGATGATGTTGAGCTTTGCCTGTAAAATAGCATCATGCTACTAGGATTTAAGACACAACTCAAAGTCAGCCAGCAACAACGACTACTACTAGCACAACATGCCGGAGTAGCCAGACACGCTTGGAATCAAGGTTTAGCATTGTGTCAGCAACTACTCCAACATAATAAACTCAACCCCCAAGACCAAATCAAATTCCCCACAGCCATAGATTTACATAAATGGTTAGTAGCATCAATTAAATCTACTCATCCTTGGTACTATCAAGTATCGAAATGCGCTCCGCAATACGCATTGAGACACCTATCAGATGCTTTTAAATC
>NZ_LUHJ01000064.1:71300-71675 GCF_001597745.1 Anabaena sp. 4-3 | reverse complement strand
AGAAAAAAGGCAGACACGATAGTTTTACCCTAGATGGTGCAATTAAGATTGACACCCGTAAAGTCAGAGTACCTGTGATTGGATGGCTAAAAACTTACGAAGATTTACCAATAGGATATCAACCCAAATCAGTCACCATCAGTAAACAAGCTCATCAGTGGTTTATCTCTTGGAAAATAGAAGTAGAAACTTCCACAACACCTAAAACGCAAGAGTTTGTAGGCGTTGATTTAGGTATTAATCATTTAGCCACACTTTCAACAGGAGAAATATTTGATGGCGTAAAGAGTTATCAAAAGTATGAGTCCAAACTAGCCAGAATGCAATACTTGAACCGTCATAAACAACCGAGTTCAAGTAATTACAGAAAATCCC
>NZ_LUHJ01000064.1:44402-71199 GCF_001597745.1 Anabaena sp. 4-3 | reverse complement strand
TACATAAAATCACCACCTATATCAGCAAAAACCACGCTCTGATAGGGATAGAGGATTTGAATGTCTCTTTTATGTTGGCGAATGGGAAGTTAGCCAAAGCTATAGCTGATATGGGATTTTATGAGTTTCGTAGGCAGCTAGAATATAAAACACAACTATATGGCAGTAAATTGGTAATTGTGGATAGATTTTATCCCAGTAGTAAAACTTGCTCTAGTTGTGGAGAGCAAAAATCATCTTTGTCATTGTCGCAAAGAGTGTTTAAATGTGAACATTGTGGCTGGGAGTGTGATAGAGATGTCAATGCTGCCATAAATCTCTGTCAAGAAGCGACTAGATTAGTCGTGTTAGCCTGTGGACTAGATAGTGCCGACACTTCTAGGAAGAAGCAGGAAGAAAAAGCTGGCACTTGTGAGCATTTGTGAGCTTTTTTGAATCGGATGAATGTCGGTGATGTAGTTAGAGATAATAGGCTATAGATTCAGAATTTTGTTGAGTTCTCTCCCGCAATCGGCTTAAGATGCAGACACGCAAGCTATTCGACTGGTGGCAGACATTAACACCAATAGCGAGAATTGGGGCGATCGCTCTGTTCGCCCCACTATTGGTTCTCAATGGTTGGGCATTATCGGCAATTTTTGATTATTTTCATTCTCTGATAGTTATTTTAGTCGGAGCCTCAGTTTTAGCATTTCTGCTCAACTACCCCGTTAGCTGGATGGAGCAGCACGGCGCAAGACGGGAGCAGGTGGCTATTTTAGTCTTTTTATTGGCTTTATCGGTACTTCTGGCTTTAGGAGTCACCCTGTTCCCTCTAGCTCTTACCCAGGCTCAACAACTGGTGGCTCGCCTTCCAGAGTTAATTGACTCTGGACGCTCTCAGCTAATGATGTTGAACGAAAAAGCAGAAGTGATGGGTTTACCCATTAACCTTGATGCTTTGGTAGTACAAATTAATGATCGTGTCAAGGGGCAGTTGCAAGCGATCGCTGGTCAAGTTTTAAATCTGGCTGTTGTCACATTCACCAGCTTGCTAGATTTTCTCTTGACAATGGTTTTGACTTTTTATCTTTTACAACATGGGGGTGAACTCTGGCAAAGTTTGGTAGAATGGCTCCCTACCAGATTTCGTGAGCCTTTTTCCCAAACGGTACGCCTGAGTTTTCAAAATTTCTTTATTACTCAGTTGATTTTATCCACCTGTATGGCTTCCGCCCTCATCCCTACCTTTCTGTGGCTAAAAGTACCATTTGGTTTATTATTTGGTCTGACTATTGGCATCATGGCACTTGTGCCGTTTGGTGGTTCTGTAGGTATTGCTCTCACCACCTCGCTAGTAGCATTGCAAGATTTTGGGATGGGGGTAAGAGTTTTAATCGCTGCTGTAATTGTGCAACAAATTCTAGAAAATTTAATTGCACCCCGGATTTTAGGTAGTTTTACAGGCTTAAATCCTGTATGGATATTAATCTCTGTGTTAACTGGAGCAAGAATTGGCGGACTTTTAGGGGTAATCGTAGCTGTCCCCACGGCTGTCATTATTAAGACCGCTTTAACTGCATTGCGTCCTCCGATTTTAACCAGTGAACCAGACGACACCACTAGCAAAACAGAAATGGCTGCTTCAGTTCCACCAGAAGATCATCCCAAAACCGAGACAAAAAACCCTCTGAATGTTTCTGAACAGCCGACTTTACCGTAAGAATGTCGGGGTTTAGGGAAGGCAAGGGAAAAACACGCCCTAGCAGGGAGAAAAGGAATTAGTCCTTGCTCCCTGCTAGGGTGTGTTTTCTTTTTTCTGATGATTTCCTTGAAAGGTGTACAACACCCAACTGCAAAACCGTGTCATTTTTGCTAGCTTCTGACAAAAATTTTATCAAAAAGAGTCAAAAGATTTTTATTTTTGGCATAAAATCCAGGCGATCACCTCAATATTTCTAGGGATTTATACTAATTGATTTATTATTTGTTAACCGTAAAACCGCTTGATAGTAATACTTGTCTACAAAAAATAATGATGACTCCGGGTGAATCGAGAATACTATAAAGTGTATTTTTTTTGTCCATTTTCTCTCACCAAAACTGCGTAATCATCATTTGCGGCGCAGATTATGTAAATGTGGGACAAACAAATTAACATCTAAAAAATCTTCCCATTCATTTACATAAAATCAGATTGAACATGGCTAAAGTCACAATTTCTAACTTATTTCCAACAGAGAAAAAACTGTTACCGGGTGAAGATAGCTTACTTCACGAACTCAGCGAACAAGAAATTAATCATGTTCTAGGTGGTGCTATTAATTGTAACCCAATCAATTCTCAAACTTTGATAGATTCCGCCACTCGCATTTTTAGAACAATTCGCAGCTTATTCGGTTAATCACCTTACACAGTTTTGCTCAAGTCTTCAGCACTAATACTAAACAGTTTACCCATTGCATCCAAATGCTGGGAGTGGTGCTGAGAAGATTTTTCCATCGGTTGTCTGTGCAGTTTATTGACACCAAATCGTTATTTTGAGTCTTGAAAAAAGGAAAAAATCAAATGTCTAGTATCGTAATCTCTGACCTCTCTGCTGCTGATATCCAATCATTTATGGATTCTGAGAGCTATCTGTATAATTTGACTGACGATGAGTTAAATCAGACTTTTGGCGGAGCAGTAATCACCACAACCGCTATTATTCTTGGCGGTGCATTTCTTGTTGGTGTTGTTACAGGTTGGCTACTTAATAGAAAATAATTGCTTCTCACCGTAGATAACAAGAGATATTTTGAGGAATTGAATAATCTCTTTACTCCTCAATATCTCTACATTTTGTAGGTTGTACTTTTGGCTTAAGGAGATACAAAATGACAGCTATTACTATCAATGATATTCACGAAGATAACTATAATGCCTTAGCTTATGAAGCAAGTTATCTTCAAGATTTAACCGACGATGAAGTTAATACAATTCAGGGTGGCTGGATTGTTATAAAAGTAATTAAAGCATTCTATATTGGCTATGAAATAGGTAAAGAACTTAGTAAATGGTTTTAGTGCCAGGAAAAATTCGTTCCAGTACAGAGATAAAGCCATATCAATTCTGTAATCTCTAGGCTTAATCTCCAAGTTGCGAGAGTGAGATTTTTTATAATACTCATTCTTGCTAAATCAATCAGTATAATCTGAGGTTTACCTGTAGATTAACTGAGATTTTTCAGAGATTTAATCATCTGATTGTCACTAAATATCTCTAATTTATCACGACAATTTTCACTTGAGGAGATGGAAAATGACACGTATTAGCATCAAAGATATCAATGAGCATAACTATAATAACTTACTTGATGATGCAAGTTATCTTCAAGATTTAAGCGACAATGAAGTTAATGCTATTCATGGGGGTGGAGAACCTCTATTTATGGCAGTTATTGGAGCATTATGGTTAGGCTATAAAATAGGAAAAGAACTCAGTAGATGGTTTTAGTTATAGGACAACTTGGTTTAAGTAAAGATATCCAGCTAGACCAAGGATGTAACCTATAGACTGAATCTCCAATTAGCAAGAATGAGTTTGATAAAAATACTCGTTCTTGCTCACATAAAAAAACAAATCATTTTCACCCAAAATTAAATTAAATAGGATAAGTGTATGGATACCATTTCTAATCTAATTAGATTACTGAGTGGGCCAGCTTTTTGGTTAGTTGTGATTTGGGTAATGTGGACTGGTTATGAAATAGGAAAAGAAGCTACGACAAATTGGTTTAACAAAAACTCACAACAAAAATCCAGCATGACCATCACTCAGATTTGGGAAAATTCTAGCGACCAAATCGACTCAAAAGTAGATTAATTCCCAAACTGTTATCGTATAACCAATGACCCCTGGCTCAACAAACTAGCCAGGGGTTTCAATATTCCATAGGATCAGTACAAATGTAGAGACGTTGTATGCAACATCTCTACATTGAAAACCGATTTCAGCCAAAAAAAGTTTTTCCTTTTTCCTGTGGTTTTAGGAGAGGGTTAGGGAGAGGTAGGAAAGAGGAAACTTGGGGGTCAATAAAAATACTTTTCAAACATATTATCAAAGCGATCGCCTACAGTAGTTACTTGGGCGATCGCCAGTAAATATGATTGCTAACTTCCCAAACTTCAGCTAAAACCCTGATTCTCTCCTTAACTTCCAAAGTTGTTTATATACTGAAGTTAGTTTGATATTCCATATCCCCAATTTGCTGCTTCAGCCATTCCGCAAACAAATCTGATAAAATTTGAACACGTAATGCGTTATTCAATTCAGGCTGAACAATATCCTCAACAAAAATCAAATGTATTCCTTTAGCTGTAAAAATAGGTTTAAGTAACTGAGGAGGTTTCGCAGCAAAGACAGCAGCAGAAACTTCTGGCTTTAAATCCTGGCGACGTAATACGCCCAAATATCCCCCTTTACGGCGCAATTCTACATCCTGAATATATTGGTGAGCCACATCATAGAAACTCATCTCACCCTCTTGAATTGCATAGAAAAGTTCCAAAGCTAAATCTTCATCATCCAAAATAACTTCATACATAACAACACCAGCATAATTAAGCTGGTTTTCAAAAAAGTAAGGCTCTATTTTATCTGCAAATAAGTATTGGCTTAACTTGCCAAGAATTAGATTGTTATAAACTATTGTCTCAAAATCCTCTATCAATAAACCATGTTTTTCTAACCATTTCCAAGTATCCTCAGCACTGGTGAGTTTATTCGTTAAGCGCAATAAATCTGCTGATTTTTGTAATTCCTCAGTTTCTACTTTTATTCCAGCTTCTTCCGCAGCCGATAAAATAATCTTCCGGTTAAGAATTTGCTCAACTAGCTCAGGTACTTTACAGGATAACTTGACTTGCTGAAAAATATCTTCCTTGGTAATAGTCATATATTGTGACATGATTTTATCCTCAATTTTGTTCAGAAGAATTAAAAATGAGTTAGTGATTTATTGTCTGGATGTTGAAACTTTACATACAGCGTTTTTCAGTTAGGTGCAGTACACCTTTCAAGGGGAGCGAAGTCTTCTACAACTTCACCCCTCCCTGTTGCAATTTCTTAAACGGATCAAGCAGAAAATCAATAATGCGGCGTTGACGCACAATAACCTCAGCCGTTGCTGTATCGCCAGGACGCAAGGTAATACATTTATTACCAGAGGGGATACAGTGATTTTGTAAGGCAATTTCTAAGTTATATGCTGCTACTTTGCCGTTAGGAGTGTCTATTTCTGATGTAGTAGGAGAAATTTCGATTAACTTACCTTCTACAATTCCATAATCTTGGAAAGGGTAAGCATCAAATTTTAACTTAACTGGTAATCCTGTCCGCAAAAATCCACTTTCATTAGTTGCCATTTGCGCTCTAATAATTAAAGGTGAACCTTGGGGTGAAATCTCTGCAACCATTGAGCCAGGTTGAACAACAGAGCCAGCTTTTTGAATTGGTAACTGAAATACTACCCCACCTACAGGTGCTTTTAAATTGCGCTGTTCTAACTGTATTTTTAATGATTCAATCTGCCTCTTAGTCTGGGATATTTCTGATTGTAGGGCAGTAATCTCTGTATCTAAATTCTTTTGTTGTTCTTCAATTTTCAACAGGGCTAACTTACCAGAACGGTTTAAAGTTTGATAGCTTCTTTGTTGTTCAGATAAACGTAGACGAGCCTGTTCTATATCTGCATTCGCTTGGCGAATACTTCTTTCGTAACTACTCTGTTGTTCGGCTAAACGTAATTTTGCTTGTTCTACATCTGCCTTACTTTGTTCATATAATTTTTGTTTTTCTTTCGCAATATCTTGCTTTTCTACTAGGTTAATTTCGGGAACAATTCCTTCTTGATGAAGTTTATTATAGCGTTTTACCTCTCGCTGCTTACTAGCTAAACTACTCGCTGCTAAAATACTAGAAGTCTGACTATGGCTAATTGCTTGCTTTGCTTGGTTAACTTGAGATAATTTTTCTTCTTTTTGAAAATTATAGGCATTTATTAAAGCCTCAAGATTTTGCCGTGCTTGGTCAATTTGAGCTTGCTTTTCTAACTCTTGAGATTGGTTTTGTTGTTGTTGAGTAGCTAAAGCTACAACTAATTGATTTTTAGATGAATTTAGCTGTGAAAGTCGATTTAATTGTCCTTCTAATTTATCTTGAACTTGTCTAAGTTCTGCCTTTGTTAATTCTGAATCTAAAGTTAATAATGTCTGTCCTGCTTTAACTGCTTCGCCTTCTTTGACACTAATTTCGGCGACAGTTCCCACTACAGGTGTATCTAGTCTAACTGTCTTACCTTTAGGCTCTAATCTGCCTCTAGCTGTTCCAGTTTCATCAACTTTAGATAGCATTGCCCAAGGTAAAATTATAGATACGAAGATAACTAAAAAATATAGTAATCCTCTTGTCCAAACTTGCGGTAAGCTATCTAGTAATTCTTTGGTGGTATTAGACCAATCATCAGTCGGAGTTTCTAAAGTTTGTGCAGGTAAATTTTCTGTTTCAATTTTAGATTCTATGGGGGGTTTATCTACGCTTTCATTGAATAATGTGGTGTTAGGCATCTTGCTAGGTGAATACTTGGATTCAAATAGTGATTATCTTGTGATTACTTACAATTTCTTAACAGCGAATTCCTGATTTTTTATTCAATTCCTTGTACTTGCTGCTGGGTGAGATAGTAATAATGTCCTCGTTTCTTCATTAGTTCTTCATGGGTACCACTCTCGATTAATACACCTCTATCAAGGACTAAAATTAAATCTGCTTGACGAATTGTCGAGAGACGGTGAGCAATAACTAATGTAGTTCTACCTCGGAGGATGGTATTTAAATTCTTTTGAATAATTCTTTCTGACTCGGTATCAAGGTGAGAAGTTGCTTCATCTAAAACTAATAATCGAGGATTACCTAATAATGCTCTAGCAATAGCGATGCGCTGTCTTTGTCCACCAGATAATAATCCGCCACCTTCACCAATTTGGGTTTCGTAGCCCATCGGTAGCTTTTTAATGAACTCATCAGCACCTGCTAATTTTGCTGCTTCAATTATTTCTGTTAAAGATGCTCCTGGATTTGCTAAACTAATATTTTCTCTAATTGTTCCGCCAAATAAGAATGTGTCTTGATCAACTACCCCAACTTGTTGACGTAAGGAATTTAAAGATAAGCTGGTAATATCTTGTCCATCAATTAATACTCTACCATCTGTGGGGGGATACAACCCTAAAACTAATTTAGAGATGGTGGTTTTACCAGAACCACTGCGTCCTATAAGTGCAACCATTTGACCGGGTTTGATGGTAAAGCTGAGATTTTCTAAGATATTGTACTCACTTTCGGGATGATAACGAAATGTCACGTTATCAAATCTAATATGTCCTTGAAGCTGGGGTAAATTTTGCCGTGGTTGTTCCAGTAAATTTTCCTCTGGTTCTGCGTCTAAAACATCGTTAATGCGTTCTACAGCAATAATCACTTCTTGCAATTGATTCCACAAAACTGTTAGGCGTTGGAATGGGGTAACAATATTGTTCATGAGCATATTAAATGCTACCAATTGCCCGATTGTTAATTGATCATGAATTACCAAGTAAGCACCAAACCAGAGTAAGGCAGTGGTAATTAATCCTTGAATGGCGTTACTAAATATTTGCAATCGGTTATTAATAACTTGCCCGGCAAAGTTGGTTTTAACTTCTTTATTTAATAAGTCTTCCCAATGCCAACGGACTGTTTGTTCAACTGCTGTAGCTTTAACGGTTCTGATACCAGTTAAGGCTTCAATTAGATAACTACTTTCATTAGCGATCGCATTAAATATTTCTCTAGAAGTTTTTTGTAAAAATGGTGTGGCAATCAACGCTAACGCCGCAAAAGGTGGCACAATAACTAACGCCAATAATGCCATTTTCCAACTGTACCACCACATCAATCCTACATAGATAAACACAGTCATTAAATCTAAAAGGATAGATAAGGCTTCACCTGATAAAAAGCGTTGAATTTTACGATTTTCTTGAACACGGGAAAGAATGTCACCCACATAACGAGATTCAAAGAAACTTAAAGGTAGTTTCAATGTGTGACGAATAAATGCTACTATCAAGGCTAAATCTACTTTATTAGCTGTGTGATCAAGTAGATATTGCCGTAACCCCATCATCGCCACTCTAAACAAACTAAAAATTAGTAGTCCTATGCCGACGGCTGTGAGAGTTAATTCTGAACGTTGTACAACTACCCTGTCTAAAATTAATTGAGTAAATAAAGGTGTAATTAGTCCAAATATTTGTATAAATACGGAAGCAACAAATACTTCCAACATTACTAAAGAGTAAGGCTTGATTAACTCAAAAAACTGCCAAAAGGGTGTAGAAGTTTCTTTGGCATCTTTGAGCATCGCTGTTGGTTGTAGCAGCAATGCGTAACCACTCCAGTCAGCTTTAAATTCCCGGTGGGAGAGGGTGCGTTGACCAATAGCAGGGTCAGCTACAATTACGTGTTTAGAAGTAATTTCATAAACAACAATGTAATGTTTTCCTTCCCAGTGAACAATTGCAGGTAAGTTTTGTTTAGCTAATTGATCTAAACTGGCTTTAACTGGTCGAGTTGAAAAACCGATGCTTTCTGCTGCTGCTGACAAACCCCGTAAAGATGCACCATTACGGTCTACATTTGCAATGTCCCGCAAGCGATTAACACTAAACCGTTTACCCCAATAGCGAGATATCATTACTAAACAAGCTGCACCACAGTCTGAGCCGCTTTGTTGAGCAAAAAATGGATAGCGTCGCCAGGTTTTTTGCCATAAATGCCCAACACGTTGACTAGGGGTGGGAAAATAGGCTTTACTAATCTTTCGGTCTGACTTTTGTTCAATTACAGGTGTGGAAAATATTTCAGCTTGGTCATTATTTTGGGATGTAACTGTTTCTGTTGTGGGTGTGTCCTCAGAGTTTCCCATTAAGGAATGGCGAATTTTGGCAATACTCCGCAAATGTTCGCTAATTTGGGGATACTTTGCCATTAAAGGTGATAAGACATCACTGGGAATAAAACATAAATTTAAGTTGACACTCGCTCTCGCTGCATAAGGCTGAAATTTCGCCTCTGGAAATAATGTAAACTCCCCAAATGATGCACCTGCTTCTAAAGATGTAATCAGTTCACCTGCATCATCCAACAAACGGACTTTACCAGCTATAACTATATAAATACCAGCTTCTACATCTGTTCCTGTCCAAAATTTTCCGACTTTGGGGTTGAGAAATTTAACTTGATGAAGACATTGGTTAAATTCGGCTTCTGATAGAGTATACCCGATAGTATTGTTAAATTTCTCTAGAGAAATTGTTGGTGTTGATAGATTGTTTGACATACTTATCTTAAGCTTCTAATGTAGTGGAAATGAAGGGAAATAAATCTGGATTTTCGGGAATATTTGCAGACTCAAGGTTGTCAATGGCAATTTTTCCGGAATTAATTTGATTATTATTTTGTGGCTGATTCTTTCTAGGAATGGTGGATAAACCCATTTGTTTGAGCAGTCTTTTAATGTGGCGATCGCTAATTTCTATCCCCAATTCTTTAGCCAAATGTTTCTCTAAAGCATTGGCTGTCCATCTCGTAAAAGAATATCCATAATCACGGGGACTACTATTAACTAATTCTCTCAACCTTTCCATATATTGGTCATTTACTGTCTTCGGACGACCAATCGGACAATCTTGCCATTGATGAGCTATTCCAGCGCGAGCAATGTGCATCCAATGTCTGACAGTCGCTGGAGAACAACCCAATTTTCGACAAATTACGGTTTGAGATTTTCCCTCATCCGCCAGTAACATAATTTCAAGACGCTGGCGGTAGGATGTTGATATATTCTCTTGTAAACTCTTTTCTAATAATTTGCGTTGAAATGGTGTTAAATATTTACCCTGGTGATTTTGCAGTTGATATTCAGACATAACACTTGCTGTAGCAGTAAAACATCAAATCGTGGGTTTGAGTTTGGCTACTTTATTCCTGTTGTCAACTTCCCCACCCAGTACATCTGGAAAATATGGAAGTAGTTGTGTAAGTTTTGTGCCAAAACTAAAACTCTTTTATTTATTCAGTCCGACTTGTCAGTTTTATGCAGTCAGGTATGATTGTTACATTCTGTAATATTGCCCAATCTGACCGAAAACACGCCTATATCGGCCTGTTTCCAGATCGAAGCAGTCGCTCACAAACCCCCGAATTCCTGTAGGGGGTGTCCCTGCAAGCGTCGCCCTATCACCTTGTCGGCTCACACGCACCCTAGTAATTTAGCAATTGTGTTAGTCCTGAAAACTTACAGGTGATTATCTATATAAGCTGTTTGCAGCATTGCTATTAGTTCTATCCAACTCACTTTTTCTGAAAAAAGTTTTTTTTGCGCTAGCATGAGAATGATTCTCATTGTATACTAAAATGGTCGGTTGCTTTGTTCAGCAACCAAAGTGATTGATATGAATCCCATAAACACACCAACTTACGACAATTTTCCATACATCCCTAAACGGGGACTACCCGTTACCATCATCACAGGATTTTTAGGTAGTGGTAAAACTACACTGCTCAACCAAATTCTCAAGAATAAACAAGATTTAAAAGTTGCCGTACTTGTAAATGAGTTTGGTGATATTAATATAGATAGCCAACTCTTAGTTTCTCTAGACGCAGGGATGATGGAACTAAGTAATGGCTGTATATGCTGCACCATAAATGATGATTTGGTTGATGCTGTTTATCGAGTTTTAGAAAGAGAAGAACGCATTGATTATTTAGTTATTGAAACTACTGGTGTAGCTGACCCATTGCCGATTATTTTGACATTCTTGGGAACAGAACTGAGAGATTTAACTACTCTGGATTCAATTATCACGTTAGTAGATGCTGAGGCTTTTGACCAGAAACATTTTGAGAGTGAAGCCGCCTTCAAACAAATTACCTATGCAGATATTATTCTCCTGAATAAAGTAGACCTAGCTACTCCAGACAAAATTCACGAGTTAGAAGATGATATTCACAATATTAAAGAAGGTGCGAGAATTCTACATACTCAATATGGTCAAGTACCACTACCATTAATTTTAGGTGTGGGTTTAACACCAACAAACAAGTACACAGATGTCGAAAATTCCCACGAGCATGAACACCATCATCACGACCATGACCATGACCATCATCATCACCATCACTCTCATCATTTAGAAAATGATGGATTTGTGTCAATTTCATTCCAGTCTGATAGACCCTTTGATGTTCATAAATTTGAGGATTTTCTAACTGAGGAAATGCCCAAGGATGTTTTCCGCGCTAAGGGTATTTTATGGTTTAGTGATAGTGAATTACGCCATATTTTTCAACTGAGTGGGCCTCGTTATAACTTAAATGCTGATGAATGGCGCACTTCTCCTAAAAATCAATTAGTGTTTATTGGCAGAAAATTAGATGCTCAAAAAATTTATACACAACTTAACAATTGTTTGGTATGATTAAGGAGTGTTAAGTAATCAGCAACCTTAGTTAATAGTTATCAAGAAAAAGCTCAGGAGTCAGAACCCAAAATTAAACATAAATTCTGGGTTAACCGCTAATGAATAAGCGGCTTTGAAGCTCCACTAATTGATATTTAATTCTTGAGCTATTAACTAATTAATAATTTACAGCAATCAAACCAAAGAAAATGACTTTATCGATTCGTCCCGATATAAATTCTGCTGCTCAGGTGGTGCCATCTTTATCTACTCAGCAGTTACCAACTGTCACAGAAGCAGATATGATGCAGGCTGTGCGGACATTGCTGATTGGATTAGGAGAAAACCCTGACAGAGAAGGTTTAAAAGATACTCCTAAGCGAGTTGTGAAAGCTTTGCAGTTTCTCACGAAAGGCTATCATGAATCTTTAGATGAACTGCTGAATGGAGCAGTCTTTACAGAAAATGCCAATGAAATGGTGTTAATTCGGGATATCGATATTTTCAGTTCTTGTGAGCATCATATACTACCAATTATTGGTCGCGCTCATGTTGCCTATATTCCTAATGGCAAGGTGATAGGATTATCGAAAATAGCCCGCATTTGTGAAATGTATGCTCGGCGTTTACAAGTACAAGAACGTCTAACTCTACAAATTGCTGATGCACTGCAAGGTTTACTCAAACCTCAAGGTGTTGCAGTAGTGATAGAAGCAACTCACATGTGTATGGTGATGCGTGGGGTGCAGAAACCAGGTTCTTGGACTGTGACTAGCGCAATGCGTGGTATATTTGCGGATGATGCGCGGACTCGTGAAGAGTTTATGAATTTAGTGCGACACAATGCTAGTTTTCACTAAGTTTCGGCTGGAGTAGGTGCTAATTTAGTAGGTGCTATGTAGAGATAGGTAATTTCTTGTCTCTACATTTTTTATTAGTCATTAGTGATTAGTTATCATATCATGTCCGGCTAATTACTTATGATAAGTTTTCGATGCTGATCTTTTCTCTTTTCTTGTTCCCTGTTGCCTGTTCCCTGTTCCCTGTTCCCTACCCCAACAGATATGATAACTATTCAAACGGACATGTTATTAGTTATGATTTGAAGTGTGGAAATGATGGAAAATTTAAAGTTTAATTCCCAAGGTTTGATTGCTGCGATCGCACAAGATTACCGGGATGGTACTGTAATGTTTATCATTTAATTATGTCTATACCAATTATTACCGTCGTTGCTGGTACATCTGGGGCGGGAAAATCTACCTGGGTTTGCCAACAGCTACGAGATATTGCTGCTGTTGAGAAAGTTATTTATTTTAGTCCGGGGACGGGAACTGTTCCCATTGATCAAACCCGGATATCTACGGAATTTCCAGGGATAAAAGTCTTTGGTGAGGGTGAAGAAGGTGAATTTCTCAACCACATACCGCAAGCAGATGCGGTTTACATTGAATGGGGATTTTACCTAGAATTGGGAGCGATCGCACAATTAGCACAACTATTAGATCCTCTACCTTACCGTACTGTAGCCGTTGTCCCACCAGACCTGAAAAACTCTGAATTCCATACTTGGGCAAACAAGATTATACGTGGCGCACCAACCCACAGTGATACTGCTCAAAGTTTATGGCGGGCAGCTAGCAACGGTCAAGTTATTGATGAAGACAGTCTAGAAGAATTTTGGTACGAAATCACCCACGGTGCTTACGGTATTGTCACCCGTGCCAAGGGAATTTTTGACGTTAACGATGGTCGAGCAATATACTGTGATTTCGTCGCAGGTGTTCCTCAAACAGACTTTTTAGAATTAGACTTACCCCGTCACTTAGAAGGTAGACCTCAGCGTTTTAGTGGACTAGAAATTGTCGGAGAAAACTTAGATAAAGCCGCCTTAAAACAAACATTATCAGATTGCTGTTTATCTGATGCGGCGATTGTGCAATACCAACAACAGGTGAAAGAGATTCTACTAGAGGAGACGCAAGCGTGAAAATAGCAGTTATGTCATGTATTCACGGTAATTATGAAGCCTTGGATGCTGTGTTACTAGATATCGACCAGCAAAAAGCCGAGAAAATCTTTTGTGTCGGCGATTTGGTAGGATATGGCCCATATCCTAATCAAGTTGTTGAAAAAATTCGCGCTTTAGACATTCCTACCTGTGTAGGTTGTTGGGATGAAGATATTGTTGAAGGACTCAATGCTTGTGAGTGTAGCTATCCTTCTTTATTAGCGGAGAAAAGAGGAATACAGGCGCATGAGTGGACTAATCAAGAAATTACCCCAGAAAATCGGGATTTTTTAGCTAAATTACCTCACAGCTTCAAAGAAGATAACTTAGCTTTTGTTCACGGTAGCCCCCATAGCAACCATGAGTATTTGTTACCAGAATTAGATGCTTTCGTCGCTTTGGAAAGGGTAATTTCTACAGGTGCAGATGTGCTTTTTTGTGGTCATACTCATGTGCCTTATGTGCGAACTCTGGACGCTGGACGGTTACAAGTTCGGGTTAATGGTGGCGAAAAAAACCAGGAAATTAGCTTTAATTCGCCTCTCAAGCAAATTGTCAATGTGGGTTCGGTGGGCGAACCCCGACATGGTAGACCAAATTGCACCTATGTAATTTATGACATGGATACTCAAAAAATCCAATTGCGAGAGGTAGCTTACAACTACCATAAAACCTGTGCAGCTATTATTGAGAAGGGTTTACCTGCTATTTTTGCTTGGCGTTTAGCAAATGGGTTGGAGTTTGCAGAACGAGCGGATGATCCGACTCATGTTTGTACGAGATAATTTTTTTTAACGCAGAGGTACGCGGAGGAAACGCGGAGGGGCGCAGAGTATGAGTATGTGGGCGATTTTGAGTGGTATTGAGGGGAATTTTCTGGCTTATGAGGCTGTCATGGCGGATATTAAGCTTCAGGGTGAGAGTGTAGCAGCTTTGTATATTTTGGGTGATTTGGTGGGGCCTAGGGTAGAAACGGAGCAGTTGGTGGAACGGGTACTTAATCCACGTCGGGGAGAGTTAGAACCTTTGATTTGTAAAGGTTGGTGGGAAGAACAATGTTTGATTTTGCATGGGTTGGGGGGAAGTGGGGAGGCTCCTGATTTGATGGCAAAATATGGGGGTGATACTGTTGGGATGTTATGGGAGAGTGTTTCCCGTCAGACTGTACAATGGTTGCGATCGCTCGACTTTGGTTTTTTTGAATTGGATTGTTTATTAGTCCACGGTTCAACTGTAGGTGTGGATGATGAACTTACCCCGGAATCTTCCCCCATTCAAATGCTTGATCGACTATCAAGAATGCAAGCAAATAACTTATTTTGTGGTCGTTCTGGTTTAACTTTTCAGTATCAACTGCACACTGGTTCTATCACTACAGAGTTAATTACTCTTGACCAGCAATTACCCACTCAAACTGTTACTATTAACCCACGTCAAGTTATTGGGGTGGGAAATGTGGGACGCACTCCAGGTAAGGCTAGCTATACTCTCTACAACCCTGGTACAAATCAAGTAGAATTTAAGACTGTATGTTATGAAAATAGTTAGGGTTTACGCAAATAAACCCAATCTATGTTTCTAGTTGAACGTTAACATCGACATCGGTGATTACATTCAAAACAGGTCATTACTTTTGTTTTGCAATGGGTACTCTGTGGAAGATAATTTGGTTTCGGCAACTGCACTTGTAGTGTTATTCACTTGGGGATAGCCCATAACACTGAAAAAAACTACGCTAGCTGCTGCTAAAACATAACGTCTTCCCAAGTTCACAGCGTAACGTCTTTGAATGAAATTTGCTTTTACATCACTAGATTTCAGCCGACTCATTATATTACCTCACGTGCCGAAGTTTTTATCTATTTACTAAACTTGACGTTGATGCTGTCTTTATAACTAAATATTGCATTAGCATTTACTCAAAATTTGGGCGGTTACAGTTTTGGTAACGGTAGTTTTCAGTCAAGAAGTAAAAAGCACATTTTTAGAGTTTTTTATGATATAATAAATGATAAAATAGTATTTTTTACTACAGAAAAATTAAATTTATTTAGTTGAGTTGCGCTGTGTTTAAGAGATTATTTATTAAGTAAACCTTAAATTGTAGGGTGTGTTAGCTGAGAGTACGGCACCAATAAATACGGTGCGTTCCGGCTAATTCCTACTCTCTCAAACGCGAAAATCCTTGTCATAGCTGTAACACACCCTACTTAATATTTACTTGATTTATCTAGCAGGAACAGTCCACCAAGCTAAACCATAGGGTTGATTTGCTTCATTGACTTGTTGCCGAAATTGCACACGAATTTTATAGTTACCATTAGCGGGAACAGGACAGAAAATGTGTTCTACGCTATCGATTTCACTAACGGAAGCACAAATTACCCCAGCATCGGGTTGTTGAGCGTCAGCTTTGACAAGATAAAGGTCTAAATTATTCAAACCGCGATCGCTAAAGTTTTCACCGATATCATACATTTGGTTTTTGTTGTCATCATTGAGTTCGACCAAACGATCCCAAGTTAAAGTAACAGAAACAAAACTACCCTGCTTTAACGGTTTTGTTAAGGTATAATCAACAGCATTATTTGCCGCAACTTGTCGATAATCCCAACCAATTGACCCAACATTAGTATCTGGATGCCATTGACCAGCACTAAACTGTTGATAAGCGCGAAAAGCATTTAAGTGACCTGTTCCCATTTGAGCATTTAAAGGGATTTTGGGGTCTGTGTAAGCGTCAGAAGCCAGCCAATCTTGGTTTTGTTTATCAATGAGTGTGCGCGTCATTCCCAAGTGCAAACCGTCACCACTATCTTGAACTTTTTCGGCGGAATTAAGTAAGACAGCTTTCATCACTTGATGACGGCGACTATCAACACTCCAGTTGGGTTGTTTTGTGCGGAGTTGGCGATCGCCAAATTCTTGCAGCAAAGCCACCATAGCTGTAACATGAGGTGCAGCAAAGCTAGTACCCGTAACTTTCTTTAATTTACCATCAGGATTCAGCAAAGGAATATTACTACCAGGTGCAACTATACCTATAGCGCGTCGCCCATCCAAATTAAATTCCTTACCTGCTAGACGACGGCTAGCACCTTGATTTACACCCGCCAGATTGGAAACATCAACCTTATTAAAAATTCCTTGCCGACGGGATGAAAAAGCCACGTTGATTCCGTTAAAATTATCTGTAGGAATAGGAATACCACCTTTACCCTGATTACCTGCGATCGCATACACAACATCATGAACACGACTAGACCAGTCAACACATAGCGTTAATAGAGCATTACCATCTAAAACAGCATCAGGCCGGGGGTCACGGTTAAGAGGTTCACCAAAGCTAAAATTAATCGCACGCACATCACCGCCATTTTGCAAAGCTATATGTTGAGTTGATAAACATTCTTCCGCTTGACCCGTATTTTTTGTAGAACCTACCGCAGAAGAATATAATCTCGCTTCAGGAGCAACACCAGGTAAACCCTTATCCCTACTGACCATTACGCCAGCCACATTATAAGCATGGGGGTCAACAGCATTATTAGACTTAGCAGGTGCATTGCGTAAAAAAACCGCCGCCAAAGATACCGCACGATTTTTAGACACCGCCTTATCCCAACCAAACATCCCCGGACGACCGATTTCTACCTGACCGATAGCAATTTTACGACCGAGCAAATTATAAGGAGGTTGATGTAACTTCAAAACATCAATACCATTACTTTCCAAAGAAGTTTGTAAAGCCGAAGCCAAAACCGGCAAACTTAAACAGGAAGCACCTAAACCCCAAATTATCCAAGTTAATTTTTTAGTCATAGTTATTAGTCATTAGTCATTAGTCATTAGTCATTAGTCATTAGTTATTAGTCGTTAGTCATTAGTTTTTCTTCCTCCGCTCCCTCATCTCCCAGTCCCCAGTCCCCAGTCCCCAGTCCCTTCCAGTCCCCAGTCCCCAGTCTCTTCCAATTTCCAAAATTCTCAATATTTTGTTACAGTGTTTTGTTACAATGCTTACAGACGAGAACGCTTAAAAACCCACTAGCCATGACCCAAAACCGATCTGAAAAACCCATTGTTATTGCTCCATCTATCCTATCAGCAGACTTTAGTCGTCTAGGTGACGAAATTCGTGCTGTAGACGCGGCTGGGGCTGATTGGATTCATGTTGATGTAATGGACGGTCGTTTTGTACCTAATATTACGATAGGTCCTCTGGTAGTGGAGGCGATTCGTCCAGTTACAACTAAGCCTCTGGATGTCCACTTGATGATTGTGGAACCAGAAAAGTATGTAGAAGACTTTGCGAAAGCTGGTGCTGATATTATTTCTGTACATTGCGAGCATAACGCTTCCCCCCACCTACACCGCACTCTCGGACAAATTAGAGAACTAGGTAAAAAAGCTGGTGTTGTACTCAACCCCGGTACACCTTTAGAACTAATTGAATATGTTCTAGAACTGTGTGACCTAGTATTAATTATGAGCGTTAACCCTGGTTTTGGTGGTCAAAGCTTTATCCCCGAAGTATTACCTAAAATTCGTAAGCTGCGTCAAATGTGTGATGAGCGCGGTTTAGATCCTTGGATTGAAGTAGACGGCGGACTGAAAGCTAACAATACTTGGCAGGTACTAGAAGCAGGTGCAAATGCGATTGTTGCTGGTTCTGCTGTATTCAACGCTAAGGATTACGCTGAAGCAATTACCAACATTCGCAACAGCAAACGCCCCGCACCTGAATTGGCAAAGGTGTAAATCAGTAATTCAAACTTAGTTAAGGCTTAATTTCACTAATTTAGCAAAAATCTCCACTCTTGAAGGGTGGGGATTTTGTTTTTTTAGTGAAAGTTTACAAAAAATGAGTTTAAATTTTTCTATCTTGGGTGAGTTTTGTTTTTTAATATGTTCAATGATTATCTAAACCAGGACTTAAGCAACTAGCACATTAGTAGGGTGCGTCAGATGTCAAAAATCTTTTGATTTTTACCAAATTATTGGCTCTGACGCACCCTATGCAAGTCGGTAAAGGAGTTGAATTAATGCCTTACAAACAAATTCAAGACTTACCAGATTCAGTCAAAGAACATTTACCACAACACGCCCAAGAGATTTTTCGAGCAGCTTTTAATAATGCTGAACAAGAATATGAGGAAGAAGAACGCGCCTTTCGTGTGGCTTGGAGTGCTGTTAAGCGTGACTACGAAAAGGGCAAAGATGGCAATTGGCACAAAAAACCAGAATAGCTGTAGGTAATTTCTTTCTTTAGTTAGAAGGAATTAGGAATTATCACAGTTATTGTGCTTAATAGCAGTAGTAGTAATTAATTTTTTGGGAATTATCGAACTCATAGATAATAGCCTGGAATCTCAGGCAAATTAACTAAAAGTTGAGAAATTCCCAATTTATTTTTTGGATATATATTATTAGCTAGATATAGATTAAATTACTTACACAAGTAGCGGATGTAGCGGGCAAGATGCCCGCACCACAATAATTTTATGATTAGTGTTTGGATTTGCTTTACCTGCAAGCTGCTGTAAATAATTACGAAGTACGAATTATTATGAATTATCTAGTTGCAGTCTTACCTGAAAGAACCACAGCAGAAGCGGCTTACTCTGCTCTAGAACAACAAGGATTATCAGAATCACAAGTTAATATTTTGGGACAGGGTTATAAAAGTGCTGATGAATTTGGTTTAATTAATCCTGAAAAACCAGCCCGCAGACAAGTAAATCGCCTGTTGTATTGGCTTATTCCTTTTGGATTTATTGCTGGCTATGCTTTTAATTGGTTGACAAGCATTGAGATTTTCCCTCAAGCTACAGCATTTGGTAATCAATTGATTGCTGGTTTGTTAGGAGCTATATCTGGTGCGTTAGGTGCGTGGGTAGTAGGTAGATTAGTTGGTTTAACTGTTGGTAGTGGTGATGCTTTGTCTTACCGTAACCGTCTGAATGCTGGTAAATATTTAATTATTGTCCAGGGAAATGAGGGGTTAATCCGAGAAGCTACTCGCGTATTGCGTCAATTTGAACCAGAAAATATTCAAGGTTATGCAAATGTTTAGAGATGTTTGATTGATAATTTGGAGACGCTGCATAGCAACGTCTCTACAGATATATTAGTTAGGAAAAATTATGTATTTTCCTATCAATTTGTGGTTGGCTGTAGTTCTTTTTCGGTTTGGGGATGGGCGTTGTCAACTTGTTGAATTAAGCTTTCCGCCATTTCTACAGCTATCAAGATTAATTGCTGTTCCATTTTGCCACAGCCCCCTTCATCGCTGACTTGGGGGTAAATATGAGGGTTAGACAGCATGGCTGCTAGTAATTGAGATGCGGTTTGTTTGAGTTGACTGTTCATGGTTTACTCCCTCCAGTCTAAGGGCGGTTCAATGACGGGGTGATCAGATTTACCTGCACGCGCACCGGGTTTATCAACTATCTTGACAGTGGTTGCTTGCGGCCCTTCATCACCTTGCTCTACTGTGAAATGTACACCTGTACCGAGTTCTAAGCGGTCAAAGTCGTGATGTAAGACACTATTTCTGTGGAAGTATATTTCTCTACCTTCTAAAGTTTTGATGAAGCCATAGCCTCTATCCCGGAATAGTTTGGTGATTAGTCCTATGTTTGCGCCAATCGCTTCTTGATCTTGGGCGCGATCGCTTTGTTGTTGGCGTTCGGTCAGTTTCAGCAATCTTTGACGGGCTGCATCAAACGCATTGCGGATGACTGCATCCAGTGGTTCATACTGCACACCCTGAGCCGGATTGCTTTCCGCTACCAGTTCATGTCCTGGTGGTACAGTCATGTCAATTCTCACACGGTAGGGCGAACCACTACGCGGGCGATCGTGTATTTTTTCGACAGCAATATGGCAGCTATTGATATAACTGCAAACATTCTCTAACTTGGCTACTTTTTCTTTAATTAAGTTATCAATTGCATCTGTTTTATCTAGATTGCGATAAGTAATTTCTAGTGGTATTTTCATATTATTGTCTAAATTCTGGAAACATCAAAACTAGAGGCTAGGAAGAAGCAGGAGAGCAGCCAGTCCCCAATCCCCAATCACTAATCCCCAACAGGAGATAATGGTTGATGATTATTAGCTTTCTTCAGCAACTCGCGGACTTGCTCATCTGTAGTTTGGGGAAATTCTTCATACCACATACCCACGCTGTAAAATGGGCTGGGTGTGGCAGCACAGACAATTTTTTCTACCTTGTTTTCTAACTGCTGACAAGTTTCAGATGCAGCCACGGGTACAGCAATCACAATTTCTTTAGGTTGCTTTTGTCTGACAGCCAGTACAGCAGCCCACATAGTTGCACCAGTGGCTAAACCATCATCGACTAAAATAACTGTGCGTCCCTGTAATTCTGGAAAAGGTTCATCGCCGCGATACATCGCTTCGCGTCTTTCTAATTCCCGTTGTTCTTGGGCGGCAACTCTGGCAATTACTTCCTCAGAAAAGTTCAATTCGTTGACAATTTGTTGATTAATGATGCGGACACCACCAGAAGCGATCGCCCCCATTGCCAATTCTTCCTGATTGGGTACGCCAAGTTTACGTACTACCAATACATCCAAAGGTGCATTTAAGGCTTGAGCAACTTCAAAGGCAACGGGAACACCACCTCTAGGAAGAGCTAATACTATCACATCTGGCTGGTTAACATACTCTCCTAAATTGCTAGCCAGAGTTTGGCCTGCGGTTGTGCGGTTTTGAAATAGCATGGTGTCACGCTCCTGTAAAATCACAATCCCCTGTTAAGTGTTAACGCGCATTTTTCCTTGACTGCCTGACTCAAATAAGGGATCAAATTCTGATGGTAATTGGGAACGAATATCTTTGATTTCCCCTGGGCTAATAGCTTCAGTCAATACTTCTATGACTGTACGCGCATGATGTACTGCATTGGGCAAGTCTACATTTTCTAACAAGCTGACTCGCTGAAAAAATTCATCTAAAGAGAAGCGCATACCAGCACCAGCATACTGGTGCTGCATATATTGAGCAATGCCTTTTGGCAATTGAGCCGCAGCATTTTGAGGTTCGTTGCCGGCTATGCGTTCGGCTAATGTCTCCAGAGTAGCACGGGTGGCAACTTCTGCATCTCCTCGTGAACTGAGATGAGCGCGATGTTGCACCTGTCCAATAAACTCATCGTGTTGCATATTACCTCCAGATAGGTCTTATTGCTTGAGTGCTACTTCACTGTTTGCTACTCCACTGTTGTTCGATTTTAAATAAGTGAAGATGAAATTTCCTCTGACTAACGAAGCGATATCTTGGCTTTGTCCGTCTGTCTATTGGATGAGTTGAGCAAGGTAAGCTAGGTTTAACTTAACGCTGAAAATTCATCACTTTTTTGTAACAAAATTTGTAACAGCAACATCGTTTCAGGTTCTACTCGTTTAAATTGAGGAAAAATCTAGGGGGAATCCCTGAAGAACGAGTTCATGTTGCTCAAAGATATACGGGATTATCAAATTCTTTTTCTCAGCTTGTTCCTGATTTTGGGAATTGGCACCAGAGATTGGACACTGCGACCAGAATTAATTGTAGTAGCGATCGCCACCTGTTTGGCTACTCAGTTGATTTTAGGAGGCAGGGGTGCAGGGGTGCAGGGGTGCAGGGGGGATGAGGGGGATGTAGCTTTAGCTTCCCGCAGGGTGGGGGATGAGGGGGATGAGGGAGAAATTATTTCCCAATACCCAGTCCCCAATCCCCAATCAAGAGTCCCCAGTCCCCTGAATGTCCGCAGTGCTTTAATTACTGCATTGGGACTCAGCCTACTATTACGGGCTGATCATTGGACGACGATGGCTTTCGCCGCCGCTAGTGCGATCGCCAGTAAATTTTTCTGGCAATTCCACAATAAACATTTCTTCAATCCGGCTAACTTTGGCATCATTTCCGCCTTAGTTTTCACCTCTGATGCTTGGGTTTCTCCGGGGCAGTGGGGTGAAGAATGGTGGTATGGGCTGTTATTTGCTGGTGCTGGAGGCATGATTTTACAACGCATCGGACGCTGGGAGACAACAGCCGCCTTTTTAGGTGCTTACGCCCTACTAGAAGCCCTGCGTAATCTCTGGCTGGGTTGGACTTGGGATGTTTATTGGCATCGATTAATGAGTGGTTCGTTGCTGCTTTTTGCCCTGTTTATGGTGACAGATCCTCGCTCAATTCCTAACGCCAGACTTGGGCGCATCCTTTGGGCAGTTAGCATCGCCATCTTCACCTTTATTCTCCGAAATTATTTCTTTATTCCCACCGCAGTTTTTTGGGCATTGTTCATATTGGCACCCTTAACCATCCTGTTCGATATTCTCTGTGCAGCCCCTCGCTTTTCATGGGCGAGAAATCAACAAGATCAACCTGTAGAAACAGTATCTTGTACGGACGCAATGAATCGCGTCTCATAACTCTCAAAATGAGGTATAAAATAATGCAGCGTTTTCGATTGATGATTCCATTATTGTTAGTATTCATATCTGTATTGTGTTTTGCACCCACAGCTTGGGCATTTTGTGGATTTTACGTTGCTAAAGCTGATACCAAACTATATAACCAAGCGTCTCAGGTAGTGATTGCACGAGATGGCGATCGCACCGTTTTAACGATGGCGAATGACTATCAAGGCGAAGTCAAAGATTTTGCGATGGTTGTCCCCGTACCTACAATCATTAAACAAGAACAAGTCCGCGTTGCTGAACCGAAAATCATAGAACGTTTGGATGCTTTTAGCGCACCGCGTTTAGTAGAATATTTTGATGAAGACCCCTGCGCCCCAGTTGCCCAAAGAAGTCCTGTATTTTTAGCAGCACCATCAGCAGCAGTTAATGAAACAGCAAGAGCAAGAAGCGATCGCACTTTAGGCGTAACAGTCGAAGCGCGGTTTAATGTAGGTGAATATGATATCGTCATTTTGAGTGCCAAAGAATCCGGTGGCTTAGAAACTTGGCTCAATCGCAATGGTTACAAAATCCCCAGAGGCGCGAAACAGTTACTCAAGCCTTATATTCGTGCCTCAATGAAATTTTTTGTCGCCAAAGTCAACCTAGAGAAATTTGAAAAATCCGGTTATCAGTTGCTTCGTCCCCTGCAAATTTCCTACCAATCACCCAAATTCATCTTACCAATTCGCTTAGGGATGATTAACTCCACCTCTGAGCAAGATTTAATCGTCTACATCCTCTCACCCAAAGGACAAGCCGAAATTACCAACTATAGAACCGTCAAAGTTCCTTCTAACGTTAACATCCCTGTATTTGTCAAAGAAGAATTTGGCGACTTTTATAAATCCACATTTCAAACAGCATACACCAAAGAAGGTAAAAAAGTCGCCTTCTTAGAATATGCCTGGGATATGAGTAATTGCGATCCTTGTGCAGCTGATCCTTTAACACCAGAAGAACTCAAACAAGCCGGAGTATTTTGGCTAGATGGCGACTCCCAAAACGACGCACCCATACCCCCTAACTTTCGTCGTCCCTTTCTAGTCAGTAACGTCTTCATCACTCGCTTACACGTGCGCTACACCCGCGACAAATTCCCCGAAGACTTAATGTTTCAAGACACATCTAACCGTGAATCTTTCCAAGGCAGATATATCTTACAACATCCCTTTACAGGCGAAGTTAAATGTCAAGCGGGTAAACAATACAGACGTTCTTTACCAAGACGGTTTGAACAAGAAGCCCAAACCCTCGCCAAACTCACCAACTGGAACATCCAAGACATCCGGCGCAAAATGCAATTGACTGTAGGTAATGTCACCAATTCGTGGTGGGAGACTTTATTACATTGGCTAGGGTTGTAGTTGACAGACTTGTAGAGACGTTGCATGCAACGTCTGTACATATCCCAATCCCCTTTAAAGGAAACTTTGGAAGAGAGTGACACGTATTGACACTCCCCGCTCTAAAGAGACGGGGATTCTACATTCACAGACTCGCCATTAAACGACAGGTTTGCACCCTTACGGGTTCGGCAGTCGCTCATGGGGGAGACCCCCAAGACCGCGCTGCCTCACCTATCGCCCAAGAGGGATTAAACTCAACGAAGTTGTCACCAACCCCGTTGGTCTTCAAAACCGGACGTGAGACTTTCACCTCATCCGGCTCCTCAATAATGCAGTGTCTTTCACACATACTTCAAGGTGCTACTATCTCTAGCAGTCTTTGTATCATGGCAATGTCTGTGTAGGAGTTGAAGATTTTTGTATTCATCCTTTCCACCTTGCGATTTAGGGATGATATGGTCAACTTCCAACACATCGTTTTCTCGCAAATATAGTCCGCAATAAGCGCATTTGCCCTTTTGCCGTTTGAGTAATGTAGTTACTCTTGAAGGCATTTCAGGACTTTTCCCCAATCTTGTACTCCAGTAAACCAGGTTGTCGTCATAAGGAGACGATTCTCCTTTAACTTTTACATGACGGACTATGGAGGTGTCGGCATGGTCAAGTAACCGGAAGGGATTTTTGCCCTTTTCCTTGGTTGCGAATACCCAGTTATCACCGCCTATTGTGCGCCAATATTTGTTTTTAATCCACTCCATTGATTTATGTGGATGGCGGCGTTTTGCCCATGTAGCCAGCTTTTGATACACAAGGTTATCTAAATCTGTGTAAGCTACCTTACTTACTACAGTCGCATAATAGTTAGCCCATCCCCGAATAATAGGATTTAAATGCTTGATAAGTGCCACTTGTGACACAGCTTTATGAGCCGTAATAACTTCTGCGATTCTGTCATAGTGTATCTTGAGCTTTTTCTTACTTGGGGTGATGATAGTCTTAAAACCAAGCCTATCTCCATTTGTTGATTTTCCTGTTTGGTACTTACCAACCGAATATTGTCTAATGGTAAATCCTAGAAAATCAAACCCTGGTTTATTTTGTCCACAGTTATTAAGCGTGTGACAGAGTTTCGTCTTGCTTGGTTTTAATTCCAAACCCATGCCATTTAACCATTCAGAGATTATTTCTCTGCACTTTTGGACAACGGTTATGTCTTCGTGAATAATCACAAAATCGTCGGCATAACGAATTAAAGATATACTGTTGCGGTTGCCAGCCTTTCTACCAGGTAGAGTTTCCGCAAATTGTTTAATCCGTTCTTTCATCCCGTGAAGGGCTATATTTGCCAGTAGTGGAGATATTATTCCACCTTGGGGTGTACCCTCAAGTGTTGAGAACAACTGCTTACCATCCATTACTCCCGCTTTCAACCAGGCTTTAATTTGCTTTCTTATGGTGGGGAATGTATTTAATTTTCTTAGCAGTGTATCGTGGTTAATGCGGTCAAAACATTTAGCAATATCGGCATCTAGCACGTATTTGGCTTTGTACCTAATTGCATTGAAGATTGCTTCAATCGCATCATGGCATGAGCGTCCTGGTCTGAACCCATAACTATTAGGCTCAAATCGCGCTTCCCATTCTGGTTCTAACGCCAGTTTGACAAGTGCTTGCAAGGCGCGGTCTTTCATTGTAGGTATACCTAAAGGTCTTCTTTCATACGTACCAGGTTTGGGTATCCATACTCGTCTAGTGGGGTTGACCTTAGAACTCAGTTTGAGTTCTTTTACAAGGCGCAAACGTGCTGCTGGGGATAAGGATTTTACCCCGTCCACTCCTGCCGTTTTCTTGCCTGTGTTGTCCTGAGTTACCCTACGAACCGCAATCAACTTTGCATACCAGGACTTCATCAACGTCTTCTGGAGTCTACGAACTGCTTTTACATCACCACGACTAGAAGCTCTGTAGATGCGCTTTTGTAGCTTATAGACTACCCTTTCGATTTTCTTCCAGGGTATGTCTTTCCATTCCACCGTAGTCTTTAAACTCGTATTAGACATATTTACTACTACTTGTACCTCTACAATCTGCATTATCGTGAGTCCGTCTGCATATCCTTGACATTACTCAAGGCATTCGCTTCTGACTCAATCTTTCCAATTCGCAGCATCCGGTTAGCACCTGCTCAATCATCGACCTGACTGAGAGCATACGAATGGTTACTTCGTTCCGAGAGTTCATACTGTGTGTCTTTAGAGTTCTACTCTCCACCGGGTTTATTGGGAGTGCATATTGGTCGGGAGTCTAACCGCCAATTCCTGATATCCTTTTGCCTTTTGGCTCCAGCATATCAGCCTGATTTCGCTGGTTTTGGGTCACGATGGTTGAAACGTAGATTTACTTTCTTACTCATGGACACTTCGCTCGACGGGTACTTACATT
>NZ_LUHJ01000064.1:19813-44392 GCF_001597745.1 Anabaena sp. 4-3 | reverse complement strand
TTGAAGTAGAGCCGCCTTTCACCCCCGCTTCAGGGATTGATGGCTAGTCGCTACCCTGGGGGACATGGCTTAGAACCATGTTCTGTGTGCCGTCAACGCTGCACTTGCGCGATAGGATTTACACCTACATGAAACTCTCAGTTGTCAAGGTTCAGTTCCTTGCGGGTAATCCTCTACTCCTTTCAGAGTTAGTTTCTACCCAACGAATCGCACAGTCTCTCCCCAAGCGTAAGTTCCGGTATGCCCTACCGTACTGAGTCCTAGTCTCAAAATGTTGATTGCTGCGTTAATATCTCTGTCTTGCACATACCCACAATGCGGACAAACATGAGTTCTTGTAGACAGAGATTTCTTCACTTTCTCGCCACAGTGAGAGCAATTTTGACTGGTGTGATGGGGAGGAACAGCAACTGTCACCTTCCCATATTTATGACCAAAGTATTCCAACCATTGACGAAAAGTGTACCAACCAGCATCAGAGATTGATTTAGCTAGATGTCGATTACGTACTAAACCCTTCACATTTAAATCTTCATAGGCCACCAAATCGTGAGATTGGATGACGGAATACGCTAATCTCTTGCAATACTCTTTTCGTTGCCTACTTACTTTTAAATGCTTACGGGCATATCGATTTCTAGCTTTGTGGTAATTGTTAGACTGCCTTTGCTTGGCTTTCTTTTTTTCTTTACTGAACTTCTTAGACTTTTTGCGATTAGCGCGGTTTAACTGTTTCTCTGACTTACGGTAAAACTTGGGGCATTCTTCTACATTTCCTTTAGAATCAGCAATGAAGTAGTTTAATCCTAAATCAAGTCCTACTACTTGTTGAGTTGGCTGTGTTTCAACTCTAATATTTACATCAATGGCAAATTGAGCATAATATCCATCAGCACGACGCACAAGACGCACTCGTTTAATTTGCTTGATGTCATAGTAGTTTAAGTCATAAGTACCCTTTAATTTGAGAGTACCTATTCCTTTTTTGTCAGAGAAAGTAATTGCTTTCCTAGATTCTGATAGTTTCCACCCGCTTGTTTTATATTCAACAGAACGACAGTTTTTCTTAAACTTTGGAAAGCCCTTTTTACCTTTAACTTTCTTTTTGCAATTATCGTAAAACCGAGCTATTGCGCTCCAAGAAAGTACCCTACGGGAACGCTACGCGAACAGCCGCAGATTGTCTAGCCATTGAATTGAGTTCATCAGCAAAAGGAAATTCAGAAGCTAATACCGCACAATATTTATTAAGATCATATTTGCCCACACCTTTATTATCCATCCAGTAGCGTAAACACTTGTTTTGGATAAATTGGCTAGTACGAATAGCCTCATCTATTGCTTGGTATTGCTTGTCTTTTGCTTTAACTTTGAACTCGTAAATTATCATGGCGACGACCTAACAACTAGGATATTATGCTAAACTGTAAAGCATAATCTATCAACAAAAAGAATATATCGCTGGATGCTCAAGCCCTTGGTTGGCTTTCATGAGGCAGTGCGTTGGGCGGGTTTCCCGACTTGAAGCAACTACCGTCCCCTTGCCTAAAGGACGGCTAAGTTTTTCCGCCATGCTCCAAAACTTAACCTCAAGGGTTTTCAGCCTATTTTCTTATAATATATTCTTGCTGAAGCTTATCACCTGTTGCCTGGTTTGCCCTGATGATCATGGTAGAATTCGATGAACAGCTACGTAACTTAGCTTCTCAAGTTTGTGGACATCCCCCTGGTAGTCCCCAACGTCAGAAGCTACTCACGCAAATTATTCGCCTTAGTTCTCAAAAACTTTGGCGGGAAAATACTCCCTACTACCAAGACGCATTACAACAAACTTGGTTGTATTTTTGCCGTAACATTTGTGAAGGTTTGACAGGGCAGAAATATGATCCTACCTATGGTAGTGTTGTCACTTGGCTGAATGCCTATTTAAAACGCAGATTACAAGATTTTTATATCAATCAAACTAAAGAACAGGCGACAACAGTATCATTAAGGGTTCGCCAGTCTAAATCAGGTGATAAGAGTGATACTATTGATCCTGTAGAAAATTTAGCAGCTACCCCAGAAGCACCACCAATTTTAGACGAATTAGAAACTTGGATTAAAACAGATCCTACCGGAGAGTTACGCAACACTCATATTAAAGGCCGTCCTGATGTTAACTGTCAAGTCTTGATTCTCAAACGTCTACCGCCGGAAGTGAGTTGGAAAGAATTATCTGAGCAATTTGGGCTAGCTGTTCCCACCTTAAGCAGTTTCTATCAACGCCAATGTTTACCCCGCTTGCGTAAATTTGCTGAGTCAGAAGGATTGATTTAAAACAGAGTAATGGAAATGAGCGATCGCTCTGACGCACATCTGGTATTGTAGGGTGGGCATTGCTGGCAATTTACTCCAACCCTGAGTTTGACATTTTTGGCAATGCCCACCTATTCTGATTAAGCATGACGTGATGACTTAGATAAAAGTTTTCTAAAAACACGACAAAAATTACTAAAAAACAGTAAATTATTCCAGCTAAAAATCAGCTATTACTTATAGTTAACCTTTAATTAAATTTACCAATCATTTAGCCATCATCAACATCATAACTTTTCACTGTTAATTGCTAACCAACCCCCAAAATTTTACCCATTAACCCATTAACAAACATCTGGCAACAGTTGCTGAATGAAATTTTGGTAGGGTGGGCATTGTTCGAGTTTTCCTGAAAAACTGAGTTTTATGTTTTTGGCAATGCCCACCTATTCTAATTGAGAATGGTGCAAAACATGACTTAATACACCTGACTGAATAATTCAATAATATTCAGTTAAAAAAATATAGTTATGACTTACGCAACTGGTAAATTATTCGGGTGCGTCAGATATCAAAAACCTGTTAATTATTACAGAATAATCTGCTCTGACTCACCCTACCAGCAAGTTTTATTATGACTGCAAGAATTTTGAATTTTGAATTCGGAGCGCAGCGACGTGACACTTGCGTAAGTCCTCATAGTATTAACAAGGCTGGTTTGTAATCAACACGAAGCGTTTTGAGAAAAAAGGACTAAAGTCCTTACTACGAACTTGTTATATTAGGTGAATGAATGTGTCTTTATTTATCTTTAAAAACAACTCGAAGCAACAATTGTGTATTTGGATGAGTAGTTTAATATTGTTGCTATTAAATACCAAATCAACAACAGCAGAAATAATTCCAGATACAACACTACCTATCAACTCTACTGTCACACCCGCAGACAACATCAGAATTATTGAGGGAGGTACTCAAAGAGGAGAGAATTTATTTCATAGCTTTCAAGATTTTTCCTTTTCTCGAACCACGAGAAATAGCACCGGAGATACAGCCTTATTTAATCATGATTTGACTGTACAAAATATTATTACTAGAGTCACAGGCAGTTTACCATCTCGGATTGATGGCTTGATTCAAACTCGCCCAGGTAGCACAGCTAATCTATTTTTAATCAACCCAAGAGGTATAATTTTGGGTACAAATGCCATTTTAAATATTGGCGGTTCTTTTATAGCGACTACAGCTAACAGTGTCAAGTTTGCTGATGGCAGAGAATTTAGTGCTAATAACCCTGAACCTTCAGCATTATTAACAATTAGTGTGCCTGTAGGTTTACAGTTTGGCAATAATCCCGGCGCAATTGTACAACCCATTTCTCCATCTATCCCTTTGGGGTTAGAAGTTTCTGAAGGTAAAACTTTAGCATTAATCGGCGGCGATGTATCGCTAACAAATAGTTTTTTAGCAGCCCCAGGCGGCAGAATCGAGTTAGGAAGTGTGACTAACAATAGTTTTGTCAGCTTAAATCAAATTGAGCAAGGTTATGCTTTAGAATACACAGATAATAGTAGCTTGGGAAATATTCAACTGACAGGAGGTACAGTTGTCGATGCCAGTGATTTTCCCATTCTCAATCGTGGTGGTGCTATTCAAATTCAGGGCAGAAATATTACGCTAGATGATGCTTTAGTTTTTGCTGTCACCTTCGGCTCAACAACGGGTGAGAATTTAGTCATCAATGCTAGGGAGTCACTGACTTTAAATAATAATGCTAATATCGCGACTGCGAGTCAAGGTGAAGGTAAAGCGGGAGATATTTTCATCAAATCCCAAGATACTATAGCACTAGGTTCAACATCATTTATTGGTTCACAAGTTTGTCCTTTGGGTGGAAACTGTGGCAACGTTACAGGTAACGGCGGTAATGTGACTGTTGAAACTAGACGATTATTACTACAAGATGGTGGAGGTATAGAGGTTTCCACATTTGGCAGAGGAAATACAGGCAATATTTTAGTCACAGCTACAGACAGCATCAACCTAATTGGTGAAACTCCAGATGGAGATATTCCCAGTGGTATTTTTGCTCAAGTTGATTTGAATGCTATAGCTAATGCCGGAAATTCCGGGAATATTACCTTAGAAACCAGAAATTTAACGATAGCAAATGGGGCGCAGATATCTAATGCTGCGCGATATCGAGGCAGAGGGGGAAATATTACAATCAACGCCGCAGATAGTATCTTGATTAGTGGGGCTTCACCATTTGCCACAACTGCGCCTGTAGATATTTATCGTAGTGGTATTTTTGTTTCTGCTCAACCCGGTGCGACAAATAACGTCGGTTCATGGGATATTAATACTAAATTGCTGACTGTAGAAAATGGGGGTAGAATTACCGCCGATAATTTTGGTGCAGGTGAGACAGATATCCAAAAGTTAAATGTCAGCAAGTTGATAATTCGGGATGGGGGAGAAATTAGAACTGGTGTATTTAGTGTAGGTGCTGGCGGCAGTTTGATTGTCAAAGCTACGGATGGTGTAGAAATCACAGGTAGTGGAAGAATTGCAGATAGCAGTATTGTTAGTAGTTTATCTAGTAGAAGTGAAGGCGAAGGTAAGGCGGGTAACTTAATTATTGATAGTAGAAGCCTACTCATCAACGAAGGCGCAGAAGTCACTGTTAGCAGTCAAGTTAATGGTGAGGCAGGAAATTTAGAAATTACAGCCCGTGAGGTGAAGTTAGAGCAAGGTAATATGACTGCATCTGGTGGTGGTAATATTACACTGAACCTCAGAGGTTTATTGCAACTGCGCCATAATAGTCAAATCTTTACCTCTGCGGGGGGGGATATTGCGATTAATTCACCATTTATCGTAGCTTTCCCGCAAGAAAACAACGACATCACCGCCAATGCTCAAGGTGGTAGAGTGACAATCAACAGTAAAAGCATTTTTGGGTTAGTTGTGCGTAGTCGAGACGAACTTGAGCAAATTTTGGGAACTACTGACTTAAGTCAACTTGATACGCAACTTCTAACAACTAATGATGTTACAGCTTTTTCTCAACCCCTGCCATCCGTAAATGCCGGAGTCACGATTAATACCCCAGATGTAGAGCCTAGTCAAAGATTAGTCTCACTACCCACAGATATTTTATCCCAGCCGATGACTATAGATTGTCACCCTGCCTCTGGTGTACCTCAATCCGATAAAATTATGGAAGCTCAGGGCTGGGTGGTCGATGCTCATGGGAATATTGTTTTAGTTGCTCAAAAAACAACTAATTATCTACTCCCTTGGTTGTCGTCTGCCGCTTGCCATGTTCGTTAATCAATTTGTAAAAGTCTTTCGCCACTATTTTGCAGGTAAACACCCCAAAATCAAACTCAGTTTATTGATATATTTTCAGGTTGGTTTGCTTTTGACAATCAATTTACCTGTATTGGCTGGGGATTGGCAAAAACTCAAGATAGGAAATTCTCAGCCTGTGGTTGCTTTGGGGTTGGATGCGCCGCAGTTGGCTAATTCTCAGGGTGGCTTGTTGATAGAACAGGGTAAAACTTTATATGATGCTGGTAGGTTTGCTGAGGCGGTGCAGGTATTACAACAGGCAATCCAAGCATATCAGCAGCAGGGGGATAGTCTGAAATTGGCTGCTACTCTGAGTAATTTGTGTTTAGCCTATCAACAAATGGGGGATTGGCAAGCAGCAGAGAAGGCGATTAAAACAAGTTTGGAATTACTGCAAGCCCCGAAAAATCCCAAAAATCTGCAAATATTAGCCCAAACTCTAGATATTCAAGGGCGTTTGCAATTGGCGATGGGGAAACCAGAGGCGGCTTTAGAGACTTGGCAGCAAACAGCAGAGATTTATCAGCAAATTAACAACCCAATTGGTGAAGTGCGATCGCGCATTAATCAAGCCCAAGCTTGGCGCACACAAGGATTTTATCGTCGGTCTGTGCAGATTTTGGCAGAGGTTAATCAAAAATTACAATCACAACCAGATTCTTTAGAAAAAGCGGTAGGATTGCGATCGCTTGGTGATGCTTTGATGGTAGTCGGGAATTTAACTCAGTCGCAGACTATCTTACAGCAGAGTCTCACCGTTGTCCAAGGTTTACAACTACCTACAGAGATAGCAGCTAGTTTATTTAGTTTAGGCAACAACGCCAGAGCTAGACAGCAAATACCAGAAGCCATTAACTACTATCAACAAACAGTAGCCAAATCTACCTCACCCCTTCCGAAAATTCAAGCCCAACTTAATTATCTCAGCTTGCTAATTGACAATCAAAAATTCGTCGATACTCAACCTTTAATCCCCACAATTCAAGCTCAACTTAACCAACTCCCAGTTAGTCGTGCTTCTATCTACGCTCAAATTAACTTTGTGCAGAGTTTAATGAAATTGAGCCAGCAGCAAGCAGCAGAAGGCAGAAGGCAGGATACTGAAAATGTATTTTTCCCCAATCCCCAATTCCCAATCCCCAATAATCAACAAATCGCCCAAATTTTAGCGAATACAATTAAACAAGCCCAGATTTTAGCAGATAAACGCGCCGAAGCTTACGCGCTGTTAAGTTTGGGTAATTTATATGAGCAAAATCAACAATGGCGAGATGCCCAAAACCTGACTCAACAGGGATTAGTGTTAGCGCAAGGTAGCAATGCGGCAGACATTACCTATAAATTAGAGTGGCAGTTGGGGAGAATATTATGGCAGCAAGATAACATATCAGGTGCGATCGCTGCTTATGATGCGGCAGTGGCAACCCTCAACTCTCTCCGCAGTGACTTAGTAGCTGTCAATCAAGACGTACAGTTTAACTTTCGTGATAGTGTAGAACCAGTTTATCGGCAATCCGTAGAATTGTTACTCAAGTCGGAAATCACCGAAGAAACTTTAGATAAAGCCCGTCAACGGATGGAAGCATTACAGTTAGCCGAGTTAGATAACTTCTTTCGGGAAGCTTGTCTACAAGGTCAGGCTGTGCCGATAGATACAATTGTAGACCAAGATAACCCCACCACAGCCATTCTTTACCCGATTATTTTGCCGGAAAGATTGCAGGTGATTGTCAAACTGCCTAACAAACCCCTACAGGATTACAGCACAGCCGTTAATCAGCAAGAAGTAGACAAAATTCTGGGGGAATTGCGAAAAAATCTCGTAAATCCTACGGCTACCAAAGCTCTTAAAACCCAGGCACAACAAGTTTATAATTGGTTGCTCAAACCGATTGAATCCGAACTGATTGCTAGTGGAGTCAAGACATTAGTATTTGTACCAGATGGTGGGTTGCGTAATTTACCGATGGCGGCACTGTATGACGGAAAGCAGTACCTCATAGAAAAATATGCGATCGCTCTGAGTGTCGGGTTACAACTCCTTGATCCCAAACCCATAGAGCGTCAGCAACTCAGAGCCTTAACGGCTGGACTGACAGAACCCCCGCCAGAGTTTCCCAACTTTGCACCCTTACCCGCCATCAAATCAGAAGTCAACTTAATAGCCAGTGCTGGAGTTGACATCACCAGTCTTTTAGATCAGCAGTTCACCCGCGAAGCACTAGAAAAAGAAGTAAATACTGTTTCATTTAACGTACTACATTTAGCAACTCATGGACAATTTAGCTCTCGTGCCGAAAATACCTTTATTTTGGCGGCTGACGGCCCAATTAACGTCATTCAATTCGACACCCTACTTCGCAGTCGCAACCAAAACCAACCAGGAGCAGTAGAACTATTAGTATTAAGTGCCTGTCAGACAGCAGCCGGAGACAACCGCGCCGCCCTAGGTTTAGCCGGAGTCGCAGTCAGAGCCGGCGCACGCAGCACCGTAGCCTCCCTATGGCAAATTGATGACGAATCTACAGCCTTGTTCGTCGGTGAATTTTATCGAGAACTAAAAACCCGCAAAGTTACCAAAGCCGAAGCACTCCAACAAGCTCAACTCAAACTCTTGCGACATCCCAACTACCAAGCCCCCAGCTTTTGGTCTGCCTATGTTTTAATTGGGAATTGGTTGTGAGTAGGGATTGGGGATTGGGAACTGGGTAAAAGTTTTTCTCCCTGCCTCCCCTGCACCGAAAGCACCCCTACCTCATCACTCATCCGCAAAAAAGCGTCTAATTTTTATTAAACTTGTGGCATAAATTTAGTTAATTTGGGCGATATGTACACAGCAGCATTGATCACTGGGGATTGATTTATGACTAACAACACCTTCAAACTAGAAGATTTCGCAATTTCTCTGCCAATTTCTCAAGCGGCTCGGACAACTGCCCAAAAGTTTGCCCTGCGACAACCTACTCCAGCGAAAGCCGAGCAAGTGAGGCGCAATACTTTGGCTGTCTGGGTAGTGAATGACTATTTACAAATGATGGATATTCCTACTAACCTCACACAGAGTGACAGTTGGAACCCGATTATGCAGCTTTGTGCGAATGTGGCAGATTTGGAGGTGTCTTCAGTTGGTCGTTTGGAATGCCGTCCTGTAGGGGAACAAGACGAACAATGCTTAATTCCTGCGGAAACTTGGGAAGAAAGAGCAGGTTATGTAGTCGTGCAGATTGATGATTCATACCAAGAAGCAAAACTTCTAGGTTTTATCAAAACAGCAACAACTGAAACACTGCCTTTAATTCAATTACAACCCATCGAAGCGTTAATTGATCGCTTGGGGCAATTGAGAACTTCCCCAGTCGATCCGCTAGTAAATCTGAGTCGGTGGTTTATCGGTCAAGTGGAAGCTGGTTGGCAAACAGTAGAATCCTTGTTAAATTCCCTAGAATCCAGACCTGCTTATGCCTTTAGGAGCTTTCTCAATACCACAGATGCAGTAGTTGGACAGTCAGAAGCAACCACTAAAAGAGCTAAACTGATTGATTTAGGTATCCAAATTGACAATCAACCAGTGATGTTGATTGTGGAAATTACCCCGGAAGCTAACCAAAAAACTGGCATCCGTCTGCAACTTCACGCTACAGGTAATCAAGTACATTTACCGAATGGAGTCCAATTAAAAGTATTAGATAATACAGGAGCTACATTTTTAGAAGCACAAGCCAGAAGTGCAGATAACTACATACAGTTACAGTTTCGCGGTGACATCCAAGAACAGTTTAGCGTTCAGGTATCATTGGGTGATATGAGTATTACAGAAAACTTTGTCATTTAAATTTAGTCATGAGTAATTAAATAAAATTCCAGACTGGTTGGTTGGAATTGTGCATTTTCAGGAAGTCTGAGCAAAAGAACAGTCATGGCTAAGTTAGTAGTGCTGAAATTCGGAGAAGGTAGTTTAGAGCAGGGGTTTACCGTAACTCTCCAGATAGGGGAAGAAAGCGATCGCCCCGCTACCGAAATCACAGGCAAACTCCCCCCTTGCCCAGAAATGATGCTTTACTACAGTCGTTGGCAGTCTAGCTATCTTCAGTTAGGTCATCGTTACCGCTTAGATGCAGACAAAATTCAAGTTACAAATGTTTCAATTACTCAAGACTGCCACGAATTAGCCCATATTTTACGCGCCCGGTTTAATACCTGGCTACAAACCGAAGGGTTTCGCTCCCTGCGCGAAAAATGGCTAGAGAAATTGCAGCCCACAGACCAAATTAGAGTAATTCTGCAATCAGAAAACAACCAATTAATCAGGCTACCTTGGCACGCATGGGATTTATTAGAACGCTACCCCAAAGCAGAAATTGCCCTATCATCACCAAGCTACGATCGCATTCATAAACCACGCACCCCCAACTCGACAGTCAACATTTTGGCAATAGTCGGTAATAGTCAGGGAATTAATACCCAGGCCGATCAAGCTGTTTTACAAAATTGCCCGAATGCCGACGTTTGTTTGATGGTGGAACCACAGCGTAAAGAATTGACAGATCACCTCTGGGGTAAAAACTGGGATATCTTATTTTTCGCTGGACACAGTTCTAGTCAAGGAAATAATACCACCGGCAAAATTTATCTGAATAAAACCGATAGTTTGACCATAGGTGAACTTAAATATGCCCTCAAACAAGCCATACAAAGAGGTTTACAACTAGCAATTTTCAACTCTTGTGATGGGTTAGGTTTAGCGCGAGAACTCGCTGATCTGCACATCCCCCAGATGATCATCATGCGCGAACCTGTTCCTGATCAAGTAGCGCAAGAGTTCTTGAAATATTTTCTTCAAGGGTTTGCTAATGGTGAATCTTTATACCAAGCAGTGCGACACGCCAGGGAACGATTACAAGGATTAGAAGATAAATTTCCCTGTGCAACTTGGCTACCAATCATTTGTCAAAATCCATCTCAAATTCCACCCACTTGGGATGAACTGATCCAACCCCAAGAAATAGTTTCTACCCCACCAGTGAAAAAAACACGCCAATTAAAAACAGTGGCGGTGTCTAGTTTAGTAGTGACGGCGGTAGTTTGTGGTTTGCGGTTGTTGGGGGGATTGCAAACATGGGAATTGCAAGCATTTGACCAAATGATGCGATCGCGTCCTGAAGAAAGGCCAGATCCGCGCCTGTTAATAGTCACCATCGATGATGAGGACTTAGCCACTCAACGCCGCAATGGTGAAGTATTAAAAGGAACGTCTATCTCAGAAAAATACCTGAAGAAATTACTAACAAAGCTGAATCAGTATCAACCCAAAGCCATCGGTTTAGATATTTACCGTGACTTTCCAGCCGAAAAACCAGAGTTAATTACTCAACTTCAGCAAACTGATAACTTAATTGGAGTATGTAAAGGCAGTGATACCACAGCTAAAACCAAAGGCATAGAACCACCACCGGAAATTGTCCAAGAACGTCTAGGATTTAGCGACTTCATTCATGATGCTGATGGTGTGGTGCGTCGCCATCTGATGTTTATGAATCAGGAGACAGCATCATTATGTCCGGCTCCCTATGCCTTTAGTACCCAACTAGCATTCCGCTATCTCTCGTCTTTAGGAATTCAGCCTCAATTTACCTCTGATCCATCTCCCAGTTTGCAGCTAGGTAACAAAGTTTTTCACCGCCTCTCACCTCACACTGGCGGTTATCAAGGTATAGATGCTAATGGTGGTCAAATCTTACTCAACTACCGTGCTTCTAAGAAAATTGCCGAACAGGTAACACTCACCCAATTGTTATCTAACCCAATTAACCCCAACGCCATCAAAGACCGGATTGTGCTGATTGGTGTAGCCGCAAAAGGAGATTTTCCCGACTATTGGGCTACACCCTACGGCAAATTGTTAGACGAACAAATGCCGGGGGTAATGGTACAAGCCCAGATGGTAAGTCACATCATCAGTGCTGTTTTAGATAACCGTCCATTATTGCGGGCTTGGTCGCCTTGGTTTGAGGTGATTTGGATTAGCCTTTGGTCGGGAGTCGGCGGTTTAGTCGCTTGGCAATGGCGGTTGTTACCCAAATTAGGTTTAGCTATTGGTGTAAGTTCTGGTGTTTTGTATGTCTGCTGTTTTGGTCTGTTAATTGTAGGTGTTTGGGTTCCCTTTGTACCCTCAGCCTTATCTTTACTGGCAACAGCCACTGTAGTATCAATTCAAAACTCAAAATTTTTAGTTATTAGTCATTAGTTATTAGTTATTAGTCATTAGTTATTAGTTATTAGTCATTAGTCATTAGTTATTAGTCATTAGTTATTAGTGTTTCTTCTCCGCTCCCCTGCCCCCCTGCTCCCCTGCTCCGAAAGCTTCCTACCTCCGTCCACCATATTTAATACAACTTATGAAACTCTTACTGTCATTAGCTCTTAGCTGTACAAGTTTATTAGCATCTCAAACTTGGGTACTGGCAAAACCAGCACTATCAAATTCAACTGTCACCCATACCCAGAAAGTTAGTTTTACTCCACCACCAGCACCTACTTCCGAACCACCCCCTGGGGGTCGTGTTCGTGGTGGTGCTAAACGGGGTTCTTGTCCATTAGTGAAGCCGGAACTCACCGCTTTAGTACCGTTCACCCAAGACGCGCCCACAATCACAAACGTTTGGGGATTGACAACACAGGAGCATCCGACGCTAATGTTTTATCTGCCGTACTTCGGCAATGTCAACTATCCCACAGAATTTGTCTTGCAAGACCAGGAGTCAAATTCAATTTACCAAACTGCGATCGCTCTCCCAGCAAAACCAGGAGTTATTAGTGTTTCTCTACCTACCAACATTTCCCCATTAGCAATAAATCAACGCTATCGCTGGTTTCTCACCGTCTACTGTGATCCAGAAAAACAATCACCACCAATTTACGTTGAAGGCGTAATCAAACGAGTTACCCTCAACCCAACCACTATTCAGAAGTTAAAAACCGCAACCCCTCTACAACAGGTTGCCATCTATATCCAAAATGGCGTTTGGCACGAAGCCGCAGTTACACTAGCCCAATTACGTCAACAAAATCCTCAAGACACAACCATTCAAGAACAGTGGCAGAATTTGCTGACTAGCATTGGTTTGAGTGATATTGCAAATGCACCATTGCTGTCGAATCCTTGATTGGGGACTCTTGATTGGGGATTGAGTCATAATTGAGCGTTCTTTTCTTCTCTGCTGCGTGTAATATTTAGGTGTGAATACTATTAATTTCTCACGCGTTATACATTTAAGTCATGTAATTGACACAGACATCCCGCAATGGCCTGGTGATCCTCCAGTGGAGTTTACCCCCGTTGCCGAACTGCAAGATGATGGCTATCATCTGCGGCGTTTTTCTTTGGGTGAACATAGTGCCACCCATATTAATGCACCTAACAGTTTTTATCAGGCTGGTGTAGGCATTGATCAATATTCTGCTCAGTCGTTGATTGTACCTGCCGTAGTCATAGATATCAGTACAGCCGCTACAGTTAATCCTGACTATATCCTCACTATTGCTGATGTGATGGCTTGGGAGGTACAACACGGTGAGATTGCCTCTGGTTCTGTAGTGCTATTATATACAGGCTGGCAGAATAAATGGTCTGATAAAAATGCCTTTTTCAACCAGGATGCTGACGGAATTATGCACTTTCCGGGTTTTGGTCGTGAGGTGACTGAGTTTTTACTGCAAGAAAGACGGATTGCAGGTGTAGGTATTGATACACATGGTGTAGACTCCGGACGAGAGCAAAGTTTTACTACCAACCGCTTGGTACTAGCACAACAAGGTATAGTCTTAGAAAATCTCACTAATTTAGACCAACTACCACCGAAAGGTACTACCCTAGCCATTGGCATTCTGAGGTTACGGCGTGGTTCAGGTTCGCCTGTGGGAGTTTTGGCATTAGTTCCTTAAGTTTTGTATATATCTGAAATATTTACCTGCAAATATGAAAACATCACAGTAACGTAGAAAGCAGGAGAGTAGTGTACACAAGGAACACAAGGGATTAGGGAAGATTGTTTCCTAAGAATTCCTGAATTTTGAATTTTGAATTTTGAATTTTGAATTTTGTATTAGGAGCGAAGCGACGTGACAACTCCGCTCACCTGCCAAAATTACATCAATGGACAATGGTTAAACGCCACAGGTGAAAATATCCTCGCCAGTCATAACCCGGCAAATAAAACCGAAGTTGTGGCTACTTTCCCCCGTTCTCAAGTGGAGGATGTCAACCAAGCTGTAGCCGCAGCCCGCCAAGCTTACCAAAGTTGGCGCAAAGTTCCCGCCCCAGCTAGAGCCGAGTATATCTTTCGTGTGGGGGAATTATTAGCTGAACATAAGGAAGAACTGGCTGAGTTAATTAGTCGAGAAATGGGTAAGCCCTTAACAGAAGCTAGGGGTGATGTGCAGGAAGGTATTGACTGTGCTTTTTATAGTGCTGGTGAAGGAAGGCGACTGTTTGGGCAAACCACACCTTCAGAAATGCCTAATAAGTTCGCTATGACTGTACGGATGCCTATTGGAATCTGTGCTTTAATTACGCCTTGGAATTTCCCCATAGCTATACCTTGCTGGAAAGCTATGCCGGCTTTGGTGTGTGGGAATACAGTAATTCTCAAACCGGCGGAAGATACCCCGGCTTGCGCTACTAAATTAATTGAGATTTTTGCCGCCGCCGGTTTACCACCAGGAGTGATTAACTTGGTGCATGGGGTAGGTGAAGAAGCAGGAAAGGCTTTAGTTGAACATCCTGATGTAGATTTAGTATCGTTTACTGGTTCTTCTGAGACTGGGGCGTTTGTGGGCGCAACTTGCGGACGCACTCATAAACGGGTGTGTTTAGAAATGGGTGGTAAAAATGCCCAAGTGGTGATGGAAGATGCAAATTTAGAACTGGCTGTTGATGGTGCTTTATGGGGGGCTTTCGGTACTACTGGGCAACGGTGTACAGCTACGAGTCGCTTGATTTTGCATCGTGATATTAAGGAAAAATTTACCACGATGCTGTGTGAGCGTGCTAGTCAGTTGCGCTTGGGTGCTGGTTATGAACCTGAGACTGATATCGGGCCGATAATTAATCACAAACAATTGCAACGGGTATATGAGTATATGACAATTGCCCGTGAGGAAGGGGCAAAGATTTTAATGGGTGGAGAAATTGCGACAGCAGGTTTATTAAAACAGGGTTATTTCTTTCAACCGACTATTTTAGATAACGTTACGCCTGAGATGCGGGTGGCGCGAGAAGAGATTTTTGGCCCTGTGGTGGCATTAATTGAGGTGAATACATTTGAGCAAGCGATCGCTATTCTCAATGACACTAAATATGGTCTTTCTTCTTCAATTTATACCCGCGATATTAACCGGGCTTTTACTGCCATGCGTGACATCGAAGCTGGTATCACCTACATCAACGGCCCCACTATCGGCGCAGAGGTACATTTACCCTTTGGCGGTGTAAAACAAACCGGTAACGGACACCGGGAAGCGGGAACTACCGCTTTAGATGTGTTCACAGAATGGAAAAGCGTTTATGTTGACTTTTCTGGTAGTTTGCAACGCGCCCAGATAGATAACCGTGGTTAGGCAAAGAAGCTCTAGCCATCTGAGTAATATCAATGCTAAAAATAATTGACTGTAATTCTAGAATTACAGTCAATTTTTCGTTGAAATCTCGCTATTATTTCTACCTGATCATCTGGCTCAATTCAGACTAATCATGTAGACATTGGTTGAGAATCTGTCTAGTTTTGGTAATCACTAGATTCAGAAACAGTCTATCTAGAATGTTTGCTTTTTCAGTCTATCAGTAGTAAATTATACTAATTTACAGCAGATTTGGGGTAAATGAGGTACAAATTTGATGAACAAAGCTTTATGCCAAGAGACTTTCAAAGCTGTTCCCTGTTAAGAGTTCCCTGTTCCCTGCTGTATATTTAACTAACTCAAAACACAAGAGACAGCAGATGTATAATTAGCGCGTCTTCTCTTGCAAAAAAATATAAATTTAAAACTGATCGGCTTTCTGTTTTCTATATCTGGATGAGGAGCAATATGTGGCAAAAAGATAAAAGAGATACTGGTATAGTCAATCTGGCTTTATGGCTGGCTTTCGCTACCACTCCTACAGTAACAACCTTGTTGATGTCGGTTCCTGTGTCAGCACAAGCTGAGACTGACACGCCCACGTTTTTATTACCGCCAACTGTGCAACCAGGGACTACAGTAAGGATTGATGGTGTTAATGGCCTGGCTGCTTTTAATCAAAAATTAAAGCAGAGTTTTGAACAGCAGTTTTCAGGGACTCAGGTGGAAATTGCCACTAATGGCACTGAGGCTGCACTCAAAGCTGTGCAAGAGGGGACAATTGATATTGCAGCGATTAGTCGTGATCTGACTCCTGAAGAAAAAGCCCAAGGCTTAGTACAAGTTCCTTTGCACCGAGAAAAGATTGCGATTATCGTTGGTTCTGACAATCCGTTTCAGGGTAGTTTGACTGACAAGCAATTTGCGGAGATTTTCCGGGGGAACATCAGCAATTGGTCGGAATTAGGCAGCGCAGATGCTAACATTCGGGTGATAGACCGGCCTGAGAATAGTTTAACTCGTGAAGCATTGAGCAGTTATCCAGTGTTTCGGTCTGCTAACTTTGCCACAGGTTCTAATGCTACCCAGTTAACTGAAGATAATACGGCAGAAATAGTCAGACAATTGGGTAAGGACGGTATTAGCTATGCTAAATTCAATCAAGTCGCAAATCTGCCGGGTGTGCGAGCGTTGGCGTTGTATGATACCTTGCCAGATGATCCTAAATATCCTTTCTCTCAGCCTTTAGTTTACGTTTATAAAAACAATCCTAACCCAGCTATATCCGCTTTTCTGGGATTTGCTTTGGCACCCCAAGGACAACAGGCGATAGAAACTGTGAGAGTAGCGGAAGCAGAGGCGATCGCTCAAGCTGAATCACAACAGTTTATATCTGCCAATCCTACCATCACCCTAGAACCAACGCCAGGGATGGCGGCTTCTGAAGAGGCGGAAACTGCCGGCGATTCCACAGGAACTAACTTCTCCGCACCATCGGCGATCGCTACTGCTGATAATTCCAATGTCTTGGGGCGTAACTTGCTGTGGTGGTTGCTGCTACCTATAGGGGCGATCGCTGGCTCGCTGTTATGGTTTATTAGACGACCATCAGCCGCTAAAGAAAACCCAGGCTTGACAGAATCACCGACTAATGATCAAGATGCTCAAGACAAGATACCTGCATCTGAACCAGCAGTAGCAACTCAGCCTACTGAAAATTCAATGGCTAATTCCGGTTTAGATCATCCCGCACCACAAAAAACCAATAATTCCCCCTTACCATTACCGCCAGAGTTGGAGCAATCTCCTTGGGATATGGAAGCACCAGCTACTATAGTCAATAATACATATCCCCCAATCGTGGACATCCCGAAAACGCCAACTAATGGGGAAGCGCAAACCAGGGAATTACCTGATACTGCTATAGTTACATCTAATAATGGTTATCACAGGGATATCACTGACGACCTCAAAACCGAACCACTTCCAGATGTTACCCCAGCCGAAACAACAGCAAGTATTTCCGACAAGAGTCAGGAGTCGGAGGAGATACAAGAGACATCTATTCTGGCGGACTTGCCAGATATTCCCCAAAATGAATCGAGTAGTGTAGCTGATGTCACAGCCGAATTACCCCAGTCGGAAGCACCGAGTGTGCAATCTCTGGAGGAGCCTGAAGCTACAACCAATCTGAATGCGGCTACTGAGTCACCCTCAGATGAATCTGATCCACTAACTGCCGCATGGGATTTAGATTTATCGACATTGGAAGAACCTCCGACAGAGCCGCCATTGATCGAGATTTCTGAAGAAGCATTAAATTTGGTAGCCGACGCTGCCGAACCACCGGATAATCAGATATTGGAGGAGATAGAAACTATCAATGTCGGGAATTTGGCTGATGAAGCAGCTTTAGCAGCAGCCGAAACGGGAGATTGGGCGACGAATATTGACGGCATTCTGGACAACCCCGCACCAGAAACACCAGAGGCGACTGAGGCGATAAATTCTCCCGCAGAAGATTTAGCACCGGTGAAGACAATATCTACCGACTCAGAAGACGACTCAGAAGATGGTGATGAAGACAGTAGTGTTGTTCTCACACCCCGTAATCCTGAGTGGGCTTTTGTCAGTTGGTATCTTGCTCACAGTGATCAACAAGCACTTGAGAATGCAGGGATGACTAAATTATTACTGCGACTGTATGATGTCAGCGAGGTTGATCTGAGTTATCAACAACCCCATCTGGTAGGGCAGTATGAATGTGAGCCGGGAATCACCGATTGCTATGTGTCGATTCCCGCTAGCGATCGCAACTACATCATCGAAATTGGCTACGTTGCCAGTGAGCAATGGGTAAAAATAGCCCGTTCAGCTATTGTACGCATTTTCAGCCCTCCCTACACAGAAGATATACTGACAGACGCGCTGACAGTAGACGAAGACAGCCAAATTTTCTTCACTCCTCGCACTACTAAGTGGGCTTATATCTCTTGGCAAATTTCTGAGCAGCGTCAAGAAATACTGCACAATGCTGGCATCTCCCAGTTGACTTTACGGCTGTATGATGTTACATATATTGACCTGAGTTATCAAACTCCTCAACTGGTACAGCAATATGAATGTGAGGAAATCATCCAAAATCGTTATGTAGCTATTCCCCAAAGTGATCGCGATTATATGGTGGAAATTGGCTACTTAGAAGGCGATCGCTGGATAACTATAGCCTCTTCTTCTATCGTCCGTGTCTTCAGTCGTCCCCACGGAGATTTTTGGTTTGTCACCGATGCTGAGGTAATTATTCACGGAGCCACAGATCCCGGTGCAACGGTAAATATTGCCGGTAAACCGATTACCCTAAAATCAGATGGTACTTTCCATTTGCGTATCCCCTTCTCAGAAGAGTTAATTGACTATCTCATCACTGTATCTAGTGAAAATGGGGAACAAATTACAAGGGTGCATCAAAAGTTTTCTCAGGAAACTGTTGAAGCATAATTTTTGTAGGGTGGGCATTGCTGGCAACTTGCTGAGAGCCTTAGTTGTTAGCTGTGCATCGCCTGATGCTGATTGAGAATGGTGCAAGATATGACACAGAGGCTTTAAAACCCCCATTCCAGCCCAAAAATTTTTTCCTTTTCCCTCTCCTACAAGGAGAGGGTGAGGGAGAGGTAAGTAAGGGGGGCTTTGTGGTTATATTTGCCAGAATTTAGCGCATAGCGATTAAAACTACTCAATTTTCAAATTGAAAGGCAAGCGAGCATAAATTCCTTGGGGGTCGTTCATCTGCTGTATAATTGCCAACTCCTGCTGCATTTTTTGGAATTCAGCCATGAAAAGATTCGGGGGTATGGTTTGTGTCTTCTCAACTTGCAAAACGGTACTGACATCTTCAACGAATCGCCCAAAAAAGCGCTCTCCTAATGTGCTTTCCCTGGGATATTCTTTTAATTGCCAATCTTTACCGAGTTTGGCGGCTTGGGCTGCATATTCTATCGCTGCATTTAAACCACCGATTTCATCAATTAAACCAATTTGTTTAGCTGTAACACCAGACCAAACTCTACCTTGGGCAATTTCTGCTACTTTTTCTACTGGTAGTTTGCGTCCTTCGGCAACTTTATTGATAAATAAATTATAAATGCGGTTGACGCTGCGTTGATAAAGTGCTATTTCTTCGGGAGATTTGGGACGTGCCAAGGTTTGACTATCGGCATAACGGGCTGTTTTTACAGAGTCCCAAGTGATACCATTATCATTTGCTAGCTTCTGCCCATTCAGTAACACCCCGAATACACCAATAGAACCTGTAATGGTGTTGGGTTCGGCAAAAATCCGATTAGAGTCGGTAGCTATCCAGTAACCACCGGAGGCGGCGAAATCACCCATAGACACGACAACGGGTTTGGCTTGGCGTGTGAGTTTCACTTCTCGCTGTATGACTTCGGAGGCGATAGCACTACCACCAGGACTGTTAATTCTCAAGACAACAGCCTTGATATCGTTATCTTGGCGGATTTTGTTGAAGATAGCGGCAAAGCGATCGCCTCCTATTTGTCCATCTTCACCTTGACCATCGACAATATCACCCTCAGCATACACCACAGCAATTTTATTTTTGGCTGTGCGTTCTACAGGTAAAGATTTGTTCGGGACTTGTGCATATTCACTCAAGTCTATTTTGCGGAAGCTGCGATCATCTTGATCACTATTGGTTAATTTCTTTAAGTCAGCAACTACCTGATCGGAATATGCTACTTGATCGACTAAACCATTAGATTTAGCGGTGGGTGCTTCTAAAAGGGCTTGATTATCTGCGATCGCTTGTAATTGTTGGGGGGCAATTTTGCGGCTACTACCGACTGTAGTCCGCCATTCTGTCCAAACATCATTTAATAATTGCTGAGTTTGGGCGCGGTTTTCGGTACTGAGTTGGTTCAATACTAAAGGTTCAATTGCGCCTTTAAACTTGCCAGCGCGGACAACCTGCACACCAATACCATACTTTTGCAATGCTCCAGCGAGAAATATCGGTTGGCTAGCCAAACCGTTGATTTCCATTGCTCCAAAGGGATTCAAAACAATAGTATCAGCTACAGAACTAAGATAATATTCCTTTTCTCCCCACTGCATTCCATAGGCGACAACCTTTTTGCCAGATGCACGAAATTCTGTTAAGGCTTTGCGGATTTCTTTCAGAGAAGCATAACCTAAGTTACTCGTGCCGCTACTGCTTGTTGCGTCGAGGTAGATACCCACAATTCGCGAATCACTCTCAGCTTTTTTGATGGTATCCAGCACACTCCGGAGTGTCATTCTTTGTGCTGCCACTCCTGATAAAGTGTTTTGCAACACTTCGCTAGCTGTGGGTTCCCTATCGCTGATTTTCATTGACAAGTCAAAAACTACAACTGACTTATCTTTGACTAGGGGGCCAGGATCTTGGGAACTTGCAGCCGCAAACACTAAAAACAACAGTGCTGTAGTACCAATACCAGAGAAAATAATGAGTCCTAATACAGTGCCAACTAAGCTGGCTAGAGTTTGCTTGAGGAAGTTATTCATTAGTTGTTAGTTATTAGTTATTAGTCATTAGTTATTAGTTATTAGTCATTAGTTATTAGTTATTAGTCATTAGTTATTAGTCATTAGTCATTAGTTTTTCTCCTCCGCTTCCTCATCTTTTTTATTGTATGCTTTGCAAACTGCCGGAATTTTTCAACTCAGATAGGGTGGTGTTGCCGGTGCAGAATAAGACTGTGGTGATTTCTGCAATCAATACTTCGGCTAAATCTTGCAATGCTGATTCTGATTCGACTGCGGCTTTGAGGAATGGAATTGCTAACCCGGCGATATCTGCTCCCAGTGCGATCGCTTTGGCGACATCCAAACCATGACGCAACCCTCCAGAGACAATCAAGGGTATATGGGGTGCGATCGCTCTAATACTGGTAATACATTCGGCTGTGGGTATTCCCCAATCTGCAAAGGTTCTGCCTAAGCGTCTTTGCAAGGCATTTTCTGCCCTTTCACCTTCTACCTTTGCCCAAGAAGTCCCACCAGCACCAGCAACATCAATTGCTGCCACCCCAGCCGCCAACAGTTTTTCTGCCATCGCTGCGGAAATGCCATTGCCTACTTCTTTGGCTATCACTGGTACTGATAACTTACTGCATAATTTGTCAATTTTGTCAAGCAAGCCTCGGAAGTTAACATCACCTCTGGGTTGAATACATTCTTGCAGGGGGTTGATATGCAAAATTAAAGCGTCAGCTGCCAGCATCTCAATGATTTGCAGACATTCATCTAAGCCATATTTGTAGTTAAGTTGCACAGCACCGACATTAGCAAATAACAGAACATCCGGCGCATATTTACGCATAGCGAAAGTATCAGCCACCTGGGGTTTTTCTACCGCCACGCGCTGGGAACCCACACCCATTGCAAATTTATATTGTTGGGCTAGTTGTGCTAAACGCTGGTTAATCATTCCCGCTTCTGGGGTTCCCCCAGTCATGGAAGAGATTAATAGAGGTGCGCCTAGATGTTTACCTAAAAAAGTTGTACTGATATCAATATCTTGGCGATCTATTTCTGGTAAACAACAATGGGTGAAACGATAACTTTCTAATCCGTTGGTAGTTTCGCCAAACTGTACATCTTCTTCTAAGCAGATGCGGATGTGATCTGCTTTGCGTGATTGGGTTTGGGCTGAGTTTGTGGTAGCAGCGTTCACGGTTGGGTAAAAGTCAAAGCATTGGCTTCACTATTGTTACAGATTTAGATATTTTCTGGCATCAGGTCTGTATTTAGTGTGCTGAATAGCAATTTTATGTGAGGTTACGCCCCATACATCCCGTAAAGACGTTATGTGTAACGTCTCTACAGTAGGACGCAAGTGTCACATTACAGATGTCTTGTAGGGTGCGTCAGACCGTTTAAATGCTGTCAATAAATGCATTTTTGATATCTGACGCACCCTACTAATATGCCAGTTGCATAAGTCCTGTACAGTTAAGAATCAAGCACAGCTATGTCTACGCAAGCTATATCAAGACTGAAGTCCTGACTACGAACTTTCTTTTACTTTGCACGCTTCAGTTTTTATCGGTAACTAAATTGTGGAAATTTTTGATGCAAAATAACACATCAATTTTTGTTGTTATACTCTTGTTCTAAAGTCGTGAGAATTTTCAAATACAAAGCTTCGACTCTCTGAGTTTGTGCCTCTCCAATTGCCGCATAGTGAGTTAAGCTAGGTGAGCCATTAACTTCAATAATCACATAATCGACTAATGGTCTAGTTATATCATGGGTAATGATATCCACACCTACTAATCTTAACCCCATATCTTTGGCGACATTTAAAGCTAATTTTTGAAAGTCAGGATGAATACTTTCTGTCACATCTATAGCCTCACCACCACTGGATAAATTAGCATTATCTAAAAGATAAATAATTTTGCCCCTGGGAAGAATACTGTTAAAATTGAGATTCTGCCTTTTTAGTTTTTGTTTGATGCGAAAGTCATCAAAATCTATAATCTTTTTTCTACCGCTTGCCACAAATTGTTCTTGTTTTTGGTGCAGTAATTCCAAAATGCTAGATTTACCATCACCTACTACAGATAAGGGGATTCTTTGGTAAGCGGCGATGATTTCATCATCTATAACGACAATGCGGTAATCTTTTCCTTGATAAAACTTTTCAACAATTAGTCCTGAGTTGAGTTTGAAGATTTTCTTAGCTGCTTGATAATATTCTGTTTTATTATAAACCTTTGTCACTAATTTACCTTGACTGAGATTGATCGGTTTGACAATCACAGGAAAACCTAATTTTTGGGCATAGTCAAATCCGGCTTCAATATCTCTGTTATTACCTACTTTTGCACAAATTTGCTTGCTAAAAAATGTTTGTCCTTCAGTAACTTTATACCCAAAATGTTTGAGAAAAAAATTTGAATAACCTTTGTCTTTAGCAATTTCTGCGGAACCGAAACCATTAATATTTAACTTAGTGGTACTAAAAAATGCTTTATGCCCATTTTTAAAAGTAATATGTCCCACTAATTTATATTCTGGGTCTACTACAACTACAGCACCTATTTGGGGTGCAATTTTTTGAATTATTGACGTTACTAATGCCATTGTTTTGACAACAAGTATAATTTGTTGCCAAGATTGTATCTAAACTATTAAGATTGGTCAAGATATAAACAGGATAAATGTATTAGTTATTTTTTGTTAAGAGAATGTGGGATTGATGACAAAACATTAGATATTTATTTGTTGATTCTTAGAAAATGATTTATATTAACTAATATTTCTATTATTGCGAATAAGCGAATTCTTCAAATATAATTTACAGTTTTGGTGTTTTCCAAGACACCCAGATTTTAGGTCACTATCCTCTTGAGAATATGCGTATTATTTTAAACATAAATCACTGATAAAAATTGGCTGGATAGGTTATATAAATTTATACAAAATAGAGATTGTTCAGTTAGTTTGTCTAAAATATATCATTGGGGGTTGACAATATAAAAATTATCGAATAATAAGGTGGCAGAATCATAAAAAAAGGGCTAGTGCTTCTATCTTGAGACAGTCACTAACACCTTTGTTGAAACTTAATACGGTTAAGATAATCATGCCACAAAATTCTGATAACAAAGTACAAATTTCGGAACCACAGTCCAAAAATTACAAACAACGGCTAAACTCTTGGGCGATCGCACGTTTACTACCTGATGCCCAACGTGAGATTATAGCGCGCTTTCGCAGTCGTTCTGACGCTGATGGTTATATGCAGCATTTATGTCAAGTAACACCAAATGCTTCTTTCATGGTGGTTTTTGATTGTCAGCGTGAAGAAGCAGCGATTTAAGTGGGATGTGGGGGTATAGGGGAAAAGAGGAAGCAGAGAAGAAGCAGGGGGGCAGGGGGCAGGGGGCAAGGGGGAGAATACTTTTCCCATTTCTCCCTGCGCCCATTCCGTCCGGAAGATAAAATTTGCGGACTCCGTAGTTATATACGTCACAGAGACAGCTTCATTAAAAGCGTCTGTATTCATATACAGCGAATGCAGAAAGCACTTACACAAAATTAGGGCGTGACTACTGTGAATTTCTATTAGTGTTGGGTTAAAACGGAAACATGAAAATTATCAAACCCATCACTAACTGGTTAGAAACCCATGCTAGCACCCCTGCATATACCGGGTGGGTACTAGCGGGAATTGCTGTTTGTTTTTTTGGTGCAGCTATTAATACAATGGCTGGCTGGCTGTATGCGATTAGCGGCGTA
>NZ_LUHJ01000064.1:19111-19702 GCF_001597745.1 Anabaena sp. 4-3 | reverse complement strand
CCGCAGGGGATGACTTAATCTTAGAATTACAAATTCACAACCCCACTAAGCAACCTGTCAGCTTACTGCAAGTTGAAGATATCTTACCTTTCGTCTTAGGGCAACCCGTCAAACACAGTATTGAAACTATCGCCAGTCAAGAAACTTACCGTTGGTCATATTCCCAGCCTACCCAAAATCGAGGGATATATCGCTGGCACACTGTGGAATTGGTGACAGGCGCGCCTTTAGGATTATTCTGGAGTCGCCGTCAACGCCACTGTAAAGCTACAGCTATTGTTTACCCGACAGTATTACCTTTAAAAACTTGTCCCCTAGTAGATGAATTAGGACAGGAAGAAAGTCAAAGAAGTGAGTATACTGGTAAACCCTTGCAGACAGCCACATCAGGGTTAGTGCGATCGCTTCGTCCCTACCGCATCGGCGACCCCATGCGTTTAATTCACTGGCGGACTAGCGCACGTTATGGGGAGTTACGGGTGCGGGAATTAGAAATGGTCACAAGTGGACAGGAAATTATTATTGCCCTTGATAGTGCTGGTAATTGGCAAGCAGACAACTTTGAACAAGCAGTAATTGCCGCAGCATCGT
>NZ_LUHJ01000064.1:0-19101 GCF_001597745.1 Anabaena sp. 4-3 | reverse complement strand
ACAGCGTCAGCAATTACAGGTGCAACTGTGGACAGCAGCCACAGGATTAGTCAAAGGCGATGCCTCCGACGGGCAGAGCCATCGCACTGTTTTAGAAACTCTAGCAGAAACTAGATATCACGAAGATGCTAACGAGCCAGATTTTCAGTCTCCCTTGATTTGGTTAACCCAAAATCCCCTCAGTCTTTCTACACTCCCTCAAGGTAGCCGTTGGTTGCTCTGGCAAGACATATCATCACCAACAGAAGCAGTAGTCATTAATAGAGATTACCCTGGCATCGTCATAGAGAAAGAACAGACCCTACAACTACAGTTACAAAAATCCTTAAATTGATTATGAGATTAAAACTTATGTATTTAAAAAATCAATGAATGCTGACATAGTTTCTTTTGATCCCTGTTGTGGAAAAATATTAGCGTGAAAAACTCAGGTTGGGGACATCTCCCCAACAATACCCGACTGTGACTGCGGTACAATGCAAAGAAATATTTAAATTATCAACTGCCGATCCCAATGATTTCATCCGAAGCCAATACAAAATCCAGCGATAAAAGTCTAGAGGCCATGCGCCAGTTCTCAGAACAATATGCCAAGCGTACCGAAACTTACTTTTGTTCTGAACCTTCCGTGACTGCCGTTGTGATTGAAGGACTCGCGAAACATAAAGACGAACTAGGCGCGCCTTTATGTCCATGTCGTCACTACGAAGATAAAGAAGCAGAAGTCAAAGCCGCGTATTGGAACTGTCCTTGTGTACCGATGCGAGAACGTAAAGAGTGCCACTGTATGCTTTTCCTCACCCCAGAAAATGAGTTTGCCGGAAAAAATCAAGACATCACTCTCGACACCATTAAAGAAGTGCGGGATAGCATGGGATGAGTGAAACCATGCCCCCAGAATATTGGCAAGGTGTAGAACAATTTAATGCTGGACAGTTCTACGCCTGTCATGACACCCTAGAAGCTTTATGGATTGAAGCCAGCGAACCGGAAAAAACCTTTTATCAGGGTATTCTTCAAATTGCTGTAGCTCTTTATCATTTGGGTAATCGCAACTGGCGAGGTGCAGCTATATTACTAGGAGAAGGCAGTAATCGCCTGCGACGTTACCCATCCAGTTACGGCGGTATTGATGTAGACGAATTACTTAACCAGAGTGCAGACTTGTTAAAAGCTATACAAGAAATTGCTACAAATACAATAAATACCGATATAGCTAAAAATCAAGCTTTGCCTTTACCTAAAATAGTTGTAGTTGAACAATAATTGATCCTGACTTCTACATTCATGGGCTGAGTTCTCAGCAAGCAGTCAGAAAACCCTTCTCTGTAGAGTCTCTTCGCTTGGCGGAGAGATTTTCCTGTAAAATCCCGCAGGGTATTTTGAATTTTGAATAGTGAAGAAACTCTCAGCTTTTGTCAAGCGTCAATCTCCTAACCAGTTTCTATCCAAAATTACTTCCTGGTGAAGATTTTATTTTCGGATAAACTACTTGACATAATTAGTATACAAGCTGAAATCCAGAATACCAAATGGCCATGAAGCCCTACTATCAATTTCCCTTGTCAAAAATGCGTCAATTGGGATTAGCGTTACTGCTACCAACCGCATTCTTTGGTGCTTTAGCTTTGCCTCACCCCATACCCACGGCTACTGCACAAACATCAGGGGGAAATCGACCTCTGACTATCCGTGCTGACATCCAAGAATACGATGCAAAAAATCAGGTGATCACGGCTCGTGGTAATGTACAGATGTTGTACCCTGCTCGTCAAATCCAGGCTACAGCCGCTCAAGCTCAATACTTTAGTAAGGAACGCCGCATTGATTTCACTGGTAATGTCTATATTTTGCAACAAGGCGGTAATAGTATCCGCGCCGAAAGGGTAACATATTTGATTGATGAAGGACGATTTGTGGCTTTACCCCAATCTAACCGTCAGGTAGAGTCTGTCTATATGGTGCAAGACTCAGAACTTAACGGTAACACCGGGACACCCGCACCCCAAACGCCAGGATTCAGACGTTCTCAATAGCATCAACCATTAAGACAGTCTGCGAATAGTGAAAATTGTTTTAGAAAATATTCACAAATCTTACGGTAAGCGAGTTATTGTCAATCGCGTTAACCTTTCTGTTGCTCAGGGTGAAATTGTCGGTTTACTAGGCCCGAATGGGGCTGGTAAAACAACGACATTTTACATTGCCACAGGGTTAGAGAAACCCAATCAGGGGAAAGTTTGGCTAGATAATTTAGATATTACTGGATTGCCAATGCACAAACGGGCGCGGTTGGGTATTGGCTATCTAGCACAGGAGGCTAGCGTTTTTCGCCAACTCTCAGTACAAGATAATATTCTTTTGGTATTAGAACAAACCAATGTACCGCGCTGGGAGTGGTCACAGCGACTCTCAACGTTACTGCGAGAGTTTCGCTTGGAAAAAGTGGCTAAAAGCAAAGGCATTCAACTTTCTGGGGGGGAAAGACGACGCACAGAATTAGCTAGGGCTTTAGCCGCAGGAAGAGAAGGGCCAAAGTTTTTACTGTTAGATGAACCATTTGCAGGTGTTGATCCCATAGCTGTGTCTGAGATACAGCAAATTGTGGCACAACTGCGCGATCGCGGTATGGGTATCTTAATCACAGATCACAATGTCCGCGAAACCTTGGCTATTACTGACCGTGCATATATCATGCGTGAAGGACAAATCCTCGCCTATGGTAACGCTGAAGAACTCTACAGTAATCCCCTCGTGCGGCAGTATTATTTGGGTGATAATTTCCAAGTCTATTAAGTAGAAGGCAGCAGGTAGAAGCAAAGAAAAGTTGTTTATGCTGGTTCGTGGACGTAGTTAATCATAGATATTTAGTAATTTTTGCTGAATAATTTTAAAAAAGAATTTTTAACTTTTTTTACAGCAAGTTTTCCAAGTATAAAATTTAATGATGAAAGCTAGATATAGAGCCTGTTTTACTTCTGATTTCTGACACCTGACTTATGCTGTAATTACTCAACAAAATCAGATGTATAAATTTTGGTTTGTCTGGGCTGCCCATGTTTAATTTTTACATTTGTATATGATATCCAAAAAGCTCTCGTCATTCTACAGTTTCAATTCGCTGCTACCTGTGACAATCATGGATAGGTACTTGGCTAGCGAATTGTTACCCACATTTTTATTCGGTGTTGGGGCTTTTTCATCAATTGGTGTCACTATTGATGCAGTATTTGAGCTAGTCAGAAAAGTTGTAGAATCTGGGCTACCTATCAGTATTGCCGTTCAGGTTTTTCTCTTAAAGCTACCTAATTTTATTGTTTTAGCTTTTCCCATGTCTACGCTGTTGGCGACGTTAATGGCTTATAGTCGTCTTTCTAGCGAAAGTGAATTAATTGCTTTGCGTGGTTGTGGGGTGAGTGTTTATCGGATGGTGCTAACTGCTGTGATGTTGAGTTTTGTTGTCACAGGGATGACGTTTTTATTTAATGAGCAAATTGCACCAGCCGCTAATTATCAAGCCACTCTGACTTTACAGCAGGCACTCAAGTCAGACAAACCCACTTTTAAGCAACAAAATATTTTTTATCCTGAATATAAGGAAATTCAACAGCCAGATGGCAGTAAAAGCAGAATATTGACACGCCTATTTTATGCTGACCAGTTTGATGGTCAACGGATGAAAGGTTTAACAGTTATAGACCGTTCTACGGAAGGTTTAAATCAAATTGTTGTGGCAGAATCTGGCCAATGGAATGGCTCTCAGGGTGTTTGGGATTTTTATAATGGCACTATCTATTTAGTAGCACCTGATAGGTCTTACCGCAATATTTTGCGGTTTGAACAGCAACAACTGCGACTACCCCGTACACCCTTAAGTCTGGCAGAAAAAAGCCGCGACTATGGGGAAATGAATATTGCCGAAGCATTAGAACAGTTAACCATAGAAAGGCTCGGAGGCGATCGCCAAAAAATTCGTAAACTAGAAGTTCGGATTCAGCAAAAAATCGCCTTACCATTTGTCTGTGTAGTTTTTGGCTTAGTCGGCGCAGCTATGGGAACCGTACCCCAACGCACTGGGCGCGGGACAAGTTTTGGTATTAGTGTGATTGTGATTTTTTCTTATTACTTACTCAGTTTTATGACTGGCGCACTCGGACAAGCGGGTATTGTTTCTCCGTTTATGGGTGCATGGCTACCAAATTTCATGGGTTTGGTTATAGGAATCTTCTTGTTAGTGCGGGTTGCTCAACGCTAGATGATAACAGGGAGTTGGGATTGGGGAGTCCTGGGTACAATAATAACTAATTCAACGAATTTAAGATAATAACTAAATCAACAGCTACGATGAAAACATCATTGGAGTTAACAATCACCGCAGAAATACTTAAAAAAAATTATGTCACCTTACGTAAATTTTTATTAATTAACCATGTCAAATCGTCGTTATCCTCCTGCCAACTTACGCTATCTCAAAGCCAGATTGTTGAATTTAGGACGACCTAGTTTTTGGGGAACAGCAATTTTTTTATGCGTGTTGGGTTTGCTGATTCAACAATATTGGTCAAATCCAGATATATTTACTCAACAGCGCAACCAAGTCACTGAGTCAGACGCTATTGGCTCCGAATTATCGGATGAGGATAGAGCGATCGCGGCAGATATTGATAATTTACCTCTGTTGTTGGATAGCTCACAGTCACTTAACTTACCAGTCACCACCAACAACTCTCAAGACAATAACAGCAACAACCAACTAGCAAGCGTCAGCAAAAAACCACAATCTGCTAGAACTAAGCCATCCAATTCTGTCTCACAGAGCATTTATACGATCACCACACCGCAAAACAACATCTTTGTCACACAAGCAGAAAATTTATTGCGGTTTGGAGCAACTGATAATCATCAGTTATTGGGATTGCAGTCTTTTAATCCTGCCTCTCAAGCAACAAATAATCCAGTAAATGCTGCGGGAGTAGCACCAGAATTACAGACTCTCAGCAACATTAGTCAGAATAGTAGCTCGATTAATCCCTCAGCCACAGTTTTCAGTCAACCAACTAGCAGCTTGAATTATACAAGTTCATCTGTTACCAATTCTATCAGCAATTCTGCTGTTGGAGGAGTTCTACAGACAGCACCCCTAAATATTTCACCCATGCAAAGTTTTTCACCTAGCACGGTGATAAATTCTAGACCGGCTGATATTCCCCAAAATACACCTAATCTGTCACCCAATTATTACACTAATTACAATCATCTTCAGACAGTGCCTAGTCAGGTACAGGTGACATCACCAGTTATTACGCGTACATCGCCGATTATTGGCCCCTATACTGTCCGCAATAGTCGAAATGGAGTGGTAACACCCACAACTCAAGTAGTACCTAATAACTACAATAATTCTATTTGGCAGCAACCTCATCAATATCCTTAATTTAAATTGCCTATATTCGTCAACCCGAATCTCAGTATATAAATGAAGTGCCAAGGAATGGCTACCTGAAATTTGTGGTTGTGAGTGAAGTGAATGCAAACTTATCAGATAAGACCGTATCACCAGATACCAATTTTGGAATGTGGAGAAGCGTTAGTACAGATTCCTTTGGAACTGTTTGCCGTGGAATCTCCCCATCCTTATGAAAAACTAGGCGCGCCTTATGGTGAATATTCGCCCTATTATCTGCGTCAGCGTGTAGTTGAGAATTTAATTCAAGCTCAGAATTATCTACAATTGCTGCGTCCGCATTGGCGCATTCAGATTTTTGATGCTTATCGCCCGGTAGCTGTACAGCAGTTTATGGTAGATTACAGCTTTGCTAGCGCAGTCAGGGAAAGGGGGCTGAGTGCGGTTGAGTTAACACCACAGCAAAGTCAAGAAATTTGGGCGGCTGTTTATGAAATTTGGGCTACACCCAGTCTGGATCAAAACACACCACCACCTCACAGTACAGGTGCAGCAGTGGATATTACATTGGTAGATGATGCGGGAAACGTGATAAATATGGGTTCGCCAATAGATGATTTGTCAGAGCGATCGCATCCCGATTACTATGCCAATAGTCAGCATCCAGCCGCACAACAATATCATGCTCATCGTCAGTTGTTACATGATGTCATGTTAAAATCAGGTTTTCAGCGTAACCCTAGAGAATGGTGGCATTTTTGTTACGGTGATCAAATGTGGGCTTGGTTGAATGATGAACCTACAGCCCGTTATGGGCGTTTAGTATAAAAGGGAACAGGGAACGGGGAATAGGGAACAGGGATTAAATCAAGACGCGATTAATCGCGTCTCTACAAGAGGGTGGATTTTAATCTAGTTTTTGCAACTGCGCTGCTTGAGGATCAATAATCTTTTGTCCCAAACTCGCAAATTTAACCGCCACAGATAGCTTATTTCCTGTTCCAAAAACATGAGAGATTTCACCAATACCAAAAGTTTTATGTAATACACGCTCACCAACTCGCCAATTCTGGGTAGTTGCTGACTTACTATTACCTACTGGTGCTTTTGTGTAACTTTGACGGCTTTTCCTTTGAGTAGCTAATAATTCCGGGGGTAGTTCGTCAAGAAATTGCGATCGCATGGCAGGTTCTCGTGTACCATACAAACGCCGTTCACGGGCAAAGGATAGATGTAGCCTCTCTTGGGCGCGGGTAATGCCCACGTAACACAGGCGGCGTTCTTCTTCTAAGCTAGCGGGATCATTCAAAGAACGGTAACTAGGGAATAATCCCTGTTCTAACCCTACCAAAAACACTACAGGAAATTCTAACCCTTTGGAAGCGTGCAAAGTCATCAAGGAAACAGCAGCTTGTCCTTCTTTTAAGTTATCTAAATCCGAACTCAGGGCGGTACTTTGCAAGAAGGCTGTTAAAGAAACATCCTCACTTTCTTCTTGAAATTGCTGCACCGCATTATATAATTCTTGGATGTTTTGAATTCTGTCCTCTGCTTCGTCTGTACCTTGATTTTGTAAATCCTGCACGTAGCCAGAATCATCTAAAATTCCCATTACCAACTCGGTAACTGGAACTGTGGCTATTTCTCCTTGCCAACGACTAATCATTTGGGCAAAATTATTCACCGCTTTGGCGGAACGCCCGGCTAAGGTATTAACTGAGGTTTCATCGCTCAATATTTCCCAGAGAGTTGTGCCTAATTGCTGGGAGGCATTCATTAAATTATCAATGGTGGCTTTACCAATACCACGCCGGGGTGTATTGATAACTCGTAATAAACTGACTGTATCAGATGGATTCGCGATCGCCTTCAAATAAGCCAAGACATCTTTAATTTCTTTGCGATCATAAAACTTCATCCCCCCGACAACTGTATAAGGAATTTGATTTCTGACTAACAATTCTTCAAAGGGGCGAGATTGGGCGTTGGTACGATACAGAATCGCAAAACTACCCCAATTTAATTCCGGGTTTTGGTATTCTAAGGTGCGAATTTGTCTAATCACAAACTCCGCTTCTGCTAATTCATCGTCAGCTTTGTGACAATAAATTTGCTCACCTGCTCCCCTTGTAGGTTTGAGAATTTTATCAATACGTTGGGTGTTATTTTCAATGAGTTCGTTAGCAGCTTGCAGAATATTTTCACAAGAGCGATAGTTTTCTTCTAACTTCACCATCGTTCTGGTATCGTCATCTGGCAAACCGTCGCCGAAATCTTGCTGAAATTCCAACAATATGGTAAAATCAGCCATTCTAAAACTGTAAATAGATTGGTCAGCATCACCCACTACAAACACTGAGCGATTTTGCCAATTCCATTCACTCTTACGTTCTTCACCATTTGTTACTAACAGGCGAATTAGTTCGTATTGAGTGCGGTTAGTGTCTTGATATTCATCGACGAGAATATGACAAAATTTGTGATGCCAATAACCTAAAACCTGTTCATTTTGTTGAAATAATCTGGTAGGGACGAGAATTAAATCATCAAAATCGAGGGCGTTATTTTCTGCTAGTCTTTGCTGATAAAGATTATAAACATCAGCAATGACTCTACCGCGATAATTTGGTTGTTCTTTCTGAAATTCTTCTGGTGAAAAGCCTTGGTTTTTAGCGTTGCTGATGGCGTAACGTACAGAACGAGGTTCAAATTTTTTATCGTCTAAATTTAATTGTTTCGTGACGATTTCTTTCATTAAACTTTGAACATCAGACTCATCAAAGATGGAAAAATTACGATTCCATTTACGCCCTTTTTCGTCTTGGTATTTTTCAATATCAAAGCGCAGAATGCGAGAAAAGAGACTGTGGAAAGTGCCACACCACAAGTCTTTAATGGTATTTTTATAAACGCGCGATCGCAATTGAGTCTGTTCGTATTCTGGCAACAACTCTAACCTTTCACCATATTCTGTCATTGCCAACTGTTCAGCAAACAGTTTTTGAATCCGTTCTTTCATTTCCCGTGCAGCTTTGTTAGTGAAAGTCACCGCCAGAATATTTTCCGGTGCGACACGGTGTTTTAAAATCAAGTTAGCAATGCGGTAAGTTAAGGCGCGTGTTTTCCCTGAACCAGCACCAGCCACAACTAACAAAGGGCCGCAATAATGTTCTACAGCTTGGCGTTGGCTAGGGTTGAGTTGACTGAGAAAGTCGATACTTGTAGTCATGGTGTGAGCAGTGCTGATAACTTAATTAATAGTCATTAGTCATTAGTTATTAGTTATTAGTTATTAGTTATTAGTCATTAGTTTTTCTCCTCCGCTTCTTCCGCTCCCCAGTCAAGAGTCCCTAATTTACTCCTGCGCCGTCAATGGTAAGTTAACTGTGAAAGTAGAACCAACTCCCGGTTGACTCTGCACCACAATTTCACCTCCCATCATTTGACAAAAGTGGCGACTGATGGCTAAACCTAAACCTGTACCACCATACTTTTTCGTAGTGGAAGTATCCCCTTGCATAAAGGGTTGAAATAACTGTTGCTGTTGAGCGAGAGACATCCCAATCCCTGTATCACTCACAGTGAAGGTAATAGTTCCCAAGGGTGCTGCTAGTGAGCAGTCTTGGATGTCTTTCTTAACTGTGAGGGTTATCTTGCCGTTAGTGGTAAATTTAGCTGCATTACTTAAAAGGTTTAATAAGACTTGCCGCATTCTAGTTTGGTCGGCGTACATTGCGCCTAAGTGTTGATCACAATGTACTTCTAACACATTACCATTTTTTTCGATGGATGGTTTGACTGTGAGGACAACGTTATTAATGAGGGTGATAATTTCAAATGTCTCTGGGTAGAGAGTCATTTTCTCGGCTTCAATTTTGGATACGTCGAGGATGTCGTTAATCAGTTCTAGTAGATGTCGTCCAGCCGAGTTGATGGTTTCTAAGTCGGTGATAAAATCTGGTGATAAATTTAGATCAGTGGCATCATCTTGTAACAGTTGACTCAAGCCGATGACTGCATTTAACGGTGTACGTAACTCATGACTGACATTAGCCAAAAACCTACTTTTGGCTTTGCTGGCGGCTTCGGCTAATTCTTTGGCTTGCTCTAATTCTTTTGTTCGTTCGGATACTCTTTCAATTAAACGATTCAGTGATTTTGCTAGTAAGCCAATTTCATCTTCTGTGGTGACGGGAGCGCGTAGATCAAAATTGGATTTGCGTGCGACTTGTTCAGCGACTTGAGTGACAGTAATTACCGGTTCAGCAATCGCCCGACTGGTGCGCCATGCTATGATAGCGGCGATCGCCACTGATACCAGCATACTCACCATCACAATTAATCTCTCAACTCCTTTGGCTTGCTCAACATCTCTTTGTCTTTTCTGCTCTTGTTGTTCAGCCGTTCTGAGGATGTTGCTCAATTTGTCTGATAGCTGCTCTAGTTGCATGGCTGTGTAGCCACGCATAACTTTCAATAACTGCGATCGCACTACAGCTACCTGTTGTGGTGGTACAGGCTGTTGGGTGTTTTGTAAGACTTGATCGATTTGCTGAACGTAAGTTTTTAAGTTCGAGGCATAATCTTGTAATAAAGCCTGTAAATTCGCACTCGTCGCCGCTAATAAATATTGAGGAGCATCTTTGATATACTTATCAAGTTTCTGCTCTATGTTCTTGGCTTTCTCTACATCCTTCAAAAAATCGGCCTTTTTACCTGGTAGCCGTTGTGAGTCTTCTAATAAAGCCACTATCTTAGAGCTATGCAGTTGCGCTCCCATTACAGCATCTTTATAATCACTCAGTAATTGTCTTTGCTCTTGAGCTTGATTAAATTGCCTAATTTCTCTTCCCCGGTAGTAGTTGGCAATCACTAATCCAGTCAGGGAGCCGAAAAATCCAATCCCAATAGCTACAAAGTAGCCATAACCAATTTTTTGATGTATGCGCCAAGAACTGGCTTTGAGTTTCCCGCGTGAGGGAAATTCTATCGTCGGGAGTTCATCTATGGATGGCTCTTTTCCTGACACGTTTTCGCCTTCTAAACTGTTGTCAACAGGGATTGGTTGTTGAGTTTGCATCCTCAAATCTCCTTATCCCTCCCGCAAAAATCACCACATCAGTATTATTTGTCTCAATACAGCAAACGGCAATTAACATTTACATTATCTACTTTTATCACCAGCACAAATAATTATTTTCTAGATAATTCGCATGACTTCATTCAATTTAATTTGTTTTGATATGAAATTTTACAAAGATTTTTTGCTGCAACCCAGACCAATTTTGTCATAACCTCTTCTTGACTATTAGAAGACGCTTAGTTAATTACACAGGTATTGCAGCCTCATTATGCTAACACTTGGCTATAGCCAATTTTAACCATTTCCTGGGGGAAGTTTGTAATATGAAAAAGTTTTTCCCCTACACCCCTAAACCCTTACACCCTTACCCCCCATTACCTACTCCTTTTTTTCAGCTAAACTCCCGGAAAATATGATGCGTAAGTCCTAATATTAGCGGATTTAGTCAAAAAAATCCTCTGACTATTAACTTTTAGCCAGAGGTTATTGAGTAATTTTTGATCATGATACTGAGGTGAGAAATAACTCTCAAAAAAGATAAATCACCTCAATTCTACTGTCTGGAATTTACTTTAGTGCCTGTGCGATCGCAGCTGATAGAGAATGGTTCACCGCTTGCTTCAAGAATTCCGCCTTATCGGTGCGTTCCCAAGGTAAATCTAAGTCATTCCGGCCAAAGTGTCCGTAAGCCGCGACGTCCTGATAAAAACGTCCGCCTCTTTCACTTGGTAAGTTGCGTAAGTTGAAGGCATGAATAATTCCCGCCGGACGTAGTTCAAAGTTCTGCTTAACTAATTCCAGCAAGGTTTGATCATCAACTTTGCCAGTGCCGAAGGTATCCAGAAAAATACTCACAGGTCTAGCTACACCAATAGCGTAGCTCAACTGGACTTCACATTTATCAGCCAACCCAGCCGCGACAATGTTTTTGGCGACATAACGAGCCGCATAAGCTGCTGAACGGTCTACTTTGGTGGGATCTTTTCCAGAGAAAGCACCACCACCATGTCGTGAATACCCACCGTAGGTATCGACAATAATTTTCCGTCCAGTCAAACCAGAATCACCTTGAGGGCCACCGATGACAAATTTACCAGTGGGATTCACTAAAAAGCGTGTTTCTTCACCAGGTTTAATCTCTATGTCATTAAACACAGGTGCCACTACAGCCGTCCACAAATCTTGTTTAATTTTGGCTTGAACTGCTGCCTCATCAGTGATATCACCGATAGTGGCTGTGTGCTGGGTGGAAATGAGAATAGTATCAATACCTACGGGACGACCATCTTCATAGATCACGGTAACTTGGGTTTTACCATCAGGACGAAGATAGGCTAACTCTCCTGTTTTACGGACTGCGGCTAATCGACGGGCAATCCGGTGTGCTAAACTCACAGGCAAGGGCATCATTTCAGGGGTTTCGTTACAAGCAAAACCAAACATAATCCCTTGATCACCAGCACCGATAGTGTCAAATATTTCATCACTATCTTGTTGGCGGGTTTCGTGAGCAGTGTCAACACCTTGGGCAATATCCGGTGATTGTTCGTCTAAAGCGACAATTACACTGGTACTGTTGGCAGAAAAACCATTATCAGCATCAATGTAGCCAATTTCCGCAATTTTCTTGCGGGCAATATTCACATAATTGACGTTGGCTTTGGTAGTGATTTCACCAGTGATTAGCACCAAGCCAGTATTTACTACTACCTCAGCCGCCACACGGCTAGAAGGGTCTTGTGTAAGTAAGGTATCTAAAATCGTATCAGAAATCTGATCGCAGATTTTATCAGGATGACCTTCGGTAACTGACTCGGAGGTGAATAAGTAGCGTTGAGTCAAAGAGTATTCCTCCTTTAAAAGTATTTTCACTGACTGAATTAGTGCAGCTACTAATTACTGGAATCATAACAATATTGACACATTCAGTAGTTATTGTTTTCTGCTTTCACCAAAAACCTTTAAAATCTTACAGCCTTTGCTCTGAGTCAAATTATCCAAAAAAAAGGAGTGCTGTCAGCACTCCTAACATTTTTGACACAAACACTGCTGTTTTAAACGTTAACTGCTAGCTTGGCTTCGTTTGCTGTTAAACGTTCGTAAGTAGCACGCATTTTCAAACCTGTAAGCACTTGGAATAAGCCAGTTCCATTGTTGGAACCTGGATACTCCCGGTGTTGGAGTAATAAGTGAGTCATCTCACCTTGATATTTAGTAGAGGTGTGGCTCAGATGAGTTTCGATGTAAATTACTTCTTCTAGGTTGTCAAATTGACCGTCTACCTCTAGAACTGACACATAACGACCGTAGTAAACATCGGAACCGTAGTAAAGTTGCATACCGGGGTAGGAACAGGTCAGCTTACGTCCACAAGGTGTCCAGTGGATAGTTGAGCCTTCATCAAACAGGTAAGTTGGCTCAAAGCCTTCTTTTCCTTCCCGTTGTAGCATCCGTACCCGCAATACTTTGCGTTCTGTATCGTTTTTGATCAGGTTGGTGGGCAATACTTGTAGCACCACATCGGCGAATTCTCTTTGTGGTTCAATATATTTTTGGAAATCGGGTTTGCGGGAGTTGATGGCGGCAAGTACATCTTCGTAGCGATGGCCACGTTCTGCCATGTCACGCTGGATTTTCCAAGCAATTTTTACTTCGTCGCTGATGTCGAAGTAAACGCTAAAATCAAGGAGCGATCGCACCCGTTCATCATATAGCGGATGTAGACCCTCAACCACTACAATATGATTCGGCTCTACGACTTCCGGTGGATCGATCTCGCCGGTTTCGTGGTTATAAATCGGCTTATTAATCGCTTGACCTTCCTTGAGAGCTTTGATTTGCTCATACATCAAATCAAAGTTGTTTGCCCTGGGGTCAAGTGCAGTAATACCAGTTTCTTTGCGTTGCTTACGATCCAAACAATGATAGTCATCTAAACAGATGACTGTCATCAACTCTTCGCCAAACAAATCTGTCAACCGACGCAAAAACGTAGATTTACCGCACCCAGAGTCTCCGGCTACTCCAATCAGTACCACGCGTTCCGGCTTACTTGTCATAAATCTCCTCTAAATACTAAATGTGTCATCAATAATTTTTCACAGCAGAGTGTGAAGCCAGGAGTTTACCCCTTTGGTTTATCCTGCGTTCTTGCTACTCACCGAATATATAAGACTGATCAGACAAGTTGACAACCTGTCTTAACGGTCGTTACTCGTCTGAATATCTTTCTTTGAGAGATGGTAAGTATTTAATCCTAGTGGTATAGTTGATTTTAACAGAAGGAAGTATCCCATACAAGATTTATTGTCAATAGAATCTCATGCTTGACCAAATACACTGATCATCGAGTTGGGATGGTCAAAAATTCCGTCCTCAATACTTACCAATTAGGTAGCTATTCTAATTGTTAATTGCCTTATATGATTAAACCTATAAGGTATAATTTTATCTAGGCGGAAAATTTGCCAAATATGCCAAAATTTTAGGTTTGGGCTTTAGTGTGGCTCAATAGATGAAAGTTGGAATCTATCTCAAGCATGAGTTAGTCTATGAGATTACCAACTAACGGCAAGGTTAGCATCAGTAATCATAGAATGGTAACGGTAGAGGTTGACAGATGTTTCACTTCACGTAAAACTAAGTGTAGCTGCTGATATTCAGTCTTCTTATACAATTAATGTTTGTTAGCTGGTTTGAGATCCTAGGAGTGGAATGAGCCATCACCAGGAAATCTCAGCAGCAAAAGCATAAATAAGAGACTCAGGTGCTTTCAAAGTGTTAACTAATGCCCACTCAAATTAAAAGCTGGTGTAGCAGCAGCTTTTGAAGGCTAAATTAACATGGGTTAGTACCAATTGAAATTGCCTTCTGATGTTGTATAACGCGGCATCTTGCTCTTGACAGAGATAAAGGCATGGGTATTTTTTTACGAAAAAAAAGATTAAATTGACACATTATTAACATTCTCCAAGTGACTTATCCTTTACCGTAGTAGGGGAACAGGTGTGTTTATTACTATGCCTACACGTTCTTGGGGAGTGTACTAATGCTAGGTGTTAGTTGATAACACCAGTTTCTCAGATCGCTAGTTTTAGCTACCGGAAATCCGATAAACTAAAGCTGACTTGTGATGGGAAAACTTTTTTGAGAAAAGGTTAAGTAAATTTCGGAGTGGTAGAAAGAATGTACAACCAAGGTGCTTTTGAAGGTGCTGCCAACACAGAATCAGGTAGCCGCGTCTTCGTTTACGAAGTAGTGGGTCTGCGTCAGAACGAAGAGACTGATCAAACCAACTACCCAATTCGTAAAAGTGGCAGTGTGTTCATCAGAGTGCCTTACAACCGCATGAATCAAGAAATGCAGCGTATTACTCGCTTAGGTGGCAAAATTGTGAGCATTCATCCTGCGAGTGTTCTACAGCAACTTAACGGTAACGCTGCGCCCGGCGAAACTGCTAGTAGCCAGGAAAATGGTAAAGCCACACCTGTGACAGCAAAAAGTGAGGAGAACGGCTTCGCTCAATCACCAGCTGAACAACAGCAAAAGAACAAAGACAACAAAGGCAACACCATGACTCAAGCGAAAGCAAAAAAAGCACACGCTGACGTTCCTGTTAATACTTATCGCCCCAATGCGCCATTTATGGGTAAGTGTATCTCGAATGAGACCTTGGTCCAAGAAGGCGGGATTGGTATAGTTCAACACTTAAAATTTGACCTTTCCGATGGTAATTTGAAGTACATCGAAGGTCAAAGTATTGGTATTATTCCCCCTGGTGTAGATAAGAACGGTAAGCCAGAAAAACTCAGACTGTACTCTATCGCTTCCACCCGTCACGGTGATGATGTAGATGACAAGACAGTTTCTCTGTGTGTGCGTCAGTTAGAGTATAAACACCCAGAAACCGGTGAAACAGTTTACGGTGTTTGTTCTACTTACCTGACTCAGTTAGAGCCTGGTGCAGAAGTGAAAATCACAGGCCCAGTGGGTAAGGAAATGCTGTTACCTGATGACGAAGATGCCAACGTGATCATGATGGCTACCGGTACAGGTATCGCACCTATGCGTGCTTATCTGTGGCGGATGTTCAAGGATGCTGAAAGAGCAGCTAACCCAGAGTACCAGTTTAAGGGCTTCTCTTGGTTGATTTTTGGTGTGCCTACAACTCCCAATATTCTTTACAAAGAAGAATTGGAAGAAATGCAGCAGAAGTATCCTGATAACTTCCGCTTGACTTACGCCATCAGCCGGGAACAAAAGAACCCCGAAGGCGGTAGAATGTACATTCAAGACCGTGTGGCAGAATACGCTGATGAATTGTGGCAATTAATCAAAAATGAAAAAACTCACACCTACATCTGCGGTTTACGCGGGATGGAAAATGGTATTGATGCGGCTTTGACTGCTGCTGCTGCTAAAGAAGGTGTAGTCTGGAGTGATTATCAAAGAACCCTCAAGAAAGCCGGCCGTTGGCACGTTGAAACATACTAAGTTCGTGATGAGTTATTAGTCGTTAATCAATAGCTGATTAGACTAAGACAACTGACACAAGATAATCTGTAGGGTGGGTGAATAACTCGCCCTACAATTGTTATTGGTGAAATTGGGTGCAAGCTTGTGGGCGTAAAGCTGGGAATTTTAGGATTAGGTACGGTAGGGACGGGAACGGTGCAGTTACTACAAGATGCGCCTGGCCGTCACCCATTGTTACAAGAAATTGAAATCTATCGCGTGGGTGTGCGATCGCTTGATAAACCCCGTGATGTTAATTTACCATCGGAGGTAATCACAGCAGATTTAGAGTCAATTGTCAATGACCCAGAGATAGATATAATTGTGGAAGTGATGGGCGGATTAGAACCAGCGCGATCGCTGATGTTGCAAGCCCTGAAAAACGGTAAACACGTTGTCACCGCCAATAAAGCCGCCATTTCTCGCTTTGGGGCGGAAATTTTCACAACTGCCAATCAAGCCGGGTTATACGTGATGCTAGAGGCGGCTGTGGGTGGTGGCATTCCGGTAATTCAACCATTGAAGCAAGCTTTAAGCGTCAACCGCATTCATACCGTGACTGGTATCATCAACGGTACGACTAACTACATCCTCACCCGGATGCAAACCGAAGGTAGTGATTTCGCTGATGTGTTGGCGGATGCTCAACGCTTAGGCTACGCTGAGGCTGACCCCACCGCCGATGTTGACGGCTTAGATGCAGGTGATAAAATCGCCATTTTAGCCTCCTTAGCCTTTGGGGGACGCATTCGCTTAGAGGATGTGTATTGTGAAGGCATTCGTCAAGTTAGTCAAACTGATATCGCCTATGCGGAAAAATTGGGCTTTGTCATTAAATTACTGGCGATCGCCACCAATCGCGTCAGCGATACCTCAGAATTATCTGTGAGAGTTCATCCCACCTTCGTCCCCAAGGTACATCCTTTAGCAAGCATTAACGGTGTTTATAACGCCATTCTTGTAGAAGGAGAACCCATCGGTCAAGTCATGTTTTTCGGCCCTGGTGCGGGTGCGGGTGCTACTGCTAGTGCGGTGACTTCCGATATTTTAAATCTAGTAGCCGCACTCAAAAGCAATACAGCCGCCCCCAATCCCCTGTTAACCTGTAGACATGAGGATTACTCGCAAATTGCCCCCATATCCCACCTTGTCAGCCGATTTTATGCCCGATTCCTCACCAAAGACCAATCGGGTGTCATTGGTAAACTCGGTACTTGTTTCGGCAATCATTGTGTCAGTTTAGAGTCAATTGTCCAAACAGGCTTTCACGGCGAACTAGCAGAAATTGTAGTGGTGACTCACGATGTCCGAGAAGGCGATTTTCGCCAAGCTTTGGCAGAAATTCAAAGTTTAGAAGCAGTCGATAGTATCCCTAGCATCCTGCGAGTATTGTAAATCTGTTGTAGGGTGCGTCAGAGGAAATAATTTGGTCAAGCACAGATTTTCTACATCTGACGCACCCTACCGTCCCGCTAGTAACTGCATAAAATCTCAAAATGGTCAAGCAAAATGCTTGACCATCTGATTGAGAATGTATACCCGGTAGTAGACTCAGAAATTAGCTTTCTGAACCATCTTGACCCACTACTTGGGATTTCAGGGTTGTAATCTCATTGTTTAACTCTTGTCTGGTTGAAGCTTTGAGTAAGTAGCGATAAACAAACCAAGCAGAGTAACCAATACCAATCAACTCAAAAGTTGGTGCTACCAAAGGAATATCATTTAAAGCATCCAATACTGCCAAAAGTATTCTGACAGCAACTAATGCACCGACAATTAAACCAACACTGACAAGGGGTTGTTTATATTGATTAAAAAAGTTGCTGACGTAATCAGGCAGAGTTCCTAAAAATTGAGAAACTTGTTCTCCGTATTTTAACCATTGCTCTTGAGACTGTACAGGAGGCTGGAGTTTAGTAATAGTTCCTGTTTCGTTGTTGATATCTGGCACTTTTGCCTCTTGGGACTGGGTTTGAGCGAATTCCGGTTCTTGCATTTTCACTTCCATAAATTTGACAGTTGAGGTTCTCTCATCCGGACAATTACAACCAAAAGGCTGTTGATTAGGCAATGCACTCTTGCATCAAACTGAGTTGAGGAACTAGGTGTAATGTCCTATAACCATAATTGCCTTCTCACACCTACTGCATCAACTACAAGGTAGACAGTCGGCAAATGAAAGTCAGAAGGCTACAGAATATGATAAAATCAGTCGCTTTCTGAGTGTTGCTGTTGTGAATCAACTGAAGTCCTCAGATTGTCATTATCCTCGGTTGTGTCAGTTGCTGATCATCGTACTCAATTAAAGTACAGATCATGCCAAAATCACTCCATTTCTCATTTATACAAGCACAAACCCTGATTTCATCTGATTATTAAAGCTATCTTAAGCCGTGTTCGTCAATTACGGTATTGATTTTCGCTACCAATAATTAATAAAAATTAGTATTGTTATCATTTCCCAACATAATCGCCAACCAAGTCATCGACTTTATGGCGTGCAAATGTACTATTATGGGAAAATGCGATCGCCTGTTATCGTGAATCAATACTTCAGTCTTGGCGGATTACAGTTTTGTGAACTACTCCAACTAAGCTGACGCTATAGTTGGAGCTTCCAACTTCACGGAAGATTGCCTCATCTTGGATTTGCGTCCGCGAATTGGTCTTACATCCTCTCCATTGGCGTTAGCCTCCCCCGTCCCAGAGGAGGACAGCATTCTGATGCCTTCTGCTCTAATATTTATCGCTGCATTACCATCTCTATGGTGATGAGTACCGCAGCTTGGGCAAGTCCAAGTTCTCACATCTAGTGGTAACTCCGAAATTTGACAATGACAATTAGAGCAAAGCTTGGAACTAGGGAACCATCGATTTATTTCTATCAACTTTCCACCACTGCGTTCTAATTTGTAGCTTAGGAAATTGACAAAGGTTCCCCATCCAGTATCAGATATCGCTTTCGCTAGTTTGTGGTTACGAACCATGCCCTTGACGTTGAGGTTTTCGACTACTACCACTTGATTGTTATTAACTATCTTTCTAGACAGTTTGTGTAGGTAGTCTTGACGGACATTGCTAACTTGTTCATATACCCTAG
>NZ_LUHJ01000063.1 GCF_001597745.1 Anabaena sp. 4-3 | reverse complement strand
CGTCGTAGCCCGGCTTATATCCCCACCTAACATTCATATAGGTGGGGACTTACGCCGATTTGGTTAACGCACCCGACAAGAATCTTTGATTATTTACATTCTTTCAACAACTGTGGTATGTGTTGCTCTAATTTTTTAGCTGTCTGTTCTTCCTGTTGCAAGTTTTGCTGTAGCAGTTGTACAACTTGTTGTTGTCCCATCTTTTCCGCAGTCTGAATTAAACCACGGTAGCAAGCAATTTCTAGCTGTTCTACCTTAGCTTGACATCCTGCCAATCCCAAAGAGAGAATTTGCTGATTTTCCGCAGCTAGTAGCATGAACTTTTGTCCATCACTAATTAAACCAGCCGCAGTATCACAAGTGACACGCTTAGGTTCTTGTCCCAAAGCTTTGAATACCTGTTCTAAATTCTGAATTTGTTGCTCTGTTTCCCGAATGTGAGTTTCAATCAAAGATTTTAACTGGTTATTTTGACAACACTGCAACATCATCTGTTGCGCTTCCCAAAAGCGATTTTCAGCATCGTACATCGCGCAAACTTCATAGATGAATTTCTCTTGGATGTTGGTGATTTTGGCGGTAGCGGGGCGTTCTCTCAGTTGAACCATTGTTCTGCTCCTGAAGTTTGGTACACCTAGTTAGTATTTGGTGTGTGTATCCTTCACCTACCTTCGCCAATCAATCCAGTCTTCTCGTCATACCAGAGGCACAACTGATTGTTAATTCTGAATGCTACAGCAAATACATAGAAGGGAGTGGGGGGGATGAGGGGATGAGGGGATGAGGGGATGAGGGGGATGAGGGGATGAGGGAGAAATTCTTTCCCAATCCCCAGTCCCCAGTCCCCAATCCCCAGTCCCCAGTCCCCAATCCCCAGTCCCCAATCCCCAGTCCCCAATCCCC
>NZ_LUHJ01000062.1 GCF_001597745.1 Anabaena sp. 4-3 | reverse complement strand
ATTTCCCCATCGGCAAAGTTAACTGTGATGGGTGCATTATTATAGTCACTACCTGCGGTGGCTGTGCCATTTGTCAGGTTAACTCTGACACTAACTGCACCATCACTACCATTAGTCCGAGTTAAAGTTACAGCCGTTACTGGTGTACCATTTTCATTAATCGCATAGTTAGCATCACTAAACTCAATTACCCCTGGTACAGCATCATTATCAATGATGGTTAATATGGCTGTTTGTTGTGTGCCTAATGTTGCGCCACCAGTCGGGTTAGTTAAAGTTAAATTGACGGTTTCATTCGGCTCATAGTTACTGTCATCATTGAGCGGAATTGTGACTGTTTTGCTGATTTCCCCATT
>NZ_LUHJ01000061.1:271607-369843 GCF_001597745.1 Anabaena sp. 4-3 | reverse complement strand
GGCAGGGGAGCAGGGGAGGCAGGGGAGGCAGGGGAGGCAGGGGAGGCAGGGGAGCAGGGGAGTAGGGGAGGCAGGGGAGGCAGGGGAGCAGGGGAGAAAAACTAATGACTAATAACTAATACAGCAGATTTGGGGTAAATAAGGTACAAATTTGAGGAACAAAGTCTTATGCTAAGAGACTTTCAAAGCTGTTACCTGTCCCCTGTTCCCTGTTCCCTGTGCCAACATTCTTATAATGGACGAAAATAAACAGGTACACTATACAAGCCAGCCATTGGGTGAATCAACAGAGGTAAATCAAGCAATGATGAGCGACTCCCAAGCCCCAATCAATTCTCATGAATCTGGCAGCGAGGTTACTGAGCAAGTGGCAGCCCCAACTGATGTAGCGGGAGACACTGTACTCACAGAAGAAAATAACATCGCTGCACCAGAGACTACTCCAGTCGAAACAGCTGCTTTGGCAGAATTGACTCAACAAATTGAGTTGCTCAAAGCGCAACTAGAAGAACGCAGTACGCAATATATGCGAATTGCGGCTGATTTTGAGAATTACCGCAAACGCACACAAAAAGAAAAAGAAGAACTAGACATACAGGCAAAGCGGAATACCATTATGGAATTGCTGCCTGTAGTCGATAATTTTGAACGGGCAAGAGCGCACCTCAAGCCACAAACCGAAGGTGAGATGACAATTCACAAAAGTTATCAAGGAGTTTACAAACAACTCGTAGATTCCCTGAAGCGATTAGGTGTATCGCCCATGCGTCCGGAAGGCCAGCAGTTCGATCCCAACCTTCATGAGGCAGTAATGCGGGAACCTACGGATGAACATCCTGAAGGAACAGTGTTAGAAGAGTTAATACGCGGATATTACTTGGGCGAGCGGGTGCTACGCCATTCTATGGTCAAAGTGGCTGCTCCGAAAGAAGATGCACCACCAGCACCAGAAAGTCAGTCGAGTCCAGCCGATAGTTAACCTGTCTAAAGCTCGCCTCGCTGACCAATAGTGCCTAGGTCATAGTAAAGGCGAGCATTATGAAGGATTGGCTATCGGCGACTCTTGACTGTTGACTCTTGACTGGGGAAGCCGAGGAAGCAGAGAGGCAGGGGAGGTTTTTCCCAACAATTCTTTAATTTTGAATTTTAAATGAGAGAATTTTGAATTGATTGATGCCCCCTGCCCCCTGTCCCCTTGCGCCCTGTGTCTTGCCTGAGTCCGTAGTTAAATAAAAATAGTCCGTGCAACATCACGGCAAAAGCCCTCAGTAAAAATACTTAATTATGGGAAAAGTTATTGGGATCGACTTAGGCACTACAAACAGTTGTGTTGCAGTTTTGGAAGGTGGCAAACCAATAGTAATTGCTAGCTCCGAAGGCGGACGAACCACACCGAGTATTGTAGGATTTGGTAAAAGTGGCGATCGCTTAGTTGGTCAATTAGCAAAACGCCAAGGTGTCACGAATGCGGAAAACACGATTTATAGTATTAAACGATTCATCGGTCGTCGCTGGGATGATACAGCCACAGAGCGCGAGCGTGTACCTTATAGCTGTGTGAAAGGTCGAGACGATACCGTTGATGTGCAAATTCGCGGACGCAACTTCACACCCCAAGAAGTATCCGCCATGATCCTGCAAAAGCTTAAGCAGGATGCGGAAAACTTTTTGGGTGAAGCGGTGACGCAAGCAGTAATTACCGTACCAGCATATTTTACTGATGCCCAACGACAAGCTACTAAAGACGCTGGCACAATCGCTGGGCTAGAAGTTTTACGAATTATTAATGAACCGACTGCGGCTGCTTTAGCCTTTGGATTAGATAAACAAGACCAAGAACAGCTAATTTTGGTTTTTGACTTGGGCGGCGGAACATTCGATGTATCTATCTTGCAGTTAGGAGACGGAGTTTTTGAAGTCAAAGCCACTGGCGGTAATAACCAACTGGGTGGCGATGATTTTGATAGCTGTGTTGTCAATTGGATGATTGAACGCTTCCAACAGCAAGAGAAAATCAACCTGGCACAAGATAAAATGGCACTGCAACGCCTGCGAGAAGCGGCAGAAAAAGCCAAAATTGAACTTTCCAGCATGGCAAGTACCTCGATTAACTTGCCTTTTATTACGGCTGATGAAACCGGGCCAAAACATTTAGAGATGGAACTCAGCCGCTCTAAATTTGAAGAGTTGGCAGGGCATTTAATTGCAGCTACTATCGAGCCGATGATTCAAGCCCTCAAAGATGCAGACCTGAAACCACAAGACATCAACCGCATTATTTTAGTCGGTGGTTCGACCCGCATTCCTGCGGTACAAAATGCCTTGATTAAGTTTTTTAACGGCAAAGCCCCCGACCGTTCCGTGAACCCGGATGAAGCTGTGGCGTTAGGTGCGGCGATTCAAGCGGGTGTACTGGGTGGCGAAGTCGAGAATCTGTTGCTGTTAGATGTTACGCCTCTATCCTTGGGAATTGAAACCTTGGGAGAAGTATTCACCAAAATTATTGAACGTAACACCACAATTCCTACCAGTAAATCTCAAGTATTTTCTACCGCCGTGGATGGGCAAACCTCAGTAGAAATTCACGTTCTCCAAGGTGAACGGGCAATGGCACGAGATAACAAAAGTCTGGGCAAATTTCTGTTAGCAGGAATTCCTCCAGCCCCCCGTGGTGTGCCGCAAATTGAAGTATCGTTTGATATTGATGTTAATGGAATTCTCAAAGTTGCTGCCCAAGATAAAGGCACTGGTAGAGAGCAGAGTATTAGGATTACTAATACAGGTGGTTTGAGTAACAATGAAGTAGAACGGATGCGGCAAGAAGCCGAAGTGTTTGCGGAAGAAGATAGAAGACGTAGAGAATTAGTTGAACTGAAAAACCAAGCAGATAATCTACTATCAAGTTACGAATCCACCTTGAAGGATAATGGCGAATTCATAGACGAGCAAATGAAAGCCTTAGCCGACGAAAAAGCGGCTATCCTCCAGAGTGTAATGACAAATCCCGCCATTTCTCTCAAAGAATTCCAACAATGTTTAGATGATTTCCAACAATCTCTGTTTGCTATTGGTGCGAATGTTTACGAACGAGCCACTGACCAAAATGCAGAGGAAATTGACATGGTTTCAGATAGTTCTCTCTCAGTAGAACTAGAACAGCCGATGAATGGCACCTTGATTCCACAATTTAATTTTGATTTTGATGAAGAAAGTACAGCACAAGCTGATTATGAAGCGATAGATTAGGAATTCGGGCATAGGGCATAGGGCAGGGGTGCAAGGGTGCGGAGGAAGCGGAGGAAGCGGAGGCAGAAATTATTTCCCAATCCCCAGTCCCCAATCCCCAATCCCCAATCCCCAATCCCCAACATGGGTGGTTTTCCACACCTAATAGTGCGGCTAGCCCCTCTGGTTGATCAGCAGGGCTTTGGTCTGCTACGTAGCACAATGATAAAAGAGACTGTCGAGCAGGAAGTGAGAGGTTTACAGCTATGCTGCCTCTGTTCCCAACTTCGGTAGCTTTTTTCGTTTTCCACGAGTAAAGCAGCTATTGCTTGAAACTTGCTGGTGATCTTTAGTAAAAGAGAACAAGGTAAAATCGAATATTACAATAAATTAACTTTTACCTTTTGTAACGGCTTAAGCCGAACTGCTTTCTTCCCCCTACTTTTACCTTTGCTATATGGCCCGCGACTATTATGAAATTTTGGGCGTTTCTCGTGACGCTGACAAAGAAGAAATCAAACAAGCATACCGCCGGTTAGCCCGGAAGTATCACCCAGATGTGAACAAAGAACCGGGAGCGGAAGAACGCTTTAAGGAAATTAACCGCGCTTATGAAATCCTGTCTGAGCCGGAAACCAGAGAGCGTTATAACCGTTTTGGTGAAGCTGGTGTCTCTGGTGGTGCTGGTGTCGGCTTCCAAGATATGAGCGATATGAGTGGTTTTGCTGATATCTTTGAAAGCATTTTTAGTGGGTTTGCTGGTGGTATGGGCGGCCCAACGCAAAGACGGCGCGGCGGGCCGGTGCGAGGTGATGATTTACGGCTAGACCTAAAGTTAGACTTTCGCGAAGCAGTATTTGGTGGAGAAAAAGAAATTCGGATTTCCCATCTAGAAACCTGTGAAGCTTGTAGTGGTTCGGGAGCAAAACCAGGCACTCGTCCACGCACTTGTTCAACCTGTAGTGGTTCTGGTCAAGTCCGTCGTGTGACTAGAACACCTTTTGGTAGTTTCACTCAGGTATCAACTTGTCCTACCTGCAATGGTACTGGCATGGTAATTGAAGACAAGTGTGATGTTTGTGATGGTAAAGGGACAAATCAAGTTACCAAGAAACTGAAAATTACCATTCCCGCAGGTGTGGATAATGGTACACGCTTACGCATATCCCAAGAAGGTGATGCTGGTCAACGTGGTGGCCCCCCTGGAGATTTGTACGTCTATTTGTTTGTGAATGAAGATGCCGAATTCCAGCGCGATGGCATTAACATTCTCTCGGAAATTCAAGTTAGCTACTTACAAGCGATTTTAGGCTGTCGTTTGGAGGTAGAGACGGTAGACGGGCCTGTGGAATTAATTATTCCCCCCGGAACTCAGCCGAATACGGTGATGAAGTTGGAAAATCGAGGTGTTCCGCGCTTAGGCAACCCTGTGAGTCGGGGTGATCATCTATTAACCGTATTAATTGATATTCCGACGAAGGTGACACCAGAGGAGAGAGAATTGTTGGAGAAGCTAGCTAAAATTAAAGGAGACCGTACTGGTAAAGGCGGTCTGGAAGGATTTTTGGGAAATCTGTTTAAGTAATGACGCTCTCTCCTCTATCAACACCTGATGCTCAACTTGACTTGCGTGGCACTCCTTGCCCGATTAATTTTGTGCGGACAAAACTTTATTTGGAGAAAATGCCCCCAGGAGCATTACTCGAAGTCTGGTTAGACCCTGGCGAGCCAATTGAGCAGGTTCCTGATAGCTTGACGATGGCAGGTTATCAGGTTGAAGAAATTACAGACTGCTCTGGTTATTTCTCTTTGTTAATTCGCCGTCCTGTGACTGTCTCATGAGATTTGATGCTACTGAACAGTTATTAGGTACGGTGTTAGCCGTGCAAGCGAATTTTTACAGGGTACAGCTAGATGTAGAAGCAAGTGAGCAGGGGAGCGGGGGAGGAGGGGAAAAAGTGGATTTAGATTCACCTCTGCCCCTCGGCCCCTCTGCCCCTCTGCCTCTGCTCCTGTGTACTCGCAGAACGCGGTTGAAGAAAATCGGGCAGCAGGTGATGGTTGGCGATCGCGTGCTTGTAGAAGAGCCAGATTGGTCTGGAGGACGGGGAGCGATCGCGGAGGTTTTACCCCGTCAAACTGAATTAGACCGCCCGCCAATCGCCAATGCGAACCAAATCCTGTTAGTTTTTGCGGTGGCTGACCCTCCGTTAGAACCCTACCAACTCAGCCGATTTTTAATTAAGGCTGAGTCTACGGGTTTAGATGTGCTTTTATGTTTGAATAAAAGTGATTTAGTTACCCCAGAGGAACAGCAAGAAATTCGCGATCGCCTGTTAGTTTGGGGTTATCAACCGCTATTTATTAGCGTCCAGAATCAAATCAATATTGACCAAGTAGCCCAACACCTAGAAAATAAAATTACCGTGGTGGCTGGCCCTTCCGGTGTGGGCAAATCCAGCTTGATTAATGCGCTAATTCCCGACGTTAACCTGCGGGTGGGTGAAGTTTCCGGTAAATTAGCGCGTGGTCGTCATACTACGCGCCATGTAGAATTATTTGAATTACCCAGTGGTGGGTTGCTGGCGGATACTCCGGGTTTTAATCAACCTGATTTAGATTGTAGTCCAGAGGAATTAGTTCATTATTTCCCAGAAGTACGAAAACGCCTCACCGATGCTAGATGTCGGTTTAATGATTGTCTACATCGAGATGAACCGGATTGTGCGGTGCGGGGTGACTGGGAACGATATGAACATTATTTAGTGTTTTTGGAGGAAGCGATCGCCAGACAAACTCAGCTTCAACAACAAGCTGATCCCGAATCTACTTTAAAGCGCAAAACCAAAGGTAAAGGTCAAAGCCAATACGAACCTAAATTAGAAAGTAAAAAATATCGCCGTACTTCTCGACGCACTCAAGTGCAAGCTTTACAAGATTTGTACCAAGAAGAAGAAGAGAGCGATCGCTTTCAATCATAAAGTTGAATATAATTTAATGTTTCTTCAACAAAGTACAATTTTATAGCAGATTGCAACCGGATAAATCATCAAATCATCCGCGTTTATCTGCGTTTACACCGAAGTTCTGATCGGCGGAAGCCGCCGCTCAGACTTCTCTCTGCGTTCAATTATTTCTCTAAAATATGACTAACCTCAGCAGCTTAGAATATATTCCCTATATTGATGAAAACGGTCAATTACCGGAATACTTACAGGGAAAAATTGGAGTATATGCCATTTTTAATCAAGAAAAAATCCTGCAATTTGTCGGTTATTCTCGTGATGTTTATCTAAGTCTGAGACAGCATTTAGTTCGTCAGCCACAACAATGCTATTGGGTGAAAGTTGAAACTATTGAACGTCCCAGTCGGACAGTTTTAGAAAATATCGAGAAAGCTTGGATTAGTGAAAATGGCAGTATTCCTGTGGGCAATGGGGAAAATAAAGAACAATGGACACAACCGATTAATGTTAAAAATCTCATAACACCTGAAGAACAGGAAAATTATGAAAATCCGGCTAATGATGAGTTAGCAAAAATTGCAATTTTAAAAAATGTCGCCCGACGAGTAGAAGCAGAAATTTTCCAAGTTTTAGAAAATCGTGGGTTAAAAACACAAATGCGCTTTAATCCTAAGTTAAAAGAACAAGGATTACTTGATTTGAAATAATTACACCATAAATAATTACTTATCTATTTGCATGACAAGACACGGTAAGGATATACATCTATGTTTCCTTACCTCTGGAACTTCTGAATTAAAAGTTAATAGTTTTGGGATAACAAACAATATAAATTATACTAAGGTGAAATAATATATATTGAGCAAGGTTGTATCAGAAGATGCAATAAACCTTGTAGATAGCCACAGGGTTGTCATGACGATAAATCTATTAAATGACCGCTATCAAGTTATTCGCACGTTGGGGGCTGGGGGTTTTGGCGAAACCTATCTAGCAGAAGACAGCTATATGCCATCAAAACGGCGATGTGTGGTTAAACAACTCAAACCTATTCAAAATAATCCGCAAATTTACGATATAGTAAAAGACAGATTTCAACGCGAAGCAGCGATTTTGGAAGAACTAGGTAGTGCTACTGACCAAATTCCTCAATTGTACGCTTATTTTTCTGCTGATGAGCAATTCTATTTAGTGCAAGAGTTTATAGAAGGGGACACACTCACCAAAAAAGTGCAACAGCAAGGTTTGATGAGTGTGAATGCTGTCGAAGAACTTTTGGTGAACTTGTTACCGATTTTAGAGTATGTTCACTCAAAGCACATTATTCACAGAGATATCAAACCAGACAATATTATTTTGCGTTACAGTGATAGCAAACCTGTACTGATTGATTTTGGTGCTGTGCGGGAATCAATGGGAACAGTGATGAATTCCCAGGGTAATGCTACCAGTTCAATTGTAATTGGCACACCTGGGTATATGCCAAGTGAACAGGCCGCAGGTAGACCAGTTTATTCGAGTGATTTATATAGTTTGGGTTTGACAGCCATATATCTGCTGACTGGGATGCAACCGCAACAATTAGCAACAGACTCACAGACGGGAGAGATTATTTGGCGTAATAATGTGAATGAGATTAGTCCTGCTATGGCTAGTGTAATTGAAAGAGCGATCGCTTATCATCCGCGCGATCGCTACCCCACCGCTAGAGCCATGCTTGAGGCTTTGCAGAGTACAATCTACTCCATACCACCGACACAAGTAGGAGTTCCACCAACACTTACCAAAGTCCCTGTTACTACTCCACCAAAAACTTCAGGTAATAATCAGAAGGCTATTCTCTTAGGAGGTTTGATTGCAGGTGGGTTAATTGGTAGCTCTGTAATTATAGGCCAGGTATTAACGAATTCTCCTCAAACCACAGTCGGACAAAACAGTAAATCTTCGATCAAAGACTCAAATATCGCGCCTGATGACGTGACAACACCAGCAGAGGTGACAGCATCACCAGATATTAGCAAATCGCCAAATTTAGTTACAACTACTGACAATTATTTTTGGTTATCTGAAAGACCTGTTACCGATGCAGATTTACAAGGTAAAACAGGTTTTGAATTAGATATTATGCGAAATACAATTTTCGCTCGTCACGGTCGCAGTTTTGAGAATGCTGGTATACAGGATTATTTTAATCAGCAACCTTGGTATGATGCTAAATATTCAGCAAAGGAATTTCCTGCAAAATTGCTTTCAAATGTAGAAATGCGAAATGCAGTTTATATTGGCAGATATCAAGACACTTACAATTTGAGAAATTTTAAAAAATAAGGTTTGTTATAACATTGTCGAGATTGACCTCTCCCCCAGCCCCTCTCCGACGCGGAGAGGGAAGTATGATTTCTCCCCCTTCCCTGGTAGGGAAGGGGGCCGGGGGGTTAGGTCTGTATCTGAGGTGCAGAAGCGAAAAATCTCAAAATTTGCACTTATCTAAATATTATGGCTGACCTCTCCCCCAGCCCCTCTCCGACGCGGAGAGGGGAGTAAGATTTCTCCCCCTTCCCTGGTAGGGAAGGGGGCTGGGGGGTTAGGTCTGTGTGGAATATTAGGGAAAAAATTCTGCGTACAATTACTGAATTCTTCAAAAAAATTCACAATTAAATTACATTTACATATATTTAAGAAGTTATATCTAACGCCAAAAAAGCTATCAGGAAGTATTGAATGTCAAACTTTGGATTTAAATATATTAAAAATGCTTTAAGCAAAGCTTTAGAATCTTTACCAGATTGGAACAGTCTAAACCCCTTTGAGAAAGGACAGCAAATTGATAAATCTTTTAAATCTATTTTGAAAGATTTAATGGAACAATTCAATATGAAGCCTGGTATTGATTATGTTGATAATTTAGGTGATACTGAACCAATTACAGATTTTGTAGCCTTGTCACCAAAAGCAGATGATTTAATTCAAGGATTATTAACTGGTAAGATAGTCGCTATTTCAGAGCATAGTAAAGTTAGTAAATTAGGTAATCAATTTACTGTTAAAGCTCATTTCCGTGATTTGAGAAAGTCAGCCTAACTGAATTTAATGAATTAGCTGTCTGCTGTTTCAACAAGTGTAAAACAAATATATCGCAACAAATTAATAGGTAAAATCAATGTTTTTTACAGAAAAACCAAAATATTTTGAAGAAGGGAACTATATCTATGAGTGTAAATCTTCTCCTAATAATCTAGATGCTCCTATTAATGAAAATAGTCTTAAAAAATGGATAAATGATGTAAAAAAACTATTGAAAAGAAAACAACCAAGCGGTTTTCGTTATATCTTCCCTGTTAATCGTCTAGATAGCAATAATCGCAATCTTTTAGAACAACTGAAGGCAGAATTTCCTAATATAGATATACAATATTATGATTGTGAATCAGTTGATCTCCTTGTAAAATCTTTGCAAAAAGTAAACAGCTTACCTGAATTAGTTCAATACATTCAACAAGCTAGGAGTTAAAATTTATGTCTCAAGGTGTTCATTTTGCAAGACTCAAGTATTTTTCTGAAGAATTTACTAAAACTATAAAGCATGACGAAGTTTTGCAGGAGTTAAAGAAGATTTTAGAAAAAGAAGAAAAAGTTGATGAAACGTTGGAAAGTAAATTTATTGAAAATATAGAAACTAAATTTCCCAGTCTAAATGCTTATGGTGAGATAGAAAAATTTCTGGGGAAAAACTCAAAAATTATATTACACCCGAAATCACGGTTTTACTTTGTTAATGAAGAAATATGGGAGGTTATACAAGAAGAATATTTTCAAAGGTCTAAACAAATAGACAAAAAAAAAGATTTTTCTGAGATAGCAGAAGATTATATTACAATTAAGAAATATTTTGATAATAAAATGTTAGTTTTCGATGCTTCATAAATATAAATAGTGGCACAGGCTTCTAGCCTGTGAAAGTCTTAAAATAAAATCTGTGAAACTCTCAAAAACAAAACTTTAAAAAGTAAAAAATCAAGCCTATAAAATGATTAGTTTTAATTCTTTTTAGTGGATAACAGGCAAGATGCCTGTTCCACAATTCACAGTAAAATTATTTTAACTAAAATTCCTCCCATAAAAAAGGATAATCTTCAGGAGTTTCTACTAAACTAGCCTTGACAGGATTTTCCCTAATATAGTTCCAAGTATTCAAAAACTCTTGATGATTTCTCATAATTCGATCATATCTTTCATCTTGCCACACAATGCCAATATGCTTCATAACTGTGGGAATTTGCTTAGAACTATAACTTTTAATACTATGTATAATACTGCTTAAAGACCAATGTTCATTGTCTGATTTAGGTAAAGGCTGCATTAACCAATGAACATGATCAGGCATAATTACTAAAGCAAAAGTACGATATCTAATTTGATTTTTATTTTGACTAGCATCAAAAAACAAACAACAGTTTAAAACAGTTTGCCTTCCTTCATTAGTTAATTCTAACTTATCCCAAGTTTTAAAAGTCACAAAATAAACAGATCCCGCTAATTCCCAGTGGGGTAAACATCTTTTTTTGATGTCTATTTCTGGATTATTTTCCACTGATAAAAGTTTCGATTGTTCTATTTTCATAATTTTATTAATATGATGTTGTTCATGATTGATATTTAAAATCTTTTAACAGGTTGGCATCTAATTAAGTGGCACAGGCTTCTAGCCTGTGAAAATATATTTAAAATCTTTTAACAGGTTGGCATCTAATTAAGTGGCACAGGCTTCTAGCCTGTGAAAATGTGAACATCAAACCTGTGAAATGAATAGTGTTAATTCAATTTAATAGATAACAGGCAGGATGCCTGTTCCACACACAAGATTTTGCTGTTTATTTCAGGTGAGTCTTGATGGACTCACCCTAACCTAAACTATACCAACAAAGCCTGTTCCTCCTTACTAATTACCCTACCCTCATCCTCAAAACCGACAATTTGATCAAAGTTCAAATACCGATACAAATTATCAGCAAAAGGATGAATCTTATTCGCCACAATATCCAGATATTCCTGCACTGTGGGAATGCGTCCTAACAACGCACAAACTGCGGCTAATTCCGCAGAACCTAAATACACTCTTGCACCTTTACCCATGCGGTTGTTGAAGTTGCGGGTTGAGGTAGAAAACACTGTTGTACCATCAGCAACTCGCGCCTGATTTCCCATACATAAACTGCATCCAGGCATTTCTGTTCTCGCACCAGCCGCACCAAACACTCCATACACACCTTCTTCTTTTAATTGGTGTTCATCCATGCGGGTTGGTGGTGCTATCCACAGGCGAGTTTTCACCCCACCTGCACCTTCTAAAACTTTCGCTGTTGCCCGATAATGACCAATATTTGTCATACAAGAACCAACAAATACTTCTTGTACTGGGTCATTGGCAACTTCCGATAATAACTTAACATTATCGGGGTCGTTTGGTGCAGCTACAATTGGTTCTTTGATTTCGTTCAAATCAATTTCAATTATTGCTGCATATTCTGCATCTGTGTCGGCTTCTAATAACACAGGGTTGGCTAACCATGCTTCCATTTGGGCGACACGACGCATGATAGTCCGCGCGTCTTGATAGCCTCTGGCTACCATGTTCTTTAACAGCGCAATGTTAGAACGCAGATATTCAGAAATTGTTTCTACACTCAATTTAATTGTAGAACCTGCACAAGAACGTTCGGCGGTAGCGTCGGTAAGTTCAAAGGCTTGCTCTACTTTTAAATCTGGTAAGCCTTCAATTTCCATAATTCTACCGGAGAAGATGTTTTTCTTGTTCTCTTTCTCGACGGTGAGCAAACCTTGTTGAATGGCAACGTAAGGAATGGCGTTAACAATATCTCTTAAGGTAATTCCCGGTTGCAATTCTCCTTTGAATCTTACCAAAACTGATTCTGGCATATCCAAAGGCATCACACCCAACGCGCCAGCAAATGCTACTAAACCAGAACCAGCCGGGAAGGATATTCCCAAGGGGAAGCGGGTGTGCGAGTCGCCGCCTGTGCCTACGGTGTCGGGTAATAACATCCGGTTGAGCCATGAGTGAATGATACCATCGCCGGGACGCAATGCTACACCACCACGGGAGGCGAAGAAATCGGGGAGTTCTTGGTGGGTTTTGATGTCTACGGGTTTGGGATAGGCGGCGGTGTGACAGAAACTCTGCATTACTAAGTCAGCACTGAAGCCGAGACAAGCGAGTTCTTTGAGTTCGTCGCGGGTCATGGGGCCTGTGGTATCCTGAGAACCAACGGTAGTCATGATGGGTTCGCAGGATGTACCGGGACGTACACCGGGTAAACCGCAAGCTTTACCGACCATTTTTTGGGCGAGGGTATAGCCTTTACCTGTGTCGCTGGGTTGCTGGGGACGGATAAAGACGGTGCTGGGTTCTAAACCAAGGGCTTGGCGGGTTTTGTCGGTGAGGGTACGCCCAATTAGTAGGGGAATACGTCCCCCGGCGCGGACTTCATCAAGAATGGTGTCGGGTTTGAGGGTGAAGGTGGAGATGACTTCGCCGGCTTGGTTGGTAATTTCGCCTTTGTAGGGATGGATGGTTATTACCATGCCGGTTTCGAGTTTGGTGACATCGCACTGAATAGGCAAAGCACCGGCATCTTCGGCTGTGTTAAAAAAGATGGGAGCGATCGCACCACCTAAAATATACCCCCCGGCGCGTTTGTTGGGAACAGAGGGGATATCTTGCCCTGTATGCCACAATACCGAATTAATCGCTGATTTCCGCGAAGAACCAGTCCCCACCACATCCCCAACATAAGCTACAGGATGTCCTTTTTTCTTCAACTCGGCAATGGTTTCTAAACTTCCCGGTTGGCGTGTCTCTAGCATTGCTAGGGCGTGTAAGGGAATATCTGGGCGAGTAGTGGCGTGGGTGGCTGGGGATAAGTCATCGGTGTTGGTTTCCCCAGGGACTTTAAACACGGTGACGGTAATAGCTTCTGGTACTGTGGGGCGCATTGTAAACCACTCAGCCGCAGCCCATGAGTCAACTACCCGTTTAGCGTAGGGGTTAGTTTTCGCTAACTCTAACACATCATGGAAAGCATCATACACTAACAAAGTCTTGCTTAAAGCGGTGGCAGCTTGTTCAGCAACGGGGAATGCTAGCAACTCAATTAAAGACTGCACATTGTAACCGCCTACCATTGTGCCGAGTAATTCTACCGCTTTTACGGCGGAAATCAAGGGGCTGGTAATTTCGCCTTTAGCAATACCTGTGAGAAACCCAGCTTTCACATAAGCTGCTGCATCTACACCAGGGGGTATGCGATCGCGCAATAAATGCAATAATGTATCTTCTTCCCCTTGGGGTGGATTTTTCAGCAATTCGCATAACTCTGAGGTTTGCTTTGCATCTAACGGTAAGGGAGGAATACCTAGGGCTGCTCTTTGGGCCTCTTGTTGACGATATAATTCCAGCATTGTGTTCTCCAAGTTATTCAAGCAAAGGTTCGTCAAAATTTATCATCACTTCCTATGTAGGATGAGAATACCACCTCATCACTCTTTCCCAGGTGAACTAGATAGAAAGTGAGATTCCTGACTTGATTTTTTGTGTCTAGCAAGGACTTATAGCAATTTCCATTCCCGTGCGGTACAGTCAGTCAGAATTAAACGCAGATGCACGCAGATAAACGCAGATAAATTTGTACCTCGTGAGACTAGAAAACGCTATATAATTATTACTGTATAGCTACTTTTGCGTTTATAGCTATTTGAAAACTATTCCTTTAGTTGCCTTGCTGAATTTGATTTTTCGGCAAAATTTACGATAAAATATTACATTTGTCTGCTTCACTCTGGTTTGGTATATGTCTCAAACTTACACTGTTGAAATTCTTCACCAAGGCAAAACTCACATATTACAAGTTCCTGAAAACGAAACCATTTTATCCGTAGCTGATGCTGCTGGTTTAGAGTTGCCCAGTTCTTGTCATGCAGGTGTTTGCACCACTTGTGCAGCGAAAATTATTAACGGCGGAACTGTAGATCAAACTGATGGTATGGGCGTTAGTCCTGATTTACAAAAACAAGGTTATACTTTGCTCTGTGTCGCCTATCCCCGTTCTGATTTGAAAATTGAAACAGAAAAAGAAGACACTGTTTATCAGTTGCAATTCGGTAAGTAATACCAATGGTTTGATGTCGGTAATTGGTAATTTTTTACTGTCAGGATTAATTGCCTAAAATGCAAATTACTGATTGTCATCATTACCAATTACTGTTACAAATCAATAAGATATATGATTACTATTTGATTTTTCATAGATACGGAGAGTTCTTTTTCGCGGAAAGTACAGCACCCTTGTTGAGATTCTGGTGCGTTACGCTGTGGCTAACTCACCCTACTGGACTGACACAGCTAAATTTGTGCATTAAAACTCTTTTGTGGGATGGGCATCTTGCCCGTCCGGTGCAGGCTAGAAGCCCGCACCACAAAAACTATATTTTTGCACTACTTTAGCCTTGCCACGCTACTACAAATACATTTTATGGAAAAATCAAACCTGCTGCCTCTCAATCAGAAGAGTGTTTCACTGCGGCTGAAATCGGTTAATCTAGAATCTACAAATCAACTTGATTGATAGCCATGACTACTCATTTTATTACCGCAGAAATTGACCTTCAAGAAACACCCACCGAGTTACAACAAGTGATTGAAGCAGAGTTGAAAAAGCAGGGAGAACCCCTACGCTGGGCTGTTACTGCTGTAGACTCTGAAAAGGAAAAGGCGACTGTGGAAGCTGTGGTGACTACACAAGCGCAATAATTCGTTTACAAGAGTGCTGAGTAACTAGAACTTGAATTAAATAAATTAATCCGTAATAATTTTTAACCTAGATTAACTCAGCACTCAAGTCTCAAAATGAATCGTCCCTACACAGCTATCCTGATTATACCAACTGGCGTTGGTGCGGCGATTGGTGGTTATGCAGGAGATGGTATACCCGTTGCTAGATTAATAGCACAGGTTTGCGATCGCCTGATCACTCATCCCAATGTCCTCAATGGTGCAAGTTTGTACTGGAATATTCCCAACGCTTTCTATGTGGAAGGCTACGGGCTTGACAAATTCGCCGCCGGATGCTGGGGGTTGCGTCCTGTCCGCAACAACAAAATCGGTTTACTTTTAGACCAGGGAATTGAACCAGAGTTAAGGCTCAGACACCTACAAACAGCCGACGCAGCACGGGCGACTTTGGGCTTAACTTTAACAGATTATGTAATTACCGATGCCCCCTTAAACGTAGAATTACGCACCGCACCATCGGGGGCAAGTTGGGGAACAATAGGCAACCCAGATAGTTTATTGCGGGGGGCGGAAACATTAATTAAACAAGCAGGAGCAGAGGCGATCGCAGTCGTCGCCCGTTTCCCTGATAATATGGATGAGGAAGCAGTGCAGAACTACCGCCTTGGTGAAGGTGTAGACCCCATTGCCGGAGCAGAAGCCGTAATTAGCCATTTAGTAGTTAAAAACTGGCAAATTCCCTGCGCCCATGCACCCGCCCTAGCTGCTGAACCTCCAGAGCCAAATTTAGCCCCCCGTTCGGCTGCGGAAGAAATAGGTTATACTTTTTTACCAAGCGTACTTGTAGGATTGAGTCGCGCCCCACAATTTATATTAGAAAAGGAATTAACTGCATCTTACGCTGCTGATATTTGGGCGGAACAAGTAGATGCGATAATTATGCCAGCCACAGCTTGCGGCAGTAGTGCATTACTCAGCCTCAGCCAAAAGCCATGTCAAATCATCACCGTTGAGGAAAATCACACCCAAGTCAAAGTCACACCCCAAAGCTTAGGCATAAAATCTATACAAGTAAACTCATATTTAGAAGCCGTAGGTGTTTTAGTTGCCCACAAAGCAGGTATAAACCCAGCTTCCCTAATTCCTAAAATATCTCCTTTAGAAGAAAGTCATTAGTCATTAGTTATTAGTTATTAGTCATTAGTTTCTCTCCTCCGTTCCCTCATCTCCCCCATTCCCCAAACTCCCGTGGTTGAACAAAAAAAACAAGATCCAGAAATTCCATACTTAACCCGCACCCAAGTGCTAGTGGCGATGGGAGCAACTGCAACCCTGTTATGGATAGTTGCCAAAGTGTGGTTACGCTTGGGCAACTTTTTATTATTTGAATGGCATTGGTATCCAAGAGACTTTGCTTTAGGGTTGGGTGTGGGTGTAATGATTACAGTTTTGAGTGGGCTGGCTTATCGCTTATACCCGCCATACCGCCAAAGTGCAGACTATTACTTAGAATTAGTGCTGAAACCTTTAGTATGGCCGGATTTAATTTGGTTAGGTTTGCTACCGGGATTAAGTGAAGAATTATTATTTCGCGGTGTGATGTTATCCGCTTTAGGGCTGGATCATTTCGCTGTAATTGGCTCTAGTGTGTGCTTTGGCATTTTGCATCTGAGCGGTTCTCAACAATGGCCTTATGTAATTTGGGCTACCATTATTGGTATAATACTGGGATACAGCGCATTGTTGAGTGGTAACTTGTTAGTGCCAATTGTTGCTCATATGATGACAAATTGGGTTTCTAGCTGTTTGTGGAAACTTCAGAATTCATAGTTATTAGTCATTGGTCATTGGTCATTAGTCATTAGTTGTTAGTTTCCCTGCTCCCTCTGCTCCCCTACACTGCTACACCTGCTGCGATCGCGATCGCCTGTGGTAATATCTGATGTTCTTGGACTTGAATTCTGGCGTGGAGGGTTTCGGCTGTGTCGTCTGGTAGTATTGGCACGGCTGCTTGCACTAATATCGGGCCGCTATCAACTTCTAAACAAACTAAATGCACTGTGCAACCAGTAATTTTTACCCCAGCTTGCAAAGCTTGTTCAACAGCGTGAATGCCTTTGAAACTAGGTAATAGGCTGGGGTGAATATTAATAATTTTATTGGGAAAAGCATCAATCAAAACAGATGTCACAACACGCATCCAACCCGCTAAAACTATCCAATCTACATCATATTGCTGTAAAGTATTGACAATTTCCTGATCAAAAGATTCACGGCTTTTATATTCGCGGTGATTCAACAAAACCGCCTTTACGCCCTTGTCGGCGGCTCTAGTTGCGACTTTAGCCTGGGGATTATTGTAAATTAAAACTTGAATTTGGGCATTAAGTTGTTTATCAGCGATCGCTTGAGCAACTGCTTCAAAATTACTGCCACTACCAGAAGCCATTATCCCCAATTTTAAAGGAGCGTCTTGAGCTAGGTGATGAGTATTAACGCTGGGAGAAACAAGGCTCAAAGTAGAATCAAGGCGGAGGTTCATAAGCAATTCAACAATTCAAAAATCAAAACTCAAAATTACAAAGCTGTCAATACAGTAGCTAAATCGCCAAGAGGAAAATGCTCATGCCAAAAAAATACACCAACTCATGGTTAGACAATGATACATTTGCCGCCTGGACTTTTCTCACACCTGCCCTAATTTTGTTAGGTTTATTTGTGATTTGGCCGATTGCCTATTTGTGTTACCTCAGCTTTACTGCTGGGAGTTTCACCTCTAGAGGTACTTATTGGGTAGGTTTGAAAAACTATTGGCGTTTAATCCTCAACCCTGATTTTTGGCAAGTTATCGGCAACACAGTTTATTTTACCCTTGCCAGTTTAATTCCGAGTTTAGTTATTCCCATCGGTTTGGCAGCTTTATTAAATCGTTCTCTAGCCTTGCGCGGTTTTCTCCGCAGTGCCTATTTTTTACCTTCTATTATTTCTCTAGTAGCCGCCGGTTTAGGATTTCGTTGGTTATTTCAAACATCAGGCCCCGTCAATGAATTGTTAAATTTATTTGGTATTGCGCCAATTTCTTGGTTGGGAGATACATTTTGGGCAATGCCTGTAATAATTATTATGACTATTTGGAAGCAACTGGGTTTTAATATGGTGGTGTTTTTGGCTGGTTTACAGACTATTCCCCCCAGTCGCTACGAAGCCGCAGAACTCGACGGTGCTAACGGTTGGCAACAATTTTGGCATATTACTTTACCCGGTTTGCGACCGACTTTAATTTTTGCCACAATTACCACCTCTATTTTTACCTTACGCAGTTTTGAAACAGTTTATGTAGTCACAGGTGGCGGCCCCCTGAATACTACGAATTTACTCGTGTATTATATTTATCAAGAAGCTTTTGCTCAATTCGATTTTGGTTATGCAGCCGCAGCCGCTACAGTGCTGTTAGGCATTACTCTTGTACTTGTTTATTGGCAATTACAAACCTGGGAAGAAGAATAAACAACCGTCTCTAGATATTTTCCTGTCTTCTTTAATGTGAGTTCGACGAATTGAAAAACCCCTCTCCAAACCTCTCCCCTACAAGGAGAGAGGCTTTCAAAGCTTTATTTTTCGTTGAAACCTCAGCAGATTTTAGCCCCTCTCCGCGTCGGAGAGGGGTTGGGGAGAGGTTCATCGAATTCACGTTTTTTTAATGTTTTATCAGCTACTAGAATTTTTGTAGGACTAATAACTTATTTCCACAAAAAATAAATCCCTCTCAAGAAAGATTTTAAGTAAAAATTATTTTTTTCAATACAAGTAATAATTACACGCAGCTTTGATATTTCAAAGGTTTGCCAAATTAACCGCTTGCAAGCTGCTAAAAATTGTATACTGCATTAATTAAATGATTTCTCAGTATATAATTCTTTGACATTATCAATTTTTCCTGACTTAAATCAGCGTTGTATGTCGCTAAAATAGCTTGTCAAGGATAATTTTTCGTACTGCCAAATTTTTTAATCACTTGGGATTTTTTTGAGTGTAAGACTGACTTTTTTTTGTGGGTGTCATCTCGGTAAACAGCAAGTTTAATAACTGATTTTTGTAAACATTGACACTTTGAGGTAAACACAATGAAGAATTTTGCTGACAAACAAGAATCAGTATTGAGTCAAATCAAAGACAAATTTTGTCAGCGTCGAGATTTTAGTGGCTGTGATTTAAGCGGTATTGATTTAGCCGGGGTAGATTTAACTGGGATTAATTTGATTGGTGCTGATTTAAGCTACGCTAATTTATGCGGTTGTATCTTGACAGGTGCTAACCTCAACGGTGCGAATTTAAAGCAAGCTAATTTGCGTGAAGCTAAGTTAGATGAAGCTTCGTTATCAGAAGTTAATTTAAATGATGCTGATTTAACATTTGCAAATTTATGCGGAGCTTTTTTGTGGCGATCGCAATGTTGTGGTACAAATTTCTGGGGTGCTTCTTTATGTGAGACTGATTTGAGGGAAAGCAACTTAAGTCAGGCTAAGTTAATAGAAGCATCATTAATTGAAGCTAATTTAACTCAAGCCAATCTCACAGCCACCAAGTTATGCGGGGCTAACCTACTCGAAGCTGATTTAACTCAGGTAAACTTAACTGCTGCTGACTTGACATGGACAAATTTAACCCAGGCTAACTTGAGTGATGCAACCCTGCGAGACACCAAAATTATTTTTGCTAAGTTGCGGAATACAATTATGCCAGATGGCAAAATTCACAACCCTCAAATAGCCATTGTTCAATGATGCACTAGGATATATTCCTAACGTAGAAAATAAATCTTGTAGGGTGGGCAGGAAAGCCCGCCCTGATGTGCTTGAATAAAATTACATAAGCTTGGTATGATTTTCAGCCTTTAAAATTCCCGACGTGAGAAAATAAAAATTGCGATCGCTAACAACATAATCATATAAACTAAGCCATAACCAGCATTGGCAATCAATGTAGTAGCATTCGGTATTGCTTGCAAACCATAAACCGCATCATTTTTTAAATCTAGTCGCGATAAATCTGGCAATATCAGATACAAAATATTAGTAATTCGTTCCATTACAGGATTGCGACTCATCCGACTCAGTTGTACTAAATTCTCAGTAATATTCCCCATTAAATATACAGCAAAGGTTAAAGATACAGCTAACAAAGAGCTAGTAAATACACCAAAAGTGATAGCCACAGCAGCCATCAAAGCTAATTGCAAGCATAAAAACACCGATGCAATTAAAATGCTGGTGATGGAATAAGCGATATTACCAAACTGCAAAAACAGAATATAAATAGCTGTCATACTAGCAAGTAAGACAACCAAAACCGACGATAAACCCAAAAACTTACCTGCGATAAATTCCCCACGGCTGACAGGTTTAGCAATTAATAATAGAATCGTGCGTTTTTCGATTTCTTTGTTAACAAGTCCAGTACCGATAAATATAGTCACAATTAGACTAATAGCACTCATTGCCGCCAAACCGAAATCTAAAAACATTTTGTCTTCGGTACTAGCTGCATACTCAGGGAAAGCGCGGATAGCCACAGCTAAGAGTAGAGCATAAAAACCGATAATATAGAGGATGCGATCGCGTATCACTTCCTGAAAGACATTTTTGGCAATTACAAAAGTTCTCGTCATAGTTATTAGTTATTAGTTATTAGTCATTAGTCATTAGTTATTAGTCATTAGTTTTCTGCCTCATCTCCCCCATTCCCTATTACCTACTGCTGCGGTGGTGGCGCACCTGGAATCAATTGACTTAAGCGATCGCAATCGATTTCTGCTACAGTAGGTTTATCTTCCGGTAATCTATTACTTGTACGTCGATTGCCTGTACTTATAGCCACTGGTTCGATTTGGCATGATTTTTTCAAATAATACCCATTGGCATTAGAACTTGGCCCTAGCCAGATACTTAATAAATCTAATCTATACCCAGCCTTAGTGTTAACTACGCGTGGTTCAATACGCCATACTTCTTTTTCTTGATATTGGGCTAAATTTTGCTCTAAAACTTGCTTACCTAATTGTGCTAATCTGACATTTGCCTCTAGCAACCATCTTTCAACTTCTGACCAACGTTTATCAGCTATTTGTTCTTCTACTAATGGTTGCAGTCTATTCAGAATCAAAACGCCATTTTTTGGGATTTCTTCTGATTTTTCACTGATAATTACAAAGGTACTACGCCGAAAATCATCAGCCAGTACACTCGGATATTGCTGTAACCATTTATCCATAACAAAATAAAACTGAAGCCAGCAGCTAATAATCATACAGCTACCAACTAAAATAATAATTTTTTGCCGTGATTCTGGTTTAGGAACTCGCGCTTTAGAATCAATATCATTACCTTCAATAAATTCAGGAATAGCTGTAATTAATGCTGCTATTGTCGGCCAAAAAACAATTGCTATTGGTGTAATTCCAGTTTCTTGATTTCCCAAGGCAAATACACTGACTAAAAACCCTGTAATTACTGCGCCTAGAGGCATATAAGTTCCAGGTACTTTCACAGGATCATCAGTAGTATACCAAGCTGTACCCGCAATTAAAAATAACCAGCCACACAATGCTATTATATCCCTGACATAACCTATGGCAAAATAAGATAATGCCCAGGAAAAAACACTTAAATACATTAAGGTTTGCCAGGAGTAAGCTTTAGGTGGAATTAATATCTTTTTGATGCGCGCGTAAACATCTTCAAATATTTTAAATATCCCGAAAATATCTTTGATAAATGAGTTCATGGAGATACCCTTGAGCAAAAGATAAACATTTTTACCTATTACGTAACACTAGAACTATAGTAATAGCAGTGTAACTCAATGAATTAGCTATGATAGTAGTAGTAACTAAATTGGTATTTTGGAATTGAGCTTTAGTTAAGAAGCGCAATCTAGCACGGGGAGATGTTGGTTGTTCTTCTCGCTTTTTAGTAAAATCTTCATTGAGGAGAAACACAAAAAACCTTAACAGAAAAAACTTCACTAAGAAGGTAAAGAAGAAAATCGTAATTGTAGTAAAAATTAATACACCTTGTGTGTTAGTTGATTTTAAGCTATTAAAAAAAACAAAGTTTATGAGTTCGGTTTGAAGCTGAATTGGTAATCTAGGTTCTACAAAAAAGAATAATAGCCAACCAAAAACACCAGAAAAGAGATTGACAGCGATGGCATAAAATACACTGGTTTTTTTATCAAAATTTAATCTTTTATGATAAACATAAGCCTCAATGGGAATAGCAATCAAGAAAAAGAGAAAGTTAAACAAAATTAAACCAATAGGCCAAATTCTAGGCAGAATCAAATCGTCAAACATAAAAATACAAAAGCCAAGATAAACTATAAAGAGGATAGCTGTACTATTGAGAAAACTAGGGGTATTTATCTGACTGTGCTGCTTGCTATCTTGGTGTGTCAGTATACCCTAATTTATCCTTAAAATACCCACACACGCACAAAGAGTACAACTGGATATGCTGGCTGATTGTGCAGCACCTCCGGTAAGATGAGAGACTGCCACGTTATAGCTTTTCAACAGATGACAAGGAACGGCATCGGTATTCGCACAGCGCAAGTGCGTTCAGAACGGCTTACTGGCCAAATACACGTATATGATGGCTTGGGTAAAGGAAAATCCCAAGCGGCTTTAGGCGTGGTTTTGCGCTCAATTGGCTTAGGAATCAATACACAGAGTAATTACAACCGAGTTTTACTACTGCGCTTTTTAAAAGGGCCAGAACGGGATTATGATGAAGATGGGGCGATCGCTGCTTTACAACGCGGTTTTCCTCATTTAATCGATCAAGTACGGACAGGGAGAGCCGAATTTTTCGGCCCAGAAGAAATTACAGCCTACGATCGCGCCGAAGCTGCACGAGGTTGGGATGTTGCCAAAGGTGCGATCGCCTCTGGTTTATATTCCGTCGTCGTCTTGGATGAACTTAACCCCGTTCTAGATTTAGGTTTACTCTCAGTTGATGAAGTAGTACGGACACTTAAATCTAAACCCCAAGAGTTAGAAATCATCGCCACCGGACGCGCTGCACCGCAACAATTACTAGATATTGCGGATTTGCATTCCGAAATGAAACCGCAACACCACGCCAAAGCCCAAGAACTCTTGATTAACGGGATTGAAATTTATACAGGTGCAGGTAAAGGAAAATCCACCAGTGCTTTAGGTAAAGCCTTACAAGCCATTGGTAGAGGTATCAACCATCCTGGTTCTACCCGTGTATTGATTATGCAGTGGCTCAAAGGTGGTAGCGGTTACACAGAAGATGCAGCGATCGCCGCCTTGCGACAATCATATCCTGAAGTCGTCGATCATCAACGCTGCGGTCGAGATGCCATAGTCTGGCGCAATTCTCGGCAAGAATTAGACTATGTAGAAGCGGAACGTGGTTGGGAAATTGCCAAAACTGCGATCGCATCTGGACTTTACAAAACCATCATCCTCGATGAACTAAATCCCACCGTTGACTTAGAACTATTACCCGTTGAACCCATAGTTGAAGCTTTACTTCGCAAACCCCGCGACACCGAGGTGATTATTACCGGACGATGCCAAAATCACCCCGCCTACTTTGACTTAGCTAGCGTTCACTCAGAAGTTTACTGTCACAAACACTATGCTAACCACGGTGTAGAACTCAAACGCGGAGTAGATTTTTAAATTAGTCATTAGTCATTAGTCATTAGTCATTAGCTTATAAACTATTGACTATGGACTATTGACTATGGACTACTGAACTATGGAATCATTGATGGAAAATCAAAATCTACTGGACTGGGTGACAGGAGGACTAGCAGCCATTATCCTGGTTGGTGGGATGTTAATGATGTTTACCACCATCTTTACTACTAAACGCCAAAAGTAAACAGCATAGTCCTATTCCTCATGCCCAATGCCCATTTCCCAATGCCCAATAGTGCAACATAAGTTTAAAATTTGATAAAAAACTTTAAAATAAGGGTTAAGCTGAGGTGCATGATGAAAATAGCAATTACTGGTGCAACAGGATTTGTAGGTAGTGAATTAGTAGCAAGACTCCACAAAGACGGTCATCAAATAATAGTATTAACCCGTAACACCGCTTCTGCTCGCAAAGTGTTTCCAGCAGAAGCTTTTAGCAATGTAGAAATTGTTGCCTATACACCCACTACATCCGGTGCTTGGCAAGATACAATTGCCGGGTGTGATGGTGTGGTACATTTAGCCGGAGAACCAATAGCCGAAAAACGCTGGACACCACAACAAGAACAAGAAATTCTCAACAGTCGGAAATTAGGCACACAAAAAATAGTCGAAGCCATAGCTAAAGCTAACCCCAAGCCTAGAGTGTTAGTTAATACCTCTGCCATTGGCTATTATGGTACGAGTGAAACAGCTACCTTTGATGAAAGTAGCACCCCAGGCAATGATTTTCTGGCTCAAGTTTGCCAAGCTTGGGAAGCAGAAGCCGAAAAAGTCAAACAAGCTGGTGTCCGCTTAGTAATTTTACGCTTCGGTATTGTGTTGGGTTTAGGTGGTGCTTTGGGTAAAATGATTACCCCGTTTAAACTGTTTGCTGGCGGCCCTATTGGTAGCGGTAGACAGTGGTTTTCTTGGATTCACCTAGAAGATGTGGTAAACTTGATTATTCAAGCCTTAACAAATCCCCAAATGGAAGGCGTATATAACGCTACTGCCCCTAATCCTGTACGGATGAATGATTTAAGCCAAACAATGGGTAAAGTCATGAATCGTCCTTCTTGGCTACCTGTTCCTGGCTTTGCATTAGAAGCCATGTTGGGAGACGGTGCGCGTGTAGTATTAGAAGGTCAGCAAGTCTTACCCAAACGCACCTTAGAGTCTGGTTTTCAGTATCAATACCCGAATTTAGAACCAGCACTCAAAGAAATTTTGAAGTAAATCAGGACTTACCCAAAACATCATGAAAGTATTGGCGTGGCAAGGCTAAAGTAGTGCAGAAATATAGTTCTTGTGGTGTGGGCGCATCTTGCCCGCACCGGACGGGCAAGATGCCCATCCCACAAGAGAGTTTTAATGCAACATTTTAAGCTTGCCACGTCAGTAGGGGTAATTCATGTAGCCGAAGGCTTTCCGTAGGGTATTACCCCTACGTAATCATCAGGGGTTTGGTGAAATATTGCGTAAGTCATATAAATTTGGGCTGATTCTCCTTCAGATGAGCATTGCTCCCACCCCTACCATCTTTCACCGCCACTCGGTTTAGTTGACAAATTTCCAGAATGAAGCGTATAATATTCTCAATATCAAGACACCAGATTTTGAAAAAATTTCGATCCGCCGTCAGGCGGAATAAGAAAAGAAGGGAAAATAATAAGAAGTGTAAAGGGTAAGGAATCCTCAGTCCACCGCCACACCCACCACCCGACAACCAACATCGAAGGGACGATAGTGGCGCGCATAGCTAAAGCGAAAGGCAGAACGGCAACTCCTAGCATGGTTGAGCCAAGAACCGCCACGCAGCAGCCTTGAGTTATTATCTCTACCTGTTAACCACGCACTACCATCTGTCGGCGCACCTTGGTAACTACTATTATATATATCTTGACACCACTGCCATACATTACCACACATATCATATAAACCGCAAGAGTTCGGCGGAAAAATTCCTACATCTGTTGTTTGTTGACGATATTTACCTTTGGGTGCAGCACCGTAGGTATAGTTACCATCGTAATTAACTAAATCTGTGGTGATGGTTTCGCCAAAATAAAACGGCGTGGTTGTTCCTGCTCGACAAGCATATTCCCATTCGGCTTCGCTGGGTAGTCTGTAGGTTTTTCCTGTCTTCTGACTCAGTTTTTTACAGAATTCTACCGCATCATCCCAACTCACTGTTTCTACAGGTCTGTTATCACCTTTGAAATAAGAAGGATTTTTCCCCATCATTGCTTGATACTGTGCTTGGGTGACTGGATATTTCCCCATGAAGAAACCGGGAACTGTCACCTGATGCTGAGGACTTTCATTTGAACGTCGGTCTTTTTCGCTTTCCGGTGAACCCATCATAAAAGTTCCCCCTGGTATCTGCACCATTTCCAAGGTGACACCCTTCCCCAAGTCTTCTGCAAAATATTTTGCTTCCTGCTTGCGGCGGTTGGTGATGTTTCCGCTTGCATTTACCGTTACCACTTCAAAAGAAAAACTTTTGAGGGGTAGGGTTGGTTTGAGAATTGTGGGAGCAAGAGGTTGATTTAATAAGCGTATGGCTTGTAAAGCTTCTGCTGCATTTTGGTAACGTTGAGCCACACGACGACTGATCATTTTGTTCAATATTTGTGCAAATCGCTGATCAATACTGACGTGCTTTTGCCAAATTACTTCACCATCTTCATCATCTTCTAATAAATGTGGTGGTATACCTGTGAGTGCTTGAATACCCACCATCCCGACGGCGTAGACATCACTGGCTAATTTCGGTTTACCATTAAATTGTTCTAAAGGCATAAAACCAGGTGTCCCTACCCCCATAGTCAAGCTAGTTTGCCCAGACTTCTGAAATACTATCTGCTTGACTGCGCCAAAGTCTATCAACATGATTTTCCCATCCAGACGACGACGCATGATATTCTTGGGGCTGATATCCCGGTGAATCATATTCTGTTGGTGGACAACAGCCAACACTTCTAAAATTTCTGCTAAAAGCTGGATAACTTCTGTTTCAGAGAGTTTTTTCCCAAGGGTAATGAGTTTTGTTAAATCATACCCGTCAATAAACTCTTGGACTAAATAAAATTCATTCCCTACCTGAAAATATTCTGATAACTTGGGAATTTGGGGGTGAAGATTACCCAATGTGTACAAAGCTACCGCTTCCTGCTCAAAGGAGTTTTTCACCCAATCTAATTGCTCGGCTGTGAGGTTGTGAGTTTTCAGCCGCTTAACCACGCACTTAGGCTTAGGATTAATAGGTATTCCCAAATCTTCAGCTAAATAGGTGTCACCGAATCCACCACTTCCCAGGAGCTTGATGATTTGATAGCGGTTACGTAGGATGTCACCATTGCTAGGCATGATTTTTGACTTAGTAGCAGGGAATTTGGCTTTATTGTGGCAAATTCTGCGGTGGTTCGGCAAGTGATATTTGTGTCGCGCATAACCAGATCCCCGACTTCTCAAAGAAGTCGGGGATCTATTTCTTGTCAATGCCTAATGACTACTGACTAGAAAGAAACTTTTTGGATACCCAACTGATTAACCCACTCAGCAGCGCACCGCCCATGAGGATACCAATAGCCGGGTTAAACACAGGTTGCCAGAGTTTGTGCCACAAATCCAGACCGAGATTGACTCCGGCTGCATCACCCATAACTGCGATCGCAAACCAAGCAAAGCCAAACAACACCAAAAATACATCCGCGACTAAAATCAAATTCAGCCAGTTTAAGAGTTTATCTTTCATAATTCATCAGGTATTGGGGACTGGGGACTGGGTATAAACAAGTCAAAAGTCAAGAATTCTGTGGAAAATTTATTTATTTAATTTTGAATTTTGTACGCCTTTGGCGTTCCCGCAGGGTATTTTGAATTTTGCATTGATTTGTCCCCCTAACCCCTATCCTCTACTCCCCAAACAACCAGCCTTTAACTTTTGCTAAACTTTGCCAATCTGGTTTACGGCTGAAACCATCTGCAATACTATTTTGCACTTCCTCCTGCCATTCTGGATTGATGGTGATTAATTGCTGTGCAATATCAATATGTTGGCGCACACCTTTTTCTTTGGTTTCCAGCATAGCTATAGCGAGATTGACTCTGGCTTGGGGGTCTTGTGGATTTAACTTGACTGCTTTTTGGGCAGCTTTCAGGGCTAAGTTGGGTTTATTTTCCAGTAGGTACAACCACGCTAAACAAATCCAAGCAGCACTGGCTTTAGGGGAGCGATCGCACACTTCCTTAAACACAGGAATTAAATCAGCCGCCGGTTCTCCGGCTTTATAACGTTCCAAACCTGTATCAAACAAGGATTCTACTGTTTGAGTCATACAATATTCATCAATAGTCAATAGTCAATAGTCAATAGTCAATACTAGGCATAAGTCAAGAGTCTACAGTCAAAAATTCCGCCAAAATTGACTGCAAACTCTTAACTGTGGACAGTTGACTATACACCAAAGGACTTACCACAACCACAGGTTTGGTTAGCATTAGGGTTAGTGAATTGGAAACCCCCGCCAATCATGGCATCGCTATAGTCGAGCATTAAGCCATAAAGATATAGTAGGCTCTTTTTATCGCAGACAATTTTGAAGCCATCGTAATCAAAAACTTCATCCTGGGAAGTGATTTTACTTTCTTGTTCAAAGTCCATCATATAAGACATCCCAGAGCAGCCACCTTGGCGCACTCCTACCCGTAAGCATAAGTCTGAGCCTTGCTTCTGTTGGAGAGTCTTGACTTGGCGTAGAGCTGCTTCACTCAACTGTATACCGCGTTGTTGAGGTTGGGTTGCTTGTGTCATTTTGTTTTCAACTCCTTAAGTAGTCTAAGATACCCTGTTTGGGGCTGGTGATTGCCGTGGGTTGGTTTGGCGTTTTTGTACTTATTCTAGCGAGAATGATGTTGCTAATTGCGAAATTGTCAACACTCGCGCCAAAGCACTGAAAGATTTTTATTCTAGAATTGAGAGACTCGGTATGTTTATAGATTCGGTATTTTTAAAGATCCATCCCTGTGGCAACCTGAGTCGCAACCAATTTCAGGTCAAGCTAGGAAAATTTGCTTCTTGGCTAGCCGTTCCCACCAGGTTACTCCTAAATTGCTTCTTTTGATTAATTTTACTCTATGACAAGTTTGAATCGCTCTACCAGTCGTCGGCTGAAGAAATTAACCCAAATTCCTTCTATATGGGAGGGCGATCGCCGTCCGTTGTTATCAGCTGCCGAAACTACCAACTCAGAGGCCAAGGGCGAATGTATTCTTTGGGTAGATGGCTCACAAGGTATTGTCCGGGGAATGGACGTAATATCTCCTGACGCTGGCCCTGAAGCAATTGTTCGCACACTGATGCGAGCAATGGAAAACCCCCACAGTCCAGCTAAACCAGCACGACCCCAAAGAATTGTGGTCAGGGATCGGGAAATCCAGTTTTACTTGCGTGGTGTCCTGCAAGATTTAGATATCGCCATTGACTATGTTCCCGAATTACCGTTGATTGATGAATTATTTCGCTCTTTTGCCGAAATTATCGACAGTCAAACCCCTGATTTACCGCCACAGTACGCCCAGGCTTTAGAAGATAAAGCATTAGCTATTTGGCAAACTGCTCCTTGGGAATTCATACAAGAACAGCAAATTTTGTCAATAGAAATTAATAAGTGGGATGTAGGCACACTCTACGCCTCCATAATGGGTATGCTGGGGATGGAGTATGGCATTTTGTTATATCGCTCCGAAGATTCCCTCAAACGATTTCGGTCGGCAGTTTTACAGGATGGCGAATCGCCAGCGCATTTAGAAGAAGCTTTTCTCAAGCAAGATTGTTTGTTTCTCACTTTTGAACGTGAGGATGATTTTGATGATGAGGATGAATTTGATGATTTAGCAGATACAGATGTATCTGAAATTACGCCAAATTTCGGTAATATCCACCCCTTAGAAGGTCTACGTGCTGTTCTCTATGAAGAAGAAGCCCAGGTGATGTTCCTGGCTTTAGAAAGTATTTGTCGCTTTATTCGTGATCACGGTAGTCAACTGTATAGTGACGAATTTCCTAGCCTCAGTCATCGCTATCGTATTTCTCTACCTAAACCCAAGGAATCTACAAAATCGGTGGCTGTGACTATCTCCACCATGCCAGAACTCGCAGCAGAATTAGAGGAGATGGCAGAGGTGGAAGGGGCAGAGTCAGAACTTGATGGTGTAGGCTCAACCCTGTTTCATTCTTTGCGAGATGACTTAATCCCAGAAGACTCTTTTCTCAGCTTGGGCGTGATTTCTTGGGAAATGCTGGAGTATTTGCGTGAAAGTGTGAATTATCATCCAGTCGGTGACATTGAACAAGTGGGGGATGGCTTGCCAGTGGTATTAATCCAAACTTCCCGCCCCAAGGCTAAGACTGTGATCGAAAATCTGGAAGCGGCTGGGGGGTTAAAAGCGATTTGCTTTAATCCAGGGACAGATCCTTTTGATGGCGATCGCTACGACTTAGGTTTATTACAAACTCACAATGGTGAATTGTTCTTGTTTGGCGAATTCTTAGACGATGATCCTGTGCATATAGGAGCCAGAAAAAAATGGAATCAACGTTGTAAGAATACCAAGGGTTATTGTGGTTTAATTATTGCCAAAGGTTTGACAGGTGCGGCTCGTGGCAATCCCCAATTGCGAGATATGATGGCTTTATTTGAGACGCGATCGCTCTCCCCCAAAGATTTAGGTATTGGTACTTTCCAACTCATGCCCCAATTTGAAACAGAATAGGATGCGGGGGAAAGCGATCGCTAAATTTAATTACCTCATCTGTGATAGCGGCTAACTGACTCTTAGCCGCTATCACTGTCCTTATAGTTACTGTATGCTCTGAAAAACTACTTACGCGGTATATATCACGTAAGTTTGACGCGGCCTACAAGTTGATTTCAGTCCCACAAGCAGCTTTAGCCTTAGTTATATGACTAATATCTGTCACCCTGAGTGATAGATGTGGGAGGATTGATTATTTTTCCCCAAAAATCAACACTATTTCCTCAATACATAGGCCATTTAATCATCTAATGACTTCATAAAATTTTCATAAACTTACCCATTTTCTAGTTATTTTTGCCAATTATTTGGGTAACTTCAGTAGCTAGATAGTAACTGAACTGCTTCAGAAATATCTCAGTCAGTAGCTAATTTTAAACTACTCATAAATTTATATTCAGTATTTAACCGGAAACTGAGATGATTAAACTAAGAATTTGTGAAATTTAGATAAAAATAACTCTTTTTATCTGGATATTTACGGAGCAAATTCCCACAAATTACAATTTTCTCTGTTCATAAATATTTTCTCAAGCCCAAAAATTATGGCTATAATAGCTATATAACAACCACCTAAAACCATGATACTGGATTTTTCTAATTTCTGAATTTAATGATGAAAGTGAATGGCGATATTCGGCAGCTAGTTATAGATAAATAAATAAAGTCAACCATTTAACTTTAGTTGCACAAGTAACTGACAATTATGGTTGAGCATCTACTAGGGAATAGCCAGCAAAGACGAAGAGATTTTTAGTCTTTTTTTGGCTATCTTCATACTGATGCAATTTAATCAACGCGAATTCCTCAAAAATCCGCAGAAATTTGCCAAAACAACAGGAACAAAAGCTAAAAAAACTCATCATGGCTATCTAAGTGCAAAACATTGTGTTCCAATGAGTTTGTCAGTTTTAAATAGTACCTGGATGCAGAGCTATAATCAGTTGTCTAAACTGATAAAAAATCGCCCAAGAAGCAGCAAACAGTATTTACTCAGAAGCAGTCATCGATGAGGGGGATATGCAGATTAGACACTACCAGCCAACTGAGTAATCGCTCTGTTGGGATTTACTTTTAAGGAATGACTTCTAGAATATGTTTCTATTCCAGTGTCTCTATATGATTTGAGAGAATCACAATCCACCAGCTTGGGAACAGCAAAAACTTGGGAGAGATAGATGATATGCAAACTAATTAGCTAAAATTCATTGCTTAAGTTTATATAGTCAGACTTAAAAATCATACGACAAAAGTCATCCCGTTAAATAGGGAGTCTGTACGATTAAACTCGTGACATTCGTAGAGAGTTATTCTATTTCCTTGAAAAAACCGGCAAAACTTCACAAAAGAAAGATTTTACGTATGAACGGTATCACTTGTTTCTTGCGGCAAATTCTGTTAATCTTATCGTCTTCATCTTCAAGTTAGTTGTTTTTTGATGATGTCAATACACAGCAAATAGCATGATAATGACTAATAAAAAATGGGCCGTTAAACGCATCACCGTTAATTTAGCAGCACAAGAAGCAGAAAAGCTGGAAAAATATTGTCAACAGACAGGTAGACCAGCAACTGATGTGATTCGCGAACTGATTAGAAGCTTACCGATATCAGATGAAAACAAATAGGTATGTAGATAGGAGGTGTTTTGATGTCATGGCTGCACAACTTTTGACTTGTGAATAAAGACTTACTCATGCTTTTTAGTCTGCTTTGACTAACAAGATTGTCTCTAGAAGTGATTCATTTCTAGAGGAATGGTGAGACTCAAATAAGTTTAGCCAAGCTTTGTGTAGCAGTAAGACAAGTAGATTGAGCATCAGGCGCATAACTTTGCCGTCCCTGTAAATACAGGGTTACGAGATATCAGTAGCAAATTCCGACACCAACCCAGTTACAATTTGTAAAGAAACTGATAAGGAAGAACGGAATGCGCGTTGCAATTGTAGGTGCGGGATTGGCTGGGCTAGCAACCGCAATGGATTTAGCTGATGCTGGCTGTGAAGTCCAGATTTTTGAGTCCCGTCCGTTTGTTGGGGGTAAAGTTGGCAGTTGGGTTGATAGCGATGGCAATCATCTAGAAATGGGATTGCACGTATTTTTTGGGTGCTACTACCAACTGTTTGAGCTAATGCAAAAAGTGGGAGCGTTTTCCCATTTACGCCTCAAAGAACATACCCACACTTTTATCAACAAAGGCGGGCGTACTGGTGCTTTAGATTTTCGCTTTTTTACGGGCGCGCCTTTTAATGGGTTGAAAGCATTTTTTACGACTTCTCAACTCTCTTTACAAGATAAAGTCCAAAATGCGATCGCTCTCGGTACTAGCCCCATTGTTCGGGGGTTAGTAGACTTTGAAGGAGCGATGAAAACCATCCGCGACTTAGATAAAATAAGTTTTGCGGATTGGTTCCGCAGCCACGGCGGCAGTCAGGGCAGTATCAAAAGAATGTGGAATCCTATCGCTTACGCTTTGGGATTTATTGACTGTGAAAACATTTCTGCCCGTTGTATGTTAACCATCTTCCAATTCTTCGCAGTCAGAAGCGAAGCGTCTGTACTGCGAATGTTGGAAGGTTCCCCCGACGAATATCTACACAAACCCATCCTGAAATATTTAGAAGCTAGAGGCACAAAAGTTTATACTCGTCGCCAAGTCCGGGAAATTCAGTTTACGGAAGTAGAGGGAAAAACTCACGTAACTGGCATAGTAGTTGCCCAAGGGGAGACTACAGAATTAATTACAGCTGATGCTTACGTTTGCGCTTGCGATGTGCCAGGAATTCAACGGATTTTGCCACAGGAATGGCGTAAGTGGTCAGAATTCGACAATATATATAAATTAGATGCAGTACCAGTTGCTACTGTACAGTTAAGATTTGATGGTTGGGTGACAGAACTGCAAGATGCCCAGCAGCGTCAACAACTGGATCATGCGGTGGGCATAGATAACTTGCTTTATACTGCTGATGCTGACTTTTCTTGTTTTGCTGATTTGGCTTTAACTAGCCCCAGTGATTATTATCGGCCGGGACAAGGGTCATTGTTACAGTTAGTGCTGACACCGGGAGATCCATTTATTAAAGAAAGTAACGAAGCGATCGCCCAACACGTCCTTAAACAAGTGCATGAATTATTCCCCTCATCACGGGAATTAAACATGACTTGGTATAGCGTGGTGAAACTAGCTCAGTCTCTCTACCGAGAAGCACCAGGAATGGATTTGTATCGTCCTAACCAAAAAACCCCAGTACCTAACTTCTTCCTCGCAGGTAGTTACACTCAACAAGACTACATCGACAGCATGGAAGGAGCGACAATTTCAGGACGACGGGCAGCAAAAGCCATTCTGGAAAATATTAAACAATAGAGTTAGAGCTACTAACCCAACCAAATCTCAACACCAAAAAGTAATGGCTAACTGGCTAGAACATAGCGTACAGATAGAAGTAGAAGCACCCATAGATTTAGTTTGGAGTCTATGGGCTGACTTGGAACAAATGCCCAAATGGATGAAGTGGATTGATTCAGTCAAGGTGCCACCAGAAAATCCCGACATTTCCCTTTGGAAACTGAATACTGGTGGTTTAGAATTTACCTGGAAATCTCGCATTCTCAAGGTAGTTCCCCATCAAATCATTCAATGGGAATCAGTGGATGGGTTGCCTAATCAGGGAGCTATCCGCTTTTATGATCGCCACGGTAGCAGTATTGTCAAGATGACCGTTTCTTATGCTATTCCCGGTATTCTTGGCAAAATTATGGATAACCTGTTTTTGGGGCGAGCCGTGGAATCGACAATTCAGGAAGATTTAGAGAGATTTCGGGAATATGCTCTCAAGCAAACAGCGAATTAGTTGACTCGGAATCAGGATAATTTTGAGGGTTGGGTTAAAGTATCAGACCCAACCCTCTCACTAATTACCACAATTTTCTCAGTGGAAATTTAAACGCAGAGGAGCGCGGAGGTAAGCGCAGAGGTACGCTGAGGGTTTGCTGCGAGTTGAGAAAAATTACCAAGTAGGATCACTGAATAAATTGATGGTTAATTCTGGGTTTTGGGGTGGTACAGATGTAATGCAAGCCTGGATGGTATCTCCATCATCTAGTTCTACTGTACAAGCATGACAAGTTCCCATGAGGCAACCAGTAGGAATGAACACCCCAGCCCGTTCAGCTACATCTAATAGGGGTTCTCCTACTTCTGCATCAACGGTGACATCATCTGGTAAAAAGCGGACACGAACATTCATGAAATACAGTCCAATTAGGATAACAAGGGATTTAAGTCTAGGTGGTTTTCAATTTCAGTGGCGAGATTGTCTAGCATTTGTTCGCGTTGTTCTCGGTAGTTAGCCACGCCTGTGGGTAATGATTTTAAGCCTCGTTGTTGACGCAGCCGATTTAGCCAAGCACGTCGCCAAGGGCCATTATCAAAGAGTCCGTGGAGATATGTACCCCAAACTGATTGACAGCTATCCACTAAGCCTAGGTTAGCATCATCAAATAAAGGTTGATAGGCTTGATTATCTGCTTGTAACTCAACACGCGATCGCCCCTGATGAATTTCAAACCCGGTAACTGGTAAGCCCATTTGCGGAAAATTTGAGCTAACTTGACGCTGACGGGCAGTTTTCTGTCCTGTAATGATTGTTTTAATTGGTAAGAGATTCAAACCCGTAAATCTACCAGCTTGCCCTTCTAATCCTTCAGGATCAGCAATCATTTGTCCTAGTATTTGGTAGCCGCCACAAATTCCCAAAACTGTACCCCCAGAAGCTGCATAGTTTTGTATGGCTTCTGCCATGCCGCTTTTTTGCAGCAGTATTAAATCTGCAATTGTGGTTTTTGTCCCAGGAATAATGACTGCATCTGGGTGTCCTAAATCTTGCTTGAGACTAACGTATTTTACGGCAACTGTTGGTTCTGCTTCTAGGGGGTCAAAGTCGGTAAAGTTAGAAATTCTGGGTAAGCGGATCACACTGATGTTAACATCGCCCTGGGTTTTCGATGTTTTACGTTCCCACAAATCTAGAGAATCTTCTGCGGGAAAAATTTCTTGCAGGTAAGGTATAACACCAATTACAGGTATTTTTATCCGTTCTTCTAACCATTTAATCCCCGGTTCTAAGAGCGATCGCTGTCCTCGGAATTTGTTAATTACTATACCTTTAATTAATTGGCGTTCTTCTGGATCTAATAATTCCAAGGTACCGACTACATGGGCAAAAGCACCACCACGGTCAATATCAACTACTAATATGGTGGGGGCATTCAAATATTTTGCTACCCGCATATTAGTTAAGTCTCGGTGCTTGAGGTTAATTTCTGCTGGGCTACCCGCACCTTCACAAACTACTAAATCAAATTCTGTGCTTAAATGCTGTAGTGATTCTTCAATGGTTCGCCAACCTAGTTGAAAATATTGCTCATAGTAGTCAGCCGCATTCACTTTACCTACATATTTCCCTTTGATGATTACCTGGGATGTCATATCACCTTGGGGTTTGAGCAAAATTGGATTCATTTCTACCCAAGGTATCACCCCTGCCGCCCAAGCTTGGACTGCTTGCGCGTAGCCTATTTCTCCCCCACTGCCTGTAACATAGGCATTTAAAGCCATATTTTGTCCTTTAAAGGGAGCCACTCGCCAACCACGCCGCGACAAAATGCGACAAATAGCTGTAGTTATCAGTGATTTCCCTGCGTGGGAGGTTGTCCCCACTACCATAATTGATTTCATAGCTACTTTGAGTTATTCAGAAGATTGGGTGAGATATTTGGGGGATAATATAGAAGTTGGGCAGCTACTATCTTAATCCGAAGGCGGAAATTCTGCCTCAAATTGAATCAACTACGCAACCCAGTTGCACAATCTCACCCATGCAGTTAGATGAATATGGTAGAGAATTTATTCATAAGTTGATGTTTCTCTGAAGATTTCTTTCCCTGAAAATACTTCAACCTAACTCTTTTGTGGTTAGTTCTAAAATGGCGATCGCAACCAGCGAGTGATGGCATTATATAGGCGATCGCGCCATGAGGGATTAGGTAAGTTTTGACTTTGGTATTTTTCTACGATTTGATGTCCTAAAGGTGTGAGGCGAAAACTATCTGTAATACCCTGTCCGTCAACTTCGCGCCTTAATATACCGACTTCGATTAACCAACCCAAGGCGTTATCGCAAGCCAATTCTGAGAGTGGTTTTTTACTGTAACTATTTTTTACACCATTTTCGGAGGCGATCGCACCTAAAGGTACACTCTGGCGACGCATGGTTTCAAATAATTCTAGCTTGAACGGAGAACAAATCAGCGATCGCTCGGCTCTAGCTACGCTGCTGGGTGGATAGGTGAGGATTTTGGAATTTTGAGAGTCAACAATAGACATAGTTTTGGGTATTGGGGACTGGAAGGGACTGGGAAAGAATTTCTTCCTCTGTTTCCTCTGCTTCCTCTCCCGCCTCTAGTTGTTTCATAAAGTTATTTAATTATTGTAAATTATTGTAAAATTTCAGAGTCATCAAACATTTAAAACAGGAAAGGTTCATTATGCCTCTAGCGGTTGGTACAGATGCACCTGCATTTACCGTCAAAGATACCAACGGTAACACCGTCTCGTTATCTGATTTTGCTGGAAAGACTGTTGTTTTATATTTCTACCCGAAAGATGACACCCCTGGTTGCACTAAGCAAGCTTGTAGCTTCCGGGATGCCAAAGCAGATTATCAAAATAAAGATGTAGTTGTGTTTGGAGTCAGTGCTGATGATGAAGCTTCTCATCAGGCATTTACTCAAAAATATAATCTGAATTTCCCTCTATTGGCTGACACCAACCAAACTCTCATCAAAGCTTATGATGTTGATGGTGGTGGTTATGCCAAGCGTGTCACCTACGTTATCGGGCCTGATGGCAAAATCATTCATGTTGATGCCAGTGTCAATACATCCACCCATGCTAGCGATGTGTTAGCTGCTTTGGGATTGAATTAATTAGTGGTGAGTGCTGAGTAGTATTTTTACTTCTGACTCAGCACTCATTACTCATCACTGGGCTGGGGGTGTAACGACTGGTTGGGTAACGCTGGGCTTGATAATGATGGGCAAAATAGCGGGTGTCTGTCCCTGCTGCTGATTATTGCCAATGGCTTGATTTTGCCTCTCTCGGAATGCTTTTGCTGCTTCATCAAGTTGTTCACCTTGCTGACTAGCATTCCATGAGCTAGTGCCGAAGGTGGCTTGATGTATCAGGTTAAACATATTGAAATTGCCAGAGCTAAAGTCGAGATTATTTTGTTGCTCTGAATTATTGCCACCAGCATCGACAGTGCCTAGTTGAGCAAAGCTAGGCTGGGAAGCAAAGGTAATACCAGCGATGCTGGCTAAGAAAAGTTTAGTAACTGTTGAAATTGATTTTTGCATAGATTCCTTTCACACCATCCTGCTTTTATCTTATGCAAGAGTTCGGCGAAGTTGGGGCTGAATGCTCAACAAAGCTACTACAGCAAAGCCGAACAAGATTAATAATGCGCCACCAAAGGTAATATCACCCCAAGGAGCTTGCATGACTACGTTTCCTAAACTCCACTCACTGTGAGTGTAGAGATAGCGAATTGGTTCAATGGCGTAACTCAGAGGGTTGAGGGTAGCGACAACTTGCAACCACTTGGGCATGAAAGATAAAGGTGCTAAGGCTGTGCTGGCAAACAGTAAGGGCAGGTTAGTGACGAAAATTACAGCAATTAATTCAATGTGTCCAGGTAGGGCAAAAGCCAAACCCAAAGAAATTGCTGTTACACCCAAGGCTAACAGAAATACGATGAGTGCGATCGCACCCAATCCCGCTACATCGGGTAGTCCTGCGCCGAGAAATGCTGCTGCACCAACTATTACGGCTGCTTGCAGTAAGCTTTGGCTGACAATAAAGATTGCCGAAGCGAAGACAATGGAAAACCGGGAAGCTAAAGGAGCGACTAACAAGCGATTCAAAAAGCCGAATTCCCGGTCAAACATCACAGGTAAGCCAGCATTTAAAGCCCCAGCAAAGGCGGTAAATACGATGACACCAGCCGCTAAAAACTGTCCGTAATTTGTCGTACTGCCAAATAAACCTTTAGGTGCATTTTGGAACAACGCACCAAACAACACCAACCACATTACAGGCTGAATAATCCCAGCCAATAAAGTCGAGGGGCGGCGTTGTAATTGAATAAATAAACGACGAGTTAAAGCCAGGGTTTCTTGGACTATTTCACCCAAAAAGTTAGGTGCAGCAGGTGAGTAGTCTTGAGGTGCTGTAATTTGTTGCCAATTGATATCAGATTTAGGGGTTACACTCATAATGATTTTGGGAATAGGGCATTGGGAATAGGGCATTGGGCATTGGGAATAGAGAATAGGGAATAGGGTATTGATCACCCAGTCCCCAGTCCCCAGTCCCCAATCCCTATCTCATATTCTGCTTTTTCTCAGCTTTAGGATCACGGTTGGCGACTGCTGCTAGTTCTGCATCTAAAAGGGTGCGTCCTGTAGCTGCCAGATAAACATCATCTAGGCTGGGACGGGATTGAGCAATGCCAAAAATGGGTAAACCTGCATCATTGAGCGATTGCTGAATGGTAATCAAGGCATCATTTTGCGGTTGGACTACCAAGTTGAGGGAATTACCTTGAGCCGTGTTGATGATGATTTCTTGGACAAATGGCAAGGTTTGTAGCAGGGCTTTGGCTGTTTCTGCTTCTTGGGTGGGGGAAAATTCGCGGATACGTAAGGTGATGCGATCGCCCCCTACTTTGTCTTTTAACTGTGAGGGTGTACCATTGGCGATGACAACACCACGGTCAATAATGGCGACGCGATCGGCTAATGCGTCAATCTCTTCGAGATAATGACTGGTAATCACCACCGTTGTCCCAGCCGCCCGCAACTTCCGCAGGAATTCCCATACCACAAAACGGCTTTCTATGTCAAGTCCCACAGTCGGCTCATCTAGCACCAAAACATCCGGTGCATGAAGTAACCCAGCCGCCAAGTCTAGACGCTTGCGTAAACCGCCAGAGTAAGTTCCGGTTTTTTTATCGGCGTATTCTTGTAAACCGAGTAAGTCTAAAACTGTCTCAATTCGCTGTTTGGCTACTGCGCCTGGGAGATGATAAAGGGCGGCTTGCAATTGCAGCAGTTCTCTTCCAGTCAGCACTTTATCTAAGGCGACTTCTTGAGCTACATAGCCTAGCCGTTGTCTGGCTACTCTGGGGTTATCCAATACAGAAATCCCAGATACTTCGATTTTACCTGCATCTGGAGTTGTGAGGGTACACAAAGCACGCAGAGTGGTTGTTTTACCAGCACCGTTAGGGCCTAGTAAACCAAAGATTTCTCCTGACTCTACTTGAAAGGATACGTCTTTGACAGCTTCAACAGTGCCGTAGCGTTTTTGTAGATTTTGAATTAAAACGGCGGGAGCCATCACAGCTAATCCCTAACTATACAATTCGCAATATATATCTATTCTAGTGGAGTGGTGCGAAGTGAAAGCGATCGCCTTGATACTACTGCTTGAGGTTAGCGAGTTTAGCTAAACAGGTCGGGGTACTTCAGGAAAGTTCAGGTGGTCTCAAATTTGTAAAGTTAGTAGCAGCATAGTGCTTGTCTATCATCTTTGTGGATGTTCCAGTCCATCGCCCGATTGCTGTGCTGTTAATATGTGACTCTACGCACAAACTGATAAAAGTATGTCGTGTCTGGTAGCTCTTACGATAGGAAATCCCACATTTAGCTAAGATTGTCTTCCATGCACGATTAGAAAAGTTGTGTTGGTCGAGAAATTTTCCTTTTGGACTGTTGACATACTCCCCACCCTAAAAGGGTGGGGATTCTGGGGTCAAACAGCGATTGCTGGCATAGCCAGTCTCACATCACCTAACCCAATGGTTGATGCCCCAACCATTTGAATATTTTTAGCAGCATTTTCATCACGTCCATTCACGGAATTACATGATGGACAACGCCACTGTCTAACAGATAAATCTAGATTTTCTAGAACATAGCCACAACAAGAACAAGTTTTACTTGATGGATACCACTGGTCTATATAAACTACTTGTTTATTTTTCTTCTTGGCAACCCATTCTAGTATTTTCAGAAATTCCCCAAAAGCCAAGTCTGATATTTTTCTACCCCAAAGTCGTTGCATTCCCTTGAGGTTCAGGGTTTCAAAACACAAAATATCAAACTTATTAGTTAAGATGTGAGCTAACTTCCAAAACCAATCACGTCTGCGGTTACAAACATCTTCGTGTCTACGAACTAAATTCTTTCTAGCTCTTTCTCTGTTGTTTGAACCTTTCATCTTTTTGGAGTGATTTTTGCTGGCTTTCTTGATGGTGTTTAGAGATTGTTTTAAAAATTCCGGTGAATCAATCTTAGTTCCGTCAGAGCAGTTTAGGAAAGCTTTAAGTCCAAAATCAAACCCCGCTATTTTACCAGTCATTGATTTGATTTCTGGTTCTGGCTCATTATCGACTACAATAACCATAAACATTTCACCTAATGCAGTCCGTTTAATGGTCAGTGTTTTAATTTTCCCTTCTATTTCTCTAGACTTCCAAAATTGATATATCCGGTTTCCAATTTTTACTCTATTCCCACCCAGAAATTTATAACCAGCCTGTTTAAGGGTGAATGATTTGTACTTTTTGACCTTTTTAAATCCCGGTGGTCTAACTCCTTTTTTGTTGTGTTTAAAGAATAATTGGTATGCTTTTTCAATTCTCTGGCAAATATCTTGTACTGCTTGAGAACCTACTGATTGCCAAAAAGAATTATGTTTTCTTAATTTGGCAATATGTGACTGAAATTTTGCACAGTTTAAGTGTTTACCCCACATCCGGTAGTACCGTTTATGTAGAGCGATGCAATGGTTGTAGATTACCCCTGCGGTGTTAATCATCCGTTTGAGGTATCTATTCCTTTTGTGTTCGTACAGCTTAAACTTTAGTGTTTTCATGCTATCCTTATAGCACAACTGGATAGCCATTGGGTAGATATATTCAATGAAAGAAAGATTAAGTATTCGAGTTAATCCAGAAAGGCTTGAAAAACTCAGAAGGGTTGCCAAGCAAAAACGCAAAACAATGACTCAGTTAATTGAAGACTGGATTGATAGACTTCAGGAAGAAAAGCCGTCCTAGAAGGACGAGGCTTTAGACCCAGTTTCTTGGTAAAATCTTTAGCGAAGGTACTAGGACTAACTTGAGGTTTTTTGAACTCGCTATACTTCTCCCAAAGTTCGTCTAAATCCGGTTTGGGCTTCTTGATGGGTGTAATGGATGTAATCGTACTCAGAACAGAATGAGGTTGGTACTTCTGTAGAGTTAAGTCCAATTCCTTGCAGAGTATATCTTGCTCAATCTCAGATGCCTTAGTTTCAGCTAATTTTCGGTTACTTGGTGTATCAGTTAAACCCGTAGATATGTAATAACGCTTCCCCTCATATCTGAACCTTAACTGCAACCGCTCATGAGAGTTAATGATGGAGACAGAACCCCTAGATGCCCGATCTGTAGAAGTCTGAGAGAACATCGCTTTAAAAGGTGTAATTATGCTTCTACTCTAACTCTTTTACACCCAAATTTACACCCAATTTACACCCAATTTTGCTTTCCAGCCAGCCTAAACACTACATCTGTTCTCTAAATCTCAGTCTTTTACACCCAATTTACACCCAATTTACACCCAATTTTGGTTTCCAACCCCACTAACTATAAATCAAAAACCCCTTGAAACCTTTAGTTTCAAGGGGTTTTGAGGAGTGCCAGGAACCGGACTTGAACCGGTGACACGAGGATTTTCAGTCCTCTGCTCTACCAACTGAGCTATCCCGGCGAGGGCTTTTTGTTTGCTTTATTTGCTTGCCACGATTACTAATCTTAGCGAACTAAAAATGATTTGACAAGGGGTTGCGGAAAAAAATTATGCTGATTTCCAACGCCACTTAACCCAGGTGAAAACAGCCACGAATAAAAGAAACTGGACAAGCACTATACTAGGGCCTGATGCGAGGTTAAAAGCACCGGATACGACTATACCCGCAATGCTGCTACTCGAACCGACTATCATTGATATCCAGAGAAAGCGGCTAAAGTGGTGACTCATTAATTTGGCTGTGGAAGCAGGTATGACTAAAAAGGCGTTGACTAGCAAAACCCCCACAGCTTTAATCGCTACAGCTACAGCTAATGACAGCAAGACTACAAACCCATAGCGGTAAAGTTGGACGGGAATACCTTGGACTTTTGCTACATCTAGGTTGAGGGTTAACAAAATTTGCTGTCTGAGGGTTGATAGTAAGAAGATACTACTGGCTACCAGCACAAGCAGCGTCAAAATCAAGTCTGTGGTATCTATAGCCAGAATATCGCCAAACAACACACCCATTAAGTTACCGCGATACCCTTGAATAAGACTGGCAAGAATCACACCGATCGCTAATGCTCCTGAGAGAATGATACTGAGTACGCTATCGCTGGCTAAATCGGTTTTATCAATTACGTACAGGACTATCACACCAAAAACCAACGTAAAGGGCAACAGCATCCAAGTTGGATTTAACTGTAGCAGCACTCCCAAGGCTACACCTACCAAGGCTGCATGGCTAACAGCATGACTGAAAAATGATAACTGTCGTAAAATCACAAAACCGCCTAGCAAACCCCCCAGCACACCCATCAACACCGCACCGGCGATCGCACGCTGCATAAAGGGAAACTGTAACAAACTCATCAAGTCAGACCCACTGGTTACAGCTAACCAATTCATCTGGTAATCATAAATTCGATACATCAAGTTATATTTTTACAATTTTTAATAGTCAATATAGAGTATATAATTATTTATGTTTATAGGATTAAGCACAAATTTCTCAACAAAAAATCAAATTATTCTTCACATTTTTTCATATAAATGATTTGAGTTCAATTAACCATAATGATTCAATCGAAAGTCAGGTGGAGTATAGATATCGATAGTAGTATTGAGCAAAAATTAGCAGATGAGGTTCTCACTACTGACAAAGCCCAGCGCATGGCAGATTTTTTTAGCTTTTTGGGAGATGCAAATCGCCTGAGAATTCTGTCTTTTTTAGCGAAAAAAGAACTGTGTGTAGGCGATTTAGCCGCATTACTAGAAATGAGTGAATCTGCTGTTTCGCATCAGCTACGCAACTTACGGGCTATGCGTTTAGTGAGTTACCGCAAACAAGGACGAAATGTGTTTTATCGTCTGCACGATAATCATATTTTTCATCTTTATCAGGCGGTAGCTGAACACTTAGATGAAAAAGATGAATAATCAAGTTTGCAGAATCAGGACTGACGCTACTGGTACATTAGTAGGGTGCGTCAGATGTCACAAATCTGTCGAGAGTTAGCAAATAATCTACTCTGACGCATCCTACAAGAGTCTGGGAAGAATCTTTAGTGATGATGCTGGTAACGGCTAAATCCAGGCCCATAAGTTGCTAACAGGTTTTGTGGGGAAAGCGCAACTTCTGGCTGCCCAGTACAAACAACGGTTTGGTTTAAGCACAGGACGCGATCGCAGTGCCGACTGACCATATCAATATCATGGGAAACTTGTAATACAGTCCAACCCTCTTGTTGCTTTAATTCATGCAGTAAAGCATAAAAATCTGCTGCACCTTGCATATCAACGCCAGCAAAGGCTTCATCTAATATCAAGAGTTTTCTCGGCATCACCAAACAATAAGCTAGCAACACCCGCTTCAGTTGTCCACCACTGAGAGTCCCAATAGCTTGATTTTGCAAATGGTAAGTATCAGTTCGCCTTAAAGCTTCCGTAACTGCTATTGATTTCTCTCGGTTTTGGGTACCTAGTCTAGATAAAAAGAAATAATTATGCTGATTTTGGTCTTGAGATACCCATCCTAGCCCTACCAACTCCTTCACAGAAATGGGAAAACTGCGATCAAAAATCAAATTTTGCGCCATGTAACCTAAAAGATGGCGTAAACTTCCTAGCCTAGCTATGGGACGACCAAAAATTTCAATCCTACCGCTACTGCGGGGAATTAAATCTAAAACTGCTTTTACCAAAGTGCTTTTACCAGCACCATTAGGCCCTACTATAGCTGTATCCGTACCTGGCATGATTTCAAAAGAAACATCCCGAATAGCTAAATAACTACCTTGATATACAGTTAATCCCTCAACTTTGAGAATTGGCGATGTCATCTTCCTGGGTGATTAGTTGGTAACTTAGCTTACGCCGTTTTGAGATGCGAATTGCTGCGACGTGGTTGTGATGATGGATAATTAAGAACTAATAGTTACTGACAAGCTGCTGCTAGATTTTGTAAGTTGCTTCTCATCGCCTCGAAATAATATTGTGGGTTTTGTTCGCCAGATTCCAAAGTGTTGAGCGATCGCAAAGTTAACTTCAAATCTTGGGATAAACTCTTGAGTAATTTATTGTCTATTCCTGGTTCGCCAAACAAGGCTTTAACATTGTACTTTCTAACTGCATTTATGGTATTCTGCACATCGGCGGGAGAAAGCTGATCTTCAGGAATTTCTACTACAGCTACTTGTTTGAGGTTATACCTTTGTGCTAGATATGGATAGGCATCATGAAAGGTGACAAACGTACAGTTAGGCGTTTTTTGTAATGTCTGCTGAAATTCGTTATTCAGATTTTCTAATTCTTGAATATAAGCCGCCGCATTAGCTTCATAAGTAGCTTGATTAGCTGGGTCAGCAGTAATTAATCCATCACGAATATTTGTGACTTGCTGTTTTGCTAAAACCGGATCTAGCCAAACATGGGGATTACCTTCCGCATGGTTATGGTCATGGCTGTGTTCGCTTTTTGTAGCTTTGACAACTGGTGAGATTTCATTTACCGGTTTAATGGCAGCACTGGCGTTAATTTCTTTTAATTTGCTATTTTGGGCATTTTTGACTATATCTGTAAGAAATTCTTCTAATCCTAACCCATTTTTGACTAATACATCAGCTTGAGCGATCGCCTGGACATTTGCTGGTGTCCCTTGATACTCATGTACATCCACATTTGGCGGTATTAAAAGTTCTACATCTGCGGCATCCCCAGCCACCGCTTTGGTAAACAAATACATGGGTAAAATTGTCGCTACTACTTTAGTCTTCGGCTGTTGTACTGATGGCTGGGCGGCTGATTGGGCTGTTGGTGACTGTTCGGTAGCTGTTCCCTGATTGGTATTTGATTGGTTACAGCCAACTGCCAATGACAACATTAGCAAAGTCATTAAGGATAGAAGCCCATTTTGTAGTCTACCTTTTCTCAGTCCGACATGATTCCGAATCACAGTTTTCCCCCGCAAAAATGCCAACACTGATTATACTGTAAATTATAATAATTCTCATTCTCATAAAATTTCCCTCAACCTTGTTTGTTACCACCAACAAGGTTGGTAGGTGGTGACTACTGGACTATTTGCCCCAAAAAATATTAATAAATATTAAGTTATATATTTTTAATAAATGATGAATTATTGATTTTTCTTGTGACAAAATTTGCTCAGTGCTGGTAATATTTGAAAAATAGTTGTAAAAAAATAGATGCTGTCAATAGCTTGGTAAAGGTATAACCAAGCTAAAAGAAGTTTGAAATAGGTGTGAGGAGAAAAATGCAAACTTCATGGAAATATTTGCTGGCTAGCCCAGTATTTTGCAGTATGATACTGCTGTTTGGTAATCAATCTTTTGCCGAAGAAGTATCTGTTAATACAGAAATAAATCCAACCTCCAGCGTTGCCAATCCAGAGATTAAGTCTGAAAGTAACTCTCAACAGCAAGACTTGGCGCAAGTGACATCAGTATCGCAACTATCAGATGTCCAGCCCACAGACTGGGCTTTCCAAGCATTGCAATCATTGGTAGAAAGATATGGTTGTATAGCAGGTTATCCGAATCAGACATATCGTGGTAATCGTGCCTTAACAAGATACGAGTTCGCGGCTGGTTTGAACGCTTGTCTTGACCGGGTGAATGAATTAATTGCTACCGCTACAGCTGATCTGGTAACAAGAGAAGATTTAGCGAGACTGCAAAAGCTACAAGAAGAATTTTCCGCAGAACTGGCGACACTTAGAGGAAGAGTAGACGCGCTAGAAGCTAGAACTTCTGAGTTAGAAGCCAATCAATTTTCCACCACCACCAAACTACAAGGACAAGTTGTCGGCGTGGTGAGTGATGTATTGTCAGGCGATCGCGTTAACAATGCGGAAATTACAGACAATAATACGACTCTGGGATACAGGGCAAGGGTAGAATTTGTCACCAGCTTTACAGGTAAAGATACTCTGTTCACCAGAATCCAAGCGAATAATATCTTTACTCCTACCATTAACACCCCAGAAGGCAACCTGTTTTTTGCTAGTGCTGCACCCAATAATAACGCTGCTATAGATGCCTTATGGTACGGATTTCCTTTAAGCCAGAACACGGAAGTAAAATTAATTGCTAACGCAGGTGCAGCAGACGACCTCACCAGCACCGTCAACTTGTTTGATGGAGATGGTGGTTTTGGTGCTATATCTACCTTTGGTACACGTAACCCAATTTATAGTCAGATCGGTGGGACAGGATTAGGTGTTACCCATCAATTTGGTGATAGATTGGCATTAAGTTTAGGTTATTTGACTCCTACAGCTAATGACCCAACACCGAAGAATGGGTTATTTGATGGTGCTTATGGTGCATTGGCACAGCTGACAGTTAAACCGAGCGATCGCTTCACCGTAGGATTAACATATATCAACTCCTACAAACAGCCACTACTCACAGGTAGTAATGCTGCAACCTTCCAAGATTTAGCAACAGCCCAAGGACTAACAGATGTAGCATATTCCAGCAATTCTTACGGTGTTCAAGCATCCATCGGCCTCAGTGATAAATTGGTACTAGGTGGTTGGGCTGGCTATACAACAAGCCGCACCTTAACAGGACAACGTGGAGATATTGACATCTGGAACTATGCCGTTACTCTAGGCTTCCCCGACCTGGGTAAAAAAGGTAACTTAGGCGGTATTATCGTCGGTATGGAACCAAAAGTTACCAGTTCCAACGTTGCCGCCGTGCCGGAAGATAGAGATACTTCCTACCATATTGAGGCATTCTATCAATATAAGGTCAGTGACAATATCACTATCACACCCGGAGTTATCTGGCTGACAGCACCAGACCATAACGATAACAATGATAATGTGGTGATTGGTGCGCTGAGAACTACCTTTAGTTTCTAATTTTCCCAAATAACACAAAAAAAGACCAGCTTCCCACAGCTGGTCTTAAAAAATTAATTCGCGTTGTCTTCTCAATAGAGTTAAAACCCGGTTGCGAGTTCCCAAAATGCAACGGGCAACTTTTCTTAACAATATTGTAACAGGGTACACACTTTTTTAGAAAAAATTTATTAAAAAAAGATAACCCTGACAAAAGTTAACCTCTATCTTTCAGAATAATTCAAAAAGTCATTGGGGAGAGATATAGGAGAAACGGTTTTCTGGTAGCAGTGAGGATGCTGTGATGCGAATTACTTAGCGATAGGTAATACTAAGCCTTCAGAGCCTAATAGTGTATTGGGGAAAGCTAGATTTACTTCCTTTTGTACCTTGTCGAGAAAATCATCATCGTCATCTGGGTGATGATGAGAAATAATTAACTGTTTCGCATTTGCCTTCTGAGCTATTTCTACGGCAACTTGCCAAAGGGTATCCGCACAGTCATGATCATGGGATGTTGGTGGGGTGTAAGTGGCATTAGCAATGAGTAAATCCACATCTTGAACAAGTTGTAAAATATTCTCTCGTTCTATTTGCTCTATGCGGTTACTTAAATCTGTCACATAAGCAACATGATAGTTTTGCCAGCTTACCCGATAGCCAATGGAACGGTGAGTCTGATTAATTAATTTTGTGGTAATTGTGACATCATCTAACTTAACTTCACTACTGGGAGTGAGATAGTAAAACTGTAATTCCGACTGCATTACCTGTAGAGGATAGGGAAAATATGGTTGCAGCATTTGGTCATACAGACATTGTTTAATAGAGGCTCCATTGGAAGCAGCCGCACCGTAAATATGAAACGAATTTTCTGCAATAAAGGCGGGTGCAAAAAAGGGAAACCCCTGAATGCGATTTGTCTGGGAATTGGTAAAAAATAAATGGGCTTGTATTGGCTGTTGCAAGTGCTGCCAAGTTTTCCCCAGGATGCGTAAACCAGTACCACCATCAAAAATTAAGTTTTTACCAGCTACGTGGATTTCTACACAAGCAGTGTTACCGCCATAACGGCCGGTGTTGCTACCTGGGGTGGGAATCAAACCCCTGACACCCCAAAATTTGACTACAAAATCACCCGCTAAGTTACTTGGTGATTTAGTAGACTGTTCAGATAGGTAGACCTGGGAACCTGACAGCTCAAGATTTGACATTTTCTTTCAATTTAGACCTTAGTGAGCAGGTCGTCATAGTGTCGCACTTCTAAAAGTCGGTTGTGTTCGTCCACAATGACTACTGTAGGAGTGTAATTTTTTAACTCTTCTGGTGTGAACTGCCCGTAAGTCATTATAATCACGCGATCGCCGATCATGCCTAGACGGGCAGCAGCCCCATTTAATTCAATAATTCCTGAATGGGCTGGTGCTGGTATAGCATAAGTAATGAACCGCTCACCATTAGCACTATTCACTACTTGCACTTGCTCGTATGGTAAGATGCCAGCTTTTTCTAACAAAATTTTATCGATGCTAATACTACCTACATAATTGATGTTTGCTCCGGTGAGGGTGCAATTGTGAATTTTTGCTAAAAGGATAGTACGCTGCATTTCGGTTTGAGGTTATGTGGCAATTTGTGGAATTCGCAACCAGCACAAGTGTGTTTGCTGTTATGTGACTGGAGTGAGTTCTGTTTCGGCTTGTTCAACTCAACTCATGATCAGTTGAGATACTGGTAATTGGGAAAGTCAAAAGTAAAAGTCAACAGTAAAATTTATCTGGATTTTGTGTTTTACTGGTTCACTTTTTACTTTAGTCTTACCCATTACCAATTGCCCACTATCCTTTATAAGCTTTGATCGACGTTTCGACTAGAGGAGCTACCTTGTCAGCATCCTGCCAACCGAGAATTTCAGTAACTTTTTTTTCCAAATTTTTATAACTACGGAAAAACTCAGCAATTTCGTCTAAACGGTGTGGTGCTATGTCTTTCAAGGATTTTACGTGAGCGTAGCGTGGATCTTTGTCTGGTACACACAGAATTTTTTCATCGCGATCGCCACCGTCAACCATTTCCAAGAAGCCAATCGGTCTTGCAGGAATGATACAACCGGGGAAAGTTGGCTCATCCATGATAACCATACCATCTAAAGGATCACCATCATCAGCCAGGGTGTTAGGGATGAAACCATAATCATAGGGATATTTTACCGAAGAATACAGTACCCGGTCTAGAGCAAAGGCTTGTAAGTCTTTGTCAAACTCGTATTTATTTTTACTTCCGCCGGCAATTTCAATCAGAACGTTGATTACACCGGGTTTTGGCTGGGCTGGAATACGGGATAAGTCCATAAAAATCTTTTGGGTATCTAAGTGTGTATGGGGAACATACTCCCCGTGTAGAATTTTATGGCCTAGATGGACACATCAATTCAAAATTCTCTCATTCAAAATTCGGGAATGGGGACTCTTGACTCTTGATTGGGGATTGGAAAAGAAGAATTGGGGTTCTTTGCAGGGGGAAAGAACTTTCCCCGTTTCTCTCTGCCCCCCTGCTTCCTCATCTCCCCTACACCCCTAAACCCACCCAAATTAAAAAGCGTTACGACAAACATCGCAACGCTTTCCGTTAGTTCCTGAGAAGGATCTGCCCCCTGAATGCACAAAAAACACTAAATCTGTGCCAAGAACGCAGATTTAGCTCATGGTTGTTGATCTACATACAAAAATGCTGGCTCAAAACTTGCTTTCTCCATTTTTGTTGGAACTTTAGGCTGCTGAAATCTCACATTCATCTGTGTGTTGGTTGTCTATCGCTCACCTCGCGGAAGTTCATAAGTCATGGGTTGCTGACTATTTGGAACATCAGTTGAATAATGGGCAATGACAAACACAGGTAGCGTAAGAGTAACTACAGCTATCAATGTTCCCAGAATGTCTGCCAAACGATGGGAATACGTGTCGGGAGGGTTGGCAGACTGGCTATCTGAATTCATACAGAATTGGAGTTAATCACAATTGATTGTTAGGTTTACTCTCTAGTCGAGAGTTTCAATACTATTTTAGCTATTTTTTCTTGTAAAATGTATAGCCGTCAAAAACATTAACCTGTTTCGCAAGTGTGATAGTTGTACTTTTAGACTCGGTAATCTTGATACCAAAAGGGTTATGAACATTTTTGGCTAGCTTGACTCAACAATATGTTAAAATTTATAGTAAGGATTAACTTTTTTTAGGTTAAGCAGAGATTAAGTCAAAGACATAATTAGTAAGATTTTTTTCTTTGGTGGTAGATTAATTATCTACCTTGATGGTGTCAGAGTCCAAAGAGGTTACATTCCAAAATACTTTGTCTACGCCACTTGTAGCGGTTCATCATTTTCAGGATAATGATTAACATCCCGAAATATTGCTGAAATCAAGTATTTTTTTGTCACTATTCAACACAAGTAAATCTGAAGAAATACAAAACTCTAGAAACATCAGTCAACACAATTTTGAACATCAGAAAAGCAACCGCATAAATACAGATAAAATACCCGTAGTGGTGAGAAAGAAGTCAGTAATCACACCAAAAAATTATTTCTAAATCGTAATTAATAAATTTACGTGATATTACTTCTATTTTGTCAATCTACACATAGGTAGAGTAAAAATACTTTTGGCTGTTAACCCAGGATAGAGGGTAGGGGGAGGAAGCGGAGGAAGCGGAGGAAGCGGAGGAAAAAAACTCATGACTAATGACTAATGACTAATGACTAATGACTAATGACTAATCAGGGGAAAACCGCCGCTAGAGGGCGGTTTGGTTAAGCAATCGGAGGGTAATCTCTAGACTACTCTCCTGAATGGGAGATTGTTGTAACAGAGCTTGCACTTGCTTTTGGTGAGATGTTCAAGACAAGCACATTAGTAGAGTGTGTCAGATGTCAAAAATCTGTTTAAGTTTGCCAAATTATCTTTTCTGATGCACCCTACAAAAACATCAGATGTTCCAGACAACCTACTGTTTAGCATAGGCAGTCATGGGTTCTTTGATAAAACGGATATAAAAATGTTTGAACGTAGACTTGATGACTCTGGGCATAGCAAAGTCAATAGGCATGAGCTTGTCTGGCAGCCGCCAATCTGCAATTTTTAATAAATCAGGATGTAAATTAGGGAAATCAATCTCAGCTAGTTCTGGGCAAACTCCTAACCTTTGGGAAGCTGCAACGGTGGGGACTTGCTGCGGTGGTACATTGAGAATTTCTACCATTGCCCTGTCTAGGGCGAAGACATTTGATGATGCGGCTAATATACCCAAAGGACGAGGTTCGCCGCCACTGGGGCCATTGCCTTCATGACCGATGATGCCGTCTAAAATAGTTAAGTCTGGATTAATAGCCTTAGCAGTTTCAACTAACATCTCACCGAAACGGTTGGCATCTTTTCCGGCTTCCATGTGCCACCATGCTTTCATTTTGCCGGGAACACAACCAAACAGGTTTTTGACTGCCAAAGTTAAGGTTAATTGGGTATGAGACTTAACTTTAGGGAGATTAATCACTACATCTGCTTCTATTGCTTCTTTACAGAGTAGTAGGTGATTAAAATTTTCGCTCACGGTTTGGTAACGCTGTCCGTGAAACTCAATGATAGGAAGATTTAATTCTTGGATGATTGGCTGATAACCATTGGCTATAGCTACACCTTTAGCACTACCAAAAGCGGGACTATCTCCTAAAAATGGTTTGCCACCTGCGGCAATTACCATCTGAGCAACCGCATAAACCAATTCAGCGCGGGTAGTACACTCTTTTGTGGGACGCGAACCTGTGAGTAAATTAGGTTTGAGTAAGACGCGTTGCCCTGGTTTGACAAAAGCCGCCATTCCGCCAAAGGGTTCTAGCAAGGTAACTAAAGATTCCCTTAAAGCATCTTTTTCGTAAGAATTAGCCCGGATGAGGCTGACAGATGGTTTTTGGTTTTGCATGGGTATTGATGTGAGTGGAGTTGATGAGGAAGATGAGGAAGCAGGGGGAGCAGGGAAGCGGAGGAAGCGGAGGAAGCGGAGGAGCGGAGGAAGAATAACTGTTACCCAGTCCCCAGTCCCTAGCCCCCTACAATACTGCTCATCTGTTCTAGATTTAACACAGTAGCTAGTTCTGCTTCACTCATTAGCCCTTTTTCTAAAACTATCTGTCTGAGAGATTTGCCTGTTTCTAAGGATTCTTTGGCGACGGCGGCGGCGTTTAAATAACCAATATGGGTGTTAAGTGCGGTGACTAATGCTAAACTGCCTTCGGCGTAAGCTAAACAACGTTCTTTGTTGGCGGTAATTCCTTCTATGCAGCGTTGTGTGAGGGCGGCGATAGTATTACCAAGAATTTCGATACTGTGAATCAGGTTATAGGCAATTAACGGCATCATCACGTTTAATTCTAATTGTCCGGCTTGGGCGGCAAGTGCGATCGCATTGTCGTAACCCATTACCTGAAAACACACCATCGATGTCATCTCTGCCATCACGGGGTTATACTTTCCTGGCATAATCGAAGAACCAGGTTGTACTGGGGGTAATTGAATTTCTTTTAAACCAGTTTTTGGCCCGGAGTCCATTAACCGCAAATCATGGGAAATTTTGGCTAAATCCTGGGCTAAGTTCCGTAATGCGCCAGAAACGTTGACGAATGGGGCCATGCTTTGCATTGCTGCCATGAGATGGGGCGCAGGTTGTAGAGGTAATTCTAGTAATTCTGAGAGAACTTCTACTACACGGGTGCGATATTCAGGATGGGTATTTAAGCCAGTACCAGCCGCACTACCTCCTAAACCTAATACCATTAAATCCCCAGAGGCGGTGTAAATGCGGTTTTGGTGTTCTGATAAAATTTGCGCCCAAGCGCGGAAGTTTTCACCTAAGCGCACGGGTACAGCATCTTGTAAGTGGGTTCTGCCAGATTTAACAATATCTTGAAATTCTACAGCTTTGTTTTCTAAGGCGGCGATCGCTTTTTCTAAGGCTGGGTGTAATGTCCTCGCCAGTGCTAACAAACCACCAATCCTAATTGCTGTGGGGATGACATCGTTGGTAGACTGTCCATAGTTTACATGATCGTTGGGGCTAACTCGTTTGTAATTCCCCTTGTCTTCGCCGAGAATTTCTAAAGCGCGATTTGCTAAAACTTCGTTAACGTTCATGTGGTGGGAAGTTCCCGCACCAGCTTGATAGACATCAACCACAAACTGCTCGCGTAACTTCCCGGCTAGAATTTCATCAGTGGCTTTGACAATTGCTTGACTTATATCTTCGGGAATACAGCCGAGTTCACCATTGACTATTGCTGTAGCTTTTTTAATGAAAATACAGGCATCTACGTAAGTGGGTAAGGGTTTGATGCCGCTAATTGGGAAGTTTTCTATGGCTCTGAGGGTTTGAATACCGTAATAAACATTACTAGCAATTTGGCGATCGCCCATCGAGTCGCGCTCAATGCGAAAATCTGTGTTGTCTGTCATCTTAGTTATTGTTTAGATAATCTCAAAATACAGATCATGCCATGCAACTACACTAAAAACCTCATCTGGAAATATTTTGTTTTGTAGCAAGAGACGACAAGAAAATCAAAAAAGACTTATACCACTGGGAAAATAAAACAGCTATAGCAATTCCCATTCAAGTCAGGTACAGTCAGTCAAAATTCAACGCAGATGGACGCAGATAAACGCAGATAAATTTGTCACTCATTAGACTAGAAAACGCTATATTAGTTATCGCTGTTAACTACTGACTGGATTTATGATACTTGTGTCAGTCCTGTCACATAAGATGATTTAGGCTAAACTTAGGGTTAAATAAGAGCAGGTAAAATATTATGATTAAAACACCAACTTGCCGGGTATCTTTAGAAGAATTTTTACAATTACCAGAAACCGAGCCAGCAAGTGAATATATCAACAGTGAAATCTTCCACAAACCTATGCCTCAAGGTAAACATAGTAGACTACAGTTGCAATTAGCTAATGCGGTTAATAATGTGGTAGAAGCCCCAAAAATTGCACTGGCTTTACCAGAATTACGTTGTACATTTGGTGGCTATTCCATTGTGCCAGATGTCGCAGTATTTTCGTGGCAGAGAATTCCTGTAGATGACAAAGGTAATATTGCCAATGCGTTTAATACCTATCCAGATTGGATAATTGAAATTTTATCTCCTGAGCAAAGTACAACCAAAGTCACCAGAAAAATTTTACATTGTTTAAATCATGGTACTAGCTTAGGTTGGTTAATTGATCCAGAGGAATATGGTATTTTAATTTATCCGCCTCACCAGCAACCTATATTTTTAGAAAACGAATCAGATATCTTGCCAGTACCTGATTTAGTTAAAGATTTACATTTGACATTAGGACAATTATTTGCTTGGTTGAAATTATAGAAATTATTAAAGAAAAAGGTATTTAATTTTGAATTTTGCGAAAAGTTCTGTAGGCGGGTTTCCCGCCGTAGGAAACTTTTCAAGACGAATTTTGAATTTGGAGCGAAGCGACGTGACTTTACCTAACTGGATTACTTTCTCTCGGCTTTTGGGTGTACCATTTCTGTTATACGGTTTATACAATCCTACACCGTCGGCTAGATGGATATGTTTAGCAATTTTTTTAGTGGCGGCGTTGACAGATTGGTTAGATGGTTATTTAGCAAGAAAACTTAACCAAATTAGTGATTTGGGTAAGTTTCTTGATCCTTTAGTGGATAAATTTTTGGTATTAGCACCGTTGTTGGTGTTAGTAGAGTTAGGAAAAATCCCAGCTTGGGGGGTATTCTTGATTTTAGCGCGAGAATTAGCGATCGCCGGTTGGCGAGTGAATCAAACCAAAATTACCGGGGCGAATATTTGGGGTAAACTAAAAACAGTCAGTCAGATAGTAGCGATCGCCTTACTAATTGCACCCTTATCAGCAGACTGGGAATTATCATCACTCATCGCTTTTTGGCTAGCTGTGGCTTTAACTTTAATCTCTGGCATAATTTATCTTTGGCCTCAGTCTCCAGAAAATACCTAAAATTCCCCACAAAATTATCTATTATCATAATTTTGTTTCAACCAATTTTGGTAAGCTCCAGAACGGACTTGATTTACCCAATAAGAATTATTTAAATACCATTGCACAGTTTTTCGCAAACCACTATCAAAATTTTCTTGAGGTTGCCAACCTAATTCTTGACTGATTTTACTACAATCAATTGCATAGCGACGGTCATGACCAGGACGGTCTTTCACAAACGTTATCAAAGACGAGTAAGATAAATTAAGTTGAGGCACTAATTCATCGAGAATTGCACAAATTGTTTTTACAACTGTGAGATTAGTTTTTTCATTCAAACCACCAATATTATAAGTTTCGCCAATTTTACCTTGTTGTAAAACTAAATAAATAGCTTGGCAATGGTCAATTACATATAACCAATCTCTGATATTTTGCCCATCTCCATATATAGGTAAAGGTTTACCATCTACAGCATTGAGAATCGTTAAAGGAATCAGCTTTTCAGGAAACTGAAGCGGCCCGTAATTATTAGAGCAATTTGTGGTTAAAGTTGGCAAGCCATAGGTGTGATAATAGGCGCGCACAAAATGGTCAGATGCCGCCTTAGATGCAGAGTATGGACTATTAGGTGCATAGGGCGTATCTTCCCTAAAAGCTGGGTCTTGGGGATTGAGTGAACCGTAAACTTCATCTGTAGATATGTGCAGAAAGCGAAATTGTTTTTGTTTAGCAGATGGTAGCTTTTGCCAGTAAAATCTACTTGCTTCTAATAACTGAAAAGTTCCTAAAACATTAGTGTTAATAAAGTTTTGCGGACTAAAAATTGAACGGTCTACATGACTTTCAGCCGCAAAATTAATGATAGTATCTGGTTGATACTGTGATAATAAATAACTGACTAACTCAAAATTGTTGATATCTCCTTGCACAAAATGATAGTTTTTATCAGTTTGTAATTCTGCTAAATTTCCTAAATTGCTAGCATAAGTGAGTTTATCTAAATTAATGATATTAGCCCATTGTAATTGTCGAGCCAGGAGAATAAAATTAGCACCGATAAATCCGGCTCCTCCTGTTACCAATAGTGTTTGCATATTTTATGGACAAATAAAGTGTATTTTGTTTGTACCAAAATTTTGCTGTGATTTGTTAACTTAAAGTTAGTCGGTTAGGACTTTCCTTATGTATCAAACAGACCCTCCCCATTCTCCCCAAGTAGCCCTACCTACGATGTATGATCTTCCCAGTGAATCCCCGGAGGAACCCGGTTTGCCTGACGAATTTCACATTATTCAGCCACAACTTTTGCGTGAAACCTTTTCTCCCCCCAACTATCCAGCAGACCAAATTTTTGTCGCCAGTGATTTAAACCTGTATTATGACACCCACCACCCACGCTGGTATAAACGTCCTGATTGGTTTGCAGTGGTAGGCGTTTCTCGTCTCTATGAACAACGGGAAATGCGTTTAAGTTATGTGATTTGGCAGGAAGGAGTAGCACCTTTTGTTGTAGTAGAATTACTGTCTCCGGGGACGGAAAAAGAAGATTTAGGGCATACTCTCAGGGAAATTAACCAACCGCCAACCAAATGGGAAGTCTATGAACGAATTTTACGAGTTCCCTATTATATTGTCTTTGACCGCTACACCGACCAACTGCAAGCTTTCCAATTAGTTGCAGACCGTTATAGCCAAATGGACTTGAGTAAACCTCAAGTCTGGATGCCAAGTTTAGAAATAGGATTAGGACTTTGGCAAGGTACTTACCAAGGAATTGAACGCTTATGGTTACGCTGGTATGATGCAGAAGGAAATTGGCTTCCCACCCCAGCAGAACAGGAAAGTCAACGAGCAGAAAGATTAGCAGCAAAGTTAAAAGAGTTAGGAATTGATCCAAATCAGGTTTAGGGAATGGAAGGGACTGGGGATTGGGGACTGGGGATTGGGGACTGGGGACTGGGAAAGTATTTCTCCCTTGTCTCTCTTGTCTCCCACCCTGCGGGAAGCTAAAGCTACATCTCCCTCATCCCCCTCATCCCCCACCCTGCGGGTGAATCCTACGGATACGCTGCGCGAACGCGTTAGCGTCTCTGTTCGCGCAGCGTCCCGTAGGGAAAGAGAAACTCAAGCTACATCCCCCTCATCCCCCTCATCTCCCCCCACTCCCCACTCCCTATTTTCTAGCTGGCTTGTAAAATCTCCTCATCTACAGAGAAATCTATGTCTTGTTTGTCCCTTCCGGTGGCGAGATAATCATTTTTAAAAGAGTCAGTTAACCCAGAGATTAAATCATATTGGGGTTGCCAATTTAATTCGGTTTGGGCTTTATTGACTGAGGCGAAGAAATGCTGTAAACGCATGGGGAAGGCTTTACGTTTGCCGAAATCAAATTTTTTCGGGTCGTAATGCACTATTTTAATGGCATCTGGTGATTTTCCGGCAGCTTGAGCGCAAGCACGGGCTAAACCATCAAAGGTGACGAAGCGATCGCCTGAAATATTATACACTTGCCCAATCGCCTGTTTGTTGCCAATTACCTGGGACATGGCTAAAGCTAGGTCTTGCACATGACCGAGTTGTGTGATATGTAAGCCGTTACCGGGAATGGGAATTGGGCGATCGCGTACAATTCGATCAAAGAACCAGCTTTCTAAATCGTTATAGTTTTTTGGCCCGTAAATATAGGTGGGACGAATGGAAGTGAAGGGTAATCCTTGCTGTTGCAAGTAAGTTTCAGTTTCGTGTTTACCCTTATGGCGGCTTTTTGGGTCTACTGCATCACCTTCAACATGGGGTAATTGGTCAGATTTGAGATAAACCCCCGCAGAACTCATGTAAACAAAATGCTGTACCCGTCCTTGAAAAATTTCGGCTAAAGGTTGTGTATCAGATAATTCTCGACCATTATTGTCAAAAATCACATCAAAATTTTCTTGTAGTAATTTTTCCTTCAGCTGTGTAGAATCAGTGCGATCGCCTATAATTTGTCCTACTCCCTGTAAATTTGGTAGGGGGCGATTACCACGATTAAACAAGACGACCTCATGTCCTTGTTCTACCAAAATTTGAGTTAAGTACACACCTATGAACCTAGTACCACCCATGATTAAAATACGCATAAATTCCCAACTCCTATGTCTTTTTTAGCGACCGGGGATTAGTGACTGAGAACTGGTAAAGAGTTTTCCCAATACCCAATCCCCAGTACCCAATCCCCAATACCCTTGAGGTTATCAGGTTGCTGTATCTCTCTGGAACCTCTACCAAAAGAAATACGTCCTGAAGATTTCATCTGGAGCAGTTCCCACATCTTGTTCACCAAGGTAAACTTGGCAGTTAACCTCACACTTTGCTTGCATAATTTTCTACATTTTTAAAGTTAGCTGTGCCTTTGAAATATGCTCTTGTTCATGAATGGCTGACACCAAAAGCCACAGGTGGTTCAGAACTCGTGGTGCGGGAAATTCTGAATCATATTGATGCCGATTTATACGCCCTCATTGACTTTGAATCGAGTAATCCTAAAAGTTATTTATACAAACGTCCCATCGGCAGAACTTTTCTCCAGCATTTCCCCTTTGCCCGCAATGGTATTCAAAAATATTTACCGTTGTTACCTTTGGCAATTGAACAAATGGATTTGCGGCAGTATGACATAATTTTGTCCTCATCTCATGCAGTAGCGAAAGGAGTGATTACTACTGGCAACCAGTTACATATTTGCTACTGTCATAGTCCTATGCGTTATGCCTGGGACTTAACCTTTGATTATCTCCGCCACAGCAAACTGGGTAAGGGTGTAGCTGGGTGGTTAACACGGTATTTACTACATCGTTTACGCCAATGGGATGTGTTAAGTGCTAATCGGGTTGACTACTTTATTGCCAACTCTCACCATACCGCCCAGAGGATTTGGCGTTGCTATCGCAGAAAAGCGACGGTGATTTATCCACCAGTGGATGTGGAGGCATTTCCGTTTTTACCTTACAAAGAGGATTTTTATCTGATCGTTTCCCGGTTAGTGAGTTATAAACAAGTATCTCTAATTGTTCAAGCTTTTAATAAATTGCAGCGGCCGTTGGTGATTATTGGTACTGGTTCGGAAATGAAAAAAATTCAGGAATTAGCCAACTCTAATATCCAAATACTGGGGTGGCAACCTGATGAGGTGGTAAAAAAATATATGGCTAAAGCTAGGGCATTTGTGTATGGTGCTTGCGAAGATTTTGGCATTGCCTTAGTCGAGGCGCAAGCTTGCGGTACACCAGTAATTGCCTACGGTGCCGGGGGAGCGTTAGAAACTGTGCGGGATGTACGTACCTATAAAGACACAGGAACGGGTATATTTTTTGGGAGTCAAACAGAAGCAGCTTTGGTGGAGGCAGTAGAAAAATTTGAAATGTATCAAGATGTTCTCAATCCTGAGTATATGCGATCGCACGCCGTCCAGTTTTCACCGCAAATTTTTGCCCAACGCTACCTAGATTTTGTGCATCAGTGCCAAAAAACAGGAACTCTTGGAAGCGATCGCCATAATTTAATGTAATTGTTGTGTATGCTTTTGGCAACTGTCCCCCAGAAGCACATCCTTTTAGCTTTAAGATTGGGACTATGTGTGGTGTGGATTAATAAGGAGTATGATGACTGCCCAGAGCTCACTCCTCTCCGGCAAGCGACGCTTAAGGCCAGATGCTAGCTCGTCTATGCGTTCTACTCTTAAGCGTAGTCAAAAAACCAAGACACCGAAAATCAAACCTCAAGGTTTGTCTTTCCCCCGGTTAAACGGAGAGTTTGGTAAAAGAGTTTTTGATATTGTGTTTTCGTTGTTGGTGTTAATTCTGTTCTCCCCTGTATACTTGATTTTGGCCTTACTGATTGCTTTAAGCTCAAAAGGCCCGATTTTTTACGTCCAAGAAAGAATAGGGAAGAATTACAAGCCTTTTTATTGTATTAAATTCCGCACAATGGTCAACAATGCGGATGAAATCCTGGTGGAAATGATGGAAACATCGCCCCAGTTGCGACAGGAATTTGAAACCAGTTTTAAGCTCAAACATGATCCCCGAATTACCAAAATCGGTCGATTCTTGCGAATTACTAGCTTGGACGAATTTCCCCAATTCTGGAACGTGTTAAAAGGGGATATGAGTGTTGTGGGGCCGCGCCCCCTAGTCGCCGAAGAACTACCGAAATATGGTATTCACATCGATCAAGTTTTAACCATCCGACCAGGGATCACTGGACTATGGCAAGTATCTGGACGTAATGACATTCCTTATCCACGGAGAATCCAAATCGACTTGCACTATGCCAAATTTAGAACCTTTTGGTTGGACTTATGGATCATCTTGAAGACAATTGATGTGGTGATTTTTCCCAAAAATAACGGAGCATACTGAAAAAAAAGTTAAAATTATTCAGCTAAGTTCTGCGCCTAAGCTGGGGAAATTTTTGACTCTCTCCTCACTAAAAGTCACACTAAATATCTATATGTAGGGTGCGTCAGTCTGCATAAATCCTGCAAAGAAACTTATGTTTGGCATCTGACGCACCCTACTAATGTGCCAGTCCAGTAGAGTGCGTCAGCCTGCATAAATCCTGCAAAGAAACTTATGTTTGGCATCTGACGCACCCTACTAATGTGCCAGTTGCATCAGTCCTGACCAGAATAAAGTTGCCTAATTCATTTATTTATATGTAATTTCTTTAGAAGTTTATTGAAGAAATTTTGTATTACATAAAGTTTCTGTAAGAAATTTGCAGCAAAATACCTAAATAGCGTAAATATAGCCATTTAAGGCTAAACTCTTCTATTAAATTGACTGTTTCTTCAGTATATTTATTGAGAATCAAAACCTAGCAGACGTTAAAACTCGTAGGTTTCCCATTAGGCAATTTAGTGATTAACTGCTAGGTTGTATCAATTGACCTGCATATATCTTCTTTACGGACAAAAGGAATAAGCAAGCATGACCGAAAACAAGCGTGCGTTAATTACTGGTATTACTGGCCAAGATGGTTCATACTTGAGTGAATTTCTGCTGGGGCAAGGTTATGAGGTTCATGGTATAATCCGGCGGACTTCTACCTTTAACACTGACCGCATCGATCACATCTACGAAGATCCTCATAAAGAAGGCGTGCGGTTATTTCTTCACTACGGCGACTTGACTGATGGTACAACCCTACGACGGATTTTAGAAGAAGTCCAACCTACAGAAATTTATAATTTAGGCGCGCAATCCCATGTACGGGTGAGCTTTGATTCACCAGAATATACAGTAGATTCCGTGGGCATGGGAACACTGCGTTTACTAGAAGCCATCCGCGACTATCAGCACCGCACTGGGATTCAGGTGAGATTTTACCAAGCTGGTTCTTCAGAAATGTATGGTTTAGTACAAGCTGTTCCCCAAAGCGAAACTACACCGTTCTACCCCCGCAGTCCTTACGCATGTGCAAAAGTGTACGCCCACTGGCAAACGGTTAATTACCGTGAATCCTATGGACTTTTTGCTTGTAATGGTATTCTTTTTAACCATGAATCACCCCGACGCGGTGAAACCTTTGTTACCCGCAAAATTACCAGAGCAGTGGCGCGGATTGTGGCTGGCAAGCAGAAAACGCTATATATGGGTAATCTGGATGCAAAAAGAGATTGGGGCTACGCTAAGGATTATGTCCGGGCAATGTGGTTGATGTTGCAACAAGACCAACCAGACGATTATGTAATTGCTACAGGTGAAACTCATTCAGTACGAGAATTTCTAGAGTTAGCGTTTAGTCATGTAAATCTTGATTGGCAAGATTATGTAGAGTTCGATGAGCGTTATCTACGCCCAGCAGAAGTAGATTTATTAATTGGCGACTCTACCAAAGCCCAACAAAAATTGGGTTGGCGACCTTCAGTCACTTTTAAAGAGTTGGTGGCACTGATGGTAGATGCTGATTTGCAAGCAATAGGGCAAACTTCACCCAATGGCAATGGTTCTCTGCTGCCCCAGGACATTGCTACTATTCGTCAAGAACTGGATGTTATCCACTTCTAATCAAATCTTGCCAAGGATAAAAATATGACCGCCTTAGAGCTACAAAATAAACGAATTCTTGTCACTGGTGGGGCAGGGTTTTTAGGCCGTCAAGTAATCGAGCAACTGGGCAAAGCTGGGGCTGACCAAGCTAAGATTACAATACCGCGATCGCGCGAATTAGATTTACGTGTCTGGGAAAATTGCCAACGCGCAGTAGACCAACAAGATATCGTCATCCACTTAGCAGCTCATGTGGGCGGTATCGGTCTTAACCGGGAAAAACCGGCGGAGTTATTCTACGATAACTTGATCATGGGAACTCAGCTAATTCATGCTGCCTATCAAGCTGGTGTAGAAAAATTCGTCTGTGTGGGTACAATCTGTGCCTACCCTAAATTTACTCCTGTACCATTTAAGGAAGATGACCTGTGGAATGGTTATCCAGAAGAAACTAACGCCCCTTATGGCGTTGCTAAAAAAGCTCTGTTAGTCCAACTGCAATCTTATCGTCAGCAGTACGGCTTTAATGGGGTTTATCTTTTGCCAGTGAATTTATACGGGCCTGAAGATAACTTTGATCCTGGGAGTTCCCACGTCATCCCGGCGTTAATTCACAAAGTTCATGCGGCTCAAATTAATAAAGTTAAGCAACTACCTGTTTGGGGTGATGGTAGTCCTACCCGTGAGTTTCTTTATTCGGAAGATGCCGCGCGGGGTATTGTCATGGGAACTCAATTCTACAATGACTCAGAACCAGTTAACTTAGGCACTGGTTCTGAAATCTCCATTCGTGATTTAGTCACTCTGATTTGCGAACTGATGGAGTTTGACGGTGAAATTGTATGGGAAACAGACAAACCAAACGGTCAACCCCGTCGTTGTTTGGATACTGAACGCGCAAAACAAGCTTTTAATTTCTCTGCTCAGGTAGATTTCCGGCAGGGATTGAAGAATACTATTGATTGGTATCGTCAAAATGCTGCTGAGAAAATCGCGAATGGGTAACGTTCACCGATAACCTGATCAGTTTTTTTGACCTCTCCCCCAACCCCTCTTGAACACCAAGAGGGGTTTGTCTCTCACCGTTCCCTGATAAACCCTGCACTAATTGGCATGGACAAAGTTGATCATCAACAAAGTAAAGTCAAGTTACGCCGCAATCTGTTAAAAACTCGTCAGTCAATGTCTATGAGAGAATGGCGAGAAAAAAGCGATCGCATCTGTCATCTATTACAAAACTCTCTACTTTTTCAACAAGCTAAAACCATACTTGCTTATCTGAGTTTTCGTCAAGAACCTGATCTGAGCAACCTATTTTTAGATACTCAATACCGTTGGGGATTTCCTCGCTGCGTGGAAACATCACTTAACTGGCATATTTGGCAACCAGGAGAATCTTTACAAATTAATTCCTATGGCATTAAAGAACCAGCACCATCAGCACCAACTATTAACCCAGAAGAAGTTGATTTAATTCTCATCCCTAGCGTCGCTTGTGATCAGCGTGGCTATCGTTTAGGTTATGGTGGTGGGTATTATGATCGCTTGCTCAGTTCTACCGAGTGGGCAAATAAACCAACTATCGGCATTGTGTTTGATTTTGCTTATTTACCCCAATTACCTATTCAACCTTGGGATCAACCTTTAGCTGCTGTGGTTACTGAAACTAAACTTTATATTAATTCGTAATTTGTAATTGGTTAATTTTTAATTTATATTAAATTTGGAGTGCGGTATTGTGACTAATTTCCGATGGCAAAATACTAAAATGCCAACTGTGATGATGTACTGTTTATTGGGAGCGATCGCCATCGTCACACTATTCCCATTACTTTGGCTAATCAGCACAGCTTTAAAATCACCCACAGAAAATATTTTCCAATCCCCACCGCAGTTATTACCCAGTCAACCTACGGTAGAAAACTTCTCTAAGGTGTGGCAATCTTTACCTTTTGGACAGTACATCTATAACAGTACATTGGTGGCAGTGCTGACTGTCGGTTTAAATTTGTTGTTCTGCTCCTTAGCCGCTTATCCTTTAGCCAGACTATCATTTCCTCTGAGGAATGGAATTTTTATTGCGATCGTCTCTACAATTATGATTCCTTTCCAGATTGTGATGATACCTCTGTATATTTTGACAGTGCAGTTAGGGTTGAGAAATACTTATTTAGGAATTATTTTCCCCAGCTTGGCTTCCGCTTTTGGGATTTTCCTCCTCAGACAAGCTTTTATGGGTGTTCCCAAAGAAATAGAAGAAGCTGCCCGCATGGATGGTAGCTCAGAACTAGGTTTATGGTGGCATATCATGTTGCCAGCAGTCAAACCAGCCCTGGTGACTTTGGCTATTTTTGTATTTATCGGTTCTTGGAGTGATTTTCTTTGGCCTTTGATTGTGATTCAAGACGAAAGCTTATATACCCTTCCCTTGGGAGTGGCGAAATTAGCCGGGACATTTTCCCTTGACTGGCGTTTAGTCGCTGCTGGTTCAGTAATTGCGATCGCACCTGTTTTGCTACTATTTCTGATTTTACAGCGTTACATTGTAGCAACAGATACGGGCAGTGGAGTGAAGGGTTAGGTTGAGGAACTGGGAAAGAGGAAGAATTGGGGTTCTTTGCAGGGGGAAAAGGGAAAAGTCCCCTCTCCCTTGCTTCCCTGCCTCCCCTACACGCCTACACCTCTACTAGACTGAAATTAATAGTATATGGCTCATCCAAGGACTGTTGAGTGCTGGCTTTAATAGCATCTAGATAGCGATGGAAAATTTGCAATTGTGCGAAATTAGGACGATAGTTGAGGTTTCCTTGTTTTTCAAACAATGGTACTGAGGCGATCGCCTGATAATCAGGATTAGCCTCAGAGTTATGAGTCAGCCAAGTAGCTTCCGGCTGTGCCGGAATCAAACCAGAAGGAATTTCCCCTTCTAAGAAAGCTAAAAGTCTTTGCTGACAAATACTGGTATTGATACCCCGTCCTTCAAATAATTGCAGAACTTCACTAAAGGCTAAAGTCCGGTTTGGCAATAGCCGCAGCAATTCTGTAAACAGAAAATAATCAGTGTATTGATGGCGAGATTCTTCTAAAACTTGCGGATGTAATGGTAGTAACGCCAAACCATAAGCCACACGACTACAGTTAGGCGCGCCATTTTCACCGAAGTAAGCATCTGGGATAATTTTGGCACTAGGAAGTTTTTGCCGTACCCAACGGTTAACAACGCCCAAATGTGCCAAACCACCAGTCAAAATTGCTTGATTAATCGCTTCGGTGGGTATACCACGCGCTACCAATAACTTATTCAGTTCACGGTTGAGGCGGCGGACAAAGGGAACAAACACTTGACTTTCTAAATCTCGTCGCTGTAACACCCAACGTTGATCGGCTAATTCAAAACTAAACGTGTCTTGGTGTTGCAAAATCAGCTTCAAGGCTAGGGCGGCATCTAACAACGCCTGTCCGAGTAAGGAACTTTCTAGACGCTGTTGGAAGCAAATACGAGCCTGAATGTCAGGTTCTGCAACACGGGGTAATTCTAATTCATCTAATTCTAAACTCTGCCACTGTATCTGATCTAAACCAGTAACAGCTGATGGCCAAGGGTGACTACTAATTGGTAAGCTATCTTCTGACTTTTCCCAACGGGATTGACGGTATTTGGGGGGTAAAAGTAACTGACAGATAATATCTTGCTCAATCGCTTTACTGGCGTAAGCAAAACTGTGGAGCATGAAATGATTGTGTGTCAGTTCTGGCAGGTTATCTGGCACATCCAGCAGTCCCATTTCTGTGTGACTGGCTCCCAGATTAATCACAAGGGTATTGCCTACCAAGGAATGATCATTGATTTTGGCAGGAATTAAACCTTGGGGACTGCTCAATTGTACTGTTTCACCGTTAGCACCATCTAAAATACTGAGTAAACTAGCGATCGCTTCCTCCACAAAAAACACTTGTTGGGGATGTTGGACTAATTTACTTGTCAGTAAAGCCTCCCGCACATTGAACCGATACTGTTCTGACCAACTAGAGGGGCAGTTACAAATCACACCAGCAACGTTATTGATAATGCTTTGAAAGCTGTGTTGATCCAAACCAATTGCTGTAGCGATTAATCCTTGAGTGGTACTGTAACGGTCTGCTTTGAGAGTTAACAATAATTTGGAGAGCGATCGCACTACCCAAATTAACGGCCCAGCACAAAACTGATTAAATTGCAATACAGGTTCCCATTTTTGTTGTTGATTTTTATAGGGAATAGCTACCTGTAAATATGGTTTCAACTGTGCCGAGTATGGATGATTCTTTAAATGTTCTGGCGTTTGACTGCTGTCAGTATCCCCTGGTGGTGCAGAAGTGGTGGGCAAATACACCTCTGCCGGTAAACGGAAAGATTGCTGGAAGGAATTGTCTCCCGGTTGGTGTTCTGCTGACCAACAAATCGGATAAACAACGCCAGTGGAGCGATTTAACAAAGCTGCGGAAATTCCTGTAGTACCTAAATCAATCCCTAAATACCAAAGTGAGTCCAGGGTATCAGGCGCATCTGCTGTATTGTTAATGGTACTCCCAGGCGTGACTACAGCAGCCTCTGGAGTGTCAATTGTGGCTTCCTTTTTTTTTTCAGTCGCGGGAGTAACCTCAAGGCTGGTTTGTGTCTGCGGTGCAGAAATCTGGTTGACTGAAGAAACCTCTGGCGCAGGCAAAGCAACATGATTTGAGTTTGCCGTTACTTCTGGAGTCAGATGTTGTTGGCGATCGCCTCCGGTGGTGCTGCTTTCCGAGACGCTACGCCGCCCATCACTCACCCAAAAATCAGCACTATCTGAGGCAATTACAGGTTGTGATTGTGAAGGCTGTTCATCCAGTTGAGCCAAATCCTGATGCAATTTCCGCCATTGTTCCTCATTGAGAGAAATTTCTGGCAGATTAGCTAACTCAGCTACTTCTGACGACAGTAAATTTTCCTGGGGTGAAGCCGGAATAAATTCCTCAGTAGGCTGTTGTGGCTGTTCATTTTTCTTGTTCCTGGTGACAGATGGCGGTTTTGACTCAATCGTGACTACCGTAGTTTTTTTGACTTCCTCCACAGGTGAATCTACTGTTAATAATGGTGCTTTCACCTCTACATCTGCTAATAAATCGGTTAAAGATGTAATGGTATCCCTACTATTTGGCTGTATGGAATCAATTTCTGTTGATGGCAGATTTTCTAAGTCTACATCTGGGGATTGAGTCGCTTCCTCAAAAAATAGTGCATCTGTCGGTGGGATTGGAGTATCTGAGATAGTTGATAAATCAGGGTGAGCAAAAATATCCGCATCTGATTGATCAAACCAAGCATCTGGCATCATTGCGGCCGTATCTGCTTCTGTTAGCGGATTGCTAGGTGGTTGAGTGTCGGCATAATTCAAGCTCAGTAAATCCTCAGTCACAGACTCTGGCTTGATTTCTAAATTATTCCCAAACAAGCTGGCATAGATGATATCAACTTCATCATTATTAGTTAAAGGTAAACCATCCTGAGATACAGTAGTGGAATTAGTCAAGTTGTCAGCAGGAAAAGATTCATCCACACCAAGCTGCAACAACATTTCATCCAATTCATCGGTTGCTGTATTCCGGCTGTCTTCGAGAATGCGATCGCCTTCCCTGGGCAGAACTTCATCATTGACAATCGGCAATTCTACTGTCGCTGATTCATCAGTTGCTGTATCCAGGCTATCTTCGAGAACTTGATCAGCGTCGCTGGGGAGAACACCATCGTTCACCAACGGTAATTCTACTATTGCTGATTCCTGATTGGCTGTATCAAAACTGACTTCTACAATGCTCTCAATTTCTGTACTGAAAACCTGATCTTTGACAATCGGCAATGCTCCTGTTTCTGGAATATTCTTGTCTGTAGATAAAGCCTCAGAATCTATAGATAAAGACTCACTAACTGTGAAACTGGTATCATTTGCTGATGATAGTCCTTGAGTAACGTTACTGTCTGGCTGAGAGCAGGATAGTAACTTAGCAAGGGTTTGATTTGCGGCATCAACTTGAGATGGCTGAAAACTAGATAATTCTTGCGTTAAATTTTGCAGCCAACTTACCAGCAACTGTTCGCCTTGTAATCCCGTACTGTGCATTCTTGCCAGTGCTTGAGATAAGGACTCATGATAAGTATGAATATTGCGCTGTAAGGCATCAAAGACAACATTAACAGTGCCATCTAAAGATAACAACTTTTGATCCAACTCTTGAGCTACCTGGGCTAACCGTTCTGTTTGTGCTGATGACTCCCAGAAGATTTGATGTGTAGGAGGCGTAATTTCGACGCTGGTTTGATTGCTGTCTAGAGCATAATCAGGCTTATTGACTATCACCTCAGCTAGCTGGGATTTTAAAGTTGGTACTAGGCGACTCATCAGCACTTGCAAAAAGTCAGTAATTATCTGCTCTTGGTTTGCCAGTTGCTGACTTAAGGAATAATTATGTAATCGCTTTTGCTCTAGCTGTCTAATTTCTTGTTCCAGAAGCGTGCGCTCTTGCAAAAGTGCCGAAATCTCCGCTTTCATTGGCTGCATAAACGCGGATAATTCATTTTTTAATTGTTCGGTTATAGCCTGAGTTTGTTCCTGTTGGCCGGGGCTGGGGGGTGCAGTTGACTGATTCTGAGCCTGCCCCGCAAATTTCAGCAATAAAGGCGATTGATGAGCGTATCCTACAGACTGATTGGGTTCAACAACTTCTGATGTTTCCGTCTCTTGTAAATTCACCAAAAAACTGCGAATTCGCTCTAAAACTACTCTCGGCTCCTGCGCTTGCCCAGACAACAGCCTAGACAGGCGTTTACCACTACTGTTGAGTAAGTTGTCAATATCTGCAATTAGGTTGTGAATTTCATCATTATGGGAAGTCACTTTCAAATTACCTTATCTAGAACTTTAGGTTAACTGGATTTGTAAATTAATCTACAATTATATTTGTAACAACAACGACTCAGTAAAATTGTTTGATAGATGAATAAAAGTTGCAACATTCCGTGAGGTTGTAGTCAGGCGAACTGACGGTTTTTGATTGAGTCGCACTCCCTGAGTTTGGCATTGCCAGTATCAGGTAGTTTACACAGCGATGTCAAAGCCCCTAGGACTTCATAGTATAAAAACACAAAAAAATCCAAATCGCCAAGCAATTTGTATAATTGATCAATACCTTGGATAGCAAGGTAGGATTTGTTTTACTGTCCCCTCACGGCGACTGGTAAAAAATTTTTAACAAAAATTTACTAATTTGAGTATGATGAATGTTAAATAGCTATAGTGTTGGAGTCATCATTTCTGCTGGACAGCTAGCCTGAAACTAATTTCAGATTGTAGTCAAAAGACTATCTAAAACAAAACTCAGATCACCTATCTCAGATCACCTATCTGTGTAAGATAACTAATTAACTCAGAAAAAATTATACCTTCATCGCTTAGGCTGAGTTAAACGTTTTTTTTGATTTATATACTAGACTTTAATAAAAATCTCGTAATGGAAGACCGATATAGCTTGCAGGCAAACACTCATTCCTGGATAATCTCGGCTCCCCTTTTTCAAGGTTTACCAGACACCTCTGTAGCAATAGCCCTCAACCACCTTGTCACACGCACACACCCAGCAAATCAAGTTATTCTACTAGAAAATGACTGGGGTGGTTCTGTATATTTTATCGTTGATGGTTGGGTAAAAATCCGCACTTACAACTTAGAAGGTAAAGAGGTAACGCTGAACATTATTGGTAAAGGGGAATTATTCGGTGAAATGGCAGCCTTAGATGAAGTCCCCCGTTCTACAGATGTGATTACTTTGACTAGCACGGTGATTGGCAGTATGCCATCCCAAGATTTTGTCAAGCTACTGCATACAGAACCTTTAGCGGGGGTTAACTTGTCACGCCTGATGGCTCGGCGTTTGCGGCAAGTCAACCGACGATTGCGCCTACGGGAGTCTGATAGTCAGTCGCGGGTAGCAGACACACTCTTATTTTTGGCCGAAGGACAAGGAAAACAAGGACACACAGGCACCGAAATCCCAAATTTACCTCACCGGGAACTGAGTAGTTTGAGTGGATTAGCACGAGAAACAGTGACAAGAGTATTGACAAGATTTGAAAAAAAAGGCTTGATCAAGCGAGAGCAAGACAATATTTGTATCCCTGATTTGTCAGCCTTAGAAAGAATGATAGTTTAACTAATTTTTTCAGATGAGTATTTTCAATTCTCTGCCAGATGAGTCAGAGGAAGATTCATCCCCTGAATCTCAAAACTCACTCAATCAAGGGTTAGAACAGCCAGAACAACTCAAGCAACCTCAATTAAAGGTGGATGCACCCTTGAGGATGGTAGAAACAGCATTTTTAGCAAGTGCTGCTAGCCTCATTTGGTTCATTAATTTTTACTTCCCCCTGGGGCCAGTATTGCGGATATTTTTCCCTGTACCCATAGCCTTAGTTTATCTCCGTTGGGGCAAACGCGCCTCATGGATGGCGGCTGTTACCTCTGGGTTACTACTGTCGGTATTGATGGGGCCAGTTCGTAGTCTATTATTCGTTATGCCCTTTGCGTTTATGGGTGTGCTATTAGGGGCGACATGGTATCGTCGTGTGCCTTGGCTTGTCTCCATTACCCTAGGAGCTTTATTAGGTACTTTAGGGGTATTTTTCCGCCTGTGGTTGCTATCTATCTTATCGGGAGAAGACCTATGGATTTACGTAATTAACCAAGTCACAGAACTGACAGAGTGGATATTCCTCAAGTTGGGATTATTAGCTAGCCCTAGTGTGTTTTTAATTCAAGTGGGGGCAATAGCCTTGATTGTCATCAATAATTTTATCTACCTGTTTGTAGTACACTTAGCCGCATGGTTGTTACTAGACCGTTTGGGAAATCCCATACCTCGCCCACCCAATTGGGTGCAAGTGCTAATGGACTATTAGAAACGCTGGGAGTGGAAGGGATTGGGGACTCTTGACTCTTGACTGGGGACAAATCAATTCAAAATTCAAGAGTTTCTGGGGAAAAATCTCCCTCATCCCCCCTACACCCCTACACCCCTACACCCGCAAACTACTGTTTCAAAAGCCTCCTCCTGTGGGGAAAGTAAAAATATATTTTTATACAGTTTATATATTTATGATTAGTATTTATACTGAAATAGAACAGGGTGAAGCATGGCTGCGGCGATATCGCGGTCATGTACCTGTGTTTGTCTGTGTTTTAGGTTTTACGGAAACTGGTTTGATTCCTGGAATTTCAGCAGCTGGTTGCACTCCAGAGGATAGGAAATATACTGCTTGTGCTGATGCAGAATTTTTATACTACGGTGCAAAACACCAGCCTCAATATTCTCTACCACCACTGAGTGCGGGAGTGTCTCCGGTGCTAATTTCTCGCGCTGTCGTGGAAGCCTTTAATCTTCCAGTTTATTTGTTTAATGCGGGTTTACTTCAACCCCCGGCTGTGCCAATTATTGATTTGGGTGGCTTTCCGGCTCATTGTTTAAGTACAGGCGCAGCGATGGAGTTAACTACTGTCAATCGTCTGTTTAAACAAGGATTGCTTTGGGGTGAACGCTTGGCGGCTAAATCTCAAACCGGGTATCTGATTTTAAGTGAATGTGTTGTTGGTGGTACTACCACGGCTTTGGCAATTTTAACTGGCTTGGGTATAAATGCAGTAGGAAAGGTCAACAGTAGCCACCCAATTTGTAATCATCAACAGAAATGGCAAGTGGTGCAGCAAGGGTTGGAGAGGATGAACAAGAGACAAGGCAAAGGGGACAAGCTAGATGTTACTTCCTGTCTCCCTCATGATCCTTTAGAACTCGCTGCCTCAGTGGGTGATCCTATGCAGGTAGTCGTGGCGGGAATGGCGATCGCCGCTAGTCGTCGTTGTGGTGTACTATTGGCTGGTGGCACCCAAATGTTGGCAGTGTATGCCCTGATGAGTGCGATCGCTCAAACTTATAGCCTATCTTGGCAACCCTCCGCCGTAGTTGTCGGTACAACCCGTTGGGTAGCAGAAGATCCCACAGGTGATACTGTTAACCTTGCCCTCAGTTTAAATGCACACACCCCTCCCCTCCTAGCTACCAAGTTGGATTTTGCCGATTCTCGCTACTCCCAACTGCAAGCTTATGAGAAAGGTTTTGTTAAAGAAGGTGTAGGTGCTGGCGCAGCTTGTATAGCCGCCCATCTTTGCCAAGATTGGCAGCAACATCAACTGTTGGCAGCGATTGAAAACCAAATTCAGCAACTTAGCCAACTCCCTAGTTCATAACAAAAAACCGGACTCCAAAATTCCGGTAAGTCTTAGGAATATTGACTCTTGACTACTTAATGAATTCTCTCTTTCAATAATTGCTCTTCTAAAGCGGCAATCCGATTGTATGCTGCTGTTAATTGTGCCGTCAGTCGTTGTACTTGAATTTCCGGGGCTATAGTTTTCTCTCCATCTTGGCGATTCATGTCTAGATAAATGCCATCTGTCAATATATCCTTGTGTTCCAGTTCGGCATTGAAACTGAGATGTCCTTTTAATTGAGAATAACCAGTAAAGCTATTTTCCCGCAAACTCTCCTTCGCTTGTGTTCTGGCTAAGGAACATTCTGAAACAGCTTGAGAAACTTTCAAGTCAAGCTGCTCTATAAACTGGTAGAGGGCATCCAGCTTATGACTTACAGTTAGGATTTGTTGTTGTAATGGCTCCATTTAATACCCTCATCCGCACATTTTCTATATGTTATTCAATTTACTGTCAATGTTAAACATACTTATGAATTATTTAATGATTCAAACCTTACGTTGGAATGCTCAACATAGGGATTTATTTATAGATGTAATTCAATAGTTAATCAAGCCGTTACTCATTATTTAATTAAGAAAGGTTAAGTTATATCGGTTAATGCTGTCAAATCTATCAAGTTAATTACTAATGCGTTAGCTGCTAAATTGCTGATAAATAGATATAAAACCTATTAATCCCGTTATTTCATCTTTCATCAAGTTTTTAAATAAATTAAACTTAATTTGTAGAAATCCAAAATATATGAATCAGCAAATGTCAACTATGTTAAGTCTCCTGCCGATTAATTGTCTGCAACCCCATCTGATTTGCTCATGCAACACAAAGAGTCTGATTGAGCAAAACTTGGGTAATTCCTGAAAATAACCGGTGCTACATTGGATGATGGCAGGGTATGAGATAGGAGATATATTTGGACAAACGACAATGATTTTGTAATCAAACCATAATTTATCTTTATATAACTTTAAACTATGTATAGCTATCAATCAATGGATAGAAGGTCTTTTTTAATTAGCATGGGTGGCTTGGCAGTTTCACAACTGCTAGTTGGCTGTGCTGACAGCAAACAGGCAAAACTCAACGTTCAATTACTCAAAAGTTCTATCCCTGCTCAAGTAGTTGACCAGTTTCGACGCAATTTGACACAACAAGTACAAGTCAAATTTGCACCTGTTCCTCAATTACAAGATATATTTAAGCAATTACAAACCTGGCAGCAAAAACCGACAGCCAAACAGGATCAAGAATGGACGCGGTTCATCCCATTTAGACAGTCCCAATCATCTGCTGTAGCCAACTTGGTAACATTGGGAGACTATTGGCTAAAAACGGCAATTGCACAACAACTGATTCAACCACTAGAACCAAAACAATTAAAACATTGGTCTGAGTTAGATGCTAGATGGCAGAAATTAGTAACCCGCAATCAGCAAGGTTTCCCAGATTTGCAAGGAAAGGTTTGGGCTGCTCCTTACCGTTGGGGTAGTACAGTCATTGTCTATAACCAAGATAAGTTTAAAGAATTGGGATGGATACCCCAGGATTGGAGTGATTTGTGGCGAGCAGAACTCAAAGAGCGTTTTTCTTTATTAAACCATCCCAGAGAAGTTATTGGCTTAGTCTTAAAGAAACTCGGTAAATCATATAACACCGAAAATTTAGATGCAGTTCCCGAATTAGAACAACAACTGCGAACATTAAACCAACAGGTAAAATTCTACAGTTCTAACACTTACCTGCAACCTCTGATTATTGGTGATACTTGGCTAGCCGTTGGTTGGTCAAATGATGTAGTCCCTATTTTAAGCCGTTATCCGCAATTAAAGATGATTATTCCAAGTTCAGGGACAGCAATTTGGGCGGACTTATGGGTAAGTCCCAAAGGAGCGGCTCAGGATGATTTATCATCTCAATGGATTGATTTTTGTTGGCAGCCAAACATCGCCAAGCAAATTGCTTTGCGGACTCAAAGTAATTCACCAATTCCTACAAATATCGTTGCTGCTGATATTCCCGCATCATTCACCAGTTTGTTACTCAATAATCGTGAAGTCTTGGACAAAAGCGAATTTTTGCTACCCCTACAGCCACCTATAGCCCAGCAATACGAATCTTTATTTAGCAAAATCAAGGCGTAATTCTGATGTCAACCCATAGCATACAGATTCATCTGCGTTTATCTGCGTTTAATTATGTCTCTGCTCACTCTCGTTGAACATCGCTATAACTTGAATTGGAAATTCATCTGAATATTACAAGCAGCTGGTTTATTGCCAAAATTACAGGTATAGGTTGCTAACATATTACCTTGGTAATTAAACACCCGCAGGTTATAATTATCCTTCCTAGCTGTGCTACCCAAGCGATTTACAAAGTCGTAACGTTCTAGATAATCTAGCAAACTCCAAATTTGTTGATTAACTATGAGGTCTACTCTAGCCGGTTCTTGTTCGGTAGCTGGGTATGCTATCCAGTTATCTAACAGCTTATTTTCAGTAATTTCTTTTGCTAACCATAAACTAGGAATAGTTAATCCTTGTAACCTAATGGTATTAGCTGTAACTATAGATTCCTTTGGGTTAGTTAATAATTCCAATCGCAAAGGTGCATCAGAAGGTTTGGGGATGGATGCTGTTTCCGCTATGGAGTGGGAAATCGGGAACAGGAACATCGGGCTAAGAGTTATGGTTAGCAATGAGAGTAATTTCTGTCTAAGCATAACCAAATTTACAGTTTTGTCAAATCAACTACCCACAATTTAACCGCTTTGGGTGATTGCGGGTAGTGTAACTTTTGAAGTACCTAAGTTGATTATTCTCCAACTCCTGGTAGCCTGGGATGTTGGGCTGAGTATCTGGCGACTAATTTGGATATTTCCGGGTTATAAAGTCGCAGATAGTTCCAATAGTTACCGAAGACTTGGCGGACGTAATTTCTGGTTTCATTGAAAGGAATGGCTTCGACAAACTCATCTGGATCTTGAGTGGGGAGTGTGCGCGTCCATTTGGAAACGTTACCGGGGCCAGCATTGTAACTGGCGATCGCTAACATGGAATTATTCCCGTATTCCTGATGGGTATAATCTAAATACCATGTCCCCAGCATGATGTTATCGTTGGGGTTTTCTAAGTCAATGGTTTTGGGGTCTAAGGAAATCTTAGAAGCTATCCATTGCCCTGTAGCTGGCATGACTTGCATTAAACCAGTAGCCCCAGCAATAGATTTAATTTTTGGTTCAAATCGTGACTCTTGACGCATCAGCCCCGTTACCAGTAAGGGGTTAAGTTGTCGTTCAGATGACCATTTCGCGATTTCTCGCAGGTAGGGAAAGGGGTAACGGGCTTGCCAGTAGGTAATTTGTTGGCTTAATTCCTGATATTGGGCTTGTTCTTCTGGTGTTTCTCTGTCTTCTAATTTCGAGATAATGCCAATACCGGAGAGATTTTCACCCCGTGCTAGACGCATTAAGCCTTCCGTAAATTGCTCGGCGACTGTCGGCTGCTGTTTATTGGTATATTCTGTCTCCCATTGCAGCCACGCATCACGGTCTTGACCAAGCAGATATAATTCTTTGAAAGTGACAGAACCAGCCAATGGTACAGGTCGCTGGTGTGGAACTACTTCTGGGTTGAGTTGGCGGATATTGTTAAAGTCACCGACATTCAACCCCAACAGATTTGCTGATCGCCAAGCATAGTAAGAGTGAGGAAAATAGCCCACCACATACTCATAAGCTTTTTTAGCTTCTTCTTCTTTACCTAGGTTGGTTGCCCATTTGCCCACCCAAAAACCGGCTCTGGGAGCTAGAATATGATTTGGGTTTTCGGTGACAATTGGTCTTGCCCATTTCCAAGCGGCGGCATAATTTCTAGCTTTGGCTTGTTGTTTGGCATTTTTCCAGCGATATTCTGCGGCTTCATCAGATTTACCGTACTGGGTGAGCAGTAATTCCCAGGTTTGTTGGGCTGCTTGTTGATTATTGAGGGCTTGGAGAATTTCGGCTTTTTTTTCCAGGGCTTGACTAGCTTGCTGTGGAAACTTGGCAATTACTTGGTCAAGATAAGGTATGGCATCTTTGCGGTTTGTTGTCATTTCCGCTAGACGTATTAAGCCTGTACCTGTTTCTTTGGCCTCTGGAAATTGCTGTATGAGTTGATTATAAGTGGCGATCGCTGTGTCTGTGTCTTTACCACCCACTTGCAACCCCCGCGCCGTGCGGTAAAGGTTACGTGCTGTTTTCGGTGCTTTGGCGTAAGCCGCCGCCGCTTTGCTAAATTGATTATTTTCCCAGTAAGCTGTGCCAATAATTTCCCATGCTTCTGGTTTGAGGTTGGGCTGTTTGCTCAGTTGATCTAACACCCCGACTATACCGGGTTGATGATGGGCATATTGAGCCAATATTAATTTTAACTGCGGCTGGTTGGGGTTCTCTTGCAACCGCTTTCTGATAATTTCCCAGGTGAGGGGATGGGAAGGAAATTGAGCGATCGCTGTATCATGTAGCTTGGGTTGGGCAATGAGATACTTGGCTTTTACCGCCGCCGCTTCCTTGGGATAATCTTTGAGTACCTTTCGTCTGAGATCAGAAGCTTTACCATCCTCTCCCAACATATCCTGGGCTTGGGCTTGTTTCAACAAAATATAAGGTGCTAAGGCTGGATAATCTCTTTCTAGCCCTGTGAGTAATGAGAGTGCTTTTTGCGCTTGCTTTGTATCGATATAATCACTCGCCAACAGATAACGCGCTCGTTCTCTGTCTGGTGAACGTCCATTTTTGACGATGGCTTCTAATTGTGCGGCTCGCTCTGGGGGGGCTTGTGCTATCAGTGGAAACACAGCTGATTGAGCCTTGGTGGCTTCAGTTAGCTGTTCAGGCTGCTGAGTTTGAGACACATTCAGCCATTCGCCCAAGGATTTGCCGATTTGCGGTGCTGACACCATCGCCCCAGCTGAAAAAGCAAACAGTGCCGCACCTGCAATGATAGTAATTGGTTTTTCTTGTAATTTCTTCAGCATGAATACTCGCTGAAAAGTTGCGATGAATTTCTTGCAACTCTAGCATTCTTTACCATAAGTGTAATCATCTTTTAACTAGAGATTTCTTATTTTCTAAAAAATTCGCCCAAACATCGATTATAGCGTGATTGGGATGGTGCTGGTAAAGCACAATTTACGTGATGACATCCATCTACAGAATGTGTTGTGTGAATACTGTTCAAAAAGTTTTAGTGGGGAATTAGATTTTAGATTGAACAATCTAAAATCTAAAATTGTTCTGTCTCCGTTGTCTAGCTTTAACGCAAATTAGCGGGTATTTCTGTGGGTATCACCCAATAGTAAATGGTTCTGCCATCAACTTGCAGGGTTTTTTCTGGTTTCCACTCACCCATATTGAAGGCATGGGAGACAACCCTAGTACCGGGTTTTAGTTCTTTAAATAGTTTAGGGCGCAGTTTGAGATTGATATCAGGCAACAGATAAAGTGTAACTACTGTTGCTTCACTCAAGTCAGTATTGAACAAGTCTTGTTGAACAAACTGCACCCTATCTGTTACTTTTGCATTCTTGGCATTGGTGTTAGCCTCTTGAATGCGTTCTGGATTAATATCTATTCCTACACCTCTTGTCCCGTATTTTTGAGCAGCTGTAATTACAATTCGTCCGTCACCACTACCCAAGTCATAAAGAACATCATTTTTATTTACCTGGGCTACCTCTAACATCGCATCTACTACTGGCTGAGGTGTTGGTACGTAAGGAACATCAGCAGGACGTTCTTGGGGTTTGAGGGGAACTTGTGCTTGAGTTTCCCCTGCTAAAGTCGGTGCAGAAGGTTGTGTTTGGGCTTGTAAATCCTGTTGTGGGGTTGTGCAACCAGCAAGTCCCACACTAGCAATACTCACTCCTGTCACCAACAAAAGCAGGATTTTTGGCAATGTCATAGTTTTCTCCAATGTCTTTGTTTGAATTTTGTAGCCAGTTCCCCAACGGATGTTGAATTACTTACGCCCTAGTTTGGTGGTAACGATTCCAAATTAAAAAAGGAATACCGGCTGCTACTACCAAAACACCAACTAATGCGCCTACATTGGTATAAACTAAGCTGGAGTAAAGTAAGTAGCCGCAAACTAGACAAAACAGCAAAGGTGTCAGGGGATAAAAAGGCACTCGAAACGGTCGGGGAATATCTGGGTCACGGTGGCGTAATACTATTAGGGATATGCCGGAAAGCAGAAAAAAGAACCAAAATACCGGGGCGGTGTAATCCACCATTGTTTCAAACCCTTTGCGGGTAAATGTGCCTAATAAAACCAGTAATAGAGCGATCGCCGCTTGTACAAGTAAGGCAGAGGTGGGAGTGCTGGGGCGTTGTTGCCAGCGTCCCATAAAACCAAACAAGGAAAAATCTTGTCCGAGAGCGTAATTAGTCCGAGAACCTGTAAAAATAGTGGCGTTGAGCGCGCCTAAAGTACAAATGGCAATCAAAACGCTAATTAATAACGCTCCCGGTGCGCCCCAAATCGAGCGCATTAAATCTGCGGCTACGGCTTCTGATTTAGCCATGTTGCCTAACCCCAAGCCTCGCAGGTAAGCCCAGTTGATCAGCAAGTAAATAGCTGTAATAATGCCAATACTCCAAAATAGCGATCGCGCCATGTTACGCCTTCGGTTTTGGATTTCGGCTGATATGTAAGCCGCTTCGTTCCAACCTCCATAAGACAGCAACACAAACACCATAGCCAGCCCCCAAGAGCCAGAGGAAACAGACTCGCTGGGAATAGGACTGGAACTACCAGTTACACTCAGCCCCAGTATCACTACTAATAACAAACCTAAGACTTTGGCCAGCGTTAGTAAATTTTGTGTCCACTTCCCTTGCTGCAAACCTACAATATTCAAGGCTGTAAATACAGTAATTGCGACTGCTGCATATACAGCCGATGAAAATGTACCTAGTCGCCATATTTGAGTAGCATAGTCACCAAAGACAAATGCTAACAGAGTAATAGAACCCGTCTGAATCACCATCAGCCGCGCCCAGGCAAATAAAAATGCAATTACTCTTCCAAACGCCCGTTTCAGATAATAGTAAACACCACCAACATGAGGATAGGTTGTTGTTAACTCTGCATAGCACAATGCACCAATAATAGAGATTACGCCACCAGCTAGCCACAACAGCAGTACAGCAATATCACTACCTGCTTGATTTGCTACCAATGCAGGTGTTTGAAAAATACCTGCACCGATGACAATACCTACAATTAAAGCAACTGCATCTGGTAAAGTTAACAGTGGCTTAGGTGCTGCTACATCTGTTGTCTGTGTCTCCTCAAGTCTACTGTATTCCTGATGTCTGCTCACATTAGCTCCTTACGAGTCTTTTATTTCGTGACAAATCATCCCCACTCGTAGTAAATGCTCATCAAATGGAGAATACGATTGTGCAGCTATGACAATTGTTAAAATTTATCTTCAGAGATAAATATAACAATAAAATGACGCATATTTAAGAATATTTAAATTTCAAGCTTAGGGAAATTTATAGTTATTAAAATAATTATTCATGGGAAAAATAATCTACTAATTTCTGGTATTATTACGACCACCATTAATAGACTATAAATTCAATAACAAATTATTGACTCATACCAATTTTGTATAACGTTGCATAGAATTATCAAATCAATTGATTTATCTGCATTCATCCGCGTTCAATGATGCTTGATATTTGATTCTATCCAGGTTCATATTAATTTGGTATTAGTCATCAAGTAATCTATAAATCATCGAAAATATTTCCTGATTTGCTGTATTTTTCGCTACTAACATTTATCTCATCGTTGATGTTGGTATCGATTTTCTGGATTTAATTGTATAAAAACTCACTAAATACTGCATCTGCCATTAGTAGGATGTTTCTTTGACTAAAGTCGTAGTTCCCTGAAAATTGAAATCAATCTCACCGAGCATAAAACCTAGTTCAACCATGCCGATGTTTTAGTATCTACCACTGGGTAGAAGTAGAATATCTACTACTTCACCTACCACTAAACCCAAAGTAGCTAAAACTGTGATTACCCAAAATGAATATCGTCTGTTGAAGCCAGCAAAACGCATTTCTAAATCAGCTAAAAGTGTACTGGCTACAGGTATCAGCAACAGGCTAAATAATAATGACCAAGTTGCCACTAAAGCAATTGATATGCTTAAAAATAAAATGACTACTAATGTCTGAGAACCAAAGGCCACCAAATGTTCTAACCAAGAAATACTTTTGCGAACTATCGTGAGAGCAATAGTGACAATAAATGCTCCTACTAACCAAATAATGTGATGTGCAGCCAGATACCATCCTAAAACAGCATAAGCCAGCCAGAGTAGGACTAGCGGTATCATCGGTGTTTTTTGATGCGATGGTAAATTTATATTTGCCATACCTGGTCACAAGGTGAAGATGAGGATTGATTATTTGGTGAATGGGAATTAGATATCAGAACTTTTCTAGAGTTGAAACACACAAAACTCTATTTCTAGTCCTGACACATTGCCAATGCTACTACTTTTACATTTCAGGTTTAGCAAATTTTTTGTCTAAATACTCGATTACCAAGGAAAAATTAAGTATATTTATGTGAATTTTTATAATGAGTTAGTTAATAGAGAAATGGCGACGGTTGAGGAGAATTGTGGCTGAGTTGTCGCTAACTCTAGAAAGCAGAGAGGACTAAAGTCCTCACTACCAACAAAATTATCAGTCTGTTAAACTGACTGTAAAGCTGTTTGCGCTTCAGTGGCGATCGCTTCTACTTGATCATTGGCCATAGTCTCTAAAATAGATTTCGCTTCTGCACCACCTAAGCGAGCTAAAGCCTGTGCAACTCTGTAACGGATTTGCCAATCTGGGTGATCAGCATAAGGTTGTAACAGGGGAACAGCTTTGATATCTCCCAACTCACCCAAAGAACTAATTGCCGCAGTTTGCACTAATTCCACATCAGAGGAGAGTGCTTGTTGAAGTAATTCAAATGAACGCGGATCTCCTAGTTCCCCTAGTGTAGCAATAATACTGAATTGTACTAACCATTCAGAGGTTGTATTGTACAGTTGTTGCAAATCCTCAAAAGCAGCTTGTAGTTTTAACGCTCCCAAACAATCGGCGGCGGCGGCTTGCACATCCGCCTCTGGATCTTTGAGTAAACCACGTAATAACTGTAAAGATAAGTTTAAGTCCTGAGTGCCGAGAGTATCGAACTGACTCACGGCTGAGTACCTGACACGGGAATTGCTATCAACCATAGCAACTTGAATTAATTCAAAAGCAATTGTCGGTTCTAAGTCACGGATTTGATTCACAGCACGTAAGCGATCGCCCAAATCATCAGAACTAAGCGATTCTCTTACAGACTCAGGAGTTATACTCATCTAAAATATCCTTTCTCAAAGTTTCAACCCAGTCAACCATCAACAGTCCCCAGTCAATAAAATCAGCCTTGTTGGTTTGACTAATGACTAATGACTAATAACTAATGACTAATGACTAATAACTAATCTTGACTAGCAGCCATTGCCCGGATAATGTCACCACGGGTAAGGATACCAATTACTTGTCCTGTACTATCTAATACAGGTAAGCGGTGAACACTGCGATCGTGCATTAGTTGCGCTGCTTGTTTTACAGTCTTGTCGGGAGTGATAGTCACAGGATTTTTACTCATGACTTCCCCAACGGTTTGTCCTAACGCTTTGTGTAAATCGCGTTCATAAGCCGCAGGATTTTTTAAATAGATGACACTATCTAGAAACATAATGTAAGCTGGCGGCGTTACACCAGTTTCTTGCCACATCAAATCAGTTTCTGAGATAATGCCTACCAATTTACCGACATCATCTACAACAGGTAGTCCACTAATACGTTTTTCTGCCAGAATTTCGATAGCTTCTGCCAGAGGAGTTTCTCGCCGGACAACAATTGGCTGAGAACTCATTATATCGGCAACGGTTTTAGGCATTGGCTTGCTTAACCTTTGATCACGGTCTCTGCCAATATTGTAAAAAATTAGGTAACTCAACCTAATGCAGTTAATACATTGTTACGGTATTGGGGATTGGGGAAGGTTGACTGTTGACGGTTGAACGCCAGTTGCTTTGAGTCTGGCTACCGAACGCACTGGCTCCTGTTGATTGGGTAACAGTTCTTCTCCCCTGCTTCAAGAGCCTCCCCTACTCCCCCTACTCCCCTACTCCCCTAGACTGTACTTCTTTTCAATGCAGCAATAATCTGAGTATTTGCTTCGGGGAAAGCAAACTGTTCTAATTCGTCTAAATTTACCCAGCGCACTTCATCACACTCTAAAGGTTGGGGAACACCTTCAATGAGGCGACAGTGATGTACTGTTAAGGTGACACGCAAATGAGTATAGGTGTGATCAATCGTCATCAGATGTTCTCCTACAGCAATCACGATTCCTAGTTCTTCGTAAATTTCCCTTTTGATACACTCTTCCACAGTTTCGCCTGGCTCGATTTTGCCACCAGGAAATTCCCACAAACCGCCCATTACTCCTTGCTGACGACGGCGATCAATTAAAATTTGCTGCTGCTCGTTCCAAATGACGGCTACACCGATAATTTTGTGAGGTGGTGGGGTGGTTTGGTTCATAAGTAGTTGTCTAAATTGATTTGTGGAGATATCAGGACTTACGCAACTGGCACATTAGTAGGGTGCGTCAGATGTTGAAAATCTGTGATTTTTGACCCAATTATCGCTGCTGACGCACCCTACACGAGACTTTGATGATGACATTTGCGTAAATCCTAGTGATAAAACTCTTGACTATTGACCATTAACCATTGACAATTGACTATTGACTATTGACTAATAACAAAACTCGGCAGATTGATTTAACATCTACCGAGTTTACTTTTTTTTACAATATAAACTTTTTTCAACTTATCTCAACGTGTAATCTAAAATTTCAACAAAGACAAGCAGCGTTAGCTTGCTCTACTTTGCCACTAAATGCAGCTAACGCATGACTTATGGGTTGATGAGTCGTTTAAGGTCTGTTATGCAGAGTCTTTGTGAAAGGTACGTTTGTTGAATCGGTGAGCGACGATGTTGAAATCCTATTCGCCGTCGCTGTTATGGCTTTCCGCACCTTGTAATACCATTTCAAAGTTCATTCTTTGTTCGGCGTTGCGTAAGAAGTAACCGCTCATCATTGCGGATGCTAACAAACGTCCCAAGTTTTCCCGATTGGTGGTAATAGTCACATCAAAATGTTCTGAGGGCAGATGTCCCAACATTCCTATGATGTTGCGTTCCATTACCTGAAATACTTCAGGTGAGCTAGGTTTGGATAGCTGGTTAACTGTCTCTGGACTTAATGACTTGACATACTGCCACAGTAAATTACTGGTTTCTGACTCACCGTTCAAGAATTCGGAAACTCGATTATTAGATTGATTACTCAATTTATACCTCCTGTAATACCTCTGGTGACGGTAGTGTTAACGAATTAGTATATTCAAATCTGTTCTTTACTTGACTTAACAGCTTAATTAGTGTTCCTGTCAAATAATGTAACAAGTTCATTCGCTACAGGAAGTCGGTGTAACCGTACAGCTACCGGGGGATTTTCACGACAGGGGACTCTCTTGAGGCAGGGGGAGAAAAATCCCATCCCCAATGACTAATGACTAATGACTGATGACTAACTTGCCAAATACTCATCCATGTTGGCTTTAGATTTACGCAGTTTAGTTAAAGCTTCTCTCTCGATTTGTCTGACTCGTTCCCGGCTAATGTTGAGGATTTCACCAATTTTTGCTAGGGTTAAAGCTTGTCCATCCATTAAACCAAAGCGGAGTTTAATCACTTCTTTTTGTTGTGGGGTGAGTTGCTCCATCAGGCGTTCTATGTCATAGGATAGGGACGATTGCATGACAAACTCTTCGGGAGACGCACCGGGATCTTCTAGCATTTCTCCGAGTTCGGTGTCGTAGTTATCCCCTAAACGCAAATCTAAGGATAAGGGTAGACGCGCTTTTTCTAAATACTCTCTTACCTGCTTAGGTGTTAGTTCTAATTCATTGGCTAGTTCTGATGCGGTGGGCGCGCGTCCTAGTCTTTGCGATAGCTGGCGTTGTGCTTTTTTAATTTTGTTGAGTTTCTCTGTAATGTGTATGGGTAGGCGGATAGTCCGGGCTTTTTCGGCGATCGCTCGCGTAATCGCTTGGCGAATCCACCAATAAGCATAGGTGGAAAATCTATACCCTTTTGTGGGATCAAACTTCTCTACACCCCGTTGCATCCCAATACTACCTTCTTGGATTAAGTCCAATAAATCGACGTTGCGTTTAATGTACTTTTTGGCAACGGATACTACAAGCCGCAAGTTGGCTTCTACCATTTTGCGTTTCGCAATCTCACCATCCGCGATCGCTGTGTTGAGTTCTTGTATATCTAACTCAGCTGCTTGTGCCCATTCTGCCATCGTCGGTTGACGACCCAACTTTTCGGCTAAATCCTCCCGGACTTCCTGCAAACTGGTAGAACGCTGCACCTGTTTGCCATAAAAAATTTCTTCTTCGTGGGTTAAGAGTGGTACTCGACCAATCTCACGTAGGTAACTCCGCACGAGGTCTGTGGCTGTCTGAGCGGTCTTCATGGCGCTACTCTTTGGTAATGATGGACTGGTTGGTAGGGTCATTAACTGAATAGATGCTCTTTGCCGGTACTACCCAGTTCAACTGGGATTGATTATCGTTTGCAATTTATATACTCGATGACTTCAACTGCTACATCAATCCACGGTGGTCTTTAACTGCTAGAGATTACAGTTATTTGTCTGTCTGCTCAAGTATCTACGGTTAGAGAAAATGTATTAAGTAAAACATTTTTGATTTTAATCTTTGTTAAAAATTGTAACATTTATGAGAAAAAAAAGGGGCAAATGCAAATAAAAATTTCTCGGCACAGAGTCTAGATACTTATTTTGATACTTATGTACTAATAAGATAGTACATCAGTTCGGAAACGGAAACACCAGTTTTCTGAGAATTGAACTGGTAGGTAACAGAGAATGAAAGGGACTCTTAAGTTGTGGTTGGGGACTCCTTGCTGCGCTCTGTGGATCAACAGGTCAGGTATTTTGTTGTTGTGGCTGGTGTACGCCAGTAGTTCCTCATCTAGCTATTGGACTGATGATTGCTTTTGATTGCGATGGGTGGGAGAAGTTGCCGCAGAGAGTGATGACTTCCTCATATTTGTTAAAATATCGCAATAAAAACCATAATGTTTTTTCTATAATAATTACTTAATTTTCCTTGTAAATACTGCTTTGTGTAGATTCTAGGGGATTGGGGATGGGAAGGGACTGGGGACTGGGGGCTTGATTTTTCCCCTCCGCTTCCTCCGCTCCCCTGCTCCCCTACTCCCCTACTTCCTAGACTGTCGAGCAGTATTCTTGGATTACTTTTACGTCCAAAGTGGTATTTTGCATGGAACGGATAGCGGCGACAGTGGCTTTAGCTCCGGCGATGGTGGTGATGATGGGGATTTTGTAAGCTAAACCTGTGCGGCGAATTAATTTAGCATCAGTTTGGGCTTCTTCCCCAGAAGGTGTGTTAATAATCAGTTGGATTTTCTGATTTTTAATCGCATCAATGACGTGGGGGCGACCTTCGTGCAGTTTCAGCACTAACTCTACATCCAAGCCTTGTTCTAAGAGGACTTGGCGTGTACCAAAGGTAGCCATGACTTTGAAGCCTAAATCAATAAATTCTTTCACTACAGGAACAGCTAAGGCTTTATCGCGATCGCTCATGGAAACGAAGACTGTTCCTGTGAGTGGTAAACGCTCTCCAGCACCTAATTCTGCTTTGGCGAAGGCGCGACCAAAGTCGCGGTCTATGCCCATTACTTCACCAGTTGAGCGCATCTCTGGCCCTAATATTGTATCAGTACCAGGGAATTTATTAAAGGGCAACACGGCTTCTTTTACCGCAATGTGAGCGGGGATAACTTCTTGAGTGAAATTTAATTCTTCTAAGGTTTTCCCCGACATAATCAAAGATGCTAATTTCGCCAGAGGTACACCTGTCGCTTTCGATACAAAGGGAACTGTGCGAGAAGCACGGGGGTTAGCTTCCAAAATGTACACTTGGGGCGAATAACTGTTAGCACCGACGACAGCAAACTGAATATTCATCAAACCGACTACAGACAAAGCTTTTGCTAGTTGTACAGTCCAAGTGCGGATTTGAGTCAGCACGGCTGGCGGTAGGGAAATAGAAGGCAGAGAACAAGCCGAGTCACCTGAGTGAATTCCTGCTTGTTCGATGTGTTCCATGATGCCACCAATCACGACTCGCCCGGTATGGTCGGCGATCGCATCTACATCAACTTCGATGGCGTTTTCCAGGAACTTATCAATTAAAATCGGGTGTTCTGGTTCTACCTGTACTGCAAAGGTCATATAACGTTCTAATTCTGCATCAGAGTAGACGATTTCCATCGCCCGTCCCCCTAACACGTAACTAGGACGTACCACCACCGGATAACCAATGCGTTTAGCCACAATTAACGCATCTTCATAACTGCGGGCAATGCCATTTGGTGGTTGAGCAATATTTAATTCTTTGAGAATATGCTCAAATCTTTCTCTATCTTCGGCGGTGTCGATAGAATCAGGGGATGTTCCCCAAATCTTGGTGGTGAGTGGGGATGATGCTGTGTCTAATCCCTTCAAATACTCCTGTAGCGGTACGGCTAACTTCAGTGGTGTTTGTCCACCAAATTGAATGATTATCCCTTGGGGGTTTTCCGCTTCGATGATGTTGAGGACATCTTCTTTTGTTAACGGTTCAAAGTAGAGGCGATCGCTAGTATCATAATCGGTAGATACTGTCTCCGGGTTGGAGTTAACCATAATCGTCTCATACCCTGCATCTTTGAGAGAGTAGGCGGCGTGACAACAACAATAGTCAAACTCAATTCCTTGACCGATGCGGTTCGGCCCGCCTCCTAAAATCATCACCTTGGGCTTGCTGGTGGGCAGCACCTCGGTTTCTGCTTCGTAAGTTGAGTAGTAATAGGGTGTGAAAGCTTCAAACTCCGCCGCGCAGGTATCGACAGTTTTGTAAACGGGGATGACTCCTAGCTGTTTGCGGTAGGCGCGGACTTCATCTTCGGTGGTTTTGGTGGCAAAGGCAATCTGGCGATCGCTAAATCCATCTTGTTTGATAGCATACATTTGCTCTTTTGTCAACTGTTGCAAAGGTGTGCGTTTGAGGAATTTTTCCACCTCTAACAGTTGCTGCATTTTATCTAAGAACCAAGGGTCAATGCCGGTGAGTTCGTAGATTTCCTCACTACTAAGTCCTAGTTGCAAAGCATGACGCACCGCAAAAATCCGGTCTGGGTTAGGTGTGCGTAACAAGGCGCGAATTTGTTCACCACTGGGTAATTTTTCGGCTTTGTCACAACCCCAACCAGCGCGCCCAGTTTCCAGGGAACGCAGGGCTTTTTGAAAGGATTCGTTAAAAGTTCTGCCTATGGCCATTGCTTCGCCGACGGATTTCATTTGGGTAGTCAGCACTGGTTCAGAACCGGGGAACTTTTCAAAGGCAAAGCGGGGGATTTTGGTGACGACGTAATCAATGGTAGGTTCAAAGGAAGCGGGGGTTTTCTTGGTGATGTCGTTGTTAATTTCATCCAAGGTGTAACCTACCGCCAGTTTCGCCGCCATCTTCGCAATTGGGAAACCTGTAGCTTTGGAAGATAAGGCGGAACTGCGAGAAACACGGGGGTTCATTTCAATGACGACGACATCCCCATCCACCGGGTTAACAGCAAATTGGATGTTAGAACCACCTGTTTCTACGCCAATCTCGCGGATGATTTTAATCGCCATGTCCCGCAACCGTTGGTATTCTTTATCGGTGAGGGTTTGGGCTGGTGCAACGGTGATTGAATCCCCGGTATGAATTCCCATTGGATCAAGGTTTTCGATGGAACAGATAATGACGACGTTATCTGCTAAGTCGCGCATGACTTCCAATTCGTATTCTTTCCAGCCGAGGAGGGACTGATCGATGAGAATTTGGGAAACGGGACTGGCATCAATCCCGACTTGCGCCATTTCCTCGAATTCTTCTTGGTTGTAAGCGATACCGCCACCCGTCCCACCCATTGTAAAAGCGGGGCGAATAATTAACGGATATGTGCCGATGCGCCGGGCGATCGCTTTGGCTTCTTCTAAAGATGAGGCGGTACCACTGGGACACACTTTTACCCCAATCTTGGCCATTGCATCGTTGAATAGTTTTCGGTCTTCGGCTTTTTCAATCGCGTCTAACTTTGCACCAATCAATTCAACGTTATATTGATCTAAAACGCCATTTTTCGCCAAAGCGACAGCTATGTTTAAGGCTGTTTGTCCGCCCATTGTGGGTAATAAAGCGTCTGGACGTTCTTTAGCAATGACTTTGGCGACTAATTCCGGTGTGAGTGGTTCTATGTAGGTGCGATCGGCTGTATCTGGGTCGGTCATGATGGTAGCTGGGTTAGAGTTTACCAGTACGACTTCATAACCTTCTTCGCGCAGGGCTTTACAGGCTTGAGTACCAGAGTAGTCAAACTCACAGGCTTGACCAATGACTATAGGGCCAGATCCTAATAACAGTATCTTCTTGAGGTCTTGACGGCGAGGCATAGTTGTTGCTTTAGGGTTACGAGAATATAAATCCTGATTATTTTAAGGTTCTTTCCTGGCACTCATGTCGTTTATTATCAAAGTTTTCCACGTTTGATCATAGACAAGGCAAAAACCGGGATGGGGAGATAGTAGTAGCTAGCCAGGAACTTGCTTACTCTCTTTTACCAGCATAGATGCTGCTACGGTCGGTTTTATACTGAATTTATGCGCTGGCTGTGACAAATTACTGGCGATCGCGAGAAATTACCTTCACCAACATATCTTTTTGTATTGATTTTTTCATCAACCCATACTCTTTACTAATTATTTGATTTCTTTAAGCGTTAATTTCAAACATTCTCAATAAACTGACGCTTAAGTATTTTCATTTTGGCGTGTAAAAGCTTTTACGTCATCAATAAATATAATTAAATCTATAGTTTATAGTTAAGAAGAAGTTAAGAAGAAATCAAGGATTAATCTTGATAATTTAGTAAATTGATATTTATTGTCAAGATACTTGAAGAGCAATTTTAGATTTGTGGCGATGAAAATATTCAGCTAAATGAAAAATGGCTGAGAGTATTAATACCCTCAGCCATTTGTAATCAGACTTTCAGATTGATTTCTATCAAGATGTTTTACATCTACAAATAGATAGAATTTCCATCATTTCAAGATTAATTCTGAGCAGGTTGAACAAAACCCAAAGTTAAGCTATCTTTAGCCAGGAAGTGAGCTAAATGATAAGCTCTTTCTTCGGTTTTTAAGAGAATCTTTTCGTACATATAGCGTGTACCACGGTCGCCCAAACTCTCAGCCTGAGCCGCTTGGCGACGGATAACGTTGATGATCGCCTGTTCTGCTGCCAGGTCATTTTCGAGCATCTGGCGGCTGGAATAGACACCATCAGATTCTGGTTCAAAACAAGTTAATTCTGCCAACTTGCTAAAACTAGCTGCTGGTACACCACCTAATCCATTCAAGCGTTCGCCAATTTCATGGATATGGTCTTGAACGTCTTTATAGCTGTCATTGAAAAAATCATGTAGTGAATAAAATTCTGCACCTTCAACCACAAAATGATGTTTTTGGTATTGCAAGTACAGAGCTTGAAAACTAGCTATAACAACGTTTAATCCTTCTGTTACTGGAACGGTGACACTGCGATCTAGTAACACAGGATTGTCGTAAACCTCGCCAAAGTTTTGTAATAGAGTTTGTGTATCAGCCATTGTTCCCCTCGCTTTTGGACAGTCTTACTTGCTAACTGTTTAGTTTCTACATATTAACACTTTAAACATAAAAACAAGAGCTAAAATTATCGCAAAATTTTAATTTTGATTCTGTGAATTGCAAACTTTACTCATTAATTATTTCTGTGTATATAACTTGAAGTTGCTACTTTATTTTTTGAGAAAAAGGAATTACTCTCAACTGTTGTGTTTCCTGTCGGAAGTGAGTGTTCACTATCAAAATAGGGAAAAATTCTCATTATTTTCTGGGATATTGTCAAACACCACACTACCCAGGTTCAAAGCTGGGATAGCAGCAAAGTTCCTGTATAGAGTCTGTTTCCCCACGTCTAGTTACACCAACTGTAGGGGTTTAGCATTGCTAAACCCCTACTTCCGTTAATTTCAGGAGTTTTACGCCCTCTAAACCAGGAAAACCCGTCCTAGCATCCAATCCCTTCTTCATCTGTCTGTTGAGTAATCAGCAAGTTATTTCAAGATTTTGCAAATTTTTTTCAAAACTAAATGAGAAAAGTTTGCACTTAAGGTATCCTAGGATTAGAGGTTGCTTCCTCAAAGATTTTTGAGACTAGGGAGCGATCGCTAGATAGTTACTGCAAATTAGTCGCACTTTGAGGGCTAGTTACTTGAAATCTTTTAGTTCAGAAGCCAAACAAAAGTACCTTGTAGAAGTGAATTGGATAGATCGATGGCAGGTTTACCAACGCTTACAAGAGTTAGAAATTCCCTGTAGCTGTCAAACTAATCAGCCTTTGAGTGTGGAAATTAACACTCCTACCGCCGCCACTCAACTCTGGAGTGTGATTCGAGAATTCACAGCCTCGCGCCAAGAAAAAATTTCAACTCTCAAATCTAGTTGGCGAATTCCCTACCGACATTCAGATAGGGGATAGCCACTCAAGTTATTCACACCATCTCAATTAATAAATCAGAGTTAAAAATAGGTAAAAGAATATGGGTGTATTCCACAAGGCAGCAGCATCAGACTTTTGTATTGAGGGTAGATTTATCGATTTTGTTATTGAAGATGGTTATAAGCTCAAAGGCTTGTTACTAGGGACTTATGATGGTGAATGCTACGTTAAACTGGCTAAACATTTAAGGTTTACTTTTGACTGGCGTTTACCCCCTGGAACTTGGTTGCAAGTGGTTGGTAAAGTCAAACATGATGCCAAGAGTGGTAAAACTAAACTGAAAGCGGAACAGGTAATGGCTGCTAAAACTGGTACATTAACACCAACGCCAGCACAACCAACTCAAACAAAACCAAGTAAGACTAAAGCCACAATTTTGGTGTGTCAAAAGTCTGACTGTATGAAGCGAGGCGGTAAGGCTGTTTGTCAAGCATTAGAGGCGGCGTTGAGCGATCGCGGTTTAGAAGACCAAGTTACAATCAAAGGTACTGGCTGCATGAAAAACTGCAAAGCTGGGCCGAATTTAGTCATGCCAGATAAAACCCGCTACAGTCGGATTCAAGCTGATCAAGTTCCCGCATTAATGAATAAACATTTTGCAGACAGCAATCGAGAACAACCTCAGCCACAATTCGTTGAAGCTGTTGCTCAAGCTTACTAACAAAAACAGGTCTGACGCAACAGGCATATTAGTAGGGTGCGTCAGATATCAAAAATAGGTTTATTGACAGCATTGAAACAGTCTGACGCACCCTACTGGCGTGGCAAGCCTTAAATGTTGCATTAAAACTCTCTTGTGGTGCAGGCTAGAAGCCCGCACCACAAGAACTATATTTTTGCACTACTTTAGCCTGTCCACGCCACTACAAATACTACAATTTTAGTCCTCAAACACAAAGGGCTAGAGCCGCTTACTACAAACTACATCGAATCTAAGCGGCGACGCAGTTGACTGCTAAAACTATCAATTACCGTCACCACTACTAACAGCACTAACATCATAGTGGTGGCTTTGTTATACTCAAACCCATCAATATAACTTTTCAACTGAAAGCCAATACCACCAGCACCTACCACACCCAAAACCGAAGCAGCCCGGATGTTATACTCAAACATCCATAAGGTGTAACCTAATCCTAAAGGTATGATTTGGGGTAGGATACCGTACTGGGCAATTTGTAGCCTCGATGCTCCCATCACTTGCAATGATTCTATGGAACGCTGGTCAACCGCCTCAATCGCTTGTTGATAAAATTTAGCTAGATAGCCGATGGTATAGATTCCCAATGCCAATGTACCTGCGGGCGCGCCTAAACCGGTAGCGGCGACAAAAATTAAGCCGAGAATAATTGAAGGCACTGAACGGACTGTATTTTGCAACAAATTGGCTAACCATTGCAGCCAACGAGGTGCAATATTATTGGCACTAGCTATAGCAATAGGTATAGAAATAATCGCGCCAATGGTAGTTCCCCATATAGACATCTGCACCGTTTCAATTAGTGCCTTAACTGCTATATCTATAACTGTGACATCGGGGGGAAATAACCGCGAGATAAAATCTGTAATATAAGGCCAGCTTGAACGCAATAGTCCAAAGTCTACGCTTAAACCTTGCAACGCCCAGCTATAAACTATGACCAAAATTAAGAAAATGAGTAAGGGAATCACCCAAGGGTAGCGTCGTAGGAGTTTTGAATGTAACGAGTAACTCATGATATATACTGAAATTGAACCTTTTAACTAACTCAAAACTCTTAAGTTTTAGTATTCATCGGCAGACGAGTTATATTTGGGCTTACCCTTACTCACGGAGAAACTTTAGTAAATTGTGCTTGCAAGTTATCGCAAACACCATCATAAACGATGCGTCCGGCATCCAAAACTATCGCTCGCTGGGCATATTTGGCAGCGATACCCAAATCATGCAAAACTGTAATAATTGTCAGACCATGCTGAGACTGCAATTCTGATAAAGTCTCCATCACTTGCTGACAGGCGATGACATCTAAGCCGGTGATGGGTTCATCAGCGAGGAGGATTTGCGGTGATTGGATTAACGCCCGTGCGATCGCAACTCTTTGTTGCTGTCCGCCACTGAGTTGGCTAGTCTTTTGATATGCTTGCTCTTTTAAACCTAATTGTTCTAATAAGTTTAAGGCTAAGGTGCGATCGCGTTTCGGAAACCCAAACAGTGTTTCCCAAGTGCTTCTGACTCCCAGTCTGCCACACAGCACATTGTCAATGGCTGACAACTGGGGAATTAATCCGCCGCCTTGAAATAACATGGCTACATCCTGGCGAATTTTGGGCAATGTAGGGTTTGTTACCTCTAAACCATTGATGCGAATTTCTCCGCCTTTTAATGGTACTAACCCGACAAGCGATCGCAGTAAAGTAGACTTACCCGCACCGTTGAGTCCTAATAAAACAACAAACTCACCCCGGTTGATTTGGCAATTAATCCCGTTGAGAATAGGACGATGCAAAGATTCAGCATAGGCTGTCTCTAAGTTGTAACAATTTATTACACAATCACTCATCCTATTCCTCGGTCAATTTAATTAAATATATCTGGTAAAGACGCGGTTAATCGCGTCTTTAGGAATAATTAAGGTTCAATTCCAACGCGCTTGAGAGCATCCTTCACTGGTGCTAAATGACGGTTATGATCTACTCTCACCAACTCTGTAGAATTATACAAGCTGCGTAGTAATTGATTATTTTGCGGCTGATTTAGCTTCAACATCGCATTAATGAGTTTTTCTCTGACTACGGCATTCACGTCATCATCGATCACGATACCGTGGGCAGGTACACCAGAGATTCTATGTAATACCCGTAACTTGCTGCGTTCTTCGGCGGTGATGTAGGGAGGAAACAGAGCATATTCTGATACTACAGCTACATCAGCTTGACCACGGACAACCGCTTGTAAAGCTTTACTATAGTTACCACCGTAAGTCATTTGGCCAAAGAAACCATCCATGCGATCGCGGTTAGGGACAAATCCCTGCTTCACCAATTCACCCACCGGGAAAATGAACCCTGAGCCAGAAGTGGGGGAAGTAAACGCCATTCTCTTACCCCGTAGTTGTTCTAGGGTACTTTTGGCATTATTTTTAGTTTGCAGAGGGCTATCTTTAGGTACAACAAATACTGAATGGTAGGTGAATCTACCTGAATAGTTTTCGCGGACTTCCGCTAAGTGTAAGCGAGCATTGGCGAGTTGTTCGGCTTTCAATGCAGGGCGACTGCTCAGGAAAGCCACATCAGCGCGATTTGCTCTCAAAGCTTCTACCGCCGCCGTGTCATCACCTATCTGTGCTTTAACACGAATTCCTGACTCTTTGGATAAGAATGCGGCTACAGCATTGGCTTTATTTTGCAAGTCTGTGGAATCGGAACGACTAGGAAAAACCATTGTCAATTCCTTCTGCCTGCGAGCCAGTAAGCGAGGTGCTTGTTGATTATAAATTGAATTAGCATTAGTCGGCTCTATTCCTCCCAAGGTGCTGACTGCTAAACCTGTTAGAGCAACAAATGTTGCTCCAGCACCCAACAAGCACTTTTTGCTCACACTCATTTCCAACTCTCCATTAAGAAGTATTTGCAGTATTTTTGCAAATTAATTTCATCTATCCCAAGGATAGAATCTATACCTTTTAGGAAAAAAAGTCAATAGTTATAGCGAGATGTCAGGTAAAAAATAATAATTTTCGTCACAGGGGCTAGTCTTCCGTATGATGTACCAATAATATGGTTATCTGTAAAATTAATTACAAAAACGGTGATAGCGATCGCTTGATGCTGACAGAGGACACGTATTAATCACCATTAACTCAATATTGCCATGCTAAAAAACCTACTTGGGCTTTACATACCTTTTTTCGTGGTAAGTATGATAGCGATGATTTTTTTGTTTCGTCATAACTGGAATCGTTTCGCCAAACTATACCGCACCCATGAGCCACCACCACCACATTTCTCACGTATGGAACGTGGTTCTGTGGGTTGGGTGTACTATAAAAGCACTTTAAATGTGGGTGTGAGTGCTAAAGGAATTTATCTGAGTGTTTTCCCGTTGTTTAGTTTTGGCTCACCACCGTTGTTAATTCCTTGGAGTGCAATTAGAAAAATTGAACCTGCTAATAGTTTGTTTATAGAGCGGTTTCAGCTATATTTAACCGAGCCAAATGTCAAGCTGATAATTCGCAAAGAAGTTTTAGAACCTGCTAAGGAATATTTAGCAACACAAGGTTTTGAATGGATTTAGCAGCTAATCAATGCCAGGGTGATACTCACAGAGTTAATCAAGGTTTAGTCTTGACTATTCCCGATTTACCCCATAAAATCTCGAATATCTCCAGCTACAAGCCCAACACAGGAATTCGGTAAATCATTACCAGCATGAGCAATAATTTTCAATTCTGCTTGGGGAATCAGTTGACTATAAGCCTGACTTTTAGCTAAGGCTTCAGGGGAATCTTTACCACCTTGTAAAATTAATACCGGAATTTCTAGTTGAGATAATCGACTGTGTAATAATTCTGCTTCTAGTTCTGGTTGTTGCCGTTGAAATAGTAATTGACACGCTGTGGGATATTGCAGCATAGTTTGGCGCATTTGCCAATCTTGTTGTATTGTTTCATGTAGACCAAAAAGTTGAGTGAAAAAACGCAGCGATCGCAGTATCTTAAAAAAGAGTGGCGATCGCTTCCATAACCTCCGCATTTTCTGCCAATAAGCTGCTTGCCCTGAAAATTGCACACCCTCTGGTGCTAGCAGAACTAACTTCTCAACTCGCTGTGCATACTTTAAGGCATAACTAGCCGCAATCCAACCCCCAAGAGAATCACCAACTAAGTGGACTTTTTCTAATTTCAAAGCTTGCAGAAACTCGGCTACACACTCTACTTGCACATCAATAGAGTAATGGATATTGGGATGCTCAGATTCTCCAAACCCTAATAAATCTGGTGCCAAGCAATGAAAGTCTTGAGCAAGCGACTCAATTACAGCTACCCATTGGCCGCTATCATACCAATTCCCATGTAAAAAAACTATGGGTGTCCCCTTACCAGATTCACGCCAGAATAATAGCCCTTGAGATAGTTTTCTCCGGGCGTTACGTAACAGTATATTCATTTTGATTTAAGGGTTTAAATTAGACAATTTAGCATTAATCTAAGTTGCTAATTCTAACCTAAAAATCCACATATTTTTTATGCTAATGTTGTCAAGCCATTCAAGTAGTCTTGTAGCTGGCGAGAGTGATCATGAGACATGGGTTCTTTAGGTAAAGCATCAACCGGGAATGCGCGGATTTCCATGACTTCTAATTTATCCTGAATTTCCATAGTTCCCTGAACTTCCGCTTCCACCACCACACAAATCGAGTGAATTCTAGGATCACGATCTGGCGAAGAATAAACCCCAACCAAACGCCTAATTTTGGTTAACTCTAGTCCAGTTTCCTCGACTAACTCACGGGAGACTGTAGTCGGGATATCTTCTCCCCAGTCTACCATGCCCCCAGGCAAAGCCCAAAGACCATCGTCACACCGTCGAATCAGTACAATTCTGCCATCAGGTAATATCGGTATAATACTCGTTCCCGTGATTGGATGACGAAAAATCATACCTAGTACAGTTGTTCCAATCCGCCACCAACTACGTGTGGATTGGACAGTAGCCGCAAACAAAGCAAGAAGGTTCAATCTGAAAATGTTTATATAGTGTTCTTTAATAACCTACCACTGGCATGAACTCAACTATGAAATCGTTGAATTTTGCCTTAAACAAATATGCTAGTGGTTTGATCATAGATTTTAACTATTTTTATTTAAAACATCAACTTTCCCATTCATCGATTTTTTCTACATGACATTGTATTGTCATATACATATAAATTCAATTAATTAATCTTTTATATAATCAGCGTCTCCAAACTAAAATCAGGATGAATATTCTCTAATGAAAAAATCCATTTCTCTAATTAGGGTTGGCTAAATCAACCTAAAACCCCAATAAATCAAGGGATTGAGACAGATAAAATCGGAAAAAGGTGTCAGGTTTTTTGCTCAGTCAGTGTCAAAAGCCTGTATTTGGGACTTCCAAATAAACAATATCCAAAATCTAGGGTGCGT
>NZ_LUHJ01000061.1:205996-271549 GCF_001597745.1 Anabaena sp. 4-3 | reverse complement strand
TTATAAATATTTTGAATTGCTCAACTAGGGTATTTGTGAACCCGCCCCTACCATACCAAGAAATATTCATTTAATTATTTTTACTGAAAATCAATAGATGCTCACCTGATATGGGTGTAGTAATTCAGTAAATTTGATGATTTTAAATTGAGATTAATCACACCAGTCTCAAACACTGTGATTTATTCTGCACTGTACAGAACTTACGCAACTGGCATATTAGTAGGGTGCGTCAGATATCAAAGATACGTTTATTGACAGCATTTCAACAGTCTGACGCACCCTACCAGACAATGATGATTGTGAATTCCTATTGACATTTTACATGGGAATAGGATATGATTGTATGCTGTTCAAAGCATATATAATTTCTAACTAGGCTAAAGCTATATCAATAACGTCAGTAGCTGATATTGTCTACAGAAAGCCTAGTTACTCTTTTTTGTTGTTTATTCATGAGGTGAACATGGCCAAGCGCCGTAACCCGAAAAAAGAAAAGGCGCTACGGAACCAGGCGTATGCCCGAAAGTTTCGTAAACGGACTACAACAGGAAAAATGCAGAGAAGGTTCCAGCAAAGACCACCTAAAGAAGAGGAAGATGAGGGCGCAGCAGCAGTTGATACTGAGTAAGCAGCCTACCCCAGTTCTAGTTCTTTAAGTGTTTTGGTTGACAAGGCGTACAAATGTACGCCTTAGTTTTTTGGCATTGGGCATCAAAAAGTTAAAAACCAAATAATGCTTTTGTGTTGACTTTTCGATCCCCAATTCCTCTACTCAGCAATTTGAGTGCGGGCTGCTACCAGTGCTGTTTTCACCTGGGTAAAGCCAGTACCACCGTAACTGTTGCGGGCGGCGACAACTGTACGCGGGGATATTGCTTGATAAATATCCTCTGCGAATGCTGGATGTAGTTGTTGCCACTCCTCTAGGGTTAAATCTTTTAAGAGTTTACCAGCAGCAATGCTGGTTTTGACGACTTTACCCACCAGATTATAAGCTTCTCGGAAGGGTACACCTTTGGCAGCTAGATAATCTGCCACATCGGTAGCGTTAGAAAAATCTTCCGCTACGGCTTCTGTGAGGTGTTGCGTCCGAAATTCTAAACCTTCGCGCAGCAAAATTGTCATTGCTTCTAGGCAAGCTTTGACAGTATTAACGGTATCAAATATACCTTCTTTATCTTCTTGTAAGTCTTTGTTATAGGCTAGGGGTAATCCCTTCATAATCACTAGCATAGCCTGGAGATGACCAAAAACTCGCCCGGTTTTGCCCCGTACTAATTCTGGCACATCGGGATTTTTCTTTTGGGGCATGATGCTGGAACCTGTGGCACAGCTATCTTTGAGGGTGATAAAACGAAACTCTTCCGATGCCCAGAGAATGATTTCCTCAGACAGACGACTCAGGTGAACCATAATCAGGCTAGCAGCACACAAAAATTCTACTGCAAAGTCGCGATCGCTCACTCCATCTAAGCTATTAGCATAAATCGCGTCAAAATGCAAGAGTTTAGCTGAGTAGTGGCGGTCAATAGGGAAAGTTGTCCCCGCTAAAGCACCACAGCCCAAAGGCGAAATATTCACCCGGCGATAAACATCTCCTAAGCGTTCCCAGTCTCGTTGCGCCATCTGGAAATAAGCCAAGAGGTGATGAGCGAGACTCAGGGGTTGGGCGCGTTGCAGGTGGGTGTAACCAGGAATCAGAGTTTCTACATTTTGTTCGGCGATATCGAGTAAAACTGCTTGAAATTCCCGTAATTGCTGTTTAATTTGTTGAATTTGGTCGCGTAGATAAAGTCTGGTATCAGTGCCTACTTGGTCATTACGCGATCGCGCCGTGTGGAGTTTCTTGCCCACATCACCGACAAGTTCCGTTAACCGCCGTTCTACAGCAAAGTGTACGTCTTCCGCATCAATACCGGGGTTAAATTTGCCTTGACGGTATTCTTGGCGGATTTGCTCTAAACCAGCAATTAGTTGCTCTCCCTCTGGTGGGGAAATAATCCCCGTATGCGCCAACATTTGGGCATGAGCTTGTGAGCCTGTGAGGTCGTATTCTATTAATTCTATGTCAAAACCTATACTAGCGTTAAAACGAGCGATCGCTGGATGCAACGCTGATTCAAACCTCTGACTCCAAGTTTGTTTTTCCGTCATAGAAAATATTGGGTATTGGGGACTGGGGACTGGGGACTGGGGATTGGGGATTGGGGATTTGAAGGGATTGGAAGGGATTGGGGACTAAAAGGGACGCTTAAAGAATTTCTCCCTTGTCTACCTTGTCTACCTCATCCCCCTCATCTCCCTCATCTCCCACCCTGCGGGTGAATCCTACGGATACGCTACCGCGTTCGCGGTAGCGTCTCGTAAGAGAAGCAAGCTACATCTCCCTCATCTCCCTCATCTCCCTCATCCTCCTCATCTCCCCTACTTCCTACTCCCTACTCCCTACTCCCTACCCATGTCAACCGTACTTAGTTAGATTACGAAATATATAGCCAACCACCAAACCAATCAACAACGCCCAGATTTGACCTGACTGGACAAATTGATTCCAAACTTTTTGCATCTGACCTACCACGTTGGGGTCTGTAATGTTTTGCCCTAGTACAGTTACATTTATCGGCACATTCCAAACAGCCTGAGAAATCAAATCACTTAAGTAGTTCATTTTCAGTAATTGATTAAGTTAAAAGTGAGCAGTTAGGGGTTAGAAGTTCAAGGTTAGAGGCTAGATGTTAGGGTATCATCATTTACACCGTACTCAATGCCCAATGCCCTATGCCCAACCACTTCATCTACTAACTTAATATTTAACTGATGCCATCCGTAATTTCTCGGCAGTTCGTAAAATTTGCCCTGCTAACACGGCTGCACCAAAACCGTTATCAATATTAACAACTCCAACACCCGCAGCGCAGGAATTAAGCATTGTCAATAAGGGTGCTAATCCGCCGAAACTCGCGCCATAACCCACACTCGTAGGCACAGCAATCACAGGACAATCTGCCAAACCGGCAACAACGCTAGGTAAAGCCCCTTCCATACCGGCGACAACAATTAATACTGATGCGGACTCAATCAGATGGCGGTTACTCAACAAGCGGTGAATACCAGCAACGCCTACATCCCAAAGACGCTGCACCCGAAAACCAGACAGTTCAGCCGTGACAGCTGCTTCTTCAGCAACGGGTAAGTCAGCAGTCCCAGCAGAGAGAATACTAATCACCCCTTCAAACCGTGGTTTGAGATCAAGGGGAGCAATGGCACAAATTCGCGCCAATTCGTAATAGCGTAAACCCCTGACCTTAGATTGCAGTACAGTATAAACTTCTGGTTCAATACGGGTAGCCATAACTACCGGGTTACGCTGACGCATCACCTCCATAATTTTCCAAATTTGCTCAGGAGTCTTACCAAGCCCCCAAATTACTTCCGGGAACCCAGTTCTCAAATGACGGTGATGATCAATTTTGGCAAACTCACCTACAGATTCATAGGCTAAATCTTTGAGTGAGTCCAAGGCCATATCTGGGGTTACTTTACCATTGGCGACGGACTCTAGGAGCGATCGCAAAATTTCAGGTTGAGTCACAGCAATTTTAGGAAGTAGGGAGTAGGGAGATGAGGAAGCGAAGGAGCAGGGGAGAATAACTTTTACCCAGTCAACAATCAACAATTTTGAATTTTGAATTTTGAATTTTGAATTTATATCCCCCAATCCCCTATTTTACAATTTTGATTTCATGTATATTCCAGAAAGCACCACCTAAAGCTGAGAAATTTATCCCCTCAAAGCGATTACGTACTGCTGATAATGAATAGGGATTAACCAAGTAAATAAATGGTAAATTCTCCTGAGTGATGCGTTGAGTTTCCCCATAAATTTCTTTGCGCTTGGCTTCATCCAACTCTTTCGCCGCTTGAATGTATAATCGACCAATTTCGGCTTCCCAAGGTGCTACTTCCCATCCTGTAATCGGCTTTTGTCCAGCTTGGGGTTTTTGATTAAACATGTGTAATCCACCTTCAGGAGACCAAACATTAGCCCCATCATTTGGTTCTAAGCCACCAGTCAAACCCAACATCGAAGCTTCCCAATCTAAAGTATTAGCCAGCTTGTCTGTATAAGTATTCCATGCTAAGGGAGTGAAATCAACTTGCATACCGATTTTGCTCAAATCTTGTTTAATCTGTGAACCCATTGCTTCGCGGATTTTGTTACCAGCATTTGTCAGCAATGTAAAGCGCACCCGATTACCTTGAGCATCTAATAATTGTCCTTGCTGATTGTACTTAAAACCAGCTTTTAGTAACAGTTGTTTGGCTTTTTCGGGATTGTAATCGTAGACTTTTAACCCTTCTTTTGGTGACAGATAATAAGGACTCTGCACAGAAATCGGTGAATTTTGCGTTTGACCTAAACCACGATAAATATTATTGATCATGGTTTGGCGGTCAATTGCATAAGCCACTGCTTGACGAAATTCTAAAGTATTAAACCAACGAGATTTTACAGGATCAATCAGTGGCTTGCCGTCTCTTTTACCTTTATTCAAATTGAAAACCACAAAAGTCGTGCCAGCAGCAGGTCCACCATTATAAATTGTGAAATTTCCTTGCTTTTCTTGCCGCTTAAGTAGAGAAAAATAATCTGGTGTTACGCCTACACTATCTAAACCACCAGAACGAAATTGCAGCAAGGATGTATCTGTTGATTCCACAATTTGCCATACTATTCTTTCAATATAAGGTTGTTGTTGGCCTTGAGGCCCTTTACGCCAGTAGTAGGGATTTCGCTGAAAAACTACACGTTGGCTGGTGTCATATCGCTCTATTTTATAAGGGCCATTGACAATAATTTGCTCTGGTGGTGTATCAACCCCCCACTTTTGTAGAAATTTGGGATTACCTTCCGCATCTTTCGTTTTTACTGATTCGCGCAACGCATGGGCTGGTAAAATCGGCGCACCTGTAGAACTACGCAAAAATGGCGCAAATGGTTCTGGAACAGTAAACTCAACTCGACGATTATCGATTTTTTTCACAGTTGGTAATTTACGACTTTCACCAATCCTCATTACATCTCTAATATCGGTGGGAATGGCTTCATTAAAGTAAATCTCATTGTAGGTAAATATAACATCATCTACTGTGAGTGGCTGCCCGTCAGACCATTTCAAATTATCGCGCAGCGTAAAAACAATTTTCAATTTATCATCAGAAACTTCCCAGGATTCTGCTAATGCTGGCTCGATTTCACCCGTTTCATAGTTTTCGGTGATTAAGCCTTCATAAGTCAAACCAAACACGTTAGGAACTTCTGAACTCAGAGCATAGTTAAAAGTTTTCGGATCGCTGAGAATACTGGTGACTAATCGCGGTGTTTGGGCTGCTGAACTTTTGAAATTTTCAGGATTACAGGCTGCAACTGTCAACGCTGTAAATGCAGCTATCAGGATAAGTATCCAAAACCGTTGGATAACAGAAAATATATTACGAGAATATGACATAATTTTAAATATTTAACTCAACTATTTTGAGATTGTAACCAACTTAGAAAGTCTTGGGTTAGACTAAAATATCTGACTCCTGATCTACTCAAAGCTTCTTGTACATCTGGTTTGCCGAAATCATTCTTATTTTCACTCAGGAATACTTTATGGTCTGTAGTATGTGACTTAGCATGATTCAAAATACACTGTAATATTAAGTTATCTATCAAGTCATTCTTAATTTGCAAATGTTCTGGAAATATGAGAGTTATGTCTGTGATATCTCGCAGTAATTGGTTATTTAAGTTGATTATTTCGGCATTTTCAATTAATTTATCGATAACATCATAAAGACGATAATTAATTTCATTGAGAAGGCGTTGGTTTAAAATACGTGCTTGCTCTAACTGTAAAACTAGGCGTTTAGCATTGTGAGAATCCATGTCTCTAGTTGCTTTGTTAATCTGCTTATCTAGTTCTCTCGCAAATTCTGTACGATCCTTCTTTTCTTTTTCAAAAGTAGCAAGAGCTTCTATAAAGCAAATACTTGGTATGATTATACGCAATGACTCAGGAAGACTGTTGAGCAATTGATTAGCTGCTAAATCTTGTCCCTGAGCAATAGACATCAAAAAGTTTGTTTCAACGTAAAGTATCACCATTAAGATTTACCTGAGAATAAGTAATTCCCCCTTCTATTTTTTGCGAAAAGCCGATTTCTTGTAATCTGGCGAATTCTGGCGGTTGTTCAGATTTCCAATGATAAGCTAAGTCTCGTAACCAAGCTTCTACCAGTGTTTCTAGGTAAAATCCTGAGATACGATTATTATTTCTCAATTCGCTAAATTCTTCGTCGTAATTACACAGGATATTCTCAGTATTGAGGGAAACGATAGGGTCTGAAAAGTCATTACCATCCCATATAAAAATAGTAATATTTTCTGTAGTTGCCAACATGATAAAAGGATTATCTGCCAATACAAAGCGATTAGTATGATGTATATGTTGCAAATAAAACTTTATTTGTGAAATTACTTGTTTTTGTTGGGTTATATTTGTGATTGTGTGAGATTTAACTTCAACGAACAGAACAAGTTTTTCCTCTTTGTCCAAGACAACAATATCAGCAATTTTAGTAGGAAATTTTGCAGCTTCCATTGTCCTAGTTCTCCTAACAAGTTAATCAGTTTAGCTGTCTATACCCACCAGTAAAACTACAGCATAAGCACAGATACCTTCTTCGCGTCCCACGGGGCCTAATTTTTCATTGGTGGTGGCTTTAATACCTACTTGATTGGGTTGTAGTTGTAAAACATTGGCGATTTTGTCACGCATGGTTTTAATATGCGGCTTCAATTTAGGACGTTCTGCAACTACTACGGAGTCAATATTGCCGATTTGCCAACCTTGAGCGCGAATCAGCTGATGCACTTGACTTAATAAAACTAAACTATCTGCTCCTGCCCATTGGGGATCAGTGGGCGGAAAATAATGACCTATATCCCCCAAGGATAACGCTCCTAGCATAGCGTCCATAATGGCGTGGGTGAGGACATCCGCATCACTGTGTCCTAATAAACCGAGTTCATGGGGGATTTGTACACCCCCTAAAATTAAAGCGCGATCGCTTACCAGTCGATGAATATCGTAGCCGTTACCAATTCTGATGTTCATAGTCATTAGTCATTAGTTATTAGTCATTAGTCATTAGTCATTAGTTAATCTCTCTCATCTCCCTCATCTCCCTCATCTTCCTCATCTCCCTCATCTCCCTCATCCCCCCTGCTCACCTGCTTCCCTGCTCCTCTGCTTCTCCTGTAGCCATTTTTCCAGTAAATCGGGACGGCGATCGCTCGTTCTTTTAATTTGTTGTTCGTAACGCCATTTGGCAATTGCGGCATGATTCCCTGATAGTAAGACATCAGGCACTTTCCAGCCGCGAAAATTCGCCGGACGAGTGTATTGGGGATAATCCAATAAACCATCTTCAAAACTTTCTGCCGTCAGGGACTCGGTTTTGGCTACAGTTCCCGGTATCAGTCGCACTACACCGTTAATCAACGCCATTGCCGGAATTTCTCCCCCGGTGAGAATAAAATCCCCCAAAGACACCTCACGGGTGACTAGATTTAATACCCGTTCATCTACCCCTTCATAATGCCCACAGATCACCACGATTTGGTCATAATTCGTGGCTAATTCTCGCAGCAGGGGTTGATTGATGGTTTGACCTTGAGGACTCATTAAAATGACTTCTCGACGGGGTAACATCGGCAGCGACTCCACAGCCTGAAAAATCGGTTCTGGTTTCATCAGCATCCCTACACCACCACCATAGGGTTCGTCATCTACCTTACGGTGTTTATCTGTAGTGAAGTCTCTGGGATTCACCAGATTGACTTGAGCAATTTGCTTGGCAAGGGCTTTACCCAGTAGCCCAGAGTTGAGAACTGAGGTAAAACAGTCAGGAAAAAGTGTAACTATATCAAAGCGCACAGTATTTCGTATTCGAGAACACTAATCTTAAATTTGAATGTCTATCAAACACAAGCAGCAAATTGTAGGTTAAAACTACATATAAGCTTTATCAATAGTATCGAAAAGGATGGGAACTATTGATTTTTGTTAGACTGGAAAGTTTTTCTAATCACTTAATTTATGTTTAAATATTGTCACAACTGGATTTAAATAAATAATCTGGGTTAACAACTTCCAGGATGCATCAGGCCAGCCTCAGAATAATGTGTGTAAAGACCTGCTCACTCCAAAACCAGAGGGGAAACCTCATCCCCACCGTCAGAGGGGTTAACCCTCAAGCACAAATCGGCCAGTTTGGAAAAAGTGGACAGGTGAAAAACAAGGCGCTGGCTTTGAGGACAAAGAACACCAGAATAAATCAGACTTCTTGTGGGTCTATCGCATTGTCCTCACCCAAAAGCAAAGTGCAGAAATCATTAGGCTACTAACCCTTGTTCAATTCACCTGAAGTTGTTGACAGGAGAAACACAATGCCGGAATTAAAAGCTAAATCGCTGGAAATGAGGACACCCCAAGCAACTAAAACCGCCGTTATGGTAATCGGAGGCGCAGAAGATAAAGTTCATGGACGCGAAATCCTCAGAACTTTTTTTGGGCGTTCTGGTGCAAGTAAGGCTTATATTACAATAATTCCATCCGCCTCCCGCGAACCCGCGATTATCGGTGGTCGGTATATCCGCATTTTTGAAGAAATGGGTGCTGAAAAAGTCGAAATTTTAGACATCCGTGACCGGGAACAGTGTGAATCTTCCTATGTGAAAACAGCCCTAGAAGAATGTAGTGGCGTGTTTTTGACAGGAGGAGATCAACTACGCTTATGCGGTGTATTGGCAGATACATCAGCAATGGAAATTATCCGGCGGCGCGCGAGGGCGGGAAATCTGACTCTGGCTGGTACAAGTGCAGGGGCAGCAGTTATGGGGCATCACATGATTGCTGGCGGTGGTAGTGGTGAAACACCAAACCGTTCTTTGGTGGATATGGCAACAGGTTTGGGATTAATTCCTGAAGTGATTGTTGACCAACACTTCCACAACCGTAATCGGATGGGTCGCTTGATTAGCGCGATCGCATCTCACCCCGACCGCCTAGGTATTGGCATTGATGAAGACACTTGTGCTGTATTTGAACGAGATGGTTGGCTGCAAGTTATGGGGAAAGGCAGTGTCACCATTGTCGATCCCACCGAACTCACCCACACCAACGAACCCCACGTTGGCGCAAATGAACCGTTGACCGTGCATAACATACGTCTGCATATCCTCAGCTATGGCGATCGCTTTCACCTGTACCAAAGGACTGTATTGCCTGCCGTACACCGCATCTCTAGCTGAAGGAATAGAGTAACTGAGGTGAGACTGAATTGATCGTCTGTGATTGTTTGCTGTGAAAAAATCAGCGCAATACTATTTAAGAAAGAAATAACTGTTTACTATGAACAGTTTAGCGGTCAATTCCAGTAAGAAACTAGAATTTTGGTTCCGAATCTCCATCTACCTATTCCCATGAGAATCCTCAAGATCCAGACCTTACGCGGCCCAAATTACTGGAGCATTCGACGCCACAAACTGATCGTCATGCGCCTCGACTTAGAGAACCTTGCCGATACACCCTCAAATGAAATCCCCGGTTTTTATGAAGGATTGGTAGAGGCGCTGCCAAGTCTGGAGAGTCACTATTGCTCGCCTGGCTGTCGTGGTGGCTTTCTGATGAGAGTGCGAGAAGGCACCATGATGGGTCATATCGTGGAACACGTAGCCCTAGAACTCCAAGAATTGGCAGGAATGCACGTCGGTTTCGGTCGCACCCGTGAAACTGCCACACCTGGAGTTTACCAGGTAGTGCTTGAATATCTGAACGAAGAAGCCGGACGCTATGCTGGCAGAGCCGCCGTCAGGTTGTGCCAAAGCATTGTAGATCGCGGACGCTATCCCAAGGCAGAACTAGAGCAAGACATTCAAGACCTCAAAGACCTCTGGCGAGATGCTTCTTTAGGCCCTTCTACTGAAGCCCTGGTCAAAGAAGCCGAAAAACGTGGTATCCCCTGGATACAGTTGAGCGCACGCTTTTTGATTCAGCTAGGCTATGGTGTGCATCATAAGCGAATCCAAGCGACTATGACCGAAAAAACAGGTATCTTAGGCGTAGAACTCGCTTGTGATAAGGAAGCCACTAAACGTGTCTTAGCGGCGGCTGGTGTCCCCGTACCTAGGGGTACAGTCATTAATTTTTTAGATGATTTGGAAGAAGCCATTGAATACGTTGGCGGTTATCCAATTGTGATTAAGCCGCTAGATGGTAATCATGGCCGTGGCATCACTATCGATATCAGAAATTGGGAAGAAGCTGAAGCCGCTTATGAAGCAGCAAGGCAAGTTTCCCGTTCCATCATTGTTGAGCGGTATTACGTTGGGCGCGACCACAGGGTATTGGTGGTAGATGGTAAGGTCGTGGCAGTTGCCGAACGTGTACCTGCTCATGTAGTCGGTGATGGTAGATCCACAATTGCCCAACTGGTTGAGGAAACCAACAAAGACCCCAACCGTGGCGAAGGTCATGATAAAGTCCTCACCAAAATTGAACTCGACCGCACCAGCTACCAACTACTAGAACGGCAAGGTTACACCCTCAACAGCGTGCCACCCAAAGGCACGATTTGTTATTTGAGGGCAACCGCTAACTTAAGTACAGGTGGCATCGCTGTAGACCGAACAGACGAAATTCACCCGGAAAATGTTTGGTTAGCCCAAAGGGTAGTCAAAATTATCGGTTTGGATATCGCTGGCTTAGATATCGTCACTACAGATATCAGTCGCCCTTTACGGGAATTAGACGGCGTAATTGTGGAAGTTAACGCTGCCCCCGGTTTTAGAATGCACGTTGCCCCCAGTCAAGGGACTCCTCGCAACGTCGCCGGCGCAGTTATGGATATGTTATTTCCCAATGAACAGTCCGGCCGTATTCCCATCCTCAGCATCACAGGCACTAACGGCAAAACCACAACTACCCGCCTGATAGCTCATATCTATAAGCAAACAGGTAAGGTAATAGGTTATACAACTACAGACGGGACATATATCGGTGATTACTTAGTCGAATCAGGAGACAACACAGGCCCCCAAAGCGCGCAAGTTATCCTGCAAGACCCCACAGTAGAAGTAGCCGTATTAGAAACAGCCCGTGGCGGGATTCTGCGCTCCGGTTTGGGTTTTGAAGCTGCCAATGTCGGTGTAGTGTTAAATGTCGCCGCCGATCACTTAGGTATAGGTGATATAGATACTATTGACCAGTTAGCCCAACTCAAGAGTGTAGTGGCAGAAGCTATATATCCTGATGGTTATGCCGTACTCAATGCTGACGATCGCCGTGTCGCCGCAATGGCAGAAAAAACCAAGGCCAACATTGCCTACTTCTCCATGAACCCCAGTTCGGAATTAGTGCAGCAGCACGTTCAGAAGGGAGGAGTAGCCGCCGTCTATGAAAATGGCTATCTGTCGATTGTCAAGGGCGATTGGACACATCGCATTGAACGGGCGGAAAATATCCCCCTAACAATGGGCGGGCGTGCGCCATTCATGATTGCTAATGCCTTAGCGGCAAGTTTAGCAGCCTTTGTGCAGAACGTCACCATTGAGCAAATTCGGGCTGGTTTAAGGACTTTCCGCGCTTCTGTCAGTCAAACACCAGGACGGATGAATTTATTTAATTTAGGCAAATACCACGCCCTGGTAGACTATGCCCATAACCCAGCCAGTTACGAAGCCGTGGGTGCTTTTGTCCGCAACTGGACTACAGGACAACGCATTGGCGTAGTTGGTGGGCCAGGCGATCGCCGTGACGAAGATTTTATCACCTTGGGTAAACTAGCAGCAGAGATTTTTGACTATATCATCGTTAAAGAAGACGACGACACACGGGGTAGACCACGGGGATCAGCTTCTGACTTGATTACCAAAGGCATCACCCAAGTCAAGCCAGATGCCCGTTATGAATCAATTTTGGATGAAACAACAGCAATTAATCGAGGCTTAGATATAGCACCCGATAATGGTTTGGTGGTGATTCTTCCAGAAAGCGTCAGCCGTGCCATTAAACTCATCAAACTGCGCGGCTTAGTTCAAGAAGAAATGCAGCCACAAAATACTACCACCACCGTTGTAGATAACCAAAATGGCATAGCATCTAATTCAGTAATTAATACTTTGCTGTAGTTGATAGTAGAGATGTGAGTCATCACATCTCTAGCATTTACCATTCCTCAGTTAACAATTTTTAGTTTTACTTTTATTCTTCTCTTGAATTGGTATCCTCACTAGGATTGTTGAGTTCCTCTTTAAAGCCTCTTAGGGTTTTACCTAGTGCGTTTCCCAGTTCAGGAATTTTTTTAGGGCCAAAAATTACAATAGCCACAATGGCGATGATCGCTACTTCCGGCCATCCCAGTCCAAACATATACAGTTCCTCTATACTATCTTTAATTTACCATTCTGTATCAAGACTCATCTCTATAAACTTCTCTACAGTGTTTGACTTTAATTACACTTATTAACAAAATAGTATCAAATATTTGATAAATGACTCTATAATTACCTACTCGAATGCGATATAAAGAATCTTCATCTGACAATTTTTTCACGCCACTTGGCCGGGGTTCTATTGCTAATTCTTCAATTTTCGAGTCGATGCGTTCTTTAATATCACTGGGTAGTTTCTTTAATTGTTTAGTAGCACCCTTGGTAAATTCAATTTGATAACTCACATCAGTCCTTTTTTGTAGTCATCCCAAGATACCGTACCGTTAATTTTTGCATCTGCTATTTCTGCACGAGCATCTCTAATATCTTCTTCATCCTCTAGTAGTTCTAAAACTTTTTCTAGAGTGCTTTCGGGTGCAAGGTTTAAATGTGCCTGAATTAGTGCCAGTAAGGATTGTCTTTTGGTTGTAGTTGTCATTTTTAGACCTTGATAAATATGAACCAGTTTATTTATTCTCGGTGAATAGGGATACCCAACCAATCACTGATTTCATGGGCTAACCATTCTAATTCTGCTTCGGATTGAATCGCGCTATTAGTCCCAAGCTGATACTTTTGGACACCAGCCCAAATATCTAATTGTGCTGGTACTTGAGTGCGATCGCCTACGGCGGGGCGTAGCCCATCGCCATCAGAATCTTTCGTCCAATGTTTTTTCGTGTAAACTAGCTTTCTAATACTTTCTTTAGTAGATGGTCGGGGACGATGCCATTTAAAACCAAATAACTCTTGAGTAAAACTGATTTTTTGACTATCTAAACGTAGGCGAATACGTCCAAATAAACCCAGTAACAAAGTGTAGACCATAAAAGCACCAGCACCCCAAAACGGCAGAGAAAATAAGGCAAAGGGCAGATTGACCGGAAAAGGGGCTGATAGTGCGCCAAGAGTCCAAAATAAAATAAAAGAATTCCAGGCGATCGCAAATAAACCTGTAAACACCATTGAGGGTTAGTAGCTAGTTAATTATTTGCTAACTATTGCTGACAAATACTCACATTTAATCTAGGTGACACAACTGATGTATGTGGTGATGATGTCGGGATTTGGCTGTAGAATAGCATCATGCTACTAGGATTTAAGACACAACTAAAACTCAAGCGAAAACAACGACTACTACTAGCACAACACGCCGGAGTAGCCAGACATGCTTGGAATCAAGGTTTAGCATTGTGTCAGCAACTACTCCAACATAACAAGTACGGGCGAACGGCCGTTCGCCCCTACCAAGACCAAATCAAATTCCCCACAGCCATAGATTTACATAAATGGTTAGTAGCATCAATTAAATCTACTCATCCTTGGTACTATCAAGTATCGAAATGCGCCCCCCAATACGCATTGAGACACCTATCAGATGCTTTTAAATGTTTTTTCCACAAAACCAAAGGCTTTCCTAAATTCAAGAAAAAAGGCAGACACGATAGTTTTACCCTAGATGGTGCAATTAAGATTGACACCCGTAAAGTCAGATTACCTGTGATTGGATGGCTAAAAACTTACGAAGATTTACCCACAGGATATCAACCCAAATCAGTCACCATCAGTAAACAAGCTCATCAGTGGTTTATCTCTTGGAAAATAGAAGTAGAAACTTCCACAACACCTAAAACACAAGAGTTTGTAGGCGTTGATTTAGGTATCAATCATTTAGCGACATTATCCACAGGAGAAATATTCGATGGCGTAAAGAGTTATCAAAAGTATGAATCGAAACTAGCCAGAATGCAATACTTGAACCGTCATAAACAACAGAGTTCAAGTAATTATAGAAAATATAAAATCAAAATCGCTAGGCTACACCAAAAAATAGCCAACATCAGGAAAGATACATTACATAAAATCACCACCTATATCAGCAAAAACCACGCTCTGATAGGGATAGAGGATTTGAATGTCTCTGGTATGTTGGCGAATGGGAAGTTAGCTAAAGCTATTGCTGATATGGGATTTTATGAGTTTCGTAGGCAGCTAGAATATAAAACACAACTATACGGTAGTAAGTTGGTAATTGTGGATAGATTTTATCCCAGTAGTAAAACTTGCTCTAGTTGTGGAGAGCAAAAATCATCTCTGTCATTGTCGCAAAGAGTGTTTCAATGTGAACACTGTGGCTGGGAGGGTGACAGAGATGTCAATGCTGCCATCAATCTCTGTCAACAAGCGACTAGATTAGTCGTGTTAGCCTGTGGACTAGATAGTGCCGACACTTCTAGGAAGAAGCAGGAAGAAAAAGCTGGCACTTGTGAGCATTTGTGAGCTTTTTTGAATCGGATGAAACCCAACTGGCGGGATGAAAACTTCTAAGTAATCCCAATCTTTGGTGAGTTGAATCTTACTCCCAACAGGTTGGGTAACAGCTAAACTACTAATATCTATTGCTGCTGGCGACTCGTCTAAAGCTTGCAGAGCAATACTCGCCGAACTAAATCGCCTTTCTAAACTCGGTTGAGTCATCAACTTTAACCAACGTGTCAAGCCTGGACTGAGATTACCTACTGACTCAAACTGAATACAAAAATCCTTTTGGGGTAAATCAGCCGGGTGAGTACCTGTAAGCAAGTAAATTAGCGTTGCGCCTAAACTATAAAGGTCAGAAGCTGGTACTGTACGCCCTCCAAATTGCTCAGGCGGCATATAACCGTAAGTTCCTACTACAGTTCTTGTTCCGCCTTCTGTCGCCAAAGCCGTCTGTACCGAACCGAAATCAACTAAATAAACTTGACCGACATCATTACCAGAACGATCGCCCAATAAAATATTGCTAGGTTTAAGATCACGGTGAATTACAGGCGGATGTAACCCGTGTAAATATATCAAAATTTCTAAAACGGCTTTGGCTACTTGTTTAACCTCAGCTGCGGTAAAAGTTCTACCACTTTGTATATATTGCTCTAAAGTTGAAGCTGAGATATAACTCTGTACTAGGGCAAATCCTTTAATTTTGGGTGAGTTTACCTCAAAATAATCTAAATATCGTGGGATTAAAGGATGAGACAAAGATTTAAGAGTTTCTGCCTCACGCTCAAACAACTTGAGATCATCCCATTCAAAATCACTGCTAAAAGAAAGCAACTTGACAACTACTAATTCACCAGTGACTACATCCCTAGCTAGTAGCGTCCGCCGTCCGGCTTTTTTGCCTAACTGTTGTTTAATCTCGTAGCGAGCATTTAATGTTTCTCCAATCATCATGATGGCTGATAACGCTACGCTGCAAAAACTTATAAAGTGTGTCTTGCCAAATGAGACAAGCTGATATCCTTAGTATAAATGTATAGTTCTATGCCTTCCCAACTTTGGCCTTATGTCACTCCTGGTATTCCCGATGAATTGTTCGAGCATTTGCCAGGCATACCTTTTAGCCAGCGCGAAATTAGGTTGCTGTTGATATCTCAGCTACGACTAGAACCTGATTCTGTGTTGTGGGATATTGGCGCAGGAACAGGTACAATTCCGGTAGAAGTGGGGTTATTGTGTCCCAAGGGTCAGATTATTGCCATAGAACGGGATGAAGAAGTTGCCAACTTAATTAAACGTAACTGCGATCGCTTTGGGGTGACAAATGTGGAAGTGATTGAAGGTAGCGCACCAGAATGTCTACACGACCTCAAGGTTGCTCCCCATCGTGTTTGTCTGGAGGGAGGACGAGCCATTCAAGAAATTTTGCAAGCAGTATGGCATTATTTACCATCATCAGGCAGAGTAGTCACCACCGCCAGCAATTTAGAAAGCCTGTATGCTATTTCTCAAAGCTTTGCCCAATTACAAGCTAGAAATGTGGAAGTTGTGCAGTCGGCGGTTAACCGCTTAGAGAAACGAGGTTTTTCTCAAACCTTTGCCGCCGTTGATCCCATTTTTATCCTCAGTGGTGAGAAACTAGACTAGGGACTGGGGACTGGGGACTGGGGACTGGGGACTCTTAAAGAATTTCTTCCTCCGCTTCCTCTGCTCCCCTGCTCCCCTGCTCCCCCTGCTTCCCCTGCTCCCCCTTCTTGTTTCCCTTCCCCCAGTATTAAATATTTCTATGCCTTGGTCTCGGATTATTAGTGGAATTGTTGCGATCGCCCTTGCCTTAAGTGCTGTTTTGTTGGGGGGTTGGTACTTTACTATCATGCTTGCTGTTGTCGTTTTTTTGGGACAACAGGAATATTTTGATTTGGTGCGAACCAGAGGTATTTTACCAGCTGCCAAAACGACCCTTTTCCTTAGTCTAGTTTTGCTGGGAATTTCTAACCTGAATGGTACTTTAGCTGATGCTGTCATGCCTATAGCTGGCACAGTTATTTGTTTTTACCTGCTGTTTCAGCCAAAAATGGCAACTATTGCCGATGTTTCCGCTTCCATTATGGGGCTGTTTTATGTGGGTTACTTACCGAGTTACTGGGTAAGGTTACGCGCAATTGGTAGTACAGCTATCAACAATCTTCCTTTCGCTGGCAACTGGCCTACAACCTGGACAGATATCCTCGCTGTCACAAATATCAATGCTCTACCACAAGGATTGACAATCACGCTGTTGACTTTCTTGTGTATTTGGGCGGCAGATATTGGCGCGTATTTTTTCGGTAAATTCTTTGGTAAAACTCGTCTTTCTGATATTAGTCCCAAGAAAACTGTTGAAGGCGCAGTCTTTGGAATGAGTGCTAGTTTAGCCGTTGCTCTTGCTGGCTCTTATTATCTTCAGTTACCCAAATTTTTACTTACTGGTGTCACACTCGGTTTAGTCATTGGCTTGGCTAGTCTGTTGGGCGATCTCACTGAATCAATGCTTAAGCGTGATGCTGGCGTAAAGGATTCAGGACAATTAATCCCTGGACACGGTGGTATTTTAGACCGTACCGATAGTTATATTTTTACAGCTCCTTTAGTTTACTATTTCGTGACGCTTATTTTGCCACTGGTAGCGGATAAGTGAGTCATTAGTCATTAGTCATTAGTCATTAGTCATTAGTCATTAGTCATTAGTCAGTAGGGGCGGGTTTACCAGATAATCTGTAGAGCCATGATAATTCTCTCTAAACCCGCCCGTACATTAGTCATTAGTCATTAGTCATTAGTTATTCTCCCCCTGCTGACGGCAGTCCGCTCAAGTCGGGAAACCCGCCCACGCGGCTGCCTCCCCTGCCTCCCCTGCTCCCATTCCCCACTCCGATCACGGATTAACGTTAACTTGTCCGCGACAAACTAACTTACCTGGTGTCAGGCTGAGTTCTGCGATATTGACATCTGAGCCAAGATGAAAATTGTAATTATCACTACTTGTTAATAGTAATACGCCATTTTGTATGACTTGAATTTGCGAGAGTTGTAACTCTTGTCCCCTCAGCAATTCTAGGTAGAAACTTATTTCTAAAGGTATAGATTTACCTACAGATGTGAGGGTGGCTATGAGAGAGATTTGTTGATTTTTCAGAATAATCTTTTGCCAAAAAATAGACTTGGCATCTGGACAATTATCTGGTAAAAGTTTAACGAGTAGATCATTTAAAGCACTTAATAATAGTTCAGATGAGAGGGAGGCATTCAGATCCTTCTCTTCTATGATCAGTTCGCCAACTACGGGTACTACTTGCAACAATTGCAGTGGTTGACCTTTGAGTATTTGGCCGATATTGATTTGAATATTCTCTGCTCCTAGTTTAATTTGGTTAATATGGAGACCTTGATAGACAGCATGAGTGGCGAAGATGGAAACCCAAGGAATGCAACCGGAGAGAAGTTGGCGATCGCTAGCTTTAATCTCGACTTCTAGCTCAGATACTTGGCTGACTTGTGTTCTTAACCATACCTTCAGTGCTGTTGTCAGTATGTTTGTAATGATGCGGATTTTGTTTAAACTTCTAATTTTGGGATTTTTCTCTGGCATTTAACCACTCTCATGGGTTGGGTATTTGCTCAGTAACCAACTGAACTTAAACAAGGTTTAACTGTAGCATTGATGGCTATTTACCACAAAATGCCAAGCTGATGAATATTTAAAACTTTGAAATTATTACCAGTAATTTATACATGGAGGCGAGATTACAAAAAGTTCTGTCTGAGTTGGGCATTGCTTCACGTCGAGAAGCCGAAGAAATGATTCGGCGATCGCGCGTGCGGGTAAATGGTGAGATAGCACAATTGGGACAAAAAGTTGACCCCCAAAAGGATAAAATCACTGTTGATGGTCGGCCAGTAGCGGCTGACAATCGTCCAACTCTTGTATATGTGTTGTTAAACAAACCCCTGGGTGTAGTTTCCACCTGTGACGATCCCCAAGGGAGAAAGACAGTCTTGGATTTATTACCGGAAAACTTACGTCAAGGTTATGGTATTCATCCCGTTGGTCGTTTAGATATCAATTCTACAGGCGCGTTAATACTGACTAATGATGGAGCATTAACATTTAAACTCACCCATCCACGTCACAGTATTCCTAAGACTTATCAAATTCTAGTACAAGGTCATCCCCCGGAAGCAGTGCTAGAAAAGTGGCGGCGGGGTGTGCTTCTAGATGGGAGAAAAACCCGTCCGGCCAAGGTAAGCTTCCTAGAAAGTTTTGCTAAAAATAGTCGTTTAGAGATTGTTTTGCAGGAGGGAAGAAACCGCCAAATTCGCCGTATCGCAGAACAGTTAGGTTATCCAGTGATCAAGTTACATCGAACTGCAATTGGTTCGATTCAATTACAACAACCACAAAAACCCTTATTACGAGAAGGTCAATATCGTTTTCTTCAAGATGACGAAATTCGCTATTTACAAATTCAGACCAAAGACATACCTATTCAAGATTGGGGTAAGGAGTGTAGAAAAACATGAAATGGCTAAATTTTAAAAAGAATGACCTACCAAAACCTTCGCTAGAACAACAAAGAGCCGAAAAACTAGCCGAAATGGGTAGTAAATTATCTGCTGCACGTCAACAACTTGGTCTATCTCTCGATGAAATGGTCGCCCATACGAGAATTCCCCGGCGACTATTACAAGCGATAGAAGAAGGGAATTTAGAAGATTTGCCAGAACCAATTTATATTCAAGGCTTGATTAGACAGTTTGCTGATGCAGTTGGCTTCAAGGGCGCGGAATTTGCTAGTAATTTTCCTGTTGGTTATCAAATAGTCAATCTGCCATCTGTAGGAAAAACTAAGTCAATTCATCAATTACGTCCTATTCATCTTTACTTGGTATACATAGTCTTGATTGTCTGTGCTGTCAACAGTTTGTCTCAGTTATTGAACAAGACTGCAATTACAGCAAATAATAGCAACATTCAACCCAGCGTTGAGCCAGACAGATTAGTGACAAGACAATCAACGCCAGTCAAGCAGTTAACCAGAACCATACCTGTGAGCGATCGCCTCACAGATAACAAAGACAATCAATCAGTACAGATTGGTGTGACTTTAACCGCAGCCTCTTGGATTCGGGTAGTAGCTGATGGTAAAACCGAATTTGAGGGGATTCTACCCCAAGGAGCGCGTCGCGTTTGGAAAGCGCAAGAACAATTGACAATCAAAACTAATAATGCTGGTGGCGTACTGATGAGTGTGAATCAGCAAGCAGCCAAGCAAATGGGAGAAGTTGGTAAAGCTGAAGAAATTAAAATTGCTGCTGCTAAACCTGAATAAACCAATCAATTGGAAGATTTAGGAAAGCAGGGGAATCAAAAATATCTATGTCCCCCGCTCCCTCTTCTTTCCTTACTTGCCTTGAGGAGCCCGTCCGTAAAGTTTAGTGAGAATTTTTAAGCGATCGCTTAACTGTTCTGTTAACGCTTTCGGCTCATATCGCCAATCCCAATTACCTTCAGCAACACTCGGAAAATTCATCCGCGCTTCAGTTCCCAAACCCAAAATATCCTGCAACGGAATAATCGCTTGATTAGCTATCGAACTTAAAGCCAATCTAATTAAATCCCAGTGAATACCTTCAGGACTAACACACCCTAAATAAAGCAACAAGTTTTGTTTTTCGTAGTCATTGGCAGAATTAAACCAACCTACAGTAGTATCATTATCATGAGTGCCAGTATAAACAACAAAATTACGCGAGTAATTAAACGGTAAAAATGGATTACCAGGATCAGAACCAAAAGCAAACTGTAAAACCTTCATCCCTGGAAATTCATACTTATCTCGCAGTGCTTCCACCTCTGGCGTAATTACCCCCAAATCCTCAGCTAATACAGGTAACTTACCCAATTTTTGTTTAATCGCATCAAATAATTCTTCTCCGGGAGCTTTTACCCATTCGCCATTAATCGCAGTTTCTTCACCTTGGGGTACAGCCCAAAAAGCCTCAAATCCCCGGAAGTGATCAATGCGAATCACATCTACATAATCTAACATCGCCTCAAAGCGACCTAACCACCAGAGAAAATCTTGTTTTTTTAATTCATCCCAGTTATAAACCGGGTTGCCCCACAATTGACCAGTAGCACTAAAATAATCTGGTGGAACTCCCGCCATCAGCGCAGGTTGCATAGTGTCTTCATCTAAACAAAAAATATCGGGATGCGCCCACACATCAGCACTATCTTGAGCTACATAAATCGGAATATCACCAATAATGTAAACCCCGCTCATATTGGCATAAGTTTTTAATTCCGACCACTGACGGAAAAATTCATATTGAACGAATTTATAGTAAAATATTTCAGCCTTTAGTTGTTGTCTGACTTGCTCAATGGCTTGCGGTTCTCGCTTCACCAATTCCGCTTCCCAAGTATGCCAACTTGTGCCATGATGGGCATCTTTCAACGCCATAAATAAAGCGTAATCATCTAACCAATAAGCTTTACTGTGACAAAAACCAGAAAACTCTTTTTGTTGTAAAGGAGTGGCTTTAACTTGAAAATTCTGGCAAGCTTTTTTTAAAAGCTCAGTCTTCAGAGAGATAACTCGGTCATAATCTACTTTACAAGCATCAAATTCTGGTAAATTAACAAAGTCCTCCTCTGATAAAAAACCCTGTTCTTGTAATCGTTCAGGACTAATCAGCATCGGATTTCCTGCCAATGCTGAATAACAAGCATAAGGAGAATTACCGTAACCAGTAGGGCCTAAAGGTAAGACTTGCCAATACTGCTGGTAGCTTTCTCTGAGAAAATCAATAAACTTGTAGGCTTCTAAGCCTAAATCTCCGATACCAAATCGACTGGGGAACGAAGTAGGATGCAGCAAAACGCCACTGGATCTAGGAAAAGGCATATTCTAGTTCAAAAATGTGAGAAGCGATCGCATCGAATTTATCACAGTCAAGCTAGCTTGGAAAGCTATCTTAATTGTTGACTGTTGACTGTTGACTGTTGACTGGGGACTGGGGAAGGCAGGGGGAGGAAAACTAATGACTAATGACTAATGACCAATGACCAATGACCAATGACTAATGACTAATGACTATGACATATAGAAATCCAGCACCAACCGTAGATATCATTATTGAATTAGTAGACCGACCGCATCGACCGATAGTATTAATTGAGCGACATAATACGCCCTTGGGTTGGGCGATACCTGGCGGTTTTGTTGATTATGGCGAACCTGTAGAAATAGCAGCTAAACGGGAAGCTGAGGAAGAAACGAGTTTACAGGTGGAGTTAATAGAGCAATTCCTAGTTTATTCTGACCCCAAACGCGACCCCCGTCAGCACACTATTAGTATTGTATTTTTGGCAACAGCAACCGGAGAACCAAACGCTGGTGATGATGCCAAAAGTGTAGGGATTTTTGAGTCTTGGCGTGTACCGAATAATTTATGTTTTGACCATGACCGCATTTTGCAAGATTATTGGCGTTATCGCCATTATGGGATTCGTCCCAGGTTGGCTTAGGGTTAATTAACCACAGCGACACCAAGACATACAGCATAATACCTACAACGCGCAATATCTGGAATTATACTAAATAAGTTGTATTCAATTGTGCTTTATGGATGCTGAGACGCTGTTAGAAAAATACGCCGCAGGTCAACGGAAATTTCATAACGAAAATCTGAGAGGTGTAGACTTAAAGGGTGCAAATCTGAGTGGAATAGACCTGCAAGGAGCAGATTTGACAGGAGCAGATTTGAATGATGCAAATATGAGTAATGCCTGTCTTGAAGGTACTAATCTCACCAGAGCATCTTTGATAGGTGTAAATTTGAGTAGTTTGAGGGAAATTTCTAGTTTAAATTTGAGTTGGGCTGACTTGAGTGGTGCTGTTTTGACTAAGGCAAAAATAGGTAGTGCCAACTTCACTAACGCTAACCTCAGTAATACGAATTTAAGTGAAGCAACCCTAAATAATGCCAATTTCACTAATGCTAACCTGAGTAATGCTAACTTAAGTAAAACAAATTTAGAGCGTGCCAATTTTAGTAATGCCAACCTAGATAATGCTAATTTAAGCGACTGCAATTTAAAAAATGCCAACCTAACTGACGCATTTTTGAATGAAGCAAAAGTTGTTAGATCCAGTTTGGTCGGTGCTAATTTAAGCGATACTAACTTAACTGCATCTGATTTTAGTCAAGTAAACTTATCCAGCGTGACACTGAAAAACGCAAATTTTCAGAGTGCTAAAATTCGGGGCGTTAATTTATCTAAACATGACTTGTCAGGTATGAATTTTGCTGGTGCTGATTTGGCAGCAGCAAATCTTAAAGATGTTAATTTGAGAAAAGCTTGTCTTCAAGGAACAAATTTAGAGAGAGCAGAACTACAACAAGTAGATTTGATGAAAGCTAATCTCAATGGAGCGAGTTTGAGAAAAGTAGATTTAACTGGGGCGAATATCTATGGTGCTAGTTTTGTAGATGCAGACCTGACTGATGCGATAATGCCTGATGGAGAAGTTTACAAGTCGGAAGTATTTTCAGAAGCAGTAAAATATATGACTCATCAAGTTATTCGTACTGATAAAGCACCAGCACCAGTAGGCCCTTATAATCAAGCGATCGCAGCTTCCGGTAAAATGTTATTTGTGGCTGGACAAATTGCCATTGATCCTCGACTCGGTGATGTTGTCTACACAGAGGATGTGAAAAAGCAAACCGAACAGGTATTCGCTAACCTAGAAGCTATCTTGACAGCAGCCGGGGCTACGTTTAAAGATGTAGTTAAAACTAGCGTATTTCTGGCTGACATGAATGATTTCGCCGCTATGAATGCAGTTTACGCTAAATATTTTGATGAAGCTACAGCCCCAGCCCGTGCTTGTGTACAAGTATCACGCTTGCCAAAAGATGTTTTAGTAGAAATTGAGTGTATCGCCGTCATCCCAGAATAATCGTTTGTAGTAAGCGGCTCTAGCCCTTAATATAGAGGGCTGAAGCCCTTTCTGCGAGACGCTACGCTAACACTACGAACTAATTTAATCATCTTGATATTGATTAGCTGGTAGTGGTTTGGTGAAATGTCTGGCGACGAATGCTAAAACCATCATCATCAAACTAGCTGATATGGGCTTAACATAATTTTGCAATTGATCCAACACAGCACTACTACTATTAGCAATACCCCATTGATAAAAAAACAAATATAACAGCGTCCAAATGATAATACCACCTGGAGTCATAATTGCTAATAAACTAGCTGTTTTCTTTGACTTTCTGTAATTTTGCCAGCGTAAAGCCAGCCAACATCCAAATACTGCACCAACCCACCATCCCATAAACTGACCCAACACAGGGGGAATAATACCATCTAATTCTGCATTGGGCAGAAAATTTTTCACATAGCTATTACCTAAATATTCGCCTAGATTTAATAGTGCTATACCTCCTATAAAGCTACCGATTACTGCTGCGAAATATCCAGGTTTTTTCTTTCTATATAATGTCATGTTTCTCAAGTGTACTTGTAAATAATCAAGAATAAATCTGAATTAGTTTGATTGTTCAGCTTTAACGCACCCTACTGGACTGACACAGCTAATTTAGTGCATTAGTAAACTCTTGTGGGATGGTCATCTTGACCGTACCATGCAGGCAAGATGCCTGCACCACAAGAAATTTTGAATTATATTTGTGCATCATTTTAGTCGTGTCAGTCTACTACAATTTAACGTAGTCTTTATAAAGTATCTCCTGTTGCTCAAAACTAATTCACTGATAGATCCAATATCTACAAGGGCTTTTCCGCAATCGCTCATTCATTTTGCATAACTATTGTTTTCATTCCCCAAAATATTAAATTAGGCTCTACTATTAAACGTGCTGCTATCTCAGGATATAAGGCTTGGAGATAGTTAAATAATAAGATGCGATCGCCTCCTTTAATTGCCACTTTCCCATCAGGAAACAACCGCCACCAATCAACAATAAAATCTCTAATTCCCGCTAACAGAGTGTAAATCACACCACTTTGAATTGCTTCTGATGTATTCAAGGCAAAACGTGGCGGCAAAGATTGAATTAAGTCTATATTTAACTGGGGTAATTGTCCGGTTTTTTGACCTAAACTCGCAAGCTGTAAACCCATCCCCGGTAAAATTGCACCACCGACTAAACACTGGTTAGCATCTGCACCCGTAAAAGTTAGTGCTGTCCCCGCATCAATTACCAACATCGGAAAACCCCAAGTCATCCCCGCACCCCACAAAGCCAAAGCCCTGTCAATTCCCAGGGTAGGATATGTATTATTGAGTGGTATTTGATCTAAAGTAATGACACGAGCGTTAGGGTATGTTTCCCAAAGTGCAGTTTGCTGAGGAACTACGGAAGCGATGACGAGAGGTAGGGGAGATGAGGAAGATGAGGGGGATGAGGGGGATGAGGGAGATGAGGGAGATGAGGGAGATGAGGGGGATGAGGGAGTGGGGGAGATTTTTTCCTTAGAATTCTTGAATTTTGAATTTTGTAGGCTTGCCTTCCCGTAGGGTATTTTGAATTTTGAATTGATTTGTCCCCAATCCCCAGTCTCAGGTAAATACTCTGTATCCCAAGTTTGGTTAAGGGTTTCACCTGTGAACAAAGCCCAATGTAACCGGGAATTGCCAATTTCTAAGGCTAGCCAGATATTCTCTATGTGTCTTGGGTGGGGGTACTGTTTCACACGTTTGGTTTTTTTAACTTTTTTATTGCTGTTTTAATAAAAATTTACAATTCACCTGTGTCACAATAAGACCAGAGGAATAAATACTCATTGTGTTAAGGAGAGAGTTATGGTAGCAGTCACCGATAAAACTGAAAAACGGCTGACCATACAGACAGGGGATATTGCTGAGGATACTACAGTAATACGCTCTCTGGATTGGGATCGCGATCGCTTCGATATCGAGTTCGGTTTAGAAAACGGTACTACCTATAACTCCTTTCTGATACGTGGTGAGCAAATAGCCTTAGTAGATACCTCCCACGAAAAATTCCGTAAACTTTATTTTGATACGCTCACAGGCTTAATTAATCCACAGGATATCAATTATTTGATTGTCAGCCACACCGAACCCGACCACAGTGGCTTAGTCAAAGATTTGTTACAAATCGCGCCAGAGATTACGGTTGTAGCGTCTAAGGTAGCAATTCAATTTCTGGAAAACTTAGTACATCAGCCATTTAAGCACAAGATTGTAAAAAATGGCGATCGCCTAGACTTAGGTAACGGTCACGAAATAGAATTTGTGATTGCCCCCAATTTACACTGGCCGGACACCATATTTAGCTTCGACCACAAAACCGAAACTCTGTACACCTGCGACGCTTTCGGAATGCACTACTGTTCTGATAGCACCTATGACGAAGACTTAAAAACCATTGAAGCCGAATTTAAACATTACTATGAATGCTTAATGGCTCCAAATGCGCGTTCAGTATTATCAGCCTTGAAACGTATGGGAGAACTGCCAACTATTAAAATGGTAGCGACTGGACACGGGCCATTGCTGTCCCATAACGTAGAAGAATTAACCGGACGTTATCGCAGTTGGAGTCAAAGCCAAACCAAAGCAGAAACAACAGTAGGGGTATTTTACGTTTCCGAATATGGGTATAGCGATCGCCTAGCCCAAAGTATAGTTAACGGTATCACTAAAACAGGCGTAGCCGTCGAAATAGTAGACCTAGGTTCAGCAGCAGACTTACAGGAATTGCGCGAACTTGTCGGACGCTGCACCGGCTTAGTAATTGGGATGCCTCCAGCTAACGGTAATCCTAACATCCAAACAGCCCTGAGTACAGTCTTAGGTTCAGCCAACGAAAAACAAAGCATAGGTATATTTGAAACAGGCGGTGGTGACGGTGAACCCACCTACCCACTACTAAACCAATTCCGGGCGTTAGGCTTACACGTAGCCTTCCCGGTGATTGAAGTCAGAGAGAAACCCAGCGAAAACACCTACAAACTGTGTGAAGAAGCCGGAACAGACTTAGGACAGTGGGTAACACGCGATCGCAGCATCAAAGCGATGAAATCCCTAAGTGCGGACTTAGACAAAGCCTTGGGAAGAATAAGCGGCGGCTTATATATTATCACAGCCAAAAAAGGAGAAGTAGCCAGCGCGATGCTTGCATCCTGGGTAAGTCAAGCCAGCTTCAAACCATTAGGATTATCCATTGCAGTAGCCAAAGATAGAGCAATAGAATCTTTAATGCAAGTAGGCGATCGCTTCGTCCTCAACGTATTAGAAGAAGGAAACTATCAAATCCTCATGCGCCACTTCCTCAAAAGATTCGCCCCTGGTGCAGACAGATTTGAAGGAATCAGAACCCAAGCCGCAGAAAACGGTGCGCCCATCCTCACAGACGCATTAGCCTACATAGAATGCGAAGTCCAAAGTAGAATGGACTGCGGCGACCACTGGGTAGTATACAGCAACGTCTACACAGGCAGAGTATCAAAACCCGAAGCCCTAACAGCAGTTCACCACCGCAAAGTCGGAAACCATTACTAAAAAACGAAGTGGCGAGTAGGGAATAAGGAGTTAAACCTCCGCGCCCCTCCGCGTTTACCTCCGCGCACCTCCGCGTTAAAAAAAAATAACAACCTCTCTGCCCTCAAAACCCATGCCACAAACCAAACCCCGCGACGTTCAAATTCTCCCCATAGCCACAGACACCACAATAGTGCGATCGCGCAGTTGGACAAGACTAAGATTTGAAATAGAATACGCCCTAGCCAAAGGGACAACAGCCAACTCATACCTAATACAAGCCGATAAAATCGCCCTCATCGATCCACCAGGGGAAACATTCACCGAAATTTACCTAAACGCATTAAAGCAACGCCTAGACTTAACCACCATAGATTACGTTATTCTCGGACACATTAACCCCAACCGAGCCGCCACAATCAAAGCACTGCTAGAACTAGCACCACAAATTACCTTTGTATGTTCTAACCCAGGCGCGATTAACTTACGTGGCGCGTTAGAAAATCAAGACTTACCAATTCTGATCATGCGGGGGGATGAAACCCTAGACTTAGGCAAAGGTCATCATTTGCAATTCATCCCCACCCCCAACCCCCGCTACGCTGACGAACTTTGTACTTATGACCCCCAAACCGAAGTTTTGTATTCAGACAAATTATTTGGGGCGCATATTTGCGGTGATCAAGTATTTGATGAAGGTTGGGAGACAATCAACGAAGACCGCCGCTATTATTTTGATTGTCTCATGGCTCCCCACGCCAAACAAGTAGAAACCGCACTTGATAAACTCGCTGATTTACCTGTGCGGATGTACGCTACTGGACACGGGCCGATAGTCCGTTACGGCTTAATAGAACTTACCCAAGCTTATAGAGACTGGATTCAACAGCAAGCCTCGGCAGACTTGACAGTTGCCTTGATTTATGCTTCTGCCTATGGAAATACAGCAACATTAGCTCAGGCGATCGCTCGTGGTATCACTAAAACCGGGGTAGCGGTAGAATCAATTAACTGTGAATTTGCCGACCCAGAAGAAATGCGGGCAGCTGTAGAAAAATCCGCCGGGTTCGTCATCGGTTCACCTACCCTCGGCGGTCATGCACCCACCCCCGTACAAACCGCATTAGGAATAGTCTTATCTACCGCCACTAACAACAAACTAGCTGGCGTGTTTGGTTCCTTTGGTTGGAGTGGGGAAGCAGTAGACTTAATTGAAAGCAAACTTAAAGACGCTGGTTATCGGTTCGGGTTTGATACCATCCGCGTCAAATTCAAACCCAACGATGCCACCTTGCAGTTATGCGAAGAAGCCGGAACTGACTTTGCTCAAGCCCTGAAAAAAGCCAAAAAAGTCCGTGCAGCCAGTCAACCAGCCACCAACGTAGAGCAAGCCGTGGGGAGAATTGTCGGCTCACTGTGCGTAGTCACCGCCAAACAAGGCGATATATCAAGTGCCATGTTAGCCTCTTGGGTAGCGCAAGCCAGTTTTAATCCTCCTGGTTTAACTGTGGCTATTGCCAAAGATAGGGCAGTAGAACCACTGACACACACAGGTAATAAGTTTACACTGAATGTCCTGAAAGAAGGCAATCACTTAGGATTGATGAAACACTTCCTCAAACCCTTTGCCCCAGGACAAGACCGATTTGCTGATGTCGCCACAGAAGAAGCAGCAAACGGTAGTCCGATACTGAAAGATGCGCTGGCTTATTTAGAGTGTTCAGTCCAGAACCGGATGGAATCAGGCGATCATTGGTTAGTGTATGCCACTGTGGATAATGGCAAAGTGTTAAATCAGGATGGGGTAACAGCCGTGCATCACCGCAAATCAGGTAATCATTATTAAATGGGCATGGGGCTTATGGTATGGAATAGCTTACTGCTACCACATCCTACATCACCAAAATAAATTAAATATAGAGATAATTTTTGTAGGGTGGGCATTGCTTGGAATCTGCTCAAAGCTTTAGTTTTAAGTTGTTAGCAATGCCCACCTTAAGCTTATTGAGAATGGTGCAAGATATGACGCTAATTAAAATAAAATTAGATGCTGAGATGCCAGTAACAGGATGAGGCAATGTCTTACAGTCAGTTTGATATTGAATCAGTTAAAGAAAAATTTAATATTACTCTAATTGAGCAAGCCAGTAAATTTGCTGAAGTACCAGAAATAAAATGTAGTAATTACTTAACTGAAACACTGCGATTTAATGCACCAATTGCTTTAGCAATTAATTCAGAAAAATCTCGTTCTGAGATGATTATTGCGCCTATATTATTGGAATTAAAAAGATTATACCCGCAAAAAGTCAGTTTATTTTCTGGCAAAGAGTTTAATGTTGATATAGAAAAAGGCTTAAGTGGTTTTTGTGATTTTTTGATTAGTAGTTCTCCCGAACAGTTATTTATTACATCACCAGTTATAGCCATAGTCGAGGCAAAAAACGAAAACATTGAAGCTGGCTTAGGACAGTGTATGGCAGAAATGATAGCTTCTCAGCTTTTTAACCAGCAGAAAAGAAACCAAGTAAACTACATAATTGGTGCTGTAACTACTGGTAGTAATTGGAAATTTATGCAGTTAAAAGGAACAACAATAGAAGTAGATTTGAATGAATACTTTTTAAACCAAGTAGGTAAAATTTTAGGGATTCTCAGCTTGGGATTAGATGATAATTATAATATTTAAATGAGCTAAATATAGAAATCAGCTTTTATTTTTGCAGAAAATTAGGTATTTTTTAGAGTGCGTTAGGTGCGTTACGCTATCGCTAACACACCCTACTTAACCCGCCTGTTTCGCGCTCTTCTTTGCGCCTTTGCGCCTTGGCGCGAACCATCAAACAATCTTGTCAGCAACACTAAAATCTTACTAAAACAACCTACTCAAAATCAGTCTCACAAAAAGCTTTCAATAAACTAACACAATTACTAATTGCACCCAAATGAGCAATTTCATAACCGTGGGTATTTTGAGTAGGAAAAGCCAAACAAGCAGCACGCCCAACATGACCAAACTTCATAGCAATCGAAGCATCACTACCAAACTGACTCAATGTCGCTAATTGTATCGGCATATCTAACTTTTTAGCACATTGGCGTAACTGTCCATTTAACCCCTCATCATATATCCCATAGGCATCCTGCGATAAAAGCACCGGATTTTCCCCATCTTTCACCGGATATTCTGGCGATAACGGACAAATTTCTAAAGCAATTAAAGCGTCTAAACTTTGATTTTGGGTAAAAAATAACGCTCCAATTGCTCCTACTTCTTCCTTAGCGGAAGCGACTAAATAAACATCGACTGCTGGCTGTTGTAAATGTTGCGCCAAAGCTAGCAAAATTGCCACAGATGCTTTATTATCTAACGTATAGCTAGCAATATGATCCTTTAACCTAATAGGATGCTTGCGATGCTTCCCAATTACCATTCTCGTACCGGGACGAATACCAGCCGCTTCTAATTCCGCAGTTGTGAGTTTAGTTTCAATCCAAGCGTTTTCCCATTTGACGGCTGTATCTTCTTGCTGGACTTTTTGCGGTGATTCATGGGAAACGTGACGCGAACCAAAACTGAGAATGCCGCTAATAGTTTCATTATCTCCCAATAAGTCTACAACACCTTCACCGTAAACCCAAGGGTAAGCACCGCCCAGTTTGCGAACTTCTACCTTACCGTCTTCAGCGATATTTTTAACTATCGCGCCTATTTCATCTTTGTGGGCAGTAATGGCGATCGCTCTATCGGAAATTTTACCAGGAATTTTGGCGATGATATTATCCGCGCGATCGCACCAAGTTGGTACACCTAGCGCAGCAAATTGCTGCATCAGAAATTGATTAATTTCCGTTTCGGCACCGCTAGGAGAGTGCTGCATCACCAATTCGGCTATAGTTTCAAATAAGCGATCGTTAGTCCACATGAATTTAGCTAGCTCAAAAAATTACTTACCCACCCCAGTCAACTTTGACTTTTGACGTTGACGCTTGAGGAAACCTAGTGTACCCACAGCAGCAAGTGCTAAAGTCATCATCGTTTCTGAAGGTTCAGGTACGGCTACCGCCTCTGCTATCATTTTATGAGCTTGACTTGAAGGATGGAGAGGATCCCAAAATAAATACTCATTTGGATTACTACAACTTGTAGCATTCGCTACTGAAAAGCAAGCATCGGTAACATTAGAAAAACCGAATTTCTCAGGAGATGCACGCCAACGATTGACTAGAGAATAAACATTAACTTCCCTGAGATTAATATTTGGGTTTTGACGAATAGTTGCCAAATCCTTAGTTAAATTTGAGTTAAACTCTAAAGTCGCTGCGGTCAAATCAGCAGGATTCCGCCCTGGTAGACTAGCCCCTGGTAGTTTACCCAAATCTGGCAGGTTAAATACTACAATGTTTTTAGCACCTGCGGCTGCTAGGGTATGTACAGCTTGGGATATATGGGTGTAAGGCTTAGGCTGATGAGGATGACTAAGTGATGACGGGAAAAGGTAATCATTTGCACCTCCCACTACAGCATAAAGCGCGTTAGGGTCTACGGGCTGTCCATTATTTCCTGCTACAAAACCCTGAACTTGCTGTAATACTCCTGGTAAGGGGGCGTTAGGAACAACTGCATTACCGAATCCTGAATTAGCCCCACCCATAGCAAAGTTAATACCCTGAGTAGGAAGTGGCTGATTAGGCAATATATGAGTTACTAAAGTAGGTTGTAATCCTAACTGTTGTCCTACATAATCCACCCAGATCGGGCCATTAGAAAAGCGTCCTGAATAATATGGTGGACTTGGTGGAATAGCCGTTACTGGATTTACAGCCCCATTGGTTAGGTTAAAGATATTACCAGTATCAGCTAAACTATCGCCAAATACATACATGCCGCTAAAACTCTGAGCCTTAGCTTCAAGCGGCAACATCACAGAAAAGATGACAAATCCTGCCGCTATAATTTTTGTCTTCATATCTTCATACTGAAATGTTAAAGTCCAGCCAGCTTGATAAATTTACTGAAAAATCCACCCTACCTAGTGCAGAGCTTAGCGATTTTATGTAAGTAAGTTTACGTAGCTATCAATAACATATCAGGAAAAATCACAGACAAGATTGATTTTTCAGGGATTTTTAGGATTTAAGGGCAATATATCGAGGTGAGGTAAAGCCCACCCTCAATGAGATAAAAAAATATCCAAAATGTCGGGTGCGTCAGTACGAGAAACCTAGCTATACCAAGAAAATATTCATACTGACGCACCCTACTAACTACTAACTGCAAGGGCGGGGCTTGTATCCCATTCCTTTGGTCAAATAATTATATATGTTAGGTTGGCGATCGCTGTAATTGCTGCGCTTCATTAGCCGATATACCCTCGCCCTGAGTACCGAAATACCACAACGCCGCCGCCGCTTCTGCACGAGTTACTGGTTTTTTCGGTTGCAACAAAGTTGTATAACCAAACACACGGCGAATATTTGCTTGTTCACCATTTTGGAAATCAGCTAAAATTGCTCTCAACGCTTTAGGGTCAATTTTACCCGTATCTTGGAAACCCCAAGTTTCCTTAACAGCTGCGAGATTAGCCGCAGGTAAAGCTTGACGCGTATCTAGAGGTACTTTCCACAGTAGCAGTTGTTCCCGTGTTAAAGGTGCATCAGGACGGAACAAAACTGCTGTAGAATCTCCAGATAAGGCACTAGGAATTAACCCAGCTTCAGCTAACCCCTGAATCACTGGAAAATCAGGATCTTGAGACGACACATCACTAAAAGAAGGTTGGGTAGTTTCTGATGCCAGGCGAATTTGTTTAGCTGGATTGTTGGCATACATAGCATTATTCGCCGTCACTAGCCAACGGGCATATTCTCGACGGGTAGTAATTTTGCTCGGTTCAAATTGGTTAGTCGTTGTATAGGAATTAGTTTTAGTGGCTGAAGCGGCGGATGTGAACACACCTAACGCCCCTAAATCTTCGATATATTGGCGCAGTTGTTCGGGTGCTTTGCTCAAATCACTAAAAACTTGAGATGATAATGTTGAGGCTGGTGTTTGGTTCTCCGCTATACTACCCCAGCTAGCGGGAGGTACAGGGCCGATAAATTTTGGATCACCTGCTTGGGTAGGATTATTAGCGGTTACTGTTGACGTGCCTGGCGTAGTTGCTGTACTATTCCTGACATACTCAATCTTGATTAATGTCGCCGCTTGTGGTTGGTTCGGTGCGGGATTAGTCACTGATTGAGGTTGAATAGAGACATTCACCAGCAAATCGTTGCGACGAGCTGCAAAACTACCTTCTACATCATCTGTGGGTTGTTGTAAAATCTGCCAGTTGTCTTTCTGAAACTGACTACGGTAAAAGCTCGTGATAAAATTGCTGGGTTCAGAACTCAGCCAGCGCGCTGATACCCTGTTATCTGCACCACTAGCTGGAGTAATTTCTTCTAGTTTAGCATTCGTATATATAGGAATTTCTTGGGGAAAATCCGCAGGTAATTGCACTGAGGTTTGATTCTGCCCCGATAGCGGTTCACTGGCTGGATTTTGCCCAAAAATAACTGGGTTACTTTGTAGCCTGGGATCTGCTGCCAAAGACTGTTCCCAGTTTTTGGCAGTAGGAGTATTGCCACAGGCTGATAGCAAAGTTAGTAAAACAGCCAAACTGAAAAATGTGACTGGACGTTTACACAAAAGCACAGGAAATCACAAACGCGTGTCAATTCCTACCCTAGCGCAGACTGGGGTGGTTTATCGTGAGCGGTTGTAGATTTTTAGGGGATGAGGGAGACTAATCAATTCAAAATTCAAAATTCAAAATTCAAAATTGTTGATTGTTGACTGTTGACTGTTAAAGAATTTCTCCCTTCCCTTGTCTACCTCATCTTCCCCAGTCCCCAATACCCAGTCCCCAGTCCCCAGTCCCTCATAGCTGGACAATTTGCGGGGCTGGTAGCTCGTGTATGACTCGCCACAGTATAGTATAGCTGCCGTCGGCACGTTGTCGCACGGGTCGGAAGGCGACTATGAGATCACTGCTTTGTATTTGTTTTAATTGCTTTATGTAGCGTTGTTTTGCCGTAGGAATTAGCTGACTATTTAAAATCATCTCTGGGAGTTGGAATTGCAGCGATCGCACTAAATAAGTATGATTTAATTTGGCGGGCGCACTAGCTAACATGACTCGATTTTGATGGAAGTGTTGATGTTTGCCAGTTAAAAATCTCCGTCTTTCTACTTGCAAAGCTTCTAATTGTTGGGGAGGCTGGTAATTGAGCAGAAATTCCCTTGTGGGTGAGACTATAGCACTCAGTTTGTGATCTAATTTCTCCAAGGGGATATCTCCCACATCTACCATGAAACTGTAATCTACTCCAGGGTGCTGCATTTGGAAGCGATCGCCGATTAACTCCAGTGTTAAACTAGGTTTAAAACCTGTTTGAGCATCACTCAAAATAGGGAAAGGATAACGCTGACTGACGCTAGGTTGCAGCCGATTCCACAAAGTATTCAGTGGACGTTGGTAAGCAGCAGCAGCTAATACGCGAAAAATTCCCGTGCGTGGTAGTTGCAAAAACTGGGCGTAAGTTTGTGGTTCTTGGGGATCTAATCCGTAAGCAAAACGATCAAGGGCAGCAGCAGTTTCCTGGGAGTCTGTTAATTGAGTACCCGCAGGAAGTGCCACTTGGGCTGCTGTTAAAAATCCCTTGGCATTAGCCAAAACAGTCAGTGCATTTGCTGGTGGTGCGATCGCAGGTTGTACAGGTGGACGATAATTAGCTATAGCTGTCTTGCCCACTCTACCGACAATCGGTAAAGGACTAGATGTGGATGCAGCTTGATTGATTGGTGCTAGATTTGCCTCTCTGGTTGCGAAGGGTGTCGCCGGTTTTCCCAAATTGGGACGCTGCACAGGTGCAATTGCCAGCACGGGATCTGATAGTCGTTCACCACTAACTAAAGGTAACTCTCTGACTAAAGCTAATTCACCCCGTCGAGACAACAACTGATCTAGCACTGGCGTAAGTTTTAATAATTCCTGGCTAGAAGCATACAAGGCGCAATAAATTTCTACTTGTGGTTGAGTTAACTGGCTAGGTATAGGGGAAGTATCTCTGTGACTACATAAACTTTGGGGATTTTGGGATTGACGCTTGAGAAAACGTTCTGTGTTTTTCGTGTGGAAAATTAATTGTCCCCGCACCACCCGCATCCGATTCGCATCAGGAGAAACTAACGCTTGCTCAACACGAGCAATAAAATCTAGCTGTTGCTGCATCAATCTCTGGGCTTGAGTATAAAAATTTTCATTAATTGGCTCGGAAGCCAGAGTATGATTATCAGAAGGTGAAGACGGATATGGCCCAGCCAGAACGCTTCTCGAAACACCAGTTAAACAAAATGGAAGCAAAACGCTCAAAAATATGTATCTCATCGTCAAAACCCTGGTCAGATAGGAGTATGCAAAATCTAAAATAGATATTAAATTGAGAAACAAGAACGACCATTGACAAGTGTCAGTCTATTCTAAATTTCTGCAAAGTGCCGCCAGGTTGTTACCAGTGTTGAAACAAGATTACATGCAAGTTTCCCAGGATCAGCCTATTTATTCTGAGGCTCCGCTCCAGCTGCTTCTGTTTATTGATGGACGACCAAAGTCCAAGCAACAGGTGCAGCGTATCCGTGCTTACTTAAAAGAATTAAAGGCTGAGTATAAATTTGAACTGCAAATTATAGACGTTAGGCAACAACCCTATTTGGCAGAACACTTTAAATTAGTGGCGACACCGGCTTTAGTTAAAATTCACCCAGAACCGAGGCAAATTCTAGCTGGCAGCAACATCATTGTCCAATTGAAAACTTGGTGGCCGCGCTGGGTGGCAGCTGTAGAAACTTATCACCAATTGCAGGAAGACTTACAAGAACGTATAGATGACAACGGTCGTATATCACAACCACAGTCGCCAATTTATTCTGTGGCGGTTTCGGCAGAACTCATCAAACTTTCTGATGAGATATTTCATCTCAAACAAGAAAAGGAGAAACTGTTAGAGCAGCTACAATTTAAAGATAGAATCATTGGGATGCTAGCGCACGACCTCCGCAATCCGTTAACGGCTGCGGCGATCGCTATAGAAACTCTACAATCTAACTATAATTCCGAAACAGGCGAATTTCAGCGTCTCAAACCCGCATTAATCGCTCATTTGTTAAAGCAAGCCCGCAATCAAACCAAAACCATCGACAGGATGATCGCGGAACTGTTACAAGTCGGGCGAGGAAATGATACAGAGTTTCCCATCACACCCCAGAAGACACAACTCGGTGAACTGTGTTTAGATGTCCTAGCAGAATTGCGCGATCGCTACACAGCCAAATCCCAAATCATAGAAACCGATATACCTAAAGATTTACCTTGTGTATATGCTGACCCGGAACGCATCCACCAAGTCTTAATTAATTTGTTAGATAATGCCATAAAATATACACCAGATTTTGGTAAAATCACTGTTGCTGGATTGCATCGGACTACGCAAAAAGTGCAGTTTAGTATTGGCGATACTGGCCCTGGTATTCCCCCAGAAAATCGCGATCGCATTTTTGAAAACCACTATCGCCTAGAACGGGACGAAAGTACAGAAGGTTACGGTATTGGTCTTTGTTTATGCCAACGTATTATCCGGGCGCATTACGGTCAAATCTGGGTAGACTCTAGCCCAAACGGTGGTGCATGGTTTCACTTTACTTTGCCGGTTTACCCTTTGTAATCCTCTGGGATGTGGAATTTTCCATTGATGTATTCCCAACATTGTGGAAATTGCTCTCAAGCTTGCTATGAAAGATTTTGAACAAAGAAAAAATTGGTATCAGCAATTATCAAATATCTACACTTCGCAGCAGAGAAAAAATTGGTATAGCGAAGTAGCTGATGCTTATCATCAAACCAGACCACGCTATCCTCAAGCACTGATTCACCGTGCTGTAGAGTTAGCCCAACTTCCACAAGATGCAATTATTTTAGAAATTGGATGCGGCCCTGGAACTGCGACGACGGCTTTTGCTCAATTGGGCTTCGCAATGCTGTGTCTAGAACCAAGCCAAAAACTTTGTCAACTAGCTCGACAAAACTGTAGACAATATCCCTCCGTAGAAATTACCAATACCTCATTTGAAGAATGGCAGCTAGAGCCAGGAAAGTTCAATGCTGTGTTAGCTGCAACTTCTTTTCATTGGGTTTCCCCAGAAATGGGGTATGCAAAAGCCGCCGATGCTTTAAAAGAAGATGGATTTTTGATTTTGCTGTGGAATATGACACCCCAACCACAGTATGAAATTTATCAAGTTTTACATGAGGTTTATCAAACTCAAGTTTCCAGTTTGGCAAGCTATGAAGAAAGGGAAACTCAACAAAACTATCTCAGAAGATTTGCACAGGCTGTGACTAACTCTGGTTTGTTTAAGTGTCTAGTATCTGAAGAATTACCTTGTGAACTGACTTATAGCATAGATGATTATTTCTTGCTTTTAAGCACCTTAGCACCATATATAGCTTTAGACACCCAGCAGAGAAATGCTTTATTGTCAGCTTTAAGGAAAGCATTAGAAAGACACTCCATCACCAGTATACCCGTCTCATTTCTCTCAGCCGTTCACATAGCCCAAAAGATATAGGGGAACAGGGGAGTGGAGGAAGCGGAGGAAGCGGAGGAAGCGGAGGAGAGAAACTAATGACCAATGACTAATGACTAATGACTAATGACTAATGACTAATGACTCAATCCGAATTAGATGACCTCGGTCTGAGTCGTTCACGCCAAGAGGGTTTAGGGGATGGGGAACTGGTTGGAGATGAAGACTGTCTAGAACTAGAAGGTGTAGAAGAACCTGATTCTACTGTTCCGGTGCGCCTTCTTCTGGGAGGAGCAGCAACCGCACTAGAACTGGATGCTTCGCTACGGCGATAACGCCGCCGTCTTCTGGATGAGTTGGAATTGGAGTTATTATCTGTTTGTTGGTAACGGCTGCTGCGTCTTCTGGATGGTCTGGTTTCCTGTTGGTCTGATTTTTCATCAGCGTTAAGAGAACCATTGATGATTTTTTTAGGCTTAATCGGTTTAGCTTTGATGCTGCCTTTGCGACCTTCTAGTTGAGGTTTGGGGGGAAACTTATCTATTGGCATCCCCTCAACTGCAACTTCCATAAATTCATGCCAAGTGTAAGCCGCACTACCACTACTACCAGAGGTGGGACGGTTGTTATCATTACCTAACCACACCCCCGCTACTACTTGGGGAATGTAGCCAATAAACCACAAATCACGGGCTTCATCGGAAGTACCTGTTTTTCCGGCTACTGGTCGATTACCTAATTGGGCGGCTGCACCTGTACCAGCTTCTACAACGTTGCGTAGCATCCAAGTCATGATGGCGGCTGTAGTCGGGTCAATGACTCGCTTGGGTTGAAAATCGACTGACCAGATGACTTCGCCTTTGCGGTTGAGGATGCGACGGATACCATGAGGCTGAGTGTATAATCCTTGCGTGGCAAAGCTACCATACGCGCTAGTTAGTTCTAGTAACGTGACTTCATTGGAACCGAGAGCTAGTGAGTAGGTAGGTAGCAGATTAGATTTAATGCCCATGTTATGGGCTACGTTAATAATAGGATCAAATCCGACATCTAGTAATACTTTCACCGCTACCACATTCACAGAACGCGTCAGGGCATCACGCATACTCATCCTACCCCGGAAGGTTCTACCGTAGTTTTTGGGTTCGTAGTCATCAACAACAAAAGGCGCATCTAAATAGCTGTCGTTGGGATTTTTACCTGTGGCGATCGCGGCTGCATAAACAAAGGTTTTAAATGTTGAGCCTGGTTGACGTTGGGCTTGGGTGACGCGATTAAATTGATTTTTGCCAAAGTTTTTCCCCCCCACCATCGCCTGAATTTCACCGTTGCGGGGATCAATGGCTACCAATGCTGCTTGTGTAAACTTTTGCCAGCGTCCTTGATTTTTCAGGGTTTTCGCTACTGCGGCTTCAGCTGCTTTTTGCCAATTTGGGTTTAAGCTGGTTTCTACGGTTAACCCTCCCTTGGCGAGAACATCCGCCGGAACGTACTTTGGTAATTCTTGCAGAATGTAGCTACTAAAGTAAGGGGCTGCTACTTGTAGCCGCTTAGGTAAACTGGGTTTGAGTTGGATTGCTGCTTGTGATGCGGCTTGTCTTTCGGCAGCTGTGATAAATCCGTCTTCTTGCATCCTTTGCAAGACTAAATTGCGTCTTTGTTTGGCAAGTGCGGGATTAGTGGCTGGGGAATAGGTGCTGGGTGCTGGGGCAAGCCCTGCAATGGTGGCTGTTTCTGCCAAAGTGAGTTGATCTACTGGTTTACTGAAGTACACCCAGGCCGCATCGGCTACACCATAAGCCCCTGCTCCCAAATACACTAAATTTAAATAACGCTCTAAAATTTGGTCTTTTGTTAACTCAGTTTCTAGTTTTTGGGCGAGGCGGATTTCTTTGACTTTGCGCCAGACTGTGCGTTCTTGGTTGAGAAACAGAATCCTAGCTAACTGTTGGGTGATGGTACTACCACCTTCTACGATATTTTGCGAGCGCAAATTATTTATAGCTGCTCGAATAATTCCTTGAGGATCAACGCCACTATGTTGCTCAAATCTTCTATCCTCAATCGCAATAAAGGCGTTTTTCAGGTTGTCTGGTATCTGTTCTAAATTCAGTGCTTCTCTAGTTGCTTCCCCTTGCTGTTGTAATATACTGCCATCCACAGCTTTGATTGTTAATGTTTGCTCGCGGATCACCGTTTGCAGTTCCGATTTATCGGGTAGTGTCTGATCTATTGTCGATATCCAATAGTTAAAAGCAATGATCCCACCCCCTACACTCAAACCTGTCCATAACCACCAACGCCGATAGATTGGACGTTCTCGGCTACTGATCCTGCTCATCATCCCAGAGGTGACACTGCTCATCTGGTGCAGTACCTGCCTTGCTTTCACCAGTCTGTTGGGTGGTAAATGCTCGGTTGTGGATTCTTCGTTTTCTAAATGATTACCAGACGACAAGTGCCGTTCCTCCTTGTCTGAGTCATTGAAATTGCTTGCTGGAACTTAGAGGTAAGTTTCTTCTTATTAGTTCGTAGCTGAATGTAGTCACCCGCTAACTACTAAATAGTAGTTTTTGACTTGCCTCACTACGTTCGTGTTAGTATAATATCTCATAATGAAATCACTAAATTCGTTATTACATAAGAATTTTTTTATATTTAATTATTTTTTTTTGCATAGAGGATTACATTTGTTTTAATTAATTGTTAAACATCAAAAACACTATCCAAAGTAGTAAAAAAAATTTTGGCAGAATTTATCAATCAGTCTCAATAATGATTTATGGGATAATGGGGTGGTAGTCAAAGTCAGACGTAGTGCCATAGCCCTTGGCAGTAATTTGGGCGATTCTTTGGCAATATTAGCCGCAGCAATTCAGGAATTAGCTACAATTGACGGCATTAAACTAGAGACAACATCAAGTTGGTATAGAACCAAAGCCGTAGGGCCGCCACAACCCGATTACATTAATGGTTGTGCGATTGTGCAAGTAGAAATGAGTCCCCAGGAATTATTAGAGACATTGCTAGCGATAGAACAAAAATTTGGGCGGGTACGGCAAGAACACTGGGGAGCGCGATCGCTGGATTTGGACATATTGCTGTATGATGATTTAATGATCGATACGCCAACTCTGCAAATTCCCCATCCGCGAATGCAACAGCGAGCCTTTGTGTTAGTACCGCTAGCGGAAATTGCCCCCGATTGGATAGATCCAGTTTCCGGATTAGCGATAAAAGAGTTGGTAAAAAAAGTAGACTGTTCTGATGTACTTTTGTTAAAGGACAGTTAAAATTACCACCCATCAACGCATAAAACCCTGGTGCGATTACCACCCCCCAGTGTTTTTTGGTCCTCTCAACAACAACACTATTTCACTATGCCAATAGGTAGAGAATTACCACAGCTATTAAAGCAACGCTTATTTTATAAAGGACGCAAGTTTGACTTTGAAGTGAATCGTTTGCGTTTACCCAACAAAGCCGAAGGGGAATGGGAATGTATTCGTCACCCTGGTGGTGCTTTAGCTGTGCCTGTGACTGCGGAAGGTAAACTTATACTTGTACGCCAATATCGGTTTGCAATTCAAGGCAGAATATTAGAGTTTCCTGCCGGAACTGTAGAAATTAATGAAGATCCTCTAGAGACAGTACAGCGCGAAATTCAAGAAGAGACTGGTTATAGCGCGCAAAAGTGGGATAAACTAGGCGAATTTTTTCTAGCACCTGGCTATTCTGATGAAATTATCTACGCTTTTCTGGCAAGGGATTTAGAAAAGTTGGCAACCCCACCAGCGCAAGATTCAGATGAAGATATTGAGATTGTATTTTTCACTCCTGAACAGTTAGAAAAAGCGATTCTGGAAGGTGAACCAGTAGATGCGAAGACAATTTCTAGCTTTTTGTTAGCACGGCCGTTTTTAGTTTAGGGATGAGGGGGAGTAGTTGTTTGACACTCTCCCGAATTAGTTCGGGAGATTCACACCATGACAACGTTTCTTACAGACTCCACTGACATTAATAGGATTCAATTCTCCTCAAGACTGGATCTGAAGCAGCGTAGTGAACTGGGACAGTTTTTCACTCCTGCCCCAGTTGCTCGTTTTATGGCGAAACAATTCAGTCATCTATCTGGTAATATCAGTCTTCTAGATCCGGGTGCGGGAGTTGGTGCATTAACTGCTGCATTTGTAGAGCAAATATTAGCAAATCCCAACAACGTTGAAAGCTGCTTGCTCACAGCTTATGAAGTTGAATCAGCTTTTTTATCTTCTTTGAGGCAATGTCTTACAGAATGTTGTGTAGCTTTAGAAAACAGAGGAATTAAAGCAAATTACTGCTTACATGAAGAAAGCTTCATTAAGGCTGTTACTGAAATTAATTTGCCGCTTTTTACTAAGTCATCCATTAATTTTACTCACGCGATTCTGAATCCACCTTATAAAAAAATTAGTAGCCAATCAGTCGAAAAGAAAATACTTTCAAAACAGGGAATTGACACTGTAAATTTCTATAGTGCATTTGTTTGGCTGACTGTTTTACAGCTTGCAAAAAATGGAGAGATAGTTGCAATTACGCCGAGAAGTTTCTGTAATGGTGCTTATTTTCGTCCTTTTCGTCAAGCTTTGTTGGCAAATACGGCACTTAATAAAATTCATATTTTTGAAAGTCGTTCCGCAGCTTTTTCTGAAGATAAAGTATTACAAGAAAATATTATTTTTCATACTATAAAAACAAATATTAAGCCTGATTATGTGCAAATTACTAATAATTCTGAAAACAATTTAGATGAATTATCAGAATTAAGGTACGTTCCTTATAAAGAAGTTGTTGCAGCTAATGATGCTGAGAATTTTATTCATATCGTGACTAACTCTCTTGAAGATGCTTTGAGAGTGCAAATGAATAAATTCTCATTTACTTTGGATGAAATTGGTTTAGAAGTTTCAACAGGGCCAGTTGTCGATTTTCGTCTCAAATCAGCTTTGAGAACTTGCTGGGATAAGCAAAGCGTTCCATTGCTTTATCCAGAAGCTATCAAGACAGGGAAAGTTGTATTCCCACCTAATAATCCGCGTAAGGCGATCGCCATTGAACAAAACCAAGACACAGAAAAATGGTTAATTCAACCGGGTTGGTACGTGTTGACAAAACGGTTTTCGGCTAAAGAAGAAAAGCGGCGTGTGGTTGCTGCTGTGTGTTCTCCTTTAGATGCGCCAGCATTAGGTATAGAAAATCACCTCAACTATTATCATGCTAAAGGTCAGGGAATTAACCCTGACTTAGCAAGAGGTTTAGCAGGATTTCTCAATTCAACTTTATTTGATCATTACTTCCGGCAGTTTAGCGGACACACACAAGTTAATGCAACGGATTTGCGGAGAATTAAATACCCAGGCAAAGATGATTTAATGCGACTAGGAAGCCAAATTGGTGATTTTCACTTTGATCAGGAGCAACTTGATCAGATTGTACATAAAACCTTGTCGATTATGAGCGAAGCAACGAACGCGATTCAAGCTAGTAAAAGAATTGAGGAAGCACTTGCTATACTCAAAGCAATTTCTGCTCCGAGGCAACAACAAAACGAGCGTTCAGCACTTTGCTTACTGGCATTGGCAGATATTCGTCCTGAAACACCTTGGTATCAAGCGACAGCACCCAGACGCAGAATTACAGAAATGATGGATTGGTTTCGTGATTACTACGGTAAACAATACGCACCGAATACACGCGAAACAGTTCGACGGCAGACGATGCACCAGTTTGTGCAGATGGGGATAGTTGTTGAGAATCCAGATCAACCTGATCGACCAATAAACAGCCCGAAATGGTGTTATCAACTTCATCAACAAGCATTGTCACTGCTTAAATCCTATGGTTCTGGGCAGTGGGAAGAGGCTTGTCGCAATTATGCTGTTTCAATCACAAACTTATTACAGGATAGAAATCGCAACATACCGATAATTCCCGTAACTTTGCCTGATGGTCAAGCTATTCAATTATCATCAGGTGGACAAAATTTATTAATCAAAGAGATTTTAGAAAATTTCTGTCCCAGATTTACGCCTGGGGGTTTAGTTTTCTATGTAGGCGATGCTGGGGATAAGTTCATCATTAATGAAACTCAGAAATTCCGAGAAATGGGGATTGAATTAGATCCTCACGGTAAAATGCCAGACATTGCAGTTTACTATGAACAGCAAGACTGGCTAGTATTGATTGAAGCTGTCACCAGTCATGGCGCAATCAATTTGAAACGTCATAATGAGTTGAAGCAGCTATTTCAGTCTTGCCATAAAGGATTAGTTTTTGTGACTGCTTTCCCCAGTCGTAAGGAAATGACTCGGTATTTGGCGGAAATTTCTTGGGAAACAGAAGTTTGGGTAGCAGATCAACCAGATCACATGATTCATTTTAACGGGGAAAGATTCCTTGGCCCCTATGAAAACCGAGAGCATCGTTCTGGAAAATCTCGATAGTACACCAAGTTGCAATTTTTAACTTAGGCTGGGAGTGGGGAATGGGAAGTAGGGATGAGGAATATTCGTAATTTTTACCTTACCTATTTCTCAATATTCTTTTTCAACGCAACTTAAGATGAATAGAAACGAACACATCTCCCAAGTCGTAGTCACTGCTGCCCAAATGCGAGACATTGAAGGGCGGATATTTGCCGCCGGAATGCCCGTACCCGCTTTGATGGAGAAAGTCGCGGGGTTAATTGCTGGGCGCATTCGAGAGATTTACCCCAATGAAGGACAAATTAACTCAAAATTAAAGAATTATTGGGAAAAACTCTCCCCTGCTTCCCCATCTCCCCGTGTTGGTATTCTCGTCGGGCCAGGACATAATGGGGGTGATGCGTTGGTTGTTGCCCGTGAGTTATACTTTCACGGTTACGATGTTTGGATTTACGCACCTATTTCTCAGCTCAAAGATTTAACTTCACAGCATTTGCAGTATGCTCAAAGTTTAGGTATCCCCTGTTATCAAGAGATTGCACAATTACCTGATTGTGATGTTTTAGTTGATGGATTATTTGGATTTGGGTTAGAAAGAGCAATTACTGATAACATCGCCTCAGCAATTAATCATTTTAACGACTGGGATAAACCAATTATTAGTATTGATGTGCCTTCGGGTTTGCATACCGATACAGGTGAGGTTTTGGGGACAGCTATCCGCGCTACTCACACGTTTTGCTTGGGTTTGTGGAAGTTGGGTTTATTGCAGGATCAGGCTTTGGAGTATGTAGGTAAGGCTGAGTTAATTGATTTTGATATCCCCTTGGCTGATGTGCAAGCTGTGTTGGGAGACACCCACAAAATTAAACGCATTACACCAGCAAGCGCACTTTCTACTTTACCCTTACCCCGTCCCCCAGTGACGCACAAATATAAAGAAGGACATTTATTGTTAATTTGTGGTTCGCGACGTTATGCAGGAGGGGCAATTTTAACGGCGTTGGGTGCTAGGGCGAGTGGTGTGGGGATGCTGTCTGTGGCTGTACCGGAATCTCTCAAGCCGCTTTTGGTGTCGCATTTGCCGGAGGCTTTAATTATTGGTTGCCCAGAAACGGAAACAGGGGCGTTCGCTCAGTTACAATTACCAGAGAAGACAGATTTAAATTCCTTTAGTGCGATCGCTTGTGGGCCTGGTTTAACTACAGATGCTACTCCCATTGTGCAAGCAGTTATTGCTAGTCAACGTCCCTTAGTTCTCGATGCTGATGGTTTAAATATTCTCGCACAACTAGACACCATCCCCACATTACAACAGCGTCAAGCGGCAACTGTACTCACACCCCATACTGGAGAATTTCAACGCTTGTTTCCTCACCTTCCTGATGCTAAACGCGACAGAATTAATGCTGTGCGAGAAGCAGCAACCCAGAGTCAGGCAGTAGTATTGTTGAAAGGTGCAAGAACCGCCATTGCCAATCCCCAAGGTATAATCTGGATTAATCCCGAAAGTACCCCAGCCTTAGCCCGTGGTGGTAGTGGCGATGTGTTAACAGGGTTAATCGGTGGATTATTAGCACAAGCAGCCACAAAAGAATTACCTATAGAAGATATTGTAGCGACGGCGGCATGGTGGCACGCCCAAGCCGGGATATTAGCAGCCCAAGAACGCACAGAATTAGGTGTGGATGCGTTGACATTGACAAACTACCTTATCCCAGTTATGCGCGTTGCTGAATAATATTATTTAGAAGTTCGCGCATACCGCTAAAGCGGAACCCGCAGGGTAGGCGCAAAGACGCGTTGGCGAAGCCTCTCGAAGAGAAGCGGCTTCTCGGAGAGTAGGCACAAAGGTATATTGTACAGATTTTGCATTGCAACATCTCCACTTGAGAAAATTGGCACATCGCGTTAAGCTTCCATAGCATAACTGCACTGTAACACTAGGTAATGGCAACTCAACCCTCTCCGCAAATTCCCGTTTGTACTTGGAATCGTCCTATCGGTTTAGGCTGGGACAAACCTTATACTGTTCGCTACGCTAGTAATATAGATGATGGGCCTTGGCATGGTATGCCCTTGGGTGGCTTCGGTGCTGGTTGCATCGGGCGTTCTTCGCGGGGAGATTTTAATCTATGGCACATTGACGGGGGTGAACATCTGTTTCAAAACTTCCCCGCTTGTCAATTCAGTGTGTTTGAGTCAAATGGCGCATCCTCCCAAGCTTACGCTTTAGCAACAACAGCACCCACAGATGGTAGTCTGCAAGCTTGGCAATGGTATCCAGCCTCTACCGTTAGACAGGAGACAGGTACATATCATGCACTGTATCCTCGTAGTTGGTTTGTGTATGAAAATGTCTTGCAGACACAGTTAACCTGTGAGCAGTTTTCCCCTATCTATGCTGATAATTATCAAGAAACTAGCTACCCTGTGGCGGTGTTTGTCTGGAAGGCGCACAACCCGACAAATGCACCTATCACTCTCAGTATTATGCTGACTTGGCAGAATATGACGGGCTGGTTTACTAACGCGCTTAAATCTCCAGAGGTGAAAATGCGCGATGATGGTAGTCCAGTTTATGAGTATCAGCCGTGTTTAGGTGAGAGTAAAGGCAATTATAATTATCTGGTGGAAAGTCCCCAATCTATCGGTTGCTTTTTGGGACGGGTGGGAATTACAGAACCTTTACAGGAAGGTGAGGGTAGTTGGTGTATTGCTACTCAGAAACATCCCCAAGTGGAAGTTTTTCATCATAGCCGTTGGAATAGTGTTGGTAAGGGGGATGAGATATGGCAAAGCTTTGCGGCGGATGGTTCACTACCTGATTATATAGATACCACCCCAGCCGGAGAAAATGAACAAATAGGGGCAGCGATCGCAGTTCGTTTGACTCTCGCACCCGGCGCAAGTCTGCAAATTCCCTTTGTTCTAGCTTGGGATTTCCCCGTGACTGAATTTGCTGCCGGAGTTAACTATTATCGCAGATATACAGACTTTTTTGGTACTAATGGCAACAATGCTTGGGCGATCGCTTCTCTGGCTTTAGAACAATATCACTCTTGGCAACAACAAATTCAAGCTTGGCAACAACCTATTCTAGAACGGGAAGACTTACCCAACTGGTTTAAAATGGCTCTCTTTAATGAGCTTTACGACCTCACCAGTGGTGGTACACTCTGGAGTGCAGCTACAGAACGCGACCCTATTGGTCAGTTTGCTGTATTAGAATGTCTAGATTACCGTTGGTATGAAAGTTTAGATGTCCGGTTATACGGTTCTTTCGGACTACTGCTACTGTTCCCAGAACTAGAAAAATCAGTTATCCGTGCTTTTGCGCGGGCTATTCCCCAAGGTGATGATACAACTCGCGTGATTGGTTATTACTATACTATCGGTGCAGAAAGTCCGATGGCTGTACGTAAAGCTGTCGGTGCAACACCCCACGATTTAGGCGCACCTAATGAACACGTCTGGGAAAAAACCAACTACACCAGTTATCAAGACTGTAATTTGTGGAAGGATTTAGGCTGTGATTTTGTCTTACAAGTTTACCGTGATTTCCTGTTTACTGGTGCTAATGATATCGAGTTTCTTCAAGACTGCTGGAATGCTATTGTCCAAACTCTAGATTATGTCAAAACCTTTGATTTAGATAATGATGGCATTCCTGAAAATTCCGGCGCACCTGATCAAACTTTTGATGACTGGCGACTGCAAGGGGTTAGCGCGTATTGTGGTGGTTTATGGTTAGCAGCTTTAGAAGCGGCTATTGCTATTAGTGAGATTTTAAGCAAAAATCAGTCAGATGCAGACAGCCGAGAAAAATTACTTTTCCAAAAATCTATCTATGAAACTTGGTTAAACAAGTCTCTACCTATCTATCAAGAAAAACTCTGGAATGGTCAATATTATCGCTTAGATAGTCAAAGCGGTTCTGATGTGGTGATGGCAGATCAATTGTGTGGACAATTTTACGCTGCTTTATTAAATTTACCGGATATTGTTCCTAGCGATCGCGCCCTTTCTGCTTTAAGAACTGTTTATGATGCTTGCTTCCTCAAATTCTACAATGGTAAATTTGGTGCGGCTAATGGTGTGCGTCCCGATGGTTCACCAGAAAACCCGAAAGCTACCCATCCTCTAGAGGTTTGGACGGGGATTAATTTTGGTTTAGCAGCTTTTTTGGTGCAGATGGGTATGCAGGATGAAGCTTTGCGGTTAACTCAGGCTGTTGTTGAGCAAATTTATGATAATGGTTTGCAGTTTCGGACACCTGAAGCTATTACTGCATCTGGGACTTTTCGGGCTAGTACGTATTTACGAGCTATGGCGATTTGGGGTGTTTATTTAGTTATGGAGGGGAGGGGTTAAGAGGTTTTTAAACGCGGAGGGGAGGCAGCGCGTTGGGCGGCTTTGCCGACTTGTAGCGACTGCCGTCGCGCGGAGGTAAACGCAAAGGAACGCGGAGTTTTTTTTGAGGGTTTTTTGGTTGGGGTTTTTAGTAGTTTGAGTTGGGAGTTATGATGATTTATCCAAGCAGTCGTAAATGTGAGCAGGTTGATAATTATCACGGTACTTTAGTTGCTGATCCTTATCGGTGGTTGGAAAATCCTGATTCGGATGAAAGTCAAGTTTGGATTGAGGCACAGAATCAAGTTACTTTTGATTATTTGGGTGGGATTTCTGTTAGGGAGAAAATTCAGCAGCGTCTCACTAAGCTCTGGGATTATGAAAAGTATAGTATTCCTTTTCAGGAGGGGGACAATTATTTTTATTTCAAAAATGATGGGTTGCAGAATCAAAGTGTTATTTATACTTTGAAGTCTCTGGATGGTGAACCTAGAGTTTTACTTGATCCTAATAAGTTATCTGAAGATGGGACTGTTGCTCTTTCTGGTTTGGCTGTCAGTGATAATGGTAAGTTATTAGCTTATGGTTTATCTACTTCTGGTTCTGATTGGCAAGAGTGGAAAGTCAGAGATGTAGAGTCTGGTGAGGATTTATCTGATCATTTACAATGGATTAAATTCTCTGGTGCATCTTGGACAAGTGATAGTCAAGGTTTTTTCTACAGTCGTTATGATGAACCCAATGCACAAACTAAATTGGAAGATGTTAATTATTATCAAAAGCTTTACTATCACCGTTTAGGTACACCCCAATCTGAAGATATCCTGATTTATCATCGTCCTGATCAAAAAGAATGGGGGTTTGGTGGTAATGTCACAGAAGATGGCAATTATTTAATTATATCAGTTTGGTTAGGCACTGACCCACGCAATTTAGTTTTTTACAAAGATTTAACTAATCCCAATGCTGAAGTTGTCGAATTAGTTAATCAATTTGAAGCGAGTTATGGTTTTATTGAGCATGATAACGGCGTTTTCTACTTTTCGACTGATTTAGATGCGCCACGGGGTAGAGTGATTGCAATTGATATTAATCACCCTGAGAAATCAGCATGGCGGGAAATTATTCCTGAATCTGAAGCTACTTTAGATGGGGTGAATATTTTAAATAATCAGTTTGTGGCTGATTATTTAAAAGATGCTCACTCAGTAATCAAAATTTTTGATTTGCATGGCGCATTAATTCGGGATGTAGAATTACCTGGGTTGGGTTCTGTGGGTGGGTTTGGTGGTAAGCGTTATGATACGGAAACTTTTTATAGTTTTACTAGCTTCACTACACCCGGAACTATTTACCGTTACAATATGGTGACGGGAGAAAGTCAACTTTTTAGACAGCCACAGGTAGATTTTAATTCTGATGATTACGAGACAAAACAAGTCTTTTATCACAGTAAAGATGGTACAAAAGTACCGATGTTTATTACTCACAAAAAAGGGATAAAGTTAGATGGGAATAATCCAACTTATCTCTATGCTTATGGTGGTTTTAAGGCTTCGCTGACTCCTAGTTTTTCTGTGAGTCTTTTGGTATGGTTGGAGATGGGCGGTGTTTATGCTATGCCTAATATCCGGGGTGGTGGTGAGTATGGTGAGGAATGGCATCAAGCCGGAATGAAGGAGAAAAAACAGAATGTGTTTGATGATTTTATTGCGGCGGCTGAATGGTTGATTGAGCATAATTATACAAAATCTGCAAAACTAGCGATCGCAGGTGGTAGTAATGGCGGTTTATTAGTCGGTGCTTGTATGACTCAACGTCCTGAGTTATTCGGCGCAGCTTTACCAGCCGTCGGTGTCATGGATATGTTGCGATTTCACAAGTTTACCATCGGTTGGGCTTGGACTTCTGAATATGGTTCTCCAGATAACCCGGAAGATTTCCCCACACTTTACGCTTATTCACCTCTGCATAACCTCAAGCCAGGTACAGCTTACCCAGCTACTTTAATTACTACCGCAGATCATGACGATCGCGTTGTTCCTGCCCATAGTTTCAAATTTGCCGCCACTTTGCAAGCTGCTCATGCTGGTGATGCACCAGTCTTAATTAGAATTGAAACTAAAGCCGGACATGGTGCTGGTAAACCTACAGCTAAAATGATTGAAGAAGCCGCAGACAAGTGGGCATTTTTAGTCAAAACTCTCGATTTTGCTGTTTAGGGCATATTGTGGTGGGCAATACTGACAGTTCGCTGCAATCCTGATTTTGGCGTTGTGTGCATTGCCCACTCTACAATTCTGTTGGGGTAGGGAACAGGGAACAGGGAATAGGGAACAGGGAAATCTCCATCATTAAAATTAGGGGATTTGTGCAAGGAGGTATTTTTTCAGGGGCTTTTTTTGACTACAAACAAAAATTCATTTTAACAGGGCATTATGATTGACAGCAGCTAGTTAAATTAATACACAGATGGATAATGCGAGACAAAACTTAAACCCGGAAGAACTATATCAAGAGATTACCAATCTGCGGCAAATCATCGCCACTCAAACCGCAGAATTAAAACAAGAAATTAGGCAGCGACAGCAATTAATTGATTTGTTGTCAGCAACAGCAGCAGACTATCGCGCCTCAGAAACTCGATTACAAGACATTATCAATAGTGCGATCGCAACTTGGCTGTTTAGTTTTCGGGTATTTCCCAATTACGATTGGGAATATGAATACCAATCACCCGCCTGTGAAACCATCTTTGGCTATACATCACAGGAAATCTTGGCAGATAAATACTTATGGATGTCACGAGTGCATCCCGAAGATAAAAAAACAGTGATTATTCCCCTGTTCGCAGATTTCCTGGCTGAACGCACTACCAATGTGGAAGTTCGGTTTTATCACAAAGATGGTTCTCTGCGTTGGATTTCTACAACCTATACATCCCGCTATCATTCTGAAGACAACTGTTGGATTGTCACCGGAATTAGTATTGATATCACCAAACACAAACAAACAGAAGCAGCCCTCCGCCACAGTGAAGAACGTTGGCAATTAGCTATTGCCGGCACAGATGAAGCCATTTGGGATTGGGATATCACAACTAATATTACCTTCCGTTCAGACCGTTGGTTTGAGATGTTGGGATATCGACGGCACGAACTGAGCAACTGGGATGATGAATGGAGCAAACGCATTCATCCTGATGATTATGAACGAGTAATAACTGCTCAAGCGGCTTATTTGCAACGACAAACCCACAGTTATAGTATTGAGTATCGCCTCCGGCGTAAAGACAGTAGCTATGGCTGGTTTCGCTCCCGTGCTAAAGCAGTTTGGGATGAACAAGGAAATCCCATCCGTTTGGTTGGTTCTTTGGGAGATATTACTGAACGCAAACGTGTAGAAATGGAACTGTTGCAATCAGAAACTCAATATCGATTGCTGTTTGAAGCTAACCCCAATCCTATGTGGATTTTTGACTTAGAAACTTTGAGGTTTCTAGCAGTTAATCAGGCTGCAATTCACAAATATGGTTACTCTGAGTCAGAATTTCTGTCAATGACACTGGCAGATATTCGCCCTCCTGAAGAAATTTCCTACTTACATACGACTTTATCAACATTTCAAAGTTGTTCACCGTCGATGTTTGTCTGTGAAGCAAAACACTGGAAACGCGACGGTACTATCATTAATGTAGAAATTAACTCCCATAGTCTCACTTGGGCAGGTAAACCAGCTAAATTTGTACTGGCGAAAGATATTACAGCACAGAAAACAGCACTACGCGATCGCCAGCAGATGGCAACTCTGCTCAATAACTTAATTAATGGTTCCACAGATTTAATCGCCGCCTTAGATTTAGATTTTAAATTTATTGCCTTTAACAAAGCTTACGCCGCCGAATTTCTCAAAATTTTTGGTCGTCACATCCAACTCGGTATGAGCATAGTAGAAGCACTGGCGCATCTACCCCAAGAACAAGCTAAAAACGTCGAGACTTGGGCGCGGGCGTTGGCTGGAGAACAATTCACTGTGATTAGAGAGTTCGGCAATCCCAATGAACGCCATTTCTATGAAATCAACTACAGCATCATTCAAGATGCCAATGGTAAACAAATCGGAGCTTCCCATATTGTCAGAGATATTAGCGATCGCCAACGCGCTCAAGAAAAACTCCGCTACAGTCAAGCCAGGTTAGCCACTACTCAAAAAATTGCCCATGTCGGTAGTTGGGAATGGGACTTCCATACTCAACAACGTCATTGGTCAACGGAAACCTTTCATATTTTTGGACTCAACCCCCAGCAACCAGAACCGAGCCACGCGGAATTTTTACAACTGGTTCACCCAGAAGACTGCGCTACAGTCCAGAATCAGTTTATCCAGACAATCGCACACAATACCCCATTTTACTTAGAATACCGCATTATCCGCCCTGATGGTGCAGTACGTTATGTGGAATCTAGGGGAGAAGTTATTTATGAGCCGAAAAACCCAGCACCAAAGCTATTTGGAGCTATTATAGATATTACAGAACGCAAACAAGCCGAGTTAGAAATTATCCACAGCCGTGACTTGCGAGAAGCCATCTTTAACGAATCTGCTGATGCGCTGTTTTTAGTAGACCCAGAAACATTATTGATTACGGACTGTAATCAACAAGCAGTAAAATTATTTGAAGCTGCTAGCAAAGCTCAACTGATTGGCACAGCAGGTCATACTTTGCAGAAACAACCCTTGTCTCCAGAAGAATTAGCAGCTTGTATGACTGCAACCGATCAGCATGAATTTTGGAGTCAAGAAATTGAATATATCAGCAAGCAGGGGAATTGTTTCTGGGGAAATTTAGCAACCAAACGCATCTCTGCGGCTGGGAAAGAAATGTATCTTGTCAGAGTTACGGATATCAGCGAACGCAAACAAGCAGAACAAGCACTGCAAGAAAAAGAAGCTTTTTTACGCAGTATCTACGATAACGTCGAACAGGCGATTTTTGTAGTTAATGTTCAGGATAATGATTTTCGCTACGCGGGTTTGAATTGGACTCACGAAACGCTGACGGGTTTATGTTCTAGTGATTTGCAAGGGAAAACCCCAGAACAGATTCTACCCCCAGCAACAGCCCAACTGGTACGCCAACATTATCAAGATTGTATAGATGCTGGCGAAAGCATCACCTATGAGGAGTGTTTACCATTTCAGGGTGAACTAACTTGGTGGATTACTAGCTTGACTCCCCTACGGGATCAACACTCACGCGTTTACCGGATAGTCGGTAATAGTATCAACATTAGCGATCGCAAACGTTCTGAACAGATGTTAGAACTACAAGCTGTGATTACCCGGAACATGGCTGAGGGCATTTGCTTAGTTAGAGCCGATGATTGTGTGATTGTCTATACTAACCCTAAATTTGACCAAATGTTTGGCTATGAGGCAGGGGAATTAATTGATCAACACGCGTCTATCATCAACTACGAAGATGGGCGGATGACAGCTAGAGAAGTTCATGAAGCGATCGCATCTGCTGTTATACAATACGGTGAAACTACTTACGAAGTCCACAATGTCAAAAAAGATGGTACTCCGTTTTGGTGTAGTGCCACTACGTCAGTATTTGCACATCCTGAATATGGTAAAGTTTTTGTTACCGTCCAACAGGATATTACTGAACACAAGCAAGCGGAGGAGAAAATCAAAGCATCTTTAAGAGAGAAAGAGGTATTACTCAAAGAAATTCACCATCGAGTTAAAAACAACCTGGGAATTGTCAGCAGTCTCTTACAAATGCAAAGCAGACGCACTCAAGAATCTCAAGCTACCGCCATTCTGCGCGATAGTCAAAACCGCATTGCTTCTATTGCTTTAGTACATGAGAAACTTTACCGTTCTGATGACTTGGCTAACATTGATTTTGCTCAATATATCCCAGATTTAACAACTCATTTATTTGATTCTTATAACGTCAGTTCTAACGATATTCAATTGAATATTCAAGTTGAAGATATCAGCTTAGACATTGAAACCGCTATTCCTTGCGGCTTGATTATTAACGAATTAGTCTCTAATGCTTTAAAATACGCCTTTCCTATTCATCGTTTAGGCGAGATTCAAGTCAGGTTATGGCTAGAAGATAATCACACTTTGATTCTCATTGTCCGCGATAACGGCGTGGGATTACCTGCGGAATTTGATAGCAAAAAAAGCAAAACTCTGGGTATGACTCTTATCCAAGGTTTAGTTAAACAATTGCGCGGTAATCTTGAGATTAACAGCCAGCAAGGCACAGAATTTAAAATTACTTTTACAACCAGCAAGGTGTAAACATGATTAGCGTCTCCTCAAACACCCAAAACACAAAAACAATTAAGGTTCTGGTGGTGGAAGATGAATATATTTTAGCCATCAACTTACAAGAAAGTTTAGAATCTTTAGGCTATACCGTTGTCGATCTTGCTGATACTGCCGAAACTGCCATTGAGAAAGCAACACAGTTGCATCCCAATTTGATTTTAATGGATATTCGACTCCGCAGTGAAATGGACGGTATCCAAGCCGCCGAGTACATCTGGAATCATCTACAAATTCCTATCATCTACGTTACTGGACATTCTGACAAAAGCACTGTCGAAAGAGCCACATTAACATTTCCCTTTGGTTACATCCTTAAACCCGTGCGCGAACAAGAACTTTATGTAGCGATTCAAACAGCACTTAATCGCTATGAACGCGAACAATTTTTGAGTTCTGTATTGCGAGGAATGGGGGATGGGGTGATGGTAGTTGATTCGCAATTACAAATCAAGTACATGAATCAGATAGCGGAAGAAATTACCGGGTGGCGACTAGATGAAGCTAAAGACAAAAGTTTAACCGAGATTTTACAACTGATTGATGAACAAACTCTATATCCTGTAGAGAATCCCATGCTGTCGGCTATTGAACAAGGACATACAATTTATTTAGGCGATCGCACCCTGCTAATTCACAAAGATGGGATCATGATTCCCGTAGCCGATAGTGCTACCCCTCTGCGAGATAACACTGGTGTAATTACAGGCGCGGTGATGGTGTTTCGGGATGACACCCAACGACGACTCACACAAGAGAGCAACCTAGCAAATGAGCATTCCCGTCAATTAGAAATACAAGTAATAGAACTGCAAAAAATCAATCAACTCAAAGAAGATTTCTTAGCAGCAACCTCTCATGAAATGCGAACGCCATTATCAAACATTAAATTAGCTATCAGTATGCTCAAAAATGTTCTGAATCAACAGAAGATTTTTCAAGCCTATGCACCTGAAGCTTTTACATCTACATCCCATTATTTAAATATCATTCAACATGAATGTGAACGCGAATTAAATTTAGTAGATGATTTGCTGATTATGCGAATCATTGACGCAGATGCTTATCCCCTAGAATTAACTGCAATTCAACTGCAAAAATGGCTAACCCATTTGGTAGCCAGTTTTCAACCCATTGCCCAAACTCAAAAACAAATTTTAGAATTGAGTATTGCGCCTGACTTACCGCCTCTATTTTCTGACTTACATCTTCTCAATCGGATTGTCTCAGAGTTACTGACTAACGCTTGTAAGTATACTCCACCTCTAGGGCGAATTACAGTCACTGTTCACCTCAACAACAACCCAAAACTTTCCAAAGTTCAGGATGCTCAATCTAGTATATCCCCAGTTTTACAAGTTCCCTATTTTGAAATTAGAATTAACAACTCTGATGTCGAAATCCCCACCACCCAACAATCTCGAATCTTTGAACCATTTTATCAATTTTCTCAAAACCCAGCCCCAGATAAATCGTCAATTTTTGACTCATCTTACCAGATAAATCAAAATGAATTTCTGCAAACTAGCGGTACTGGTTTAGGCTTGGCATTAGTCAAGAAACTCGTAGAATATCTGCAAGGAACAATTACAGTGACAAGTGCTTATGGTTTGACAACATTTACAGTGCAATTACCTGAAAATTTATCTAGATAGTTATTGCCATATTTTTTCATCATTCACCTAAACAAACTGAGTAATTAAGCTTTTTATTAGTGCATTTGTCCTGATCAACAATAATGTATCTTTAGAATGATTTATTTTGCTTTTTTAAAATAAAAATATAGACAACTTATATACAAAAAACATTAAAAGTATGAATTTGCTAGTTTCTAGCTCCTAAATTTGAGCTTTTCTTGAGAATACAGTGTTAAAGTATACATTTTTCAACGCATAAGATGATTATTTATCTATCTCATGACAGACTTGCTCAAAAGACAATAAATACTAAATAAATAACTATTCCGATCACCTGACGAACTTGAACTTTATCTCTTCCCGTTACTAAATTGTAGCGGGAGATTTTTTTTAATCAGCAAATAATTAAGAAAATATTAAGAAGTTGTTTGGCTCTATCTTTAGGAGGAATTAAATTAGAGAGCATAAACACTAAATAATTAATAGCCCGATTGCCCAACCGGGCTTTAGCTCCAATTCCCCCCATGTTTAATTACCTAGCAAGGGGGGTTTTATTCCAGAAAAACGGGGAGTAGGGCAGCCGGGGAGCAGAAAAGAGAAACTAATGACCAATAACCAATGACTAATTAGTTTGAAAAATATTCTGCACCATTTTTTTATCTGTATTCGCAGCAGCTTGATCTAACTCGGCAATTTCACCAGCGTCTAATTGCCAACCCAACGCGCCAAGATTATCTTGCGCTTGGGTTAAAGATTTCGCCCCAGGAATGGGAATTGTTCCTTTACAGATACACCAGTTAATTGCGACTTGAGACATAGTTTTATTTCTAGATTCTGCCACGGCTCGCAAACATTCTAAAAGCGATCGCGCCCCCGGCAATAACTGTCTAAACAATAAACCTCTAATACCTTTGGGTAATTGTCCTTTCTCAGTGTATTTTCCGGTTAATATCCCCAACGCTAACGGACTATAAGCAATTAATTGTATACCTAATTCATCACACACTTGTTTTAGTCCTAACTGGGTAACAGGATATGTAGACAACAGCGAGTATTGCACTTGCAACGTCTTAATCGGTACTCCCCGGCTAGCAAACTTTTGATATACACGTTGTAATCTTTTCGTTCCATAATTAGATAGTCCCACACCCTTGACTAAACCTTGTTCATACAAGTCAGCTAAACCATCTAAAAGTCCTTCTTCTTGCCAAGGTGCATAATTTGCTGTAGACCAGTGCATCTGTACTAAATCAACATTTCTACCCAAGCGTTGCGCCGAAGCTGTGCAAGCTTTTATCATTGATTTACGTGTCCATCGCCAAGGGTAAGCAGCCAACTTAGTGGCAATGCAAATATGCTCACGGTTTACCCCTTGATACTCCCTGGCAAATCGTCCTAGCAATATCTCACTACGTCCTTGCAAGCGTCCAGTTCCGTAAGAATCACCTGTATCAAAGAGAGTCACACCATTACTCACACACAGGTTAAACACTCCTTGTAATTCCTCGTCCATGCTTTCTTTATATCCCCAAAGCAATTGGTTTCCCCAAGCCCAAGTTCCACAACCCATCTTTGGTAGATATAATTCCTGACTAGCTTGCATATACATTTACAAATGTTTTATAAATTAACCATTAAATTTTAGATTGTAATATCATGTCCGTTTGAATAGTTATCATATCTGTTGGGGTAGGGAACAGGGAATAGGGAATAGGGAATAGGGAACAGGGAACAGGAAAGCCCACCCTGCTGTACTTCACTAAGATGAAATATGCTGTAAGTCAGTCGGTGGGAATAAATATAACTATGTTAAGTAATGTAAACTTCTGTAAATCGAGTTCGTAGTAAGGACTTCAGTCCTTATTTTAGGACTGAAGTCCTGACTACAAACCTTTAATTATTTACGCTGTTCTACTTATGATTGGGGAAAATTATCAATTCAACTATAATTTAATTATTCATCCCAATAAACCGATAATTGTTTTCTTACATGGCTTCATGGGTAATCTTCATGAATTCGATGCAGCTATAAAATTACTAGCAGATGAATTTTCTTATTTAATCATAGACCTTCCTGGGCATGGCAAGACTCAAGTTTTAGGAGGGGATGAATATTATACAATGGCAAATACAGCCACAGCTATTATTAACTTACTAGATAAATTAAAGATTACGAAATGCTTTTTAGTTGGTTATTCAATGGGTGGTAGATTAGCCTTATATCTAACTCTAAATTTTCCTGAACGTTTTGATCAAGTTATCTTAGAATCTGCTTCGCCTGGTTTAGCAACCGAAACAGAAAGATTAGCCAGAGTTAAAAGTGATGCTCAAATAGCGAGAAAATTAGCCAGAAGTGAAGCCAAAGCTGATTTCGCCGCTTTTTTATTAAATTGGTACAATCAGCCGATTTTTGGTGCTATGAAAACTCATCCAGATTTTAATAGTCTGCTAGAAAACAGGTTGCAGAATCATCCAGTTGAGTTGACTAAATCATTGCAATTTATGGGGACTGGTAGTCAACCATCCTTATGGGAGAAACTTAAAAATAATCAAATTCCTCTACTATTATTAGTCGGTGAAAATGATGATAAATTTATAGAGATTAATAAAAAAACGGCTAGTGTCTGCCAATTAGCAGAGCTAAAAATTATTCGGAATTCTGCCCATAATATTCACTTTGAAAATACTTTAGAGTTTGTCCACCACCTTACAGGTTGCTTGAGAGATAATTTGTCAAGGTAGTAGTGGACTGACACAGCTAATTTTGTGCATTAGATGTAGGTTGGGTTAAGCACAGCGCAACCCAACTAAAATCTTGGTGTTGGGTTTCCTACGTCAAATGCCATTCGCCCCAAGCCGGGAAACCCGTCCACGGCGATGGCTCCCCAACCTACAATTTTTTTACTTATCGTTTTTGCTTATCGGTGGTATGACTATTTGGCGTGGGGGGTGGAGCAGCATTAGCTGTGTCTGGTTGTTGAGCTATTGTTAATTCTTCTTGCAGCATTTTTTGGTAAATTCTGGGCAAAGAACTACTAATAGAATTGGTTTCGATACCATATCCTAAACTTGTCCAAGTGGGGGAGAGTCGGCGCAAAACGTCGTTTATCTTTCCTTGGCGCAATAGTTGGGGAATATCAACTCCCCAAACGCCGGAATCTTTCAACCAACGGTAGACTACTACATCTTGATATTCTGCTTCAAAACTATAAGTAGACCAAAACATCATTTGTGAACGTTTAGGATGATAACGAGGTGCAATATGATACCAAGTAGTATTAATTATTTGATATCTACCAGCCGCAGTAGAACAATTACCTTTGTTTGGCCCGGTGACGATAGTGACGCATATCTCTGGATGTTTACTGAGGTCGCTGACCTGTTGTCCACCATACAAGAGAGAATAGGGACGTTTGCCATTGGCTTCGCTGGCGGCAATGGTTCGCATCAAAGCACGGATGTAAGGGTCGCCGCCTTTCATCACCAAAGGTGGTAAATTTTGACTAAAGATGGGTTCAGAAGGCGATCGCAAGTCCCCGAAAATATACCATTGAAATAGGTACACGAAGCCGAGAAGCGCGGCTAAAGGGGCAATTAGTTTTTCTACGCCTTTGAGTTCAAAACTTTTCAGATTCTCACTCCTTGCAAATTCGCTATCCTAGCTAAAAACAACAGTTAATGTACCCATTTCGGCAAAGTGCAAAATTAGTCATTAGTTATTAGTCATTAGTCATTAGTTATTAGTCATTAGTCATTAGTCATTGGGTAATGCTAGGGACTGTTGACTGGCTTCTGTTGACTAGCACTGCTGAAATAATTCTGTAAAGCTTTTGGGACTAGCTTCCGGTTTAGCGATAATCTCGACGATTTTGTGACGTGCGGCTGGCTCAAATAACGCTTCTACACAGACTTGAGCGACTTTTTGCCGAGGAATGCTACCATCAAATAATGTGTCTGCACTTTGCATGACGATAGAATCGGAATTATCTTCATTTTTTAGCCCACCAGGACGGACAATGGTATAGTTTAAACCACTTTTCTGAAGATATTCCTCTGCTTGTTTTTTCCACACCAAAATCAACCAAAACAAGTTTAACGGATGGAATAACTGGGAAGTACACAAGGAACTCACTAACACAAAATTTTCAATGCCTTGGGTTTTGGCGACATCTACTAAATTTTTTGTCCCTTCAAAATCTACTTTATACGGCCCAGTGGGATCTAAACTTGGTTTTGCACCCGTCGCACATAGCACAACTGTACTATCTCCCAAAGCGGTAGTTAGGCTTTGTGGGTTTAAGACATCACCAACAACTAACTCAGCATCAGGAGGCAAAATGTTTCTAGCTGTTTGCATATCGCGTACCAAAGCGCGAACCGGGATGTTACGCGCTACTAACTCTTGTACAATACGGCGACCTGTTTCACCTGTCGCCCCGGCTACAAATGCTTTCATGATCAACGCTATCCTGAGAAACTAAGTAGGTGATTAATTCGTTTTATATTGTAGTGATTTCATGAACTTCATGACAGATTTCTAAGCTTTCGGTCAAAATAGAAGTTTAGTGCTACACAACCCAAACAAATTGGGAATCATTAATATAGACAAACGCCAAATCAGAGGGGAATGCTTCATGCTTTCAGCAAACGGCGAGTATCAATCTTTGGATATAACAGAAACAGTTGTACCCGTCGCTGCCAACCTCCCAGAGAATGAGGTTACAGACACACAATTACCTGTAGGCACACCAACTAAATTTTACGGTCGTTATAGCGACTGTATGGAAATGTTCGCTCCAGCGCATCGCGTGGTTGAGTATCTTAATGCTCATGCTAGCTGGTTTTCGCGCTGTGCTGAACCGATGAAAGTACAACCGTTGGGGGAAAACGGTTACGCGCTGATTATAGGTCGTTTTGGCTCGTTTGGTTATGAAGTCGAGCCGAAAATTGGCTTAGAACTGTTACCTCCCGAAGACGGAGTTTATCGCATTCGCACAATTCCGATTCCTGACTATCAACCGCCTGGTTATGATGTGGATTATCGGGCATCATTACAGTTACAAGAGGATGGCAGCGAAATCACGCGGGTTGAATGGGAGTTAGATTTAGTCGTTTGTCTGCACTTTCCGCGATTTATCCAGCGTTTGCCCAAGTCTTTAATTCAGTCTACAGGCGATCGCCTCCTAAACCAAATCGTGCGTCAAGTTTCTCGCCGCTTAACTCGCAAAGTCCAAGAAGATTTTCACACATTTCTAGGACTTCCCTTCCCTGGTAAATTCCATAAATAATGATTTAGATAGTCAGTAGTCAATAGTCATCAGTCCCTAACATTAGCTAATGACTAATGACTAATGACTAATGACTAAGCCTTAGAAAGAATTCTTTGCACAATTTCTACACCAGTGATAGCTTGCCAAGTAAACAGTCCTAAAATGGCAAAGTTTAAGACAATGTGAGTTACCCGCGCCCAGTTTGCTCCTTTTTGCATGAAAGGAGATAATGCAGCAGAAAATGCAATTAAACCAGTCATACCCAGCCCAGCTAGTAGGTGCGGCCCCACAAATAACTTACCGTTATTGATATAGGTGACACCCATGCCGCCAATTGTACCAGCTACCATCAAAGCTAAAATGACTGAGCCAATTTGGTAGTGCTTGATATTATACTTACCTTTAATTAGTTCCTTTTTTTGTTCCCCTTGTGCGTTGCGAGTACGCTGTACTTGCAACCCTAGGTAAGCAGCATACAGTGAGAGTGCTAATAATGCCCACATGAGCATGGGGTGAAAGAAATTCAGCCAATATTTAACCGAGGGAGACAATTCCAGATTCATCGTGTTCTCGCCCAATTCTTAAATCTTAATAAAAATTAGCATAGTTTGATGTACCGTGGGCGACGGAGGGGATGAGGAAGCAGGGGGGCAGGGGAAGCAGGGGAAGCAGGGGAAGAATAACTTTTACCCAGTCAACAGTCAACTATCAACTATCAAAAGTCCGTTAAACTAAACTTGCTTAAATCTGTTCAAAGACTTAAGACGTTAGCTTCCTGTTTCATTCTGGTAATGTCGGCATTATCCAGTCCACAGGCTTAAAATCGGGCGTAACTCACCCTATTTTGGAGTTTTTACATTGAGAGGCTTTGCTACTTTACTCCCTGATTTTCAGCCATTTAAAATTTCTGGATTTTCTCAATTACCTTGCTACAGGCTGGCTACTCTCAAAAGTTTTGTACAGGTTCTCAAGCCTAAAATTTTTTTAGCTTGGTTTTCGCTTATCCCTAATCATAGTGGATTTTGAGTAAGTTTGAGCAAGTTTTTCAGCACTGTTTAATTCCCCTTGCAAAAGTTGCTCAATCATCTGAGACTAACAACATAAGATTTCCCTGTTAGAACCGAATTCATGAATAATAACAATGATGCTTTGCTGCTGAAGGCGGCTAAAATAGGCGATTTGAAGCAGGTGTCTGCACTACTGGCGGCTGGTGCTAGGGCGGATGTGTGCGATCGCGATGGCACTACGCCGTTAATGTTTGCTGCTAATCTAGGTTATACCGAAATTGTGCGATCGCTTGTGGATGCTGGGGCAAATATCAATTTACCCAGAAAACTCTACGGTTTGACGGCGTTGATGTTGGCTGCTAGTAACAAACAGCTTGATATTGTCCAGCTTCTTATCTCTAAAGGGGCTGATGTCAATGCTACTAATGAAGATGGTAGTACAGCTTTGATGGCAGCAGCTTTAAAAGGTTATGTGGAAATAGTACGGGTGTTGCTGGCTGCTGGTGCGGATGTGAATTTATCCGACAAAGATGATGATACAGCTTTAAAGCTGGCTGTGAAACAAGGACAAGCCGCAGTAGTGCAAGTGATGTTACAACATGGTGCAGATGCTAACACCCAAGATGAAGAAGGTGAAACACCGTTAATGATAGCAGCCGACTTGGGAAAGCAGGATGTAGTGGAAGTATTGCTGACTCTTGGGGCTGATGTCAACCAGCAAAACCAAAATGGTGACACGGCACTGTTTGCAGCTGCGGCGGCTGGACAAGGTGCGATCGCTGGCGTTTTACTAGATAAAGTAGCTGAGATTAATCATCAAAACCACGACGGTGAAACAGCTTTACATCTCGCCGTCGTGGAAGGGCATCTGGATTTAGTCCAAATTTTACTCAATCGGGGTGCAAATCCCCAAATTAGAAACAACCTAGGTGACACACCATTATTAGTTGCTGCCTTACAAGGACATACTCAGATAGTCGAGATATTGCTACGTGAGGGTGCAGATTCACAGGTAAAAAATCTCGGTGAGACACCGTTAACTTTAGCCGCATCCCAAGGACACACCGACACAGTAAAGTTATTGTTAGACTACGGTGCTGATGTTAATTTACCAGCCGATGATGGTAAAACTGCCTTAATTAAAGCCGCAGAGCGCAATTATCCCAGCATAATGCAATTATTGTTAGCCAAAGGCGCAAATGTCAATTATCAAGACTCGGCGGCAGCTACAGCTTTAATGTGGGTTGCTGCTGGCGGTTATAGCAAAGCCGTGCAAGTCTTACTCGCCGGAGGCGCGGATATAAATTTAAAAAATCGCGGTGGTTATACTGCTTTGATGATTGCCGAATTTAATGGTTATCGAAATATCGTTCTCAGTTTAAAACAGGCTGGCGCACAAGAATAATGGCGTTAGCAAAAATCAAGATTTCTGGATATTTTGCAGACCTAAATTTTGAGTAAAAACACAGCAATAAAAGTCAAAAAAATCTGTGGTTATTTAGACAAATTCTTTCTAGAATTACCCCATGAGACGATTTTTTTGAAACAACTTGACAACTAGGAAAAAACACGGTATTTAATTAGATAATAAGGAGGTATAAAAAATCTGTTTCAGAAATGAAAAACTAAAAGAATAAACATCTGTAGCGGCTTGGGATAAAATAGCTACAGCAAAGATGGGAAGAAATTGAAACACCGAAGTAGACCAGGTAAAACGCTTGAGCTTCAAGGATACCAATGGAGCCAAACTGAAGAAGTAAAATTACTTTCTGCTGTTTACCTTGTCATTCCTCCGGCGTTTCCTACTGTGCTAGATATGCTTAATATATAGGTTTTCATTTCTGATAACAGTATTGTAATTATCAGTTTTCATGTATTTTAGTAAACGCTGAAAATTAATCAGTGACTCAAGAATAAAATCCTGAAAAGTTTTAGGTAGAAAATTGTACTCGACAGTAAATTAGGAGTGAGCCAAAAAAAATCTGAGGAACAGCAGCCACAACAAAGGTTGTGGGTGGGAATTGGTTGTCAATCGGGGATTAGTTATAAGTTGGTAGATGTAGCAATTGAGGGCGTTTTTAGAGAGTATGAATTAGATAAAAATGCGATCGCCGGAATTGGTACGATTGACAGCAAAGCCACAGAAGCCGGGATATTGGACTATTGTCGCCTAACAAAATTACCTTTAAAAACCTTTGCCGCCGAGATTTTATCTACTGTAGCTGTTCCCAATCCTAACGCAGCGATCGCGCAAAAAGTCAGAACCCCAAGTGTAGCAGAAGCGGCGGCGATTTTAGCAGCCACTCGCCAGAATCAGGCAGTCAAGCTATTAGTTCCCAAGCAAATTTTCCGCTTACCAGGAGAAGTAGGCACAGTCACAGTTGCTGTGGCTCAAGGAGGGGAGCAGGGGGAGCAGAGGGAGCAGAGGGAGCCGAGAAGAAC
>NZ_LUHJ01000061.1:45809-205986 GCF_001597745.1 Anabaena sp. 4-3 | reverse complement strand
TTTACTAAGAACTTTCATGGCTATACAGATTATCGCAGCTTACCCGCCCCTACTGACTAATAACTAATGACTAATGACTAATGACTAATAACCATTTTTCAGCTTATCGTCGTTGGGGCGATCGCATCAGAGCCTTCCATGTTGCACCACCAACCACGCCATCAGCCTTTAAACCATAGCGTTTTTGTGCTGCTTTCACAGCGTTTTCAGTTAATATCCCAAAATATCCGTCTACACCACCTTTGAGAAAACCAAGCTGACTCAATCTTTCTTGTAACTTGGTAACTTCCGCATTACTCATACCGACACGCAAAATCGGCCATCCTTCTGTAGTGTACTGTACACCAGCCAGGCGGGTAGTTGGTGGAGTCAGTTGAGGGCGAGTTGTGGAAGATGGTTGAGTATTAGGAGGTTTTGCGGCTGGTTTGACAACCTGAGTCGTCGCCGGTTGAGTATTAGGAGGTTTTGCGGCTGGTTTCGGATTGACAACCTGAGTCGTCGCAGGTTTGATAACAGTAACAGGTTGGGTAGGAACAGGAAAACCACTGTTTACACTAGGTGTGGAATTGGGTAGTGTTACCGCCATTGCTTCATTAGGGAAAAGCCTCTGCCAAGTAGCAGCATCAACAATACCATCTGGACTCAAGCCGACTGTTTGTTTAAACTGAGAAACAGCATTGGCTGTATTGTTGTTATAAATGCCATCCACAGCACCTGAGTAAAAGCCCAAAAGCTTCAAAGCTGCTTGCAGTTCCGAAACACGCTCACCTTGACTACCAACCTTGAGGGTAGGGCGATTAATTACAACTTGTTGGGCAATTTGTAGCGGTGCTGCAACTGCTACTACAGGCGACGAGCCAATAAAAACAGACATACAAGAAAACAGTAGTAGCCCATAAATCTGACTGGCGCGAAATTTACAAAATGCCTTGGGTGACTCTAGGTGATTCATGATACTTGCTCTCAGGCTGTCTTTCATGGAAATTGCTCCCAGAATTTCTGTTGCTAATATTACAGCCGCTTGCGGCGATTGAGTAGTAGAGGCGAGTTAACTCTTAACTTGTACCTGTTGCTTGATCACAACTTTTGTAGAATGGGCATAGTTTGAGATTTGCTCAAACTCTGAGTTTAGGTTGTTGGCTGTGCATCGCCTGGAGTTTATTGAGAATAGTGCAAGATACGAGTTAACTTGTACCTGTTGCTTGATGACAACTTTTGTAGAATGGGCATAGTTTGAGATTTGCTCAAACTCTTAGTTTAAGTTGTTGGCTGTGCATCGCCTGGTGCTGAGTAAGTAGACGGAATTATTGATCAAATTCAAGATTGTAGGGGATTAGCCATGCTAAACCCCTACTGTGAACAACTTTACTGCCACTCATAACTCATCATTCAAGAATTGCACGATTTATCGCCTCTTCTTGACCAACTAAAGACAAATAAGGTTCCTGTAAGTAGCGACTTGCCACCATTAAAGCATCTTGAGAACTCACAGCCGCAATTAATTCTTGAAATTGACTATCAAAGTCGATTCCTAAACCTAAAGTTTCGTACCAGCCGTAGATTTGGGCGATTTGTCCGTTAGTTTGTTTACCTAGAGCATACTGTCCTAAAATTTTGTTTTTCGCCGCTTGTAAATTGGTTTCAGTTATTTCTGTATGACAAAGTAACTCTACTTCTGTACGCAAACCTTCTAGGGCTATAGTGGTATTTTCGGGTGCTGTCCCCATATACACGACAAATGAAGCTGGATGTAGCTTAGTTGGGTAAAATGCTGAGACTTCGTAAGCTAAACCGCGTTTTTCTCGTAACTCCACAAACAAGCGACTAGATAAACCATTCCCCAAATAGGTACACAGCAACTTCAAAGCTGCGTAGTCGGGGGAACTCACCGACGCGCCCAAATAACCAAGCATGACAATAGATTGCTGTGTTTGTAGAGGCTGTAACTGGTGTTGTGGCTGTAGTCGGATTTGTGGTAAATTTAATTTTGGTAGGGTTTGGTTGGGAACTTGCCAATCACCAAACACTGATTCTATTAAAGCTACAGCTTCATCAAGTGTGATGCGTCCAGCGATACTAATTACTAGATTATCTGGACGAAAATAAGTCTGGTGATACTGGATTAAATCAGCTTGGGTGATGCTGTTGACAGTGCTTTCATCACCGAGTATCGACATTGCATAGGGATGATTTTGGTACATTACCCGGCGCATTTGTTCCATCGCTAGAGCAAAGGGTTGCTCAGTTTGGGAACGGATATGATTGATAATTAAACGCCGTTCCAATTCTACTTGAGTAGTGGGGAAGGTAGGCGATCGCAAAATCCGCCCTGCTAACCCTAGTATGTGCGGAAAATCTGCCGTTACCGTCTTCAACGACATTAAAAAATAATCAGTCGAAGTATCTGCACTCAAACTAGCTCCCACAGACTCGACTTCTTCCGCAATTTCTAAGCTAGAAAGTCCATCACATCCCTTAGTAATCACAGTTGCTAGCAAATGCGCCAACCCAGCTTTTTCTCGTGGTTCGCTGCAACTCCCAGCCCGGATAAACATTCGCGTCGCCACAATATCAGCCACCGGATTTTCAGCGACTAACACCACAATACCATTATTTAATACAGTCCGATGAATAGAAGCGTTAGATAAAGAATTATTCACAGTTTGAGTCATTAGTCATTAGTTATTAGTCATTAGTCATTAGTCATTAGTCATTAGTTTCTCTCCTCCGCTTCCTCTGCTTCCTCCGCTTCCTCTGCTCCCCAACTTAACAAGGTTTCAAAACAGTTACGGCGTAATTTTGCAGTGAAAGATACTGTTTAGCTAATTGTTGCAGTTCTGGAGGCGCAAATGAGCGAATTTGCTGCGGATATGTCACTGATAATTCTGCTTGGGCAATGGTGTTATAATATCCATACATCCCCGTGAGTTGATTGGGTGTTTCCGTCGAAAAAGCATACTCGTTACACAACAATCTACGTGTACGGGCTAATTCTTGCTCATTAATGCCTGTGCTTTGTATATCATCCAAATGACTGAGAATTAAGTTTTCAACTATTTCTACATTTTCGGGTTCTAACCAAGCAGTAATAGTAAATAAGCTTGATTCTCGTTGTAGAGAAAAATTACAACAAATTCCCTGGACTAATTGCAATTCTTCTCTTAAATCACGCACTAAACGCGAAGTCCGCCCTTGAGCCAATAACACTGATAATAAATCTAAACCGTAGGCAGTGCGGAGTTGTTCTACTCCTGGTACTACCCAGGCTAATAACAGCCTTGCTTGTTCTAAACGTGGTAAATGTATTTCTTGACGTTGTATACCGTTAATAACTGGCTTGGTTACTGGTGTGATTTGCGGACACTGCACAGGTGCGGCAAAATTCGCAAATGAACGATTTACCAAATCCCAGGCTCGCTGTTGCTGAATACCTCCCGCAATTACTACCGTCATGTTTTCTGGTTGATAGTAAGCACGGTGAAAGCAGCGCATTTCCTCTGGCGAATGTTGGATGAGTTCTTCCTCACTTCCCAAAATTGAACGCCCATAAGGATGATTTTGGTAAACGCTTTGTAGCAACAATTGAAAGCCTACCCAGTCGGGATCATCATAACTGGCGCGAATTTCTTCTAGAACTACATCCCGTTCCCGGCTAAACTCATCCTCTGGAATGGCGGCGTTAAGTAGTAGTTCTCCTAAATGGGGGAGAGTATCTTCTAAGTAGTTAGCAGCAGTAGTCAAGGAATAATTAGCATAATCGTAGCTTGTCGCCGCATGACTCACACCACCCGTATTTTCAATATTATGGTCGAACATTCCCGGTGCTAGGGTGGCTGTACCTTTAAAAATCATGTGTTCTAAAAAGTGCGCCATCCCGAACCAAGGTTCTGGCTCGTGGAATGTTCCCGCCTTTACCCAAACATCAGCTACAACTACGGGAGTTGTGGGAATTTCTTGATGAATCAAGGTTAGACCATTATCTAACCGCAAGACCGAAGCTGGAAATAAAGGATGTGTTTGTTGCTGTTTTGACAATTTTGTATTCTTAACTAAGAATTAATGTCTTTTTTTGTGATCATAACTCTGAATGGTATCTCAATTTGCATCAGGTTATACAGATGTGATATTTGGTCTGAGATGCAAGTAGTTCACATACCAGATAAATTATGTAGAGACTAAGCATGGCTAGTCTCTACAGTGCAAAATAAGGTGCATCTATGGCTACGCCACGCAAGCTACATCAATAAACGGTTTTAGTCTTGTAGGGTGCGTCAGACTGTTTAAATGCTGTCAATAAACGTATTTTTGATATCTGACGCACCCGACGAAGATGCTAATTAAAAATATTAAAGCTTCCCAGTTTTACTTAACTTAGGAAGCTTAAAATTTTAAGTTCACCGCAACGCCGTTTTACCTAAGTTTATGACCTGGTTAAACCAGGTGGGTACCGATTTTCTTCGTTTAAAGTTTCTGGGTACTTGCCCAGTCTACTGCCACGAAGGACGTTTGGTTCCCTTTTTCTTAAAGACATAGATCAAAAAACTTGATGGCAGTCACCAACGTCGCAGTGTAACTCAAACCATTATAGCTTTATCTCATTGGTTGTGTAGTGTGTTAGGAAATTTTTTTCTTGTGAGGTTTGTGGTAAGGACTAAAGTCCTCACTACAAACAGCCTCTAATACCAGATAGATTCTACGATGTGGGCGATTTCATCGGCTAGGGTTTGGTTATGCTTGTCTAACAAGACTGTAACGTGTCCTAGTTTGCGCCCTGGGCGGGCTTCTGTTTTGTTGTACCAGTGGAGGTGCGCTTGGGGAATTGCTGCTAATTTTTGGCGTTTGTCTTGGTAGTCGCTGTGTGAAGTTTCGTAACCTAAGAGGTTGACCATGACTGCCATTGCACAGTTTAAATTAGGATTACCTAAAGGTAGTCCACAAACGGCTCTCAGATGTTGCTCAAATTGGGAGGTTTGACAGGCATCTAGGGAAAAATGCCCGGAATTGTGGGTGCGGGGGGCGATTTCGTTGACTAAGACTTTGCCTTGTGGTGTAAGAAATAATTCGATGCCGAAGACTCCGACTGCTTGCAAGCTGTTTAATAAAGTGTGGGCGATCGCCTCCGCTTCTGCTGCTTGTTCTGGTGTAATATCAGCAGGGGCTATGACTCGCCGACATACTTGTTGTTCTTGCTGGGTTTCTACCACTGGATAGATGACAACTTCCCCATCTACGGAACGGGCAGCAATTACCGCTAGTTCCCGTTCAAAGGGTACAAATTCTTCGATTAAATATAGACTTTGGCTCGGTTGTTGGCTGTGATTAATCGCTAATTTCTGCTGCAAAGTCTCTAAATCATCGATGATAAAAGTCCCTTGTCCATCATAACCGTGACGGCGAGATTTTAACACTAACGGAAATCCTAAAGCTGTGATTTTTTCTGTCAGGTTTTCCTGCGGTTCAACGGCGAAAAATTGCGGAACTGGTAGCCCCAAATCCCGTAAATAACAACGTTGATGATATTTATCTAATAAAGGTGATAATGCTGCTAACCGAGGACGGAAGTAGACACCTTGTTGTGCTAACAGTGATAATGCTGCTAAATCCACAAATTCATTTTCAAAGGTGATGACATCGCTTTTGGCTGCTAATAATTTTGTAGCCTGAGCATCATCAACTGCTGCTAATACAGTATCTTGGGCAATGGTAACAGCTGGGTCTTGATGACTAGGAGTTTGTACAATTAATTCTACACCTAGTTTTTTGGCTGCACCTCCCATCATCCAAGCTAGCTGCCCACCACCAATTACACCTACACGCTTCATTAACATCCTAAAGAATCACGAGTTGCTATGCCTGTTTGAGAATTTACTCCGCTAGCTTTGGTACACAGTTCTTTAATTTGCGCTTTATCTAAAATTGCATCAGTAAAGTCTGCACCTTTGATGTTGACATCGTTAAAGATGGCACGGAGTAACAGGGCTTCTTTAAAAACGGCATCGCTTAAATCTGCCCCTGTTAAGTTTACCTGATCCACCATTGCATTAGTTAAATCTGCTTGGTGGAGATTTGTTTGTGTCATTACGGAAGCACTTAAGACTGCGCCTCGCAAATCAGCACCTGTAAAGTCTGTCATTTCTAAGTTAGCGTTAGAAAACTCCGCCGCTTGTAAACTATCCCCGGCAAAATTATGTCTAGAGAGTTCTGCATTGCTAAATGATAGGGGATGTGTCCAGTCTGCTAACGCTGGGGATGGCAAGCACAATACTATGATCCCACATACTAAAACCAATAATTGCCGCCAAAACATCTTTAGGTAGTTAGTTTTGTGATTCATTGTGGATTTTCCCCATTTTCAGGCGTTTTGCATCTAGCTTAACATTTTGTCATAAAAGTCTGTTTTTGGAGATAAATATTCAGAGATTGATAACTAAAGGCTGAGGGATAATGAAGTAAATACAACTCTAGATAGTAGATAAATCATCACTTTAGGAGTTATTAAAAGTATTAAGTCAACTTGTCAAGTAATGGCTCAGTCATTGATTTACAATTCTTGATTTTTCCGGTGGATGTTGAGGATATATATTTGTACTCAATGTCAGCGATCGCCATCCAATTTACAATTCTTCAATTTGGATTTTTCAAAGTAAAGTTTATTGTCATTTATGTGGGACTGGGAATGTTGACTGCTAATCTTTAATCAAGGCGAGCATTAAGCATGATTGATGTTATCTTTCTGATGCTTAAAAAGCTCTATCGGGGGAGTATTAACCATATTTTTATATTTGAGTGTTGAACTATCGCTAAATCTTGAGTATATTTATCTTCCCTAACTAGACTAATTCAACAAGCTACTTAAGTAATTGCAATCATGACACACTACTCTATTGAATGGATCGAAGCATGGTGCCAAGCAAATGGCTGGACAGAACTATTTGTAGAGCGACGCAATCATTATTGGGCGTTTCCTCCGGGTTGTGTCATGCCCGAACCAATCCCTAATCATGTGCTGAGAGAAATTAAATCTGAAAAAGGGCTAACAAGGGAAGAAAAATGGTGGTCATATACAGCTTTAATTAGCACGATAGTAGCTGTTATTACTACCTTGGTATTTAGATGTCCGATGCCCTTGGTTTTTGCTTTCGCCCTCAATGCTGTTACCGTGGCTCAACTTGAACCAGAAGATGCTTAAATTAGACTGTAGACTACATGAAGAGCGATAGTCAAGTCTAGTAGGATGCCTGTAAGAACAAGCACCCCAGTGACGGAAGATGAAAGAAGCTAACGCGGGGAATCGCTTGAGGAAATAGGCAACAGGGAACAGGCAACAGGCAACAGGCAACAGGGAAAAGTTCAGCATCGAAAACTGATCATAAGTAATTAGCCGGACATGATATCACCACTAAAAACCAGCTTTGATATCTGCTATTGCTCCCTGCGTCATTGCCGCAATTATTCGCTCTGTTGTTTTAGGTAAGTAATAATATTTACCTCCTGCCCGTTGTGCTATCTCCTTGGGAAACCCACTAGAAATAAACTTATTTTCTGTATCAATTACTAATAACTGCATTCCTAATGTACTAATTTTGACAGCAATATCTAGCACTTCCCCCTTAATATCTGGTTGCTCTTCGTCCAGAAACGGTTGACCTAGGGAGCGTGACAGGGGAATATTCGCCCCACCATCGGTAATCAGTACGATGACAACTTGACCAATATCTTTGGATTGCATGGCGTTTAAACCGACTCGCACAGCCTGAGCCAGAGCGTGAGCCAGGGGAGTACCTCCACCACAGGGTAGGCAGTCTAGACGTTTGTGAGCGGTGGTAATTGAACGAGTGGGAGGCAACAACACCTCTGCACGCTCACCCCGGATGGGAATTAAAGCGATTTGGTCACGGCTGCGGTATGCTTGCCCTAGCAATTGCAAAGCTGCACCTTTGGCTGATTGCATTCGATTCAAGGCCATTGAGCCAGAAGCATCAACGACAAAAATCACCAATGCTCCGGCTTTGCGGGCTAATCGCTTCACTCGGATGTCGTCATCTTCAATAATCACCCGGCGACCTGGCTGACGTTGGTGACGTATCTTTTGGTGGGGAGCAGCAGCTCGCAAGGTGGCATCTATAGCAATCCGTTGAATTTTTCCCTTGGGAAACATCGGCTTGACATAGCGTCCTCGGTCTTGGGAAAAAATCAGCCCACGTCCCCCTGCTTTACCCTGTCTGCGGTGGGCGATTTTAGCAAAGTAAAGCACCGCCGGGTCAAGGATCACTCCTTCTGGGGTAAAGACAAATTCTTCAGGGATACTTGGTGTTTCCTGTTTGGTTTCCTCTTGGGTTTCGGTGTCTGTTTGTTCTGGTTGTTCTGGTTGCGGTTGGGGTGGTGCTGGTGGTGGCTGTTCTTTTGTCACCTCAATTACTGTTGCTCTGGGTATAATTACTAATTCTACGGCATGGCGCAAATCCTCAGCATTCACTTCTAATCGCCCATTCAAAGCGGCACTAGCTTTCGCAACTCGCAGTGCAAACAATTCGGCGCGATGTCCCTGCACCTGACCGCGAATAGCTTCGTTGACTAAGTAGGCAATTTGCTCACGTTGAACTCGTACATTTTTGAGTAATGCTCGCGCTAGAATAATTTGGGTTTTGAGGTCGGCGATGTCTTCGGCATATTGCTGGAGAAATTTTTGCGGAGACTCTGCGTAACTGACAACTTGCTCCACAGCTTGGACGCGCTGATCTATACTCAAAACTTCATCAGCAGAAAGGGCGATCGCAATTCTATCTAATAAATGTTCTCGTAGTTTACCTTCTTCTGGGTTATAGGTGGCGATAAATAACGGTTTGCAGGGATGTTGAAAACTAATGCCCTCCCGCTCAATTTGGTTACATCCCTCAGCTAAAATAGCCAAGAGCGGATTAGCAATATGTTCCTCCAGCAAATTAATCTCATCAACATACAAAATCCCCCGGTGTGCCTGTGCGAGCAATCCTGGTTGAAATACCGTCTTTCCCTGCTTGATTGACTGACTCACATCCACTGAACCTAGTAATCTATCTTCAGTCACACCCAAGGGGACTTGCACAAAAGGCGCGGGAATTACTTCTGTTGGCAGTAGGGAGAAATTAGTTTGTCCATCCTGCTGCTTCCTGCCTCTTGTAACTGTTTCATCATCCCACTCATCTGGTTTATTGGGGTCACAGTTGCAGCAAGAACCCTGAATTACTTCAATAGGGGGAAGCAGTGCATGGAGAGCGCGAGCCATTACTGATTTAGCTGTACCACGACGACCAGAAATGACCACCCCTCCCAAATCAGGGTCTACTGCTACGATTAATAACGCTAATTTAATCGCCTGATGACCAACTATAGCTGTCAGGGGAAAGGTGGGAATTACGGATGAGTAACTCGATAAATTCATGGGGTGATAGCATGGAATATTAGCTGTAAATGGGCGATTTTAGCTGGTGTTTTTGTTTAATCAGACATAAAAATTTATCTGTTCTAAAGCATTGAACCAGCCATTTTCTACAGCTAATATTGCTAGGTTAGTCCAAATCAAAACATGATTGTGTTGTCTATTTTGATAGATATATATTAGCTCTGACAGAAACAGATAAAACTCACTCTTTAGGTGTAAGAGTTTGTCTGCCTTTCAGTCCCCAGTCACTAATCCCTTCTAAACTTGCTGCATATAATAGTCAAAACGTTGGCGCAGTTGTTCAATGCTTAAATTCTGCGTCCAGTATTCTACCAGTGCGTGACCAAATGCCCAAGCATTGCGCTCTGGTGTGCCTGGATTTTCTAACAGTAACGGCCACAAAGATAATAAGTCAAATTTGAGCGTGTTTGAGTCTTCTGTCTTTAACAATGAGAACAAATCATAAGCCATTTGCAGTTTACCAATCACAATTGGTAACTGTTCTACGGGGATTTGTTCGGCTAGGATGTAAGCTAATGTGGGCGAACCTGTGGACAGTGTAGCAATGAACTGAAGTACAGGACTTTTGAGCATTGCTGTGAGTCCTTGGGTGGTTGCCATTTGCAAGGTGTAATGCTCGATGATTTTGGCAGCTGCTACGGTTCGGGCTTCGAGGTTACGCAAAAACCGGGCTAGTCGCAGTTGTTTGGCTGGTGCGATCGCTTCTATTAATCCCAAGGATAAAGCATCAATTCCCCAAGCAATTCTACCACTGGCAATATCACCTGTGACCACAGGTAAGACTAATTGACAAAAATCACCCAATAATTCGGCACGATAGGCTGTAGCTTCCCGAATCGCGATTTCTTTGGGTCTGTCGCCTGTTTGCCAATCATAAGGCGGTTGCCATTCTCGCATCGGACGCAGCTTATCTACTTGCGTCACAACTGCGATCGCTGGGATATCTGCAATTATATCTTTGATGGCTTGCAAAAAATCTACATCCATTTGCAAGGCGGGATCAAGCACGGGATTCACTAACAGCAACAAATCAGCGTTAGTGGCATAATCTAACACCATCTGCCGCAAATCCTCCCGCTTCACTTGTTCGTATCCTGGGGTATCCCATAGATGTAGGGTTTCGCCGTCTTGGGTTTGCCAGTGATAATCCTGAATTTGGTCGGTGCTGGGTAATACATCAACTTCTGCGATATCACCTTGAAACAGGGTGTTAATTAAACTGCTTTTTCCTGCGCCTGTTCTGCCCACAAGTAAGATACTGACTGGTTTTTGTTCAACTTTTTCGACTGGTTGGGCTTGGCTGAGGATGTTTTGCAGAGTTTGAGTTTTAGCTTTAGGTAAGGTGGGTGTGGAAACTGTGGGGGTTTCGATAGCGATAGTTTCACCACCGTAGAGGGCGATCGCCTGTTTACACAGATTCCGTAAAGCCGCTTCTCGGAATAATTGCCCCAAATTCGCCAATAATTGCTGATTTGCCTGATTAGTGTAACCTTTAGTAGCCCGGTTAGCTACTGCTGCTACAGGATTTAAAACCCACTGCGCCCAACTCCAAGCCCGCCAAAACTTCCGGGCTGATGGTTCTAATTTGCGGTAGACTTCATAAGCTTGATAAGCTTGTCCTACCGATACCTGATTGAGAACAGGTGATAACTTTTGCATCCATTGATCTAAATCATCCACCGTTCCCCGTATCAGTCCATAAGCTTGGGGAACGTAGATATTTAGTAAAGGATATTTCACCTCTGGATGGTAGATATGGGCAACAGCTACAACTAAATCTTGACAACGTTGCCAAAATGTTGTCCAATCTTCCCAAATCGGGCGATCGCTTTGTGAGGCTGTGAGGACTTCTTGTAGTGCGGCTTCTGCTTGTTGGGTAGCATCACTACTGACAGGTGTAGTGGTATTTTCAATCTGAGATGTCAGTTCAACCTTAACCTCAGCTAATGCTGCTTCTACTTGTTGAATTACAGGTTTAGTCCACCGCACCAACAACCAACGCCAACCCAAAAATAGGACAGTGAACACACCCCAAATCCAATTGATCCCCCAAGCATGGATTTGCATTCCTGCCGCTACCAGTAAGAAAACGATGATGGCTGTGATTGGTGTAGCCAAGATTACCCACTGCCAAAGCTTTAAACGCACCATAATCTCATACCTGCTTTTGTTAGATTGCTGATATTGCCATTTTCACTCTAGTCATTAGTCATTAGTCATTAGCAGGACTTATGCAAAATATCTCTCAAACCCTATTTCCTTCTCTACGAGACGCTACGCGAACGTGTTCTTTCCTTCGGAACGCTTCGCGAACGTTTCTTCGTGGTTCATTATTCCGTGACTTGTGCGTAAGTCCTAATTAGTTATTAGTCAGTAGGGGCGGGTAAGCTGCGATAATCTGTATAGCCATGAAAGTTCTTAGTAAACCCGCCCGTACATTAGTCATTAGTTTCTTTCCTCCGCTTCCTCCGCTCCCCCATCCTATGAATAAGTTTAAGATTGGCTAGTGATTAATTGGCGATCGCTACAATTAAAACTATCATTCCGACCAAAATCGCCACACTGCCAATCAACAGATATACCACCCCTAATATCCGGGCTACCCAAGGGTGAAGAGATGTTTTATGTCCCTGAATTGCTAGCGATCGCTCATCAACACCACAGCATGGGGACAAACTTAACGTAAAATTAATCTTTATCCAGCAATTGCTCATTTCTTCTACCCCATGCTTTGCGACTACCTGGTACAAATTCTGACGGCTCGTGTGTATGATGTTGCTCAGGAATCTCCTCTGGAGTATGCCCCCAACCTCTCTGCTAGACTGAATAATCAACTCTTGTTGAAGCGCGAGGATATGCAGTCTGTATTCTCGTTTAAACTGCGTGGTGCTTACAACAAGATGGCAAACCTACCGCCTGATTTACTCGCACAAGGCGTAATTGCTGCATCGGCAGGAAACCATGCTCAAGGTGTGGCTTTGGGTGCAAAGCGGTTAGGAACTAGAGCCATTATCGTGATGCCTGTGACTACGCCGCAAGTTAAAGTAGATGCAGTCAAAGCCAGAGGTGGCGAGGTGGTTTTGCATGGTGATACTTATGATGATGCCTATGCTTACGCCCGACAACTTGAAGCTGAAAAAGGTTTAACCTTCATTCATCCTTTTGATGACCCCCATGTGATTGCCGGACAGGGTACAATTGGCATGGAAATTTTACGCCAATATCAGCAACCGATTCATGCCATATTTGTCGCTATTGGTGGCGGTGGGTTAATTGCTGGAATTGCGGCTTATGTCAAACGCATCCGCCCAGAAATTAAAATTATTGGTGTAGAACCCGTTGATGCGGATGCGATGCACCAGTCATTAACAGCCGGAAAGCGGGTAAGGTTGTCGCAGGTGGGTTTATTTGCCGATGGGGTAGCAGTGAGGGAAGTAGGGGAAGAAACCTTTAGGTTGTGTCAGGAATATGTAGATGAGATTATTTTAGTAGATACAGATGCCACTTGTGCGGCGATTAAGGATGTGTTTGAGGATACACGCTCAATTTTAGAACCTGCGGGAGCATTGGCGATCGCTGGCGCAAAAGCTTATGTAGAACGGGAGCAAATCCAAGGACAAACTTTAGTAGCTGTCGCCTGTGGTGCGAATATGAACTTTGACAGACTGCGCTTTGTGGCGGAACGAGCCGAATTTGGCGAACGTCGCGAAGCCATTTTTGCAGTCACCATCCCCGAAGCACCAGGAAGTCTGCATAAATTTTGTGAATGTATTGGCAGACGCAACCTGACAGAGTTTAACTACCGCATTGCTGATGAGAAAATCGCCCATATTTTCGTCGGGATGCAAATTCAAAACCTTGCTGATAGAAGCAAGATGGTAGAAACCTTTGAAACTTGTGGTTTCCCAACTCTTGATTTAACCGATGATGAACTGACAAAACTGCATTTGCGCCACATGGTTGGCGGACATTCTCCCCTAGCTGATCATGAATTACTCTACCGTTTTGAGTTTCCCGAACGCCCTGGTGCATTAATGAAGTTTGTCGCCTCTATGAGTCCTAATTGGAATATTAGTATGTTCCATTACCGCAACAATGGCGCAGATTACGGACGCATTGTAGTAGGAATGCAAGTCCCACCGCAGGAAATGGAGGAATGGCAAGCGTTTCTGGATACCCTTGGCTATCGCTATTGGGATGAAAGCCAAAACCCGGCGTATAAATTGTTTTTGGGTTGAGTGGGTTAGTGTATGCGATCGCCTGAAATTATCGCTGAGTTTGACTATAACCAACAAGGCGATCGCATCTGTTGTAGATTGAAGATATCAGGTGTCGCCTTAAGCTACACCATAATCTGTATACTGACGCTTGTAAGGAGCTTGTAAACCCAGGACAATATCCTCTCGTGGTACTCCCATCATCACTAATTCCTCTGCTGGATTGCGATCAGTTAAATTCTGTTGCAGCCAGATTTTACCATCTTTAATATCAAAGTGCATGACGCATCGATAAATCCGATTAAATCCTTGCCAACCTACATTCATCCATTGATAATGATTGCGTTCTGTGTCTAAAATCAGTTGCACTTCCACATCATTATCTGAAACATCATCACTGGCGTAGTTAGTCAACAATGTTTTAACTAATTCTTGATATTTTGCTATTTTATCCACTCTACAATCACCTCATTCTCTGGATCATAAACAATTAACAACACTTGATACTGTTGTATCGCAGTTTTAGTAAATTCAAGTTGAAAAAATATTTTGTAAGTATCCAATGGAACTGCTAAGTATAATACTCGCTCTGGTTCATATCCTGCTAACGCTAGACGGTAACTGAGGAATTGTCCCAAAGCAGAGTAAAAATCTGTAATTGGTGAAGGATTTAAAAAGCTTTTGATTTCAATTGCTATTTTTTCATTTCCTTTTTCTGCGGCAATGATTTTTTCTGCACCTAAATCAATTTGGAAGTTGACTTCCCCGAATTTAAATTTTAATGGATCACTTGTAACGCTCCATCCTTCTTTCTGTAAAGCTTTTTTAACTGATTCATGAAAAATATCTTTGGCTGACACAAGTAAAACCAAATATCTTTTTTATAAATTCTAACGCACTAGGAATGATGATTATTAATCTGACGCACCCTACTAACTAGGTCAATATAATTAAAGATAAAATGATGATGCGATAGATCCCCGACTTCTCAAAGAAGTCGGGGATCTGGATATTACGTTGCGTAAGTCTCGTAACTTTTACCCAGTCCCCTTAATTTCCCGATAAATCCTCAGCCGTAATTAAAGTTAACTGAGAATTATCTAACTTGTCGATGTCATGCACAATGCGATTAGCTTGTTTTTCAATTGTACGCTCAAATAAAGCACGGGCAAAACGTCCATTACCAAAAGTTTTGTCTCGGTTGGCGTAAGCTAGTTCAAAGGTGGCTTGTAAGATAATATTGGCTGAAGAATCAAGGATATAGCCATTATCTTGACAGAATTTTTTGAAGATTAATAATAACTGATTAGGAGTGTAGTGATCAAGATAAAATAATCTATGCAGACGGGATTTAAAACCGGGGTTAGATTCAAGTAAACGATCCATTTCTTCATTGTACCCGGCGATAACTACCGCCAAGCGATCGCGGTAATCTTCCATACGTTTAATTAATATCTGCAATGCTTCTTTGCCGTAGTCATTCGGGCTATCTTCAGGAGCTAAAGCGTGAGCTTCATCAATGAACAATACACCGTCTAAAGCTTGCTGCACCGCATTTTCTACTCTGAGTGCAGTTTGTCCAATATATCCACTAATAATCCCGGCACGGTCTGTTTCTACAACGTGTCCACGCTCCAGCAAGCCCAATTGTTGATATAATCGCCCCACTAAACGCGCAATTGTGGTCTTACCTGTTCCTGGTGGCCCGGAAAGCATCAGGTGTAGTGAAGTTTCTACGGTTTTCAGTCCTCGGTTTTGGCGTGCAGTTTGGACTTTGAGGAAGTTTGCTAAAGAAAAAAGTTGCTGCTTGGTGCGTTCATGTCCCACTAACGCCTGTAAGTCTGCAAACACTTTTTCTATGCTATCATTATGTGGTGGTTCATGCTCAATAAAAGAAGCTTTGGTTTCATACCTGGAATCATAAAGTTCTGAATTAAAATCACAGAAGTCTTTTTCTGTATCAGGCGCACTTACCATCAGGCTGTGGACTTTCATTTTGATAGTGTCATGGATAACGAAACCAAAATTTCGTCCGGGGACATCCATTAATTTATCGGCGGGAAACTTATCTACAAGGGTACTGTTGATGTAAAACTCGACAAAATTACCCACACGGCAGATTTCTAGTAAGTTTACAGCATCACCCTGTTGGATGCGATCGCAGCGTTTCCAGTCTGTGTAGTTAATAAAGTTACCGTTTTTGACTTGAGCAATGCGATAATTACCATGACCAGAAATCACAAACTCAAAGAAATTGCGATCGTCTAACAGTCCCCAGACAAAACCGTACCCGTGATTATCTACACCAGCAGCTTTTTCTAAAACTATATGAATATGAAAATCAGTTCTGTCATAAAAGAACTCCGCCGAGTTCCACGATAGCCAATAGGCATCACCTGTACGTTTGTGGTCAAATACATAATGACCCACTTCCATGTAAAGGCTACACTCTGAACTATCCCGTGTCACCCAGCTACAGCGATTATCTTGAAAGTGTTCTTCAAAAATTAGCATTGCGTTCCTCTGTAGCCTGTGTCTAGAATCAGCTGCTAGTTATTTCATTCTAAACACGGCGTAACAGACTCATTTGCTGGTTAAAGCCGCAAAATTATCTCCCAACAAGCATTTTAGGCTTTAGAACCCATGTTCTTTAGTGTTGGAGAATCTTGGGAGGCTGGGGATTAGGGATTAGGTAAAAAATTCTACCTTGTCTATTATCTAGCAGCTTGCTCAACAATTAGTGTCAACCTTCTTTTGATAGATTAAAAACTTGTATATTCAAATAATTAACTGGTTTTTCTTTCAAACAAAAGCTGGAGAATATAATTATTTATTCTAGATATTATTTCGACTCAAGATAGAGATATATTTCTTGGTTTTTACCGACAATAAAACTAATAATAAATAATTAGGTTATAAGAAAATGATTGACAAAATTGTGAATGCTTGCAAAAGCATATTAGCTGTTGCTGGGCTGGCTATCTTAGTACAACCACAGTTAGCATTAGCCGCTACACCAAAACAAGATAATTTTACATTATCCGGCAAACCTCTAGCTGGTATCGCTACTCGGTCAATTTCAGATGACTATCAAGCATTTTTTCAAAACAACCAGACTATATCTACAAATTTGGTGAGCAATTATAATGACATTTTCACTGTCACCAATGAAAATGCAGGTGTGTGGCGAATTAATGAGAATGTCAGACTATTGGTTAATCAACCACTGGTAGAACCAACAGCCCCTTCTGTGAGAATGGGTGATAGATTTCAAGGTGTGGATAGAGCAGAGATACGTTATGACATTTTTAACTTCGGTGAAATTCAATAGGAGATAAAACGGATTGTCATACTCATAAATATCGGGGAAAAGAGAGTGATAGGTAACACAGTTTTATGTTGGGGATGTATCCGAGATTTGTAACTTGAGACTATGCACTCTCAACTCTCCATAATTAATCTGTAATTAATCTGCGATCGCCCACCGGACATAAGGACGAAAAGCTGTCACAGTTTTATAGACAATCTCGCTAGCAGGTGCATTAATATTCCGCAAATCTACACGAAAATAGGCTTTTTTATGTTTAAATTCTACATTGTAGAAAGCATATTCTTTTGAGCTTGCTTTACCTACACAAGTCGCATAGTTACTGTTTAGAGTTGAAACAAATTCTACAAACCGCTTATTTTGAGACGGTACTAATTTTGTTTCATTAGCAAAGGCTCTAGTGTCTGCAATCACAGTATGTTCTGCGCCACCTTCATAGGGTAGCCCAATCCACCACAAACCAACAGTTTTGGGACAATTACCCCTGGTGCGTTGTACCTGTAACTGCACATTGGGTGTAAAAATCGGCCCTGGTTGTGACTGTGGTTGTGCAGGTGTTTTGGTTGTAATTGTTCCTACTACAGCTAATGAAGATAAAATCCCAGCAAGAGCGATAATTTGAGTTAGTTTTTTCATAAAACTAAGTATTAAAATTCCAGCTACTTCTATAACAATGACTCGATACTTTAAATAAAAGTGCCATTAACTGTAAAAGTATCGTACCTTCAGTTACAGTTTTGCTGGAGGAAAGTAAGCCACAATGTTGATTAATCAATACGCAGCCCTTTTTAATCAATAATGCTGCTGTTACATGAAACCTAGAATTATAGTTTGTGGCTTAGGACGTACTGGATATAAAATCTTTCGTTTGCTCAGACAACAGGGAGCGTTAGTTGTGGGTATTCATCACAAACCCATCCCTGGCGAAGCAGCAGGCGACGTGATTGTGGGTAATTTATGTGCAGCTGCTACACTAACAGCAGCAGGAATTCATGAAGCGCACACCTTAGTTATCGCTAGCTCAAATGATGAAATAAATTTATCAATCATGATGCAAGCGCGGGTACTAAACTCTCGCATTCGCATCATCAACCGTTTATATAATACGAACTTAGGTGAACGTCTGGATCAAACATTATCAGACCACTTAAGCATGAGTGTTGTGAGTTTAGCAGCACCATTATTCAGCTTTGCAGCTTTAGGAAATCAAGCGATTGGACAAATTAAGTTATATGAGCAAACTTGGCCGATTCAAGAAGAATATATTAATGAATATCATCCGTGGTTAGGACGTAAATTAAATGATTTGTGGGCAGATTCAACCAGGATACCGATTAATTATTTACCCATAAAAGGTGAGGTAAATTTAGTAGGGGCAGTGCTGTCGGGAGAAGAATTAAAAGTAGGCGATCGCCTAATTGTTGCTATCCAACCCCGCATCCGTTCCACTCGCAGATCCTTAATTAAAAAACTGCTGAAAATATTTACCAGTCTGCGACATTTTCGACAACATGGGCAATCAGTCGTAGTAGGTGCAATTGTGCTATTGGCAGTGATTTTAACTGCTACACTCACCTATATGTCTACTGAGTTAAGTTTGTCTGTAGTCGATGCGTTATACTTCTCCGTAGGCATGATTACCGGCGCAGGTGGTAATGACAAAGTTGTAGAAAACGCTCCTAACAGTATTAAAGTTTTTACAGTGGTAATGATGCTAGTAGGGGCAGTGGTGATTGGCATTTGGTACGCCATGCTGACCGATTTTGTCTTGGGTAGTCGGTTTAAACAATTTTGGGATGTTGCCCGTGTACCACAACGACATCATTATATAGTCTGTGGCTTAAGTGGTATTGGTAATAGAATTGTCCAGCAACTCCATGCTAATGGTTATGAAGTAGTAGTTATTGAAACAGACTCGAATAACAGATATATTAACTCTGTGCGTGGGCTAGGTATTCCCGTAATTCAAGGTGATGCTAGTTTTCGCACCATCCTGCAAACTAGCAATGTCACCTCGGCGGCGGCTGTGCTGACTGTCACTAATAATGATGCCACTAATTTAGAAATTGCCCTCAAAGCTAAAGGTTTAGCACCCAAAATACCAGTTATTGTCCACTACGCTGATCCTGATTTTGCCGGGATGGCACAACAAGTATTTGACTTTGAGGCTGTACTCAGTTCCGCAGAATTAGCAGCACCAGCCTTTGCGGCGGCGGCTTTGGGTGGGCGTGTTCTCGGTAATGGCATCACCGCAGATAGACTGTGGGTAGCCTTTGCTACTTTAATTACACCATCACATCCTTTTTGCGGTAAGTTAGTCAAAGAAATAGCCATGTCTGCCGACTTTGTACCGTTGTATGTAGAAAGCAATGGTCAAAGCCTCCACGGTTGGAATTTATTAACAAGTTACCTCAATGAAGGTGATGTTTTGTATTTGACGATGCCAGCTAATAAGTTATATCAATTGTGGCGTAATGAGCGAGTTTGTGGTACACAAACTTATCCTTAAAGGATTTTATCACGTCCTAAAATCTAAAGGTTCTCCATCAATTCAAGACATTTGTGCATCTGTTGACGCATGGTATCAACATCAGCGTGAAATCTCCGCCCGTGTCCTGGTAGCACCCATTCAAAGGTGTAATTTGCCAATTTTCGCATAGATTTAATTTGTTCTGACCAGGAATACCAGCAGTAATCACGAAATGCTGCTAACTGATGCTTGCTTTCTGACCAGGCGAGATGGTCGCCAGTGAACAGAAACTTATTTTTGTATAATAAAACTGTGTGTCCTTTTGTATGACCTGGAACGGGAATAATTAATAAATCTGGCTGAAATTCTATAGGGTCTAAACCCGTTAATTGTATTTCTACATGGCGAGTCCCCGCAGAAATATCATCAGTATGAAGAATGCGATCGCACTGAAAATGTTCAGCATACTTTTCATGGTCTGCCACATCATCCTGATGGCTTAAATACAGATAACGAATTCCCCCCATTGCTTCTATCTGTTTGACTAAAGGTGGTGTAAATCGGGGAGAATCTACTAATATATTTCCTTCTGAACGCTGAATTAAATAGCTAGCTGCACCATAGGATTTTTCGGAGTGATAGCCGCAATGATAAACATTTTCTGCTACTAAAATCGGAAAACTTTCTTGAGCCAGTTTGATATCTTTGGGTTTTTCAACTGTGCCGATAGAGCTAGTTGGACAAGCCAAAAGTGCTTGCAGTGCCGCTAATCTTTCTGCTTCATTGGTTGGTTGATGATGCACTGCCGATTGTTCATCAACACGATAAAATACTTCAGGAGTCATCCAGCGACAGGTATCACAATCAATACAGCTAGTATCAACATAAAAATCGCCGGTGACATTTTGGGGACGACGAAGATTTAAATGCGCCATGTTATCCTCTGCTTGCCTAGCTAACCCCTATCTCACCACGCTAGCAAAATTCACCAGGGTTTATCAGCACCAGTCGAGGTAAGTCTTAATTTATGTATCAGGAAACTCCTGTGGGATGGTCATCTTGACTGTCCTGTGCGGGCATCTTGCCCGCACCACAAGAAATAATTAACTAAGAGGATGTCTGAAAAGTATTTTTAGTAACACCAAAGTCACTCAAACCTAACCCCCCAGCCCCCCTTCCCTACAAGGGAAGGGGGGTTTAAAAGCCTCTCTCCTTGCAGGGGAGAGGTTTGGAGAGGGGTTTTTAGTATCTTTCTTAACTTCTCAGACATCCTCTAAGATTTAGCTTCTAAAACCAGGGACTAATCTCTTAAGTGCGCGTCCAGCAACATCACTATAAGAAAGTTCACCACACAAAACTTGACCCATGACTTTTGTACTCGAAGGACGCTTGATACCAGCTTGATAACCAACGCCAGGAAAGCGATAAAATGCGCCAGCTAATTTTTTAGCCCAAGCCATTTCCGCACCCCATCGTTCATGGATAATCTCAGTGTATTGCTCTAAGGCGTTGATATCACCAGATAGTGCCTGATCAAGCATAGCGGCGGCTATTAAACCGCTAAAAATAGCGGGACGAATCCCTTCGGCGGTCATCGGATCAACTACACAAGCTGCTTCACCAGCTAACACAGCGTTTTGGGTATGTAGTTTTTGATTACCATCCCACAGGCAAAGCGGATGACCATATTGCTTACTATTTTTCATATCTAAATTAAATGACTGGGCGTACTCAGCCACAATTTTTTTAAAGTCTTGGGGTTCTCCACCGATAAATGTACCTACGCCAATGGAATAACCATCAGCTTTGGGAAAGTTCCAGATATAGCCGTTTTTTACTAAACCAAATTCAAAATGAATTGTAGATTTATCTGCCACATCCGCCGCTACTTCTGCTTCTAAAGCACCAGCGAGGCGGCGTTTACGGTCTTTGAAGCCTAGCCATTTTGCCATCGGCCCTTTTGCACCATCGGCGGCGATCAGGTAGCGACCGGTAACGGGGCCGTTGACTGTGTTTACTTGCCAGTGGTCGCTGTGAAATTCAATACCTGTAACTTCTGTGTTGTCTTGTAGTTGTGCGCCTTGTTTCTGGGCTTGCTGCACTAAAAAATGGTCAAAAATATCCCGTCGCACCATCCAGACTGGTTCTTTTGTCTCAATTTTTGCTTCTACAGGATCATCTAGTTTCCAGGTAAAGCGAATCGAGTCTACTTTGACGGAAATGGCTGGGGTAAAGTCAAAGTCAAACCACTGAGCGATCGCTGGTGACAAACCACCACCACAAGGTTTATATCTAGGTAGGGATTCTTTTTCTAAAATTAATACTGAACGCCCTTTTTTCGCTAAATGATAAGCAGCTGTTCCCCCTGCTGGCCCAGCACCCACAATGATGGTGTCGTACATAATTCAAAATTTAAACTTATCTCTTTCAAAATTCAAAAACTCAGTTTTCAGGCAAAAGGGGAAAGTTTCCCAGGAAAAAGCGATATAAATCGGCTTTTTCCCTTTGCCCTTTCCCCTTGTCATCGATGACAGGAAACTATTTAGACAGTGGTAATGTCTTTTTCTTTTTCTGCCAGTAACTCGTCAATTCTGGCGGTGTATTTGTTGGTCAGTTTTTGCAGTTTATCTTGTAAGTCTTTAGACTCATCTTCGGAAATTTCGGCGTTTTTCTCTTGTTTACGAATTGAGTCTATGGCATCCCGGCGGATGTTACGAATCCCAACACGACCTTCTTCAGCATACTTAGCTGCCAGTTTGACAAATTCTTTACGGCGTTCGGTGGTTAGTGGTGGTATGTTGAGCCGAATTACAGAACCGTCGTTGCTGGGTGTTAAACCTACATCCGAGAGAGAAATGCCTTTCTCTATCAGGCTTAAGCTGCTTTTGTCGTAAGGCTGAATCAGTATTGTTGTGGCATCTGGTGTACTGATATTTGCTAGAGATTTTAACGGTGTAGGTGAACCGTAATACTCTACCATGACTTTATCTAGCAAGCTGGCATTAGCGCGACCAGTACGGATGGTGTTGAAGGCTTCTTGAGTTGCTCCAACAGTTTTTTGCATTTTACTTTCAGCTTCAGCTAATTTCACACGAACCTCCCACAAGGGTACCGATAGATTCTCCTAAAACTGCCCGGCGAATGTTGCCGCGCACTGTTAAGTCAAAGACTAAAATAGGGATATTGTTTTCTTTGCACAAGGCGATCGCGGTACTATCCATGACTCGCAAATCGTTCGCTAACACATGAGTGTAGGTGAGACTGGTGTACCGTTTAGCGTTAGGATTGATTTGGGGATCAGCATCGTAAACCCCATCTACCTTAGTAGCTTTAAAAATTACTTCTGCATCAATTTCTGCTGCTCTTAATGCTGCTGTCGTATCTGTAGTAAAAAATGGGTTGCCAGAACCAGCACCAAAAATAACCACCCGTCCTTTTTCTAGATGACGGATGGCTCGACGACGAATATATGGCTCTGCTAGTTCTTGCATAGCGATCGCAGTTTGTACCCGCGTCTGTACTCCCATCCTTTCTAGCGAATCTTGCAGCGTCATCGCATTCATGACTGTGGCAATCATACCAATGTAGTCAGCAGTTGCTCTATCCATCCCTGCTGACGCTGCTTTTACGCCCCGGAAAATATTGCCACCGCCCACGACGATGGCAATTTGAACGCCACTGGCGATCACCTCTGCTATTTCTTGGGCTATCTCTTCCACCACTTCTGGATCAATGCCATAGCCCATGTTGCCCATTAAGGCTTCACCGCTCAGTTTAAGTAAAACCCGTCGGTAATTCGTTCCCATGAAGTCACGCTTTCTCAAAAAAGTTGCAATTGCCTCCAATTTAAGATAACAGCACAGTGACTACCTATGTCTAGATACGCCAAATTAATGAAGTTCCTACTGGTTCCGTCTCAGGTATGAGGATTTCTTCCCCTTTCCACAAAGCTGCGATCGCATTTCTGAGATAGTCTTCACCTTGGGAAAATGGTTTGTCAGGATGATTGTCAATCTGTCCTCTATATCGCAATATACCACAACTATCGATCAGGAATGCCATCGGGGTTTTAGTCGCGCCTAAACTCCGACTCACTTCTTGGGTGGAATCCCACAAGTAAGGAAAATTCAACTGGTGTTCCTGAGCAAACATTTTCATCTTTTCCAACTTCTGCCCAGGATATTCCGTATTCTCACTGGCATTTATCCCTATCAGTTGGAATCCCTCTGCTGCCAATTCTGTTTGGATATTTTTTAATCTGCTGAGATATAACTTTACATAAGGGCAGTGGTTGCACATCGAAATCACACCTACTGCACGCCATTTTTCTAAATAACGCCTCAGATGGTGTACTTGATTGTCAATTCCTGGCAGTTCAAAATCTGGTGCATAACCACCAACGGGAGTCTCAAGGATTTCTAGTGTAGTCATCTTCTTTTACTGGAAGGCACTAGCAACAAAAACATAGGTGGAGTTTTGCGTGAATTCTCAGTTGCAAATCACCTTGGGCAGATGCTTAATATTGAATATATCCTAAAAATAAATTTCGACATCGTACATTGTGAAACTACTGAAATCACCATCATGCTAGCTTCATCACCTGTGCCAATTATTGATAGCTTTTGCTTATATCCTACCTAGGATTATTAACAGTCTCGTTCTCAAATATCTATAGTCACTGCCTCAGCCACTCAAAATTACAAAATCGATAGTGTTTTATGCCTTCACCGACATAAAATAAAACTTTTCCTCCCCCAAAATCCTCACAAACTTTAAAAAAATCATATTTAGTTTAACTAAACTTTATGAGTCAAAAACATCCAAATCACATATTTCTGTTAACTAATACTTAAAACTGTACATCAATTCAATATAATTTCACCTGCGAGGTTAATTATGCTGAATGTACGCTTGAGTATTATCAATAGAAATCATATACAAGCCTAAATGGCGTTACAAAATCAAAATTTTATGTCAATATCAAAAGTAGGATTTAAAGAAAATAAAAAAATCAATGAAACTGCTTGTGGTGTTTAAAAAAGTAATTGGACTGCCGGGAAAACTTTGAGGCTAAAGTCACGTATCAGTATCAAGCCAAAAGTTAGTACAAATACTCTAGAGATGTAGTGATGATTGTGTAATGCGATCGCATGACTGACCATTTTATAGATTTTGCTTAGAACTAAAAACGCACATCCACCATGAGTGACTCGGCTGTTGGGTTGTTTATTTAATCTTCAGGTCTTGATTCCCATGACTACTTCTACAATCAACTTGTGTTCTACAAAAACCTGGATTTGGCAAGGCTTCCCCATTTGCTATCAAACTCAAGGAACTACTGGGCCGGCTGTTGTTTTAATACATGGCTTTGGTGCTTCTTGGTTACACTGGCGAAAAAACATACCTGTGTTAGCAGAAAATTGCCGTGTTTATGCCATTGATTTAATTGGTTTTGGTAGTTCAGCTAAACCAGAACCAAACACTAAAATTGCTTATACATTAGAAACTTGGGGACAGCAATTAGCAGACTTTTGCCGGGAAGTAGTAGGTGAGCCAGCTTTTTTAGTGGGAAATTCTATTGGCTGTATTGTAGCCATGCAAGCAGCAGTCAGTAACCCAGACATTGCTTTAGGTATTTCCTTACTCAACTGTTCCTTAAGATTATTGCACGATCGCAAACGAGAAACCTTACCTTGGTCACGTCGTGTAGGCGCGCCTGCACTGCAAAGAGTATTATCCGTCAAGCCTATTGGCAATTTCTTTTTTAATCAAGTTGCTCAAGCAAAAACAGTCCGCAAAATCTTGTTGCAAGCTTATGCTGATCAGGCAGCAGTCACAGAGGAATTGGTGGATGTTCTCACAGCACCAGCCAGTGATCCTGGTGCTGTGGCTGTCTTCCTAGCATTTACCTCTTATTCTACAGGGCCTCTGCCAGAAGACCTTTTACCTTTACTACCTTGTCCAGCAATGATTGTATGGGGAACAGCTGACCCGTGGGAACCTGTAGATTTAGGTAGAGAGTTAGCCAATTATCCCCAAGTCCTCAAATTTATTCCCTTAGAAGGTGTAGGTCATTGTCCGCAAGATGAAGCACCTGAATTAGTCAACCCCATTTTACAAGATTGGATCTGGGAGCGCGTCAGAATATCGAAGACTCAAAAAATCCCCGCATAATTCTTCATTCATAGCAAAAAAACAAGTCTGATGTACTTTATCTGCATTACGCAGAGGTACAATTCAGACTTGTGATCATGGGTTGATGCTAGCGAGTTATCAACATTACATCATGTCTTCCATTCCACCATCAGTTTCTTCGCCATTTAAACACTTGGCAAATGGTGTTACTGTGATTATTTTACCAACAGCCAAACGTGCTTTTGCTGGCGCAACTGCTTCAGGCTCAGTTCCATCATCAGGTGGCTGAGTTGAACCTGATTTAGTACAGCAAGATTTACCGCCAGCGAGAAGTTGCTGTTCATCTGTGGATAATTCGACCAATAAATCGGATGCAATTGTTTGACTAAACATGGATATTTACCTCACTTACGTTACCTACATAGGTGTTAATCACCTATGACTTATTTATAAAACTATTTGCTAGTAAATAAATTATTCTTTAGACATAAAAAAAACTATAATTCTTATGTCTTTAGATGTTGAAAAAATATAAACATTTGATTTTTCTGAACTGGATTAATTAGGACTTTTTCCTGTAAATTTTGTGAATAAATATATTGCACCCACACAGGTAAAATACCTGCGTGGGTGCAATTTTAAGTAAACTAAGTTACTAATTAATCCGGTTGTTTTGTAGGATTAGAATCTTGAGCATCTGCGGACACATCGACGTAATCTAAAGTATCTTCTTCTAATTCGGCGACATTCAAAACCACCTCCAAAACGTTGTGCTTCTACTTCTTCTCTCTGCCCGCCAGATAGCAGTTGCTGTTCTTCTGTGGATAATGGCACCAACAAATCAGATGTAATGACTTGAGTTGACATAATTAATTGCCTCAGTTTTGTACATTGTTTTTAGTTAGCACCCTTGGGGATAAAAATACCTTGATGGGTGCAAATTTACGGTTAACTATTTGAGTTAAACCGTACAGAAATGAACATCAGTGAGATTCATTTGCATTTAGAAACAGAGACAACAAAAATTAGCACTTATATTTAGCACTTGCTTCTCTGTTGTCACTCTGGTTAATCAGTCAAATCAAGTAGAAGAATGAGCAAAATTTTGCAAAAATAATTGATTTTTCAACAATTATGTCCATCTTCTACTATCCTGACTTCATACATTCAAAGATTAGTTTCGGTCAATTCTTTGAATGCGGACGATAGCTGTGGTTCGGCTGTTTTTTCTAATTCTGTAAGTACCAGAACGTAGAGTCATTAACCCTTGCATACCGCCGTCTTCGCCGTCTCTATCTAACAAGTCATCCTCTTGAGTAGGTTGTGATGTAGCTTGTCCGCCAGCTAGGAGTTGTTGTTGTTCGGCGGATAAGTCTGCAACTAAATCAGACATCATTATAACTGACATAAAATCTTTACCTCACTTACGTTAAATAGGTGTTAATTACCTATGTTTTTATTATTAATGAAATCCTAGTTATTTGAATGAGTCAAAAGTAGGAATTACATATATATATTTTCTTTCTGCTGATACATGAAATTTAGGAATTTATCATAATATTGATAATAAAATTATTTGAGGTTTTCTAGGTTTAAACATGAATATAAAAGTTAAGCACTATATGTTTTTTGAGTAATACAATCCTTGACAAGCATACAGACAATTTATGAAATGTGCTTTTTTATTTAAGGTATGAGAATATTAATTAAATTTATGTAAATTCCCAAAAAAAAGATGCACAATTTTGCACATCTATAAGGCGTTTATTACAATTCTGAATGAGAAAATTTAAAGTTTTAATACCTCAAGCCGAAAACAAAATTTACACCGAGAGAAACTTTAAATGCTCTCCTTGTTGAGCCAGGAATTCTTCTAGAGTACCTTGTAGTTGTACCTTACCTTGATCTAGTAAGACAATCCAATCAGCGCGATGGACTACGCTAGGACGGTGGGTGATCAAAATTGTGGTTTTACCTTGTCGATGTTTGAGGAGTCTATCTAAAACTTGAGTTTCGCTAACTGGGTCTAATCCCGCAGTCGCTTCATCTAAAATCAGTACGGGAGGATTATTCAGAATACCCCTGGCGATCGCTAATCGTTGTCTTTGTCCGCCAGAGAGATTTGCCCCAAATTCCCCTAACACTGTTTGGTACTTATTCGGTAATTGGCTGATAAAACCATCAGCATCAGCCATCTCGCAAGCTGTGACAACATCTTCAAAGGGAATATGTGGCGTTCCTAGCTGGAAATTCTCTAAAATTGAGCGACTCCAAAAATGAGGTTCTTGGGGGACATAAACTACTTGTTGTCGTAAACAATCCAGTGCCAAATCGTGAATATTATAAAAACCAATCCGAATGTTGCCGGAATTTGGTTGATATAAACCAGCAATCAGTTTTGCTAAAGAACTTTTACCGCAACCTGACTTACCAATCAATGCAATAACCTTTCCTCCCGGTAGCTTCAGAGAAAAGTCTTCTAATAAATCAACTCTACCAGGGTGATGAAAGTTGATATGGGAAAACCGAATATCTGCATCAGCAGCTATTTGCGCTACTGGTTTTTGCGCCGTTTCATCGACTTCTGGGGTAGCATCAATCACTTCTAATAGACGAGAAACAGCAGTTTGGGAACGAAAATATTCATCCACTAAACCCACTAACGTACTAATTAACGCCAAAACATTAACTTGTAGAGCGTTAATAGCCAACATTTGACCAATACTTAATTGACCTTGTATTACTAAAATGCTGCCTAGTCCCAGTAAAGCCACACTACCAAGAGTAGATAAAAGACTAGCAATAGTATTATTGATAATCCCAATTTGAATGGTGCTAAAAGTCAGATTCGCCAACCGGCCGAAACGGCTTTGCAATTCATCCCAAAATTGTGGTGCTGCATTGGTCGTTTTTAAAACCTGTGCGCCTTTAAAAGTTTCTACCAAGACACCTTGATTTTCTGCTCCTAAAACTAATAGACTGCGCGTTTTTTGTTGTAAAACAGGTAAAAGTGGCAAGGTTGATAAACTCATTAACGCACCAACCAGAATCACTGCTATTGACAACTGCCAACTATAAAACAGCATCAAACAGAATGAGATGACAGCAATGAACAATTGACTAGGTAAAAGCACTACAATCTGTGACACCAACTGATTAATCTCGTTAATATCTCTGAGTCGGCTGGTAATTTCTCCACTGCGACGAGCTTCGTAATAAGTCAAAGGCAATTGTAAAATTCTGCGTCCAAACTCTAAGACTAAACCTAGTTGTAACCTTTGACTAAAGTGAGCAATCATGGTTGATTCCATCACCTGCATCGTGCTACTAAACAAACTCATGATCACAACTGCCGTGACTACAACAGTTAGTAACTGAGTATCACCGCGAATCAAAACATCATCTGTTAGCAGTTGAATCAGAATTGGAGTACCTAAAGCGAGTACACCCAGAACAATATTGAGCATGAACACCTGGGTGATTAGTCCCCGATAAGGGATGATGCGCTTGAGAAAGCGAGCAAAGCCGTTTTGTGGTTTTTCTTGGGGTTGTTGAGTAAAGCGTATGGGATCTGGCTCTACTAACAACATGACACCATTCCAAGCTGCTGTTAGCTCTTCCCGGCTGACGTAGCGAATGCCCACGGCTGGATCAGCTATGACATAGTTTCGCCCTTTTTTGTCATATAAAACTACCCAGTGATAGCCTCGCCAATGAATGATGGCAGGTAATGGTATTTCTTTGATTCTGTCGATGATTGCAGGTGCAGCTTTGACGGCTCTGCAATTAAAACCTAGATGTTCACAACCACGTTTAAGTCCTAATAAGGTTGTACCTAACTGTCCTGTGCCTACAGATTCTCGGCTTTTATTGATGCTTAAAAAGCGTCCGTAATGCCTGTAAATCGTCACGAGACAAGCTGCTCCACAGTCTTCCTCACTCAACTGCAAAACACACTTGTAATTTTTGCGGGATTTGAATAAACCAAACATGAGCGGTGTACCTATTGTTGGGGGCAGGGGAGGCAGGGGAGGCAGGGGAGGCAGGGGAGAAAAATTTTTACCCAATTCCCCATCCCTTCCAATCCCTACATATCTGCAATTAATCTGGCTTTTCTGAGAATGAACCGCATGACTGTTTCCTGACGGGAAATAATATCTGCTTGACCTTCCATTCCTGGTTTGAGTTGGCATTGTCTTGTGCCTCTACCAACATAAGGAGTTTGTGGTTCTATGGTGACTTCATAGGCGGAAGCTTTGACGCTGGGTGTTGGGTTATTATTGGCAACGGGTAGGGCATCTGGTGCAATGGTTTTGACAGTGCCTTTGAGAGTGCCATAATCTGGATAGGGACAGGCAGAAACTCTCATTTGGACTTGTTGACCGGGTTTGATTTTGTTAATCTCTTGGGCTGGTAGATTAGCTTTAATCAGTAAGGGGGCGTTGAGGGGGGCAATTTGAGCGATCGCCTCGCTTGGTTGCACTACCTGCCCTGGATTACGCAAGTTTAACTGTAAGACAGTCCCGGCAATGGGGGCGCGAATTACACTTTGGTTAATATCGTTGATAGTCTGTTGCAGTTCTTTGCGGCTTCTATCCAATTGTTTTTCAAATTCTAGGCGTTGTTGCAGTAGGGTTGCTCTTTCTTTGTTTAAAGCTGCTAAGTTAGCTTCACCTCTTGCTTGTTCTTGCTTAATTCGTTCCTGTGCGACTGTCACCGGCGCATCACTCGGATTAACTCCTGTTCTAGCCTTGATTAAATTTGTTTGTGCGGTTGTTAAAGCTTGGTCTTTTTCATCAAGGAGATTTTGGGCGTTGGCTCTAGCTTGGGCGAGTCTGGCTTCGGCGGCAATGACGGCTTGTTCTTTTTCTTCGCGCAAATTTTTGGCGTTGGCTTTGGCTTGGGCAAGTTTGGCTTCGGCTGTTTTGATGGCTTGTGCTTTTTCTTCTAAAAGGTTTTTGGCGTTGGCTTTGGCTTGCTCAAGTTTGGCTTTGGCGGAGATGACAGCTTGGTTTTTTTCTTCGCGCAAATTTTTGGCGTTGGCTTTGGCTTGGGCAAGTCTGGCTTCGGCTGTTTTGATGGCTTGCTCTTTTTCTTCTAAAAGGTTTTTGGCGTTGGCTTTGGCTTGGGCAAGTCTGGCTTCGGCTGTTTTGACGGCTTGTGCTTTTTCTTCAAAGGTGTTGCGAGGAATGGCTCCTGATGCAACTATGGGTAGCATGCGGTCACGTTGGGCGATCGCTAGATTTAAGGCGGCTTTTGCTTCTTCTACTGTGGCGGTTAACAGGTTTTCTCTCTGCAAGCGATCGCGTTGTTCTCTGGCTAATTTCAGGGCGGTTTCGGCTTCCTCTACCGTTGCTGTTAACAGTTTTTCCCGTTGTAAACGTTCTTGTTGTGCTTTAGCTAAATTGAAGGCGGCTTCTGCTTCCTCTACAGTTGTGGTTAAGAGTTTTTCATTTTGTAAGCGATCGCGTTGTTCTCTGGCTAATTTCAGGGCGGTTTCGGCTTCCTCTACCGTTGCTGTTAACAGTTTTTCCCGTTGTAATCTGTCACGTTGGACTCTGGCTAAATTTAAGGCGGCTTCCGTTTCTTGCACAGTCAGTTTTAATAGCTTGTCTCGTTGTAGGCGATCGCGTTGTATCCTGGCTAAAGATAACGCCGCTTCGGCTTGCGTCATCTCAGCCATAGCTTTAACTTGCTGATCTCCATAGTTGCGTTGTGTACCACTGAGTTCAGCTTGTGCCGCTAGATTAGTCCGGTAATTTAAGTTAGTTTGGGCAGCAATCTGAGCATCAATTTCTCTGAGTTGAGCATTGATGTTTATTTGTTGTAACTGTACCTGCTGAATGAGATTCTGTAATTGACTTTTTTGGTTTTGAAGGCGGGAATTATCAATATAAGCAATAGCTTCTCCTGGCCCGACTGTCTGGTTTTCTGCAATATCAATCTTTTGAATTTTGCCACTAATGAGCGACTGCACAACCCGAATATCTCCCACAGGACGAATAGTTGCGGGTACTTTAACTGTGACGTTGTACTTGAGTATACTTGCCAGACCAACCCCGGCGACAAACAAACTTAAGACTACTCCGCCACCGATAGTTGTCCATTTACCGATATGGGGTAGAAACTCGTTGGCTTCTAATGTCGGAAGTTGCTCTGGATTTGGCTCATTTGACTGAGGCCAAAAATTATTGATTTGTTGGCGTAAGGTGTTCACAGTGTTGCACCTTCTATATATATGTGTGCAGAAATTAGACTCAGCGAATCAAGTGCCTGTTGATCTATCAAGCACTGTTCATCACCACAAATCGTGAAACTACTTATTTTCAGTCGAAAAAGACAGAATTCCCAGGGTGGATAGGCGAGCGCATTTAACGACCTTCTGAGGACTTAAAAGGTCAACGCGAAATGTCAACAAATGTTGCTAATATTAGCAAACATCATGTTTGTTAATTGATATAATAAAAGGTGGGGATTAAGAAAAGAGTGCGCTAGTACAGTCATGACTTTTCTTAAAACTGTGACGTTAATAGCGTCCAGAGAAAACAGAGGAGAACGCTCAAACTCCCTCAAAATCCTCACTTACGTTGAGCGAGTTGCTATCACCTCCTCTCCCCTTTTTTAAATCAGGGTAGACACACAATGTTGAACCTTTACTTTCTGAAACAATAATTAATTTAGTTGTTTTAGCACAATTTTTTTTGTGCCATGACAACTAAAAGCCCCAAGACTTATATAGTAGTTTTCAGATAAATGAAATAGATGAATTTAGTTCTTACTTATCTGCCTGAACTCAGGCAAATTAAGCTGAAGAACCCAGTGCAGCCATAGCATAACCCTAACCTTATCCAACAAAAGGTAGCTGTGCTGCTGTCGAAATAGTCTTGTTGAAAAATTAGCTGGTGTTAATTTTCCTAGAGTATTTTCTAGAATGATGCTAACTTAAGCAGGACAGAAAAATTACCTATCAATTCCCATCGTCAAAGAGAATTGAGCCAAAATATCCAACTTGGTATTATTTTCCTCAAATCCCAAATTTTACACTGCTATTTGGGAAATTTCACAAGATTTACATCTGCAATCATTTAATTATTCAAGACAGCCATTGCAAATGTTTAGTAGGCGGATGCACAAAGAATTTAGGGATAAACATATCTTCTTAGCCTCACTTACATAACTTAGAGGGAACACCATCTAAGAACTTAACTATACGTCCTGTTCTTGAGGAATTCATAAATCTGAAGACATAATTCAAAGTTGAAAGTTTACTACTTGTAGTAGATGTAAAGTTACCTGATGGGCTACAAGTAAAGCTATCCTGGGTTTTGGGAGATCACTATAAACCATCCCACTGGAATTCAGCTAGTAGTAACAGGGAAAAAACCATGACAGCACCAGTGCTGAGAAATTGCCAAGCCATCATATAAGGTAAGATAAAAATCCACAGTAAATGCAGTATACCTGTGAAAATTAAAGCACGCGATCGCACCCCTAACCCAGTACAAAAGTAGCCGATGCTACTCAATCCCAACCATAACGGACACAAATGCACCAAGATTTTACCCCAGCCTAAGAAAATACTTAAATCAGTTAATATCACCCCAAATATCATGAGTATCACCCAGGAATACAGCACCCATCTAACTTGGTGCATTTTTACCCAATAATGCGTCCAAATTACCATAGCTACAATTCCAATTAAACTGAGTAATGACCACCAAGTTGCCTGTAAACTCCAACTAATAGGAAGAAACTGGGCGGTAACAAACATCGGAATTAGCAATAAACTCCAAAATATACAAGCTTGATCAATACAAGTATAAAAAGTAGAATAAATTGGGATTTGACCAATTTTCCAATTAACATACCAAATTCCTTGTAATTCATGTTTATCTACAGTTGTGTGTTTGCGCCGTAGAGGTGGAATTGAATAATCAAAAAAACTCATTTTATTTTCAAGTGAGATTTTCTTGCTTACTCTTGGTTTACATTTATAAATTAGTGACTCCCACTCTCTAGAGTAATAACTTGAGTTAAGTTATATCTGCTACTGGTAATAATTCCAATTATTTTATTTCCCTAAAAAATTCATATTAAAAAACCACTAAAGAGGGTTACTTTAGTGGTTTAATTTTCGTAGTGAGGACTTTAGTCCTCAAAATCAATCAGGACTAAAGTCCTTACTACAAACATTACAAGATTAGATAATTGATTTGATCGATTATTAATTGAAGTAAAAAGGCAAGATTTCCATTAACGCAAAAGCTAAACCTGCACTGCCTAGGGGTACAGTTAAATTATCAATGCCAAGAAATGAAAAAGCTTCTAAGCTACTAGCAACCACAGCAACCGCCAATGCTACTATCCAAGTCTGCCAGATATTGCCGAATACACCCAACAAAATCAGACTACACACCAAATAGCTAACTACAGCCATAGTGAAGGAGCCTTCCCAACTTTTTTGCGCCCCCAAAAGTTTATACTTGTGTTTACCAAAGCGTTGACCAATCAAAGCCGCTAGTCCATCACCCCAGCACATCACCATCATCCCAATTGCAGCATATTGAGGTTGTTGTAAGTGCCAGAAACAAGCCACTAAAATACCCACACTAGCAGCATAAAAAAACGTTCCTAAACTTTGTCTGCCTACGCTGTTGATACCTGGGAGAATAGGGAATATATACGACAATAGTGTGACGATACTCGCTAAAATGGAAGCCCCAATACCTACATTAGCAGGAATATTCAGCCACCAAGCGATTAAAATCACATGGCCAGCACCGATATGAACTATTTTGCGGACAATTTCAGCATCGCTAGTGGTAAAACGACGTACCAAACCCGCGATCGCCAGAATCAACGACACCCAAGCCGCAACTACAGAAATTTGCAGCCACAAAGGGGGATTAGAGATGATATCAGGAAATGAACTCAACAAAAGAAGTTAATAGATACAACAAATTGACCTCTGTTACCAATGTATAAGATTTAGGCAACACTCATGAAGCAATTATTGATTTGGTTAATTCAAGGCTACAGAATCTTTATCTCGCCATTATTCCCCCCAACTTGCCGTTTTCAGCCAACTTGCTCAATGTACGCCATCCAAGCCATTGAAAGATTTGGCATATTTCGCGGTGGCTGGATGGCTATTTGGCGCATCTTACGCTGTCATCCCTTTCATCCCGGTGGTTATGATCCCGTACCGGAGAAAGAGGTGACTGGGGAGTAGGGATTGGGGAGTGGGGGAGATGAGGGGGATGAGGGAAAAATTTTTTAAGAGTCAACCGTCAACCGTCAACCGTCAACCGCCAGCACAACGCACGAAGGGTAGAAGGTCTTGTAAAATGGCTTCGTGATAGTGTTCCTGTGGATAGTGACCAACGTTGTTTAGTTTAATTACTTCGGCATTGGGTACAGACTTGGCGAAATTTTCTGCTACATCTATAGGCAACCACGGGTCAATCATACCCCATTGAATTAGGATTGGTTGTTGCCATTGTTGAAAACCAGATGTAATTTCTGTCATTGCTGATGGCAATTGTAAATTACGAATAGTTGCTAATAACGCCCGTCCTGCTGCCGAAGTTTTCAGAAACGGTTTACGATAAACGTCTAAGTCTTTATCTTCGATACGATAACGACTACCACCTTCTAAAGTCCGGTCAACTAATAAGGGGTCTTGAGTCATCATTTCACCCGCTAAAGGTAAACCCATTTGTTGAATTTTCCAGGGTAATTTGGCAGTAGTATAAATGGGTGTATTTAAGATAGCGATGTTGACAATTTTTTGGGGATTTTTTAGGGCATATTGTAAGCCTACAGAACCTAAAAAACCTTGCACAACTAAAGAAAATCGTTCTAGTTCTAAAGCATTAATAAAACTTTCTAAAGCTTTGATATAAGCATCAGGAGTGTAAGCGAAGTCTCGTTTTTCTGGTTTGGCAGAAAAGCCATAACCAATCCAATCGGGTGCGATCGCTCTTGTTCCTTGACTCGCTAAAGCTGATATGATATTACGCCAGCTATAACTTTGTGATGGCAACCCATGTAATAAAACCACGGGCAATAAATCACTTTGACCAATTGGTTGAGCTTCCCGATAAAACCACTCTAGAGAATCTACTGTTATTTTATGTTCTGTTATTGACACGCTATTTTCCTAAAAATTTTTTCAAAATCCTAGTAATAGGGCATAGGGTAACGAACAAGTCAAAAGTCAAAAGTAAATAATTATGGTGAAAATTATTTATTTTTGAATTTTGAATTTTGAATTTTGAATTGATTTGCCCCTATTCCCCACTTAGAATCTTCTCACGAATTGCGCTAGCTGTGGCGGGAGCTAGTAAAACGCCATTGCGATAGTGTCCGGTCGCTAAAAGGACATGATTAAACCCTGGTAATATCTCAATTACTGGTGCAGGGCGACCTTCTGGACGGGGACGCAAACCTGACCAAGTGCGGATAATTTGCGCTGTTGCTAACTCTGGACAAAAGGCTATAGCTTGTTGTTTGACAGATTCTAACAGTTCGTGATTCGGTGGAATTTCATCACCATTGGTAGGAAACTCTACTGTTGCGCCTAGCCAATAATCTCCACCACCAATCGGTACAATATGCACATCATTACCATTGATGGCGGGTTGAAAGTCAGGATTTCCTAATGAATGACCTAAAGATACTTGCAATGCTTGCCCCAATACAGGACGAATATCTACCTTTTGATGGAGTTGTGCAGTGAGTTCTGTAGAACCTAAGCCAGCAGCAATTACCAACCAATCAGCACTAAAGTTACCTGCTGTTGTCTCGACTGTCAGAGGTTGGCTAGTTTCTGGTGTAGGAATGCCTAAGACTTTTACACCAAACTGGAAATTTACACCTTTTTGCTGTGCGCCCGTAACTAAGGCTAAAGTCAAGGCAGTGGGGTCTAATTGACGGTCTTGAGGAGAGTAAACAGCACCGATAACTTGAGGATGATTAACTTGTGGACAAATATCTTTGAGTTTTGCTGTATCCCAGATTTCTAATTGCCAACCTGTAGAATGGCGAGTTGCTGCTAACTTTTCCCAGTCGGCTAAGTTATCTCCTTCTAGACACAGGTGAAGAATACCTTGACGGTTGAAAGGGATAGTTTGACCTGTTAAAGTTTCTAGTTCAGGAATTAAAGTCTCATAGCGTTGGATGCTGGCTTGGCGCATTTTCCAAGCTTTCCCTTTGACTTTCTGGCTAATTATCCCCACTAAAACACCAAGGGCTGCACCTGTAGAAGCTTGTGCTGGTGGCTGTTGATCGAAAACTGTGATGTTGATTCCTGAGATGTGGCTAAGTTCATAGGCGATCGCTGCACCAACCACGCCACACCCGATAATAATTACATTCATGATTTTTGCTGATAAAAGAGTGGGGGATTGGGGATTGGGGATTGGGGATCGCATTTTTCCCTCTCCTCTGCTCCTCTGCTTCCTCATCCCCCTCATCCTCTCTTATTGTCTCCTACCTTAGCTAGCTTCTGATTCAGGGCTTGTCTCAGGCAGCAATTGCAGGAACTGATCAACATCTGCAAAAGCAGCTTGATAGTTACTGATGGCAAGTTGAGTATTACCAGTGCTTGCAGCCTGATCGATTTTAACTAGGTGGTTGAGCAAATCTTTACTAATTTGCCGGGCGGCGGATTGTTCTTTAGGTAGTAGGTTGGGTGTGATATAGTTCATACTCAACCTAGCTTCTGTCATAGGGCCGTGGATAAAATTACCCACATCGATCCATTCTTTTTTCTCAATCAGAGTTTTCAGTTCTTCTGCGCGATCGCGCACAGCTTGTACTTCAGGTGAGTGTACCTGAATTTTTTCCAGTTGAGCAGCTGTGTAAGTTGGAGGTGCAACTGCGGTTGTAGGACTACCGCAACTCACTAGGAAAGTTGCTACAAGTACAATTAGTAATGAAATAATAGAGCGTTGTCGCGCCATACACTGAAATGGGTTGGTTTTATTTTGCCGATTCACAGTGTAATTTTAGATCGCTGAGGTAATTTATCGTTCTTACCTGGAAATTATTTTGGAGAAAATTTTTGATATACCATAACGTGTTTTCCACAAAAAGCTCAGTGTGAGCTATTTTTGCCAAAATTTTAAGTACAATTGCTTAATTAAGGATGAAAGGTTACAGGCTAGGAAGAAGTAGGGGGATGAGGGAGATGAGGGGATGAGGGAGATGAGGGAGATGAGGGGGATGAGGGAGATGAGGGAGATGAGGGAGAAATTCTTTCAGAGTCAACCGTCAACCGTCAACAATCAACAGTCAACATTCCCCAGTTTTACGTGAGTCATAATAAAGGAGTGTTTTTTCGTGAATGCAGCTGAACAGGCAACCAATCTTGAACTCGCCAGCAAAATTGCTACGGTGGTGAATTTATTCAAATTTGAGTTTCCTCATGCTAAATCAGATTTAAAACCCTGGCACAATGATCCAGAAACCAGAGAATTAGTTGATCCAGATTCTATAGATATTGGGTTTCATTTTCCAGGTGTGAGCAAATCTTGGCGCAGTCGCAGCGTTTTAATTCAAATCCGCTTTCACGAAGATCCGATCACGAAATCACGACGGGCGATAGGTTTGGAGGTGGCTGGTTTTGATCATCGTGGTGAGGTATGGCGACTATCTACCGTGGAAAACTGGAGTTTTTTCGGTGATACTGCACCTTCCCCGGAAATTGGCGATAGGCTAAAACAAGTTTGCCTACAGATTTTAGAGGTGTTTAATCAGGTAAATCAAGATTAACAAGGGTTATTTATTTTTAACCAAGGTTGCAGTTGCTATCAACACAGTAGGCTGATTGATAGGTATTGGGGCGTTTACCAAATAGGGTATAACGATTATCCCTGATTTGTTCATAAAAGCGATCGCCTGTCCATTTTACCCCCGGTAAGGCTCGATACGCATCTACAAAAATCTTACCCAAAGGCAATAATCGCCCGATTTCTTCGGCGGCATTGCTGCCTTGCCAACGTCTATCAGGTGCATTAGCATCAATTAATATCATTCCCTGTTCACAATCTTGAGATGTCACACCCCATTGCGCTAGAGTAGCTTCATCTTGCATGGGAATGTAACGAAACAGCTTACCTTGGTCTAGGTTTTCCAGTAATTGCACTAAAGTAACGCAGAGATTGCAGTTGCCATCATAAATCACGTAGTAACTCATAGAATTGCTCCGAATGAGAGTGTTGATTTTGCTTTGTGTAAGTTCTATGGTAGTTAATTTCTAGATACGATATTTTTCCAGATTTTGGCAACTCTATCACTGGGAGTATATGATTATGACACCTTTTATGTTTGTGACTGACTTAGATCACACTTTGGTCGGTGATGACGCAGCACTCACACAACTGAATCAAATATTGACTCAGCATCGCCACGAATATGGTACAAAGATAGTCTATGCGACTGGGCGATCGCCTGTTTTGTACAAAGAACTGCAAATTGAAAAAAATCTCATCGCACCAGATGCGTTAGTTGTCTCGGTGGGTACGGAAATTTATCTAGATGGTAAAAATACTGCTGATTCTAGTTGGGCAGAAATTCTGTCTACAGGTTGGCATCGAGAACAGGTATTATCTATTACTGAGCAATTTTCTGAGTTAGAATTACAACCTGACTCAGAACAGCGTCCGTTTAAAGTCAGTTTTTTCCTCAAGCAAGAAGTCGCCGCCAGTGTGATTCCCCAAATTGAGTTAATGTTGGAAAAATATAAATTAAATGTAAAGTTAATTTATAGTAGCGGTGTTGACCTTGACATTGTGCCTCGTAGCAGCGATAAAGGTCAGGCAATGCAGTTTCTACGTCAAAAGTGGAAATTTGCAGCAGAACGAACAGTTGTTTGTGGTGATTCAGGTAATGATATTGCTTTGTTTGCTGTCGGCAACGAAAGGGGAATCATCGTTGGGAATGCCCGACAAGAGTTGTTGGAGTGGCATAACCAGTATCCTGCAAACCACCGTTACCTAGCACAAAATTTCTGTGCTGGGGGTATCCTTGAAGGTTTAAAATACTTCGGTTTCATCAAATGATTAGTTATCTCAAAGGTATAGTTGCTGGTATCCAAAATCTAGGCAGTAATCGCGTGATTCTGACTCTAGAGGTGAATGGCTTGGGTTATGACTTGCAAGTTCCGCAACGGTTAGCCAAGCAATTAACCACAACGGGTGATTTGGTACAAATTTTCACTCATTACCAAATTCGGGAAGAAGTACCCTTACTTTATGGGTTTTCTTCCCCATCTGAACGCGATTTATTTCGTCATTTATTGACTGTCAGTGGTGTGGGTGCAGCTTTAGCGATCGCTTTGTTGGATACTCTAGAATTACCCGATTTAGTTCAAGCGATCATCACTGGTAACGTACAGATACTGATTCAAGCCCCTGGTGTGGGTAAGAAAATCGCTGAACGTATCTGTTTAGAACTCAAAGCCAAATTAATCGAATGGCGCAAATCAGCCGGGTTCTTCGTCGCTACCGCCGGGCCTGCTCCTGGTATTTTAGAAGAAGTGCAAATGACTCTGTTTGCCCTTGGTTACACAGCCCATGAAGTCAGTCACGCCCTACACGTAGTTAGCGAAGACATCGGTTTACCAAAGGATGCCTATGTAGAAGACTGGATCAAACAGGCGATCGCTTATCTTAGTAGTAGCGAACAGGTTAGTTAATAGTCAATGGGGACAGAGGCTAGGGGCTAGAGAAATTTACCTCATCAAGATGAAATATGTTGTATGAGTTAATCATTATTAATTATTAGTTAATCAATATTAGTTGTTCTCCCTCATCCCCCTCATCTCCCCCATCTCCCCCATCTCCCCCATCTCCCCCATCTCCCTCATCCCCATTTCCCAAGGATTCTTTAATTTTGAATTTTGAATGAGAGAATTTTGAATTGATATGCCCACAGATGCTTATGCTTGGTTACAAAAATCCTTAACAACCATTCATCAGGCTGACTGGTATCGTTCTGTAAAAACTATACATGGACTGCCAGGGGCAACGGTGGATTTAGAGGGGCAAGAGGTGATTAATTTTGCTAGTAATGATTATTTGGGGTTGGCTGGGGATACACGCTTGATAGCGGCTGCTGTGGCGGCAGTTCAAGAGTACGGCACGGGTAGCACTGGTTCTAGATTACTCAGTGGGCATCGGGAATTACACAGAGAATTAGAAAGAGCGATCGCCGGTTTAAAACAAACGGCAGACGCGCTAGTATTTAGTTCTGGGTATCTGGCTAATATTGGGGCGATCGCTGCCTTGGTAGGCAAAAGAGATTTAATTTTATCTGATCAATATAATCATTCCAGCCTGAAAAATGGCGCAATTCTCAGTCAAGCCACAGTCATAGAATATCCCCACTGTGATATTACCCAACTCAAAACTTTATTGATTCAGCAACGGCACAACTACCGACGTTGTTTAATCATGACTGATACTGTTTTCAGCATGGATGGGGACTTATGTCCTTTACCAGCCATATTAGATTTAGCAGATGAATTTAGCTGTATGCTGCTAGTTGATGAAGCTCATGCAACTGGTGTCATGGGCAGCACTGGCGCAGGTTGTGTAGAATATTTCGGGTGTACAGGTAGGGAATTAATTCAAATTGGCACTCTGAGCAAAGCTTTTGGTAGTTTAGGCGGTTATGTCGCCGGCAGTGCCACCTTAATTGATTTTTTACGGAATCGCGCCCCCAGTTGGATTTACACTACTGGAATTTCACCCGCAGACACAGCCGCCGCCTTAGCAGCTGTCAAAATCATCCAACAGGAACCGCAACGCCGCATCCAATTATGGCAGAATGTAGATTACTTTAAACAATTACTACAACAGCAATTACCCCACCTGAAATTACTGCCATCAGAGTCACCAATATTCTGTGTTCAATTGTCAAGTGCCACAGCCGCACTGCAAGCAGGTAAGCAACTCAAAGCGTCTGGGATTTTTGCGCCAGCTATTCGTCCGCCCACAGTCCCCACCAGTCGTATTAGAATTTCTTTCATGGCAACCCACCAAGCCGCACATATTGAAAAACTGGTAGGAGTGCTGAAAAAATTATAATTATCAATTAATTATCAACTTTTCATCATATTTAGTTTTTGATTTAATCGAAACAAATAAAAACTTTATATTTATTTTTCGACTAGAGCATTTCTTTAGTCAGATTTTATCTGATAGCTTTTGTTATATTGTCAATTTTCTGGGGTAATTATCAGGCAAAATGCGCCGTCCTCCACCTAGATTATAGATTATTTTGCGAAATTTATCCAGAAATTGAGAGAACAAATATCCCTTTTTCAGCGAATTTTCAGAAAATAAATTTTGGCATCTAGCAAAAGAAGTCTTTTTAGCGGATTCAAGAATCTATCTCCAGATAAATACCGAAAATCCGTAAACTAGCGTAGGTTATGTAAAGCCTCTGCAACAAGTATTGGTTGCCCGAAATTTTCATGCCTGATACTCCTAGTTCTTCTTGGCTAAGTTTTGGCATTGGCCTCATAACCGTAGCATTTGCACTGATACTAATGCTACTACTAGATCCTTGGGTAGAAATGAGTAACGCTGCTTTTTTGCTATTTTTCAGTGCTGTGATGGTGAGTGCTTGGTGTGGTGGAGGGAAGGCGGGAATTGTCGCAACGTGTTTGTCTGCTTTAGTTAACAATTATTTCTTGCTACACACACAATACAATCTGTCTCTGGATATTTCTCATCTGGTAAAAATCGGTTTATTTGTGGTACAAGGATTGTTTTTTACAATCCTATGTATAGCATTAAGGAATGCCAAACGCAGGGATGAGGCGAATTTACATAAACTCAAAGAGAGTGAGGCGCGATTTAAATTAGCACTCAGCAATTCAGATATTGTAGTCTTTCAGCAAGATAGCAATTTGCGCTATCAGTGGATTCATAATCCCCAGGGTGCAACCACTGTTGAGGAAATGCTAGGCAAGTCTGATGATGATTTATTTCCTGCCTCCGTAGCAGAGCAACTGACAAAAATTAAGCAAGGAGTGTTAGACACAGCAGTTGCTGACAGAGAAGAAGTTCGTGTCATCGTCTGTGGCAAAGTGCTTTACTATGATTTGCTGGTGGAACCCCTGAAAGTGAATGGTAGAATTCAGGGTATTACCTGTGTAGCGATTAACATTACTGAACGCAAGCAAGTAGAGCAAGAAAAAGCCAAATTGCGCCAGAAATTACAACAAGCAAACCAGGAGAAAGAAGAATCATTAGCATTGTTAAATGCTTGGCTGGCTAGTTCCCCTGTAGGTTTGGCTTTTTTGAATACAGAACTTCGTTACGTTTATATTAACGAAGCACTAGCGGCAATTAATGGTTTACCGCAAAGTCAGCATATTGGGCGTATCTTCCGGGAAATTTTACCAGATTGGGCAGAGCAAATTGAGCCGATTTTATCTAGAGTGATGCAAACTCAAGAACCCCTACTTAATCAAGAAGTCATGGGAGAAACCCATCCATCTGGGGTTTATCGTTGTGGGTTGGTGAGTTACTACCCAGTCTGTTTACCAGATGGGAAATTGTTAGGTGTGGGTGTGACGGGGATTGATATTACTCAGCAGAAAACCACTCAGCAAGCTTTAAGAGAAAGCGAAGCTAGGTTTCGGGCGATGTTTAATCAAGCGGCGTTAGGAATGGCTCTTGTCAGCTTGGATGGTAAGTTTCTGCAAGTAAATCCGGCTTTATGTCAACTTGTTGGGTATAGTCAGGATGAGTTAATCCAGATGAACTTTCAGGATATTACTCACCCTGATGATTTAGTAACTGATTGGAATTATGGTTTGAGGGTATTAGCAAGAGAGATTAGTTGTTATTCTCTAGAGAAACGCTATATCCGTAAAGACGGTGGGATTGTTTGCATTAATGTGACTTCATCGGTGGTGTGTGATGAGCAGGGAGAACCAAAATATGCTTTAGGTATTGTTGAGGATATTAGTGAACGCAAACAAGCCCAAGCAAACCAAAACTTTTTAGTAGAAGCCAGCACCATTTTAGCGGCTTCCTTAGATTATGAAGTTACCCTGAGTAATGTAGCTAATTTGGCAGTACCGACTTTAGCCGACTGGTGTATTGCAGATATTCTACAACCAGATTGGTCAATTAAACGAGTGGCGATCGCCTCTGCTTATCCCCAAAAACTTCAAATCATCGCAGAAATTCAACAACGCTATCCAGCCGGTAGCGACAGTAATCACCCATTTCACCCAACCCTACTAGAAGGTAAATCTGTTTTTTATCCAGAATTGCCAGATTCTACTTTAGTGGCAATGGCTCAGGATGAGACGCATTTACAACTACTACAAAGTTTGGGGATGCGTTCTTTGATGGTGGTTCCCTTATACTCACACGGGCAAATCTTCGGAGTGATTTCGTTTGTGACAGCAGACTCCGGGAGAAAATTCCCAACCACAGACTTGGCTTTGGCTGAAGATATTGCCCGACGAGCCGCTACAGCTATTGATAATGCTAGACTCTACCAAGAAACTCAACAGGCAAAACAAGCGGCAGAAATGGCTGCCAGTCGTACAGCGCGCTTGCAAAGCATTACTGCTGCCCTTTCAGAAGCTTTAACTCCTCAACAAGTGGCTGATGTGGTTGTTAATCAAGGCATTGCTGCCTTGGGTGCTAGTGCGGGTTCTGTGGTTTTAATCGAAGAAGGTACTTGCCTGAAGATATTGCAAGCAGTTGGTTATCCTGAAGCTGTCAGAGAAGGCTGGGCGAGTTTCCCGATGACAGCTAATGTTCCCATCGCCGAGGCTGCCAGAACTAAGACGGCGATTTTTTTGGCAAATCGCGAAATTTTAGCGGTTCAATATCCTGAAATCGCCGATATTCCCGCCAATACAGGTAATTGTGCTTTTGCTTGTATTCCGTTGATTGTGGAGCAGCAGACTATTGGAGTGTTGGGTTTGAGTTTTGCCACAGCCCAAGTATTTACAGAAGCCGACCGCAGATTTATGCTGACTTTAGCACAACAGTGCGCCCAAGCGATCGCCCGCGCTCAACTTTACGAAGCCGAAAAAAACGCCCGCGCTGCTGCGGAGTCAGCTAACCGCATTAAGGATGAATTCCTCACCGTACTTTCCCATGAATTGAGAACTCCGCTTAACCCGATATTAGGTTGGGCTAAGTTACTCCGCACCCGCCAACATAATCAAGTTACCATCAACCAAGCTCTGGAGACGATTGAACGCAATGCCAAGTTACAAACACAATTAATTGATGATTTGTTAGACGTTTCCCGAATTTTACGCGGCAAGCTGCAACTCAATATCAGTGCTGTGGATTTGCCAACCACAATTACCGCCGCACTCGAAACGGTGCGGTTAGCCGCCGAAGCAAAATCAATTGAGATTTGCACCTGTTTAGATGATTCTGTCGGGCAAGTCATGGGTGACGGCGATCGCTTGCAACAGGTATTCTGGAATTTACTCTCAAATGCTGTGAAGTTCACACCACCTAACGGACAGGTACAGGTAAACTTACAGCAGGTAGGGCTAGAAGCGCAAATCCAGGTGATTGATACAGGTAAGGGAATTACACCAGAATTTTTACCCCATGTATTTGAATATTTCCGCCAAGCCGATTCTAAAACTACCAGAGTCTTCGGTGGGTTGGGACTTGGATTAGCAATTGTGCGTCATTTTGTCGAATTACATGGTGGCACAGTACAAGCAGACAGTGCCGGAGATGGACAGGGCGCAACTTTTACAGTTAGACTACCACTGTGCAAAAATGTTGAGGATAAGTTGCTTAATGGTGAGTCTGCTGTTGAGCAAGAGGAAATACCAGATTCTTTATTAGCTGGTGTGCAAATTCTGTTAGTGGATGATCAAGCCGATGTCCGGGAGTTTTTCAGCTTTGCACTGGAACAATATGGTGCGAATGTGACAACGGCTGCATCAGCTATGGAAGCCTTGAATATTTTAGCACATTTCCAGTCAGATGTGTTGTTAAGTGACATTGGAATGCCAGAGATGGATGGTTATATGTTGCTGCGCCACATCCGAAAATTGTCACCACAACAAGGTGGAGAAATTCCGGCGATCGCTTTAACTGCCTATGCTGGAGAAATCGATTATCAACAAGCCTTAGCCGCAGGTTTCCAAAAACATATTCCTAAACCCGCCGAAACAGTAGAATTAGTCATGGCGATCGCTCAACTCTTAGGACGTAAGTGAAATTTGATCAGCGAGCATTTAATCATCCAACAAACTCATCAAAGCGTAGAATTCCGGTTCTGCTTCTCGTGGTGTTGATAACTCGCGTTTCAACTCTAATATTTGCCGCTCAATAGCTTTAGCCACATAAACCATCTGAGATTCTTGGGCAATTTTTAGCTGTTTTTCTTTGACTCTGATTTTCCGCATTAGTTCGTTAACAGCATCGACGGAATCACTATCTTGAATCATCTTCATCTTCTTCCACCCTCGAAAAATTTAAATACAAAATTTAAATTTTTCAGCTTAATTATTATTTAATTAAATTTAATTTACCAAAAAAATTATAAATTATTAACTGTGACACAGAAAAATTTAAAATTTTAGCCTTCAAAAATGCTGGTTCTTCAGTACCTAATATGCTTGCATCAATCTCAAAAAATTGCCGAAGGCTTAATATACATCAGCAATCAGCCACAAATTTTGGATATGATCACAAAATTTGCCTCTTTACCCTGTTCCCTGTTCCCTATTCCCCGTTCCCTGTTCCCCTGCTTCCTAGGCGGATGAGGATAGAGACTAGAGATTAATCCCTAGTCACTAATCCCCAATCTCTAATTACGCTTCATCTAAAGCAGCGATACCGGGTAATACTTTACCTTCGAGTAACTCTAAGCTTGCGCCGCCGCCGGTAGAGATATGGCTCATTTGATCAGCCAAACCTACCTTCTCAACAGCCGCTACAGAGTCACCGCCACCGATGATCGTGGTTGTACCAGTTTTGCTAATATCTGCTAGAGTACGAGCGATCGCTTCTGTACCTACAGCAAATTTATCAAACTCAAATACACCCATAGGCCCGTTCCAAATCACAGTTTTACAATCAGCCAAAGCTGCTTGGAAAACTTTGACAGAATCAGGCCCGATATCCAAACCCATACCATCAGCCGGAATATTTTCAATGCTGACGGTGGTAGCATTAGCATCGGGGGCAAATTTATCAGCAGATACGATGTCTGTAGGTAATAGGAAGGTAACACCCTTCTCTTTCGCCTTAGCTTCCAAAGACTTCGCCAATTCCAGCTTATCTTCTTCTACCAAAGACTTACCCACATTTAAACCACGGGCTTTGTAGAAGGTGAAAATCATCCCACCACCAATGATTAGCTTGTCGCACTTCTCAAGCAGAGTTTCAATGACACCGATTTTACTAGAAACCTTAGAACCACCCACAATCGCGGCTAAAGGACGTTGAGGCTGTTCAATTGCGCTTTGTAAATACTGCAATTCCTTCTCAATCAAATAACCAGCCACAGAAGGACTCAGGTATTTAGTCACACCTTCAGTAGAAGCATGGGCGCGGTGTGCAGTACCGAAAGCATCATTTACATAAAAATCGGCATTAGCAGCCAGCTTTTTAGCAAATTCTGGGTCGTTTTTCTCTTCTTCTTTATAAAAACGGACATTTTCTAGTAACAGAACTTGACCATTTTGTAAAGCTGCCACTTTTGCCGCGACTTCATCGCCAATACAGTCATCAGTTTTAACGACTTCTTGCCCCAATAACTCAGACAGACGCTTTGCAACCGGAGTTAGACGCAATTTGTCATCCACACCTTTGGGACGACCAAAATGGCTTGCTAAAATGACCTTAGCACCCTTCTGCGTTAAATCTTGAATGGTTGGTAGAGCAGCACGAATGCGAGTATCATCTGTGATGTTGCCTTGATCATCCACAGGCACATTAAAGTCAACCCGCACGAAGGCGCGTTTACCAGAAATATCAGCCGCAGATAAACTTGCTAAAGTTTTTTTGGACACTGCCAAACCCTCCTGATTGCCTTTTTGTTATCGTTTTGAAAGTAGAACCATCAAAATTTTACCGGAGTAGGGGGTGCTGAGGAGAGATATATGTTCAAGACAGTATTATTTCCAATTGATCAAAGTCGGGAAGCGCGGGAAGCTGCCGATGTTGTCGCCAACATTGTACAGCAATATGGTAGTCGGTTAGTGCTGCTGTCTGTGGTTGAAGAATCACCACCAGACGCGCCAACTACTGATCCTATGGTGTCACCAGCAGCCGTTGCTAAACTGCTAGCAGATGCCCAAGCTTTATTTTCTCAGCAAGGTATCACATCAGAAATTATGGAAAGGCAAGGTAAACCAGCCTTTACCATCTGCGATGTCGCCGACGAAATCGGCGCAAATTTAATCATTATGGGTTGTCGGGGACTAGGCTTAACCGAAGAAGGTGCAACTGATAGCGTTACAACTCGCGTGATTAACTTGTCACCTTGTCCTGTGTTAATTGTGCCTTAGTTATCTAGGGATTGGGGATTGGGGATTGGGGCAGATCAATTCAAAATTCAAAATTCAAAATTCAAAATTCTTGAATTTTGGGGAAAAAAACTCCTCTGCTCCCTCCGCTTCCTTATCCCCAGTTTCTACCTGCGTTCTTCATAATCTTCTGAAGACTTGGGGTCTAATTCCCAGCGTCTATCATCACGCTGTTCTAAAATGTCGTTGGTGCGGAGAAATGCTTTATCGTTCATTTCCAATCCCACAGCTTTTTCTATATCTTCTGTGACATTTTGATCGGGTGTGGGAGCAGTACCACCCACCGCTTCATCGCCTACTGCGTCTGCATCTTGCCAATAAGCATCAATGTCACCACCGGTGAGTTCGGGACTGGTATCTGTGTACTCATGTCTTTTGACTTGCAGCGATCGCCCACCAATATTGTATCCTGGTAGGTCTTTTACACCAGTTCCATAGGATTCTGTAACTTCCTGTGGCAAATCATCATATTTAATTTCTTCTTGATTATCTTGATTATTTTGATGATTATTTTGCTCTGTCATAATTTTAGCCTTTTCTATACCCACACAATAACGTTTTCTTGTCTTCATGTTGTACTACAAAGGTTGTACAACTTTCGGCATAAAAGAATCTATTTCCTAAGAACGACGGAAAAATTGCTATGACAGCATACTTTAAGAGTATGAAATCAAGGTCAAGCCACTTGTAGTTGTTGTAGTTGAATTCGGTAGTTATGAGCTAGGAGTTCTCAACTTGAAAATAAAAAGATTTAGATGAAACTTACCTACTCATAACTATTTTTTTTGTTAGTTAAATATTATTGAAATGCCCAATTTAATTAATTGCCAGTAAATAAGCTGATTATTAAAAAGAATATTGTAAATAAAAAACGAATTTTGAATTTTGAATTTTGAATTGTATATAGGGGAGAGAAAAGTGGAATACACTGAGTTTATTACCCATGTGCAAAGCCTCGCTCAATCTAACTCTCGTGAAGAAGCAGAACGCGCTACTCGTGCCACACTAGAAACAATTAAAGAACGGATTTCAGGTGATGAAGCACAAGATTTAGCCAGTCAACTACCACAGGAATTAGGTGGCTGTTTGCGAGGGAGAGAAGGACAACCTGATCAGGATTTTAATTTGCAAAATTTTATTGTGCGTGTGAGTGAAAAAGAGGATATAGAACCAACAACAACAGCAATTCATGTGCGGGCTGTGTTTGCAGTTTTGCAGAATGCCGTCAAGCCTGAAGAATTTGCCAAACTGCATCATCATTTTTCGCAGGATTATGAAGAAATGTTTGGGAAATCACCCAGTAGTGAAATACCAGCATAAAAAATTTAAAATTTCCCCTGAAAAAGTACAGATTGGTAGACCAATAAAAAGGAAAGAATATGACTAACAATAATCATCATGCAGTTAAGAAAAGAGTAGCTATTCTGATTGAACAAGCAGTAGAAGATACAGAATTTATTATTCCTTGTCATGGGCTAAAACAAGCCGGGTTTGAGGTAGTAGTGCTGGGTTCGCGGATGAATGAAAAATATAAGGGTAAACGCGGCAAACTTTCGACACAAGCTGATGCTACCACTACAGAGGCGATCGCTTCCGAATTTGATGCCGTAGTCATTCCTGGTGGTATGGCTCCTGATAAAATGCGCCGCAACCCCAACACAGTCCGCTTTGTACAAGCAGCAATGCAGCAAGGTAAATGGGTAGCAGCCGTCTGTCACGGGCCACAACTTTTAATAGAAGGTGATTTACTCAAAGGTAAGCGAGCCACTGGTTTTAGTTCTATCAGCAAAGATATGATTAATGCTGGTGCGAATTACCTCGATAATCCCCTAGTAGTTGACGGAAATCTCATCACATCCCGTGAACCCGGAGATTTAGCAATTTTCACCACCGCAATATTAAGCCGTCTGGGTTACGGTGGTAAAGACGCAGCATTACCAGATGAAAATGATACCAGTGCCGAATGGTGGAAAATCGCCGATGCTTGGGGTGGTTCCACTAAAGGAGAGATTCTTAGAGGTATCAATACTGCTTTAGGTGGTGAGCGTTATTCCCTAGAAGCTTTGGAGAAATACGCCGATAAAGAATCAGATACACAACTCAAGGCGTTGTTTCAAGAAATGATTACTAATAAACAACGTCATATTGAAAGGCTAGAAACCTATCTCCACAAGCTGGGTGAAAAACCTTCGTTTGGAGCAAACATTGCTAATCAATACGCCAAAGTCAAATCCGCCTTCACAGGTAGCGATGATATCTATCAGTTGCGTTGCGCCTTGGGTGATGTGCAGACAGGTTTGGGTGATATTGGTAACTTGTGTGCTATGTTCACTGACCCAGTTGCCACCGCCATTTTTAAAGAAATATACCACGACTTACTCAAATACGAACAGCGATTAGCAGACTTATATCGCAGACGTATGGCTACTACTGAAGTGCAGCCTCCCAAGCCTACAACTGGGGCGGCTGTTTGAATGTGAGGGAGTAGGGGAGTTGAGGGAGATGAGGAGCAAAAGTTAGAAGTGATTTAATCAGGATTTAGGCGACTGACATATTAGTAGGGTGCGTCAGATATGAAAAAGTCTGACGCACCCTACAAGACATCTGTTTAATTTTGAATTTTGAATGAGAGAATTTTGAATTGGTATGACTTTGACATCAGGAGAAAAACAGACACAAGCCGGCGAAATGGAGCGTTGGGCATCTCTAATTAGGGATGGGGCGTTAGTTTTGACGGGTTTAAAACAAGCCTCTTTGCGGGGAGTGCTGACGGCTTTAGCTGGTGGTGGCGTTGTTGCCCAAAAAGCAACCAAACATAGCACAATTGAGCAAGTGCAAGCAGCTATCGGTTTGAATAAACCAATCAAAGTTGAAAAAACGGTGACAATTGATAAACCAGCAGAGGAACTTTACCGTTATTGGCATAACTTTGAGAATCTGCCCACATTTATGAAGCATCTCAAATATGTCAGAGTCTACAATGATAGACGTTCTCACTGGATAGCCAATGCACCTTTAGGTAACAGCGTAGAATGGGATGCAGACATTTTAGAAGATCGAGAAAATGAGTTTATTTCTTGGGCTTCCGTCGAAGGTGCAGATGTGGAAAACTCTGGTTTTGTGAGGTTTAAAAAAGCCCCAGGCGATCGCGGTACAGAAGTCAAAGTAGTTTTAGAATACAATCCCCCAGGCGGAACATTAGCGGCAATATTCGCCAAACTTTTCGGTGAAGAACCAGAACAACAAATCGGCGACGAATTACGCCGCTTCAAAATGCTCATGGAAGCCGGGGAAATCGCCACCACCCAAGGACAACCTTCTGGGAGGAAGTAGAAGAAGACGCGAATCGGACTCAAGAAAAATCAGACAAATAAATTTTAACCTGATTCATCAATAAAAATCAGGTTTTTATGCTGAAAATCTAGAACTAATTGCCAAAATTTCACCTGAATTGATTGAACTCACTTACTCTTTCGTTCGCCGGAGAGCAGCGTTTTTTTTGCGTTTATGTCCATTGATACTGTCTGGTTAGCATGGACAACCTAAACTTACTATAACATCTTTTACTACTTTAGAAATATGTCTTTTAATTCTAATACCACTGCTTGTTATTCATGAATTTTGTTGGTAGAAAATAGTAGAATGCTTGTCAATAGATATGATTACTGTTGTGCCAGTCACCACAATAATCGTCAATAGGTTTCTTTCTTAAGAAAGAGGTTTGAGTCTTACTAATGCACGAAAATTTGGATTAAAAATTAACAAGCATTCTAATTTAGTATTTGAACAATTAAGACCAATAAAATTTAGTTATCTATCTTTTCATGATTTTTAATCGAATGAGATACACACTAAAAAATGCAGTCATTTATCTATAAAGCAGACTAAACCCTATATTTTTAACACTCGTATGAGCTTGTAACTATGGGAATATGTAGTTTAGTGACAAAAATATTTAGTTTCATGCGACAGCAAAACAAAGAAACAAGTACGAGCGATCGCAGAAGCTATAGCTATATAAATCCTACCGAAATCACTCCAGAAGTCAACCTAGAAGATAACTCTGAAAATTCAAAAGTTTCGCAAGGTCTTAAAGCTTTCGAGGAGAAAAATATGAAGTCTTTAACTATCGATACTAAAACCCATTGTTATGTTATCGATGCTAACCACATGAACAATTTGCAACAAAATGTTGCAACAACTTTTGTTTTTGATAAAGGTAATTTTGATATCAAGATTACTGGGGGTCGGTATAGCTACAGCAACACCAAAACACCAGGTGAGCCTTTTGTGCTACTGTGGATATATGGAGACAATGGTAGTAAATTTATCAACAAAAATACAGGTTTAGAGGTAGGCGCAACCTGGACAACTTTAAATGGATACAATGATACTTTAAAGCTAGAAGTCAAAGAAAGAGCAGTTCTTAATGCTTTGTTCTTTGATTTTAATAAGGAAGATAATAGTGGTTCAATTAACCTACTAATCACTAGCGACAAGCAATTTTTTAATCCTGTAAATCTCACAGTAGATAGCAAACAAAACTGTTATCTTCTTGATGACAATTACCTGTCAACTCTCAAACAATCCGGTTCTAACTTTGTTGAATTGAACCCAGGTAATTATCGCATAAAAATTCGTCAAGGCAATGCTACCTATTGGTCAGACCATAAAAAATTTAATATAGAACCTTGGGCATTAATTTTGCTCAAAGGTGGAAAATTTGTTACCAAACTGACAGGCATTGAAACTGAAGAGACCTGGGTTTCATTAAATGGTCTCAAGGATGAAGTAGTTTTAGAGGTCAAAGAAAAAACTACACTCACAGGTTTATTTTTTGACACCTACAAAGAAGATAATGAAGGTCAGATTATTCTAGAAATCAAGTCACTCAGTGCAGATGAATTAACTGAAGCATATAGAAAGCAAGAAAATCATCAATTCAGTCAACAGCAAACAGGAAAAACTGTTACAGGCAAGACTGTGATCACAACTGAAGGTAATGGTGGGTCTGTCAGTCGTGAACTGGTGGGTAATGCACCAGAATTCACCTTCCATTTTAATGAGGAAGAATTTAAGAAGAAGTGGGAAGAGCAGTTACAGCAGATTAATACTTCTATCGGCGTGATAGATGAAACTGATGTAACCCTTGAAGCTAAATATTGGGATCAACTCGAACAGTGGCTATTGAAACACTATGAGAAACATTTTAAAAATCTGTCTGTAGAAGTGGCAAAAGTCAAGTTTTCGATGGATGCCTATTTGCAGCAAGTAGAGTTTAGCTTCAATCAGCATTTACAGGGTTTGTCTGGCTATTTAGAGAGGATTTTACAAGATAAGATTAACAGAAAAGTAACGGAGAACATTAACCAGCAAATCAATCAGTACATTGACCAAACCTTCGAGCAAAGAATACGTAATAACGTTAGCTTAATTATCAACAACATTGTTAATCAGCAAGAACTCAACCAGTACATCGAGCGACAAGTTAATCAGCAAATCAACCAAACCTTCGAGCAGAATATACGCAACAACGTCAACTTAATTACTCAAACCATTGTCAACAACAATACTGAATTTAATCAGTATGTCAGTCAGCAAATCGATAATAATTTCGAGGAAAAAGTACGCAACAACATTGAACTGATTATCAACAATATCGTCAATAAGCAGGAATTCAATCATTACATTGACCAGCAGGTTAATCAGCAAATAGACAATACCTTCGAGCAGAAGATACACAACAACATTAACCTAATAACTCAGAATATAGCTAACAGTAATGAGTTTAATCACTACGTTAGCCAGGAAATAGACAATTCTTTTGAGCAAAAGATACAAAACCACATCCAACTGATTACCCAAAACATTATCAATGATAATGATGTATTCAACCAGTACCTTGACCAACGTTTAGAGCAAACTGTTAACCACAATACCGAAGTTAATCATGCTATTGTCAATGTTGTGGCTAACAGTACTGAAATCAACAACAAGATTAATAATATCCGCCAAGAGTGGAATGAGACATTCATCAGTCTGGTGACAGAACAAGTTGATGAATTAATCAACGTAATAGGTGGTAGAGAGGGATTTACAAGATTAATTACTCAGAGAATTGTTAATAACAATATTGAGCTTAACCAGTACATTGATCACCGCTTACAGCACAATGTAACTAATAATCAAGTTGTTATTAACCAAATCTTTGATAACGAGCAAATCACCCAGAAGATTCAGAATATCTTCCACAATAATTCTCAAATACACCAAAGAATTGAGAGTGTTGTGTTGAATAGCAATGAAATTAATAACAGAATGCTAAATTTCATTGTTAATAGCGCAGAAATTAACAACAAAATTCATAACATCTACAGAGATGTTGACATCAAAATTGAGAATGTCCGTAACGAGTGGAATCAAACATTCATCAATCTGGTTAGACAGTATGTTGATGAAATGATCAATATTATCGGAGACAGAGATTCCTTCAACATCCTAATTGCCAATTTGATCAATGTGAAAGTAGACGAGATTCTCAACCAAATTTTGAGAATCAGGAATGAACTGACTGTGATTATTAACAATGCAGACAGACATCTTTATGAATGGACTTTGGGAGAACTCATGGCAATCAAAGGCTGCTTAACTGACCGCCAGGCTCTCGTCGAGCAGCTAGTTACTTTCAGTTCTGAACTTAGAGTGAAGCTAGATAGTACCAACTGTGTAGATATCAACACATTCAAGCCATTTAAACCTCTCTCAACCAAATCTACTGAACTGCCATCTGTGCAAGCGCACCAGTTAGGTGAGAGCAATCAATAACCATCTTTTGTTACTTTAGGCAGAGTAAAAACAGCAACAGATTTAATTACTGTAGAGCAGTAGATTATTTGACCACATCACAAGCTGGACTCAAAATTAAACAAAATTAAACTTTGTGACTTTCAGCTTGAGAAATTATTTGTCAAAGCAAGACAACGGAATTTAGATGATGTGGTCAAATAATTCTTTGTTCTACACTTCCCGGAAGATAGGAAGTGAGGCAAGGGAGCGGAGGAGAAAAACTAATGACTCATAACTAATGACTAACGACTAATTACTAATGACTAATGACTATGAAAGCAGTTTGCTGGTATGGTGCTAATGAGGTGCGGGTGGAGTCAGTGCCAGAACCTACACTTCTTAACCCGCGTGATGCGATTATTAAAGTTACTTCTACAGCAATTTGTGGCTCAGATTTACATATTTATGGTGGCTATATCCCCACAATGCAACAGGGTGATATAATTGGTCACGAATTTATGGGGGAAGTGGTAGAAGTTGGTAAGGAAATCAACAATTTAAAAGTAGGCGATCGCGTTGTTGTTCCTTCTGTAATAGGCTGTGGTAGATGCCACTATTGTCAACATGATATGTGGTCATTGTGTGACAACTCTAACCCGAAGGGTTGGATGGAAGAAATATTATTTGGCAATATCACCTCCGCTATTTACGGCTACTCTCATCTGTTAGGTGGTATCGCCGGCGCACAAGCTGAATATGTGCGCGTACCCTTCGCCGATGTCGGTGTGGTGAAAGTACCGCCAGATTTATCAGACGAGATGTTGTTATTCATCTCCGATGCTATCCCTACAGGCTACATGGGTGCAGAATTATGTGATATTCAACCCGGTGATACTGTAGCCGTGTGGGGTTGCGGTGCTGTCGGACAATTTGCCATGATTAGTGCTTATATGATGGGTGCAGAAAAAGTCATCGGCATAGACCGCTTTCCTGAACGTTTAGAAATGGCGAAAACCTACGCCAAAGCCAAAGTTATTAATTATGAAGAAGTCAATGCCGGGGAAGCATTAAAAGAAATGACAGGCGGACAAGGGCCTGATGCTTGCATTGATGCCGTTGGTTTAGAAGCTCATGGTATAGGTATAGAAGATTTCTATGACCAAACAAAGCAAAAACTCAGACTCGAAACTGATCGTCCCCATGTATTACGAGAAATGATGGTGGCTTGTCGTAAAGGTGGTACTCTTTCCATCATGGGTGTCTATGGGGGATTTGTAGACAAAATGCCTTTTGGTGCGGCTTTTAATAAAGGTCTAACCTTCAGAATGGGACAAATGCACGGACAGAAATATATGCACTTGTTACTACAACTCATCTTAGACGGCAAACTTGATCCATCATTTGTAGTTACCCATCAATTACCACTAGAACAAGCCCCCCACGCCTATCATATTTTTCAACAAAAACAAGATAACTGTATCAAAGTTGTTCTCAAACCTTGAGATAGGGAATAGAGAGTAGTGAGTGGTGTAATTTTGTAGTGGACTGACACGACTAAATTGATGCAAAAAAATTGTAGTAGCGTCGCAAGGCTAAAGTAGTGCAAAAATATAGTTCTTGTGGTGCGGGCTTCTAGCCTGCACCGGACGGGCTAGAGAGCTTATCCCACAAGAGAGTTTTAATGCAACATTTAATCAGTATTTAGTCAGAAGTCATAGATAGAGAATGCGACTAATTACATATTAATAAATCCCACCTAGAAAAGATGTTTCATTACATCGCTGGTGCCAACATTGTACACATAATGTAATTGAGGCTATTTATGAACCGTGTACTTTCTTGGTTACAAAATTTTTTGCTGCGTCAAGTTTTAATTGTTTGTCTCATAGGAGCTACCTTCTTTTTAGGTCAGTGTTTTATATCCAGTAGTGCAATGATTGCCCAAGCGGATGTTAAAACTCCAGAGGGGATTTATTACAAAGGCACTCCAGAAAATGAAAGCATTAGAAATGATACTCAAGTGAGAAATGCCCAAGAAAGACTAAAAGAAACTGCTGATACTGTGCGTGAAAAGTTAAATTTAGACGAAGAAACACCTAGAGCCACAAAAGAGTTTCAAAAATCTGTACAAAGAAGAGTAGAAAAAACAGTTGAGCCAGTCACGGGAACCCCACGCGGTTATTACCAACAACCTGAGTCGGTGAGAGAAATGAGAAGATAGATTTAAAAATCATAACTATCTTAACAGACATATAGACGCTCATAGAGCGTCTTCTGATCAAAAAAATAGTCATGTCTCTACTGACTAATGACTAATGACTAATAACTAAGGACTAATCACTATGAAAGCAGTTTGCTGGCATGGAGCAAACGACGTGCGAGTTGAGACAGTACCAGACCCGAAAATTCTTAACCCGCGTGATGCGATTATTAAAATTACTTCTACGGCAATTTGTGGCTCAGATTTACATATATATGATGGCTATATCCCCACAATGGAAAAGGGTGATATTCTCGGTCATGAATTCATGGGGGAAGTAGTTGAATTAGGAAGTGCCGTTAAAAATGTGAAAGTAGGCGATCGCGTGGTTGTTCCCTTCACCATATCATGCGGTTCCTGCTTCTTCTGTCAACGGCAATTATGGTCTTTGTGCGATAACTCCAACCCTAACGCCTGGATGGTAGAACTGCAAATGGGACATTCACCAGCAGGTCTATTTGGCTACTCGCACTTATTTGGCGGTTACGCTGGCGGTCAGGCAGAATACGCCCGTGTACCTTTTGCGGATGTCGGCTTGCTGAAAATCCCCGAAAATCTTACAGATGAGCAAGTGCTATTTTTAACAGACATCTTCCCGACAGGCTACATGGCCGCAGAAAACTGCAACATCAAACCCGGTGATATTGTCGCCGTTTGGGGCTGTGGCCCAGTCGGACAATTTGCCATCAAAAGCGCATATATGCTGGGTGCAGAAAGAGTCATTGCCTTTGACCGCATTCCCGAACGCCTACAAATGGCTAAAGAATACGGTCAAGCCGAAGTTCTCAACTACGAACAAGTCAATATTGGGGAAGCCCTCAAAGAAATGACCGGCGGACGCGGCCCCGACGCTTGCATTGATGCAGTCGGCATGGAAGCCCACGGTACAGATGTGATGGCGTTTTACGACCAAGTAAAACAAACCGTCCGCTTAGAAACAGACCGCCCCACCGCATTACGGCAGGTAATGGTGTCTTGTGCTAAGGGTGGTCATGTTTCACTCGCGGGTGTGTATGGTGGCTTCCTCGACAAAATACCGATGGGTGCTGCGATGAACAAAGGTCTAACCTTCAAAATGGGACAGACACACGTTCATAAATACTTAAAACCATTATTAGAACGCATCCAAAACGGTGACATTGACCCCACATTTGTCATCACCCATACTCTACCCTTAGAACAAGCACCCCACGGCTACAAAATTTTTAAACACAAACAAGATAACTGCATCAAAGTTGTACTCAAACCATAAGGAAAAAGCTAAAACTATGAGTGATACCAGCGTGAAAAAAATAGACTCTACCCATTCCCCCAAAGGTAAACTTGGTCAGAAATATTTAGCATCAGGCAAAACTATTTCTATGCGCCTTTGGGAAAATGAACAACCCAGTGCAGATAAACAACCAACCAGTCGTGAATATGAAACAGTTGGTTATGTAATTAATGGACGTGCAGAGTTGCACATTGAAGGGCAAATGATATTACTAGAACCCGGAAGTTCTTGGGTAGTTCCCAAAGGAGCAAACCACCACTACAACATTCTAGAACCATTTACGGCTGTGGAAGCCACCAGCCCCCCGGCTCATATTCATGGGCGCGACGAAAATTAACAATAATTTTCCATCTTCCACCATTCTCAAACATCATAGGTGGGCATTGCCAACAATATAAAACTCAAAGCTTGAGTAAATCTCAAGCAATGCCCACCCTACAAACTATCTTATCTTATCCAATCTTGCTCTCTGCGTCTCTGCGTGAGGCAAATCCTATTATTTATCTAGTCCAACTAGAGAATTAAATTTAAGTTCAATAACTTATATTTTTATACAACTATCGACTGATGTAAATAAGAAATTGAAACAGTTTCCTAGAAGAAATAACCTACACAAAAATTAATTTTGTGCGCTGGAAATCTGTCACTTATTAGGAAGCGAAATGTTTTATCATTCCAAAAAACTGCAATATTTCAAGCCCCCAGAAAAGCCAGATGCAGTTTACGCGATGAAAATACAAGAACTCATCGGCGGCACTTTTGGGGAAATGACTGTAATGATGCAGTACCTATTTCAAGGTTGGAATTGTCGCGGCCCTGCCAAATATCGGGATATGCTGCTAGATGTGGGGACTGAAGAAATCGGTCACATTGAGATGCTAGCTACCATGATTGCCCATCTTTTAGATAAAGCACCCCTGGAAGTGCAAGAGGAGGGTGTGAGAGATGCGGTAGTTGGTGCTGTGATGGGTGGTACTAACCCACGAGATGTAATCATGAACGCTGCCATGAACCCCCAGCACGCGATTGTTTCCGGTTTGGGTGCAATGCCGGCTGATAGTGTAGGCTTTCCTTGGAATGGTCGGTTTATTGTTGCTAGTGGTAATCTTTTAGCTGATTTTCGCTCTAATCTCCACGCCGAAAGTCAGGGACGCTTGCAAGCAGTCAGATTGTATGAGATGACGGATGATCCAGGGGTGAAAGATACCTTGAGTTTTATGATTGCCCGTGATACCATGCACCAAAACCTCTGGTTGGCAGCAATTGAGGATTTAGAACAGTCTGGACTAGAAACCACACCTGTTCCCAGTTCCTTCCCATTGGAATTAGAAAAACGGGAATTTGCCTACCAATTTTGGAATCATTCCGAAGGTAATGAAAGTGCTGAAGGTCGTTGGGCTAAAGGTCGTTCAATGGATGGTAAAGGTGAATTTCAGTATGTTGCTAACCCCCAAGCTGTAGGGCCAGAACCACAACCACCACAACCCCCAGAACAACTGCACGGTACACCCCAAAATAGACAAGCTCAACAAGGTAATGGTTCTAGCGCACCTCCTTTAGTTGAGCGTATCGGCTAATACTGTCTCACTGACTGCTCATTTATCATCCACTCTGGTAGGCGAAGGGGTCAAACTTTGTATGTGGCAATTTTTTGGTCAATTCTCTAGGGTAGACTTTTTTAGCCTAGAGTGTGGTGGGAGCTATGACCCCTCACCCCAGTTGATAGCCGGATAAATTAGAATAAAAGAAACGACCACAGTGATCACCGTGATCGTAGACGAATTAACTATACAAATTAGATTGTACTACGAACTAATATCTATTGCTCTATCCCCCTAAAGGGGGGTTTTTTTGGTATTTATGGGAAAAATAGGATATTAATAGATATAAATACCTAATAAGCTCTATAAAGCTTGCTTTTATCACTGAATAACAATAATATCTCCGCCAATTTCCTACTATTACACAGGCTCAACCAAAGAATTGGGAAAATATTAGTATGTAGATATATTACAGCGATCGCTCCCCCTATAACGATAATGTACCGCCATATAACTCGGCAATTGCAGACTATTTGGGTGAAACAGCGCATATTCTGGGCTGTCTTGCTGTTAGTGACAGGATTAATCTTCACTCTCGCTTTATCTCTGGCTCAAGGCGCAGTACCCTTAACTCTTGGCGAATTATGGCAAGCTATTCTTAGAGAAGGCGACCCCATCAAACAAACAATTATCTGGGATTTACGTCTACCACGCATCACGGCGGCGTGTATCGTGGGTGCAGCCTTGGGAATGTCAGGGGCGTTATTACAGGGAATGTTACGCAATAGTTTAGCTGACCCTTTTATTTTAGGCATTTCCGCCGGCGCGGGGCTAATTGTAATTGTGATGATAGTCTTGCAAGTATTCCCAATTGCTATTCCCCTAGCGGCATGGATAGGGGCAATTATAACTTCAGCTATTGTGATTTTACTGGGTCGTGCGGGTTCGAGTATCTCCGTCGAAAGATTGATTTTAGGGGGAGTTGCAGTTAGTTCTTTGTTGGGTGCTGTGCAAAGTACATTGCTGCTGTTGGCGGAAGATGGTCAAATTCAAATAGCACTGAGTTGGCTGGTGGGTAGCTTAAATGGTCGGGGTTGGCGAGAAATTGCCACGGCTGGCCCTTATATTATGATGGCATTACTGGGGGGATGGTTACTAGCTAGGTCTGTGAATGTGCTGGCGTTGGGAGATGACTTAGCTGTTGGTTTGGGAGTATCATTAACGCGATCGCGCTTATTAATCGGTGGTGTTGCTACATTATTAGCCGCCGGTGCAGTCAGTATTAGCGGTTTAGTCGGGTTTGTGGGTTTAGTTGTCCCTCACGGTGTGCGTCTAATTGTCGGTACAGACCATCGCTTTGTGTTACCATTATCCGCCTTAGCTGGTGCATGGTTACTCACCTTTGCAGATTTACTCTCTAGACTAGGTGCTGTAGAACTTCCTGTAGGTTCTGTGACAGCTTTGCTAGGTTCACCTTTGTTTATCTGGTTACTATATCGCCGTTCATCTGGGTTGAATAAATAGTAGAGTCTTTCTAGTGCAGAACCTCTACATCATGCAAAACCATTTTTAATTTTGAATTTTGAATTTTGAATTGATCAAAATGCCTATTGAATTACAAAACCTCACTGGTGGTTATACCGTTATTCCCATCGTTAAAGATATTAACCTGACTCTGCAAACAGGAGAATGGTTAAGTTTAGTTGGTGCGAATGGTTCTGGTAAGTCTACTTTACTAAAATTACTCAGTCGCATTCTCTCCCCACAACAAGGAACTGTACTTTTAGATGGTAAAGCAATTCATACCCAACCGCCGCATTTAGTTGCTCAGAAATTGGCATTGTTACCGCAACAACAAACAATTCCTGTGGGCTTAACAGTGCGACAATTAGTCAGTTTAGGACGTACACCGCATCAACCTTGGTGGCAATGGGAATTAACCGCCGAAGATTGGCAGAAAGTTGAGACAGCTATGCAAAAAACTCAACTAGAAAAATTTAGCGATCGCCTAGTTGAAAACCTTTCTGGTGGAGAAAGACAACGGGCTTTTTTAGCTTTAGCCTTAGCCCAAGAACCGAAAGTTTTACTATTAGATGAACCGACAACTTATTTAGATATCAACTACCAATTACAACTGTTAGAACTCCTCAAACAACTGAATCAATCACAAGAAATTACCATTGTCACAGTTTTACATGAATTAAACTTAGCTGCGCGTTATAGTTCCCGCATTGCCTTGTTAAAACAAGGTCAACTGTGGGAAGTTGGTACACCAGCAACCGTGCTAACTCCTCACGCGATCGCCCAAGTTTTTGGGGTAGAATCAATCATCATTAACACACCCGTTGGTTTACAAGTTTGTGCGATTTCTGCGGTATAATTAACAGGTGAATTGATATATAATTTTAAGATAATGTTTGTCAAGCCTTAAAGTAGAGACGTTGCATGCAACGTCTCTACATTTAAGAATCAAGCGCGTCTATGGCTACGCCACGCAAGCAACATCAAGAAACGGTATTAATTCTTTTCTCCAAGCATCAAATCAATGATTAAACTCGACCAATTTTTAAAGTTTATCGGTGTAGCCCCAACTGGCGGTCAAGCTAAAATGATGATTGTTAATGGTGATATCAAAGTTAACGGTATAGTCGAAACTCGACGCGGAAAAAAATTAGAATTAACAGACCAAGTTACAGTAGAAGGAAAAACTTTCAACGTAGCTGATTTTATCAAATAAATGTGCTGGCACATGAGTAGGGTGCGTCAGATGCCGAAAATAAGTTCATTGTTGCCAAATTATCTCTTCTGACGCACCCTACAAAAGACTATTTAACAATTTGCGTCTGATTGTTCACAAGCACCAATACTTACCCAACTGCTAGAACCATCAGCCCAATGTTCCTTTTTCCAAATTGGCGCATTATGTTTGAGGGTATCAATAGCATAACGACAAGCTTCAAACGCTTCACTACGATGAGGACAACCTACTGCTACTAAAACACTAATTTCGCCAATTTGTAAACGCCCGATGCGATGGTGAATTACTACCCGGTTAACATCAAACCACTTTGCGCGAATATCAGCAGCAATTTGATAAAACACTCGTAAAGCCATTGGTTCGTATGCTTGGTATTCTAGAGAAACAACAGGTTTTCCATCAGTTTGATTACGAACCATACCACTCATCACCACTATTGCACCATTGGCAGGGTCATCAGCTTTAGTGTAGACTTCTTCTAAAGATAATGGCGCAAAGGTAATAGCAAAACTATCTTCACTTTTAGGTTTTAAAACATAATTTGATGTGTTTGTCAATATTGATTTCATAATTATTAACTAGCTCAAATTAAAAAACATCATGTCCAGATACCCGACTTCTTTAAGAAATCGGGTATCTATATCCTGATCATTTTATATTTATAGCCGATTGCAACCGGATAGAATACAAATTCATCCGCGTTTATCTGCGTACATCTGCGTTCAATTATTTTTTCTGTACCTCAATGAATAGAGAACCACTATAATCATAAACCTCTTAATACTGCCATATCTTCAGCGTCCAATTCCTGTGGTGTACCACTACGAATTAATTCAGAAAAATCTTCATTGGGAACCATAATTGTTAAAGTGTACAACCGGGTAGAACCTGTATTTTTAATCAAATGAATTCCCGTTGGTGGGACTAATAAACTATCTCCGGCGGCAATGGGGACTTTTTTCCCATCACACATAGCAATACCTTTTCCTTTGAGGACAAAAAACATTTCTACCGCCCATTGATGACGATTTGGTGGTGTTTGCCCGCCGACATCAAAAATTTCTACACAGCAAGTGAGAGAAGTGTTAGCATTTGTGGAATCAAAGATAATTGCTAACCGATTTGTGTCGTGGGGACTGATGCGGTAAACCTGATAATCTTTGGGAGATTTAATTACAGGAATTACACAACGAGTAGCGTACATTGTTATTCCCTTCCTGTTGCTTCAGGATGATTTAGGGCTGTTAAAATTGCTTGGGAATCGGTAACAAAACCAAAACATTGTTTGACGTTATATAACGTCGCTAGCCAACAATAATCAGGGGACGTTGTAGCAGTACAGTCTTTAATTAAAATGCAGTCATAACCAAGAAAGTTAGCATCGCATAAGGTAGTTAATACACATTGATCAGCGTTCACACCCGCAAAGAATAAGGAAGTTATCCCCAAGTTTCGCAGGATGCTATCTAAAGGAGTGTCCCAAAAGCCACTCATGCGATATTTATCCACACGAATATCTTCTGGTAACTGGGGGAGTTCGTCTACTACCGCCGCCGCCCAACTATCTGCTATTAGTACCTTAGCACCGTTTTTCGGTAATGGATCGCCTAAACCTACACCTTCACCTGTAGGGTTGTAGACATGAAGTAAACCGGCACTAATATTCAGTAAGTCGGGACGATTACCCCAATTTACCCAAATTACAGGCACATTTGCCGCCCGTAGTTCTGGAAGTAAGTGATTTAAAGGTACAATCGGTTTACGGGCTGGAGTGACATCCACACCAATATGCGCTAACCACCCATCAGGGTGACAGAAATCGTTTTGCATATCGATGACGAGGATGGCAGATTTTGCCAAGTCGAGGCGCAGTGTTTTTGTTTCTGTTGGTAAGATAACTGATTGTGGAGTCTTTTGAGGACGGGTAATATCTGCGATCGCTTGATTCACCATCCACGCATTTGGTAAAACTCCCAATCTCCGTAACGGCTGCTCCATAAATTGCCATACTTAACTATATTTTCTATGTTGTAACTTGAAATGCTGTTGAGAGTTTAATTACTTAATCAAGGTTAAAATCATGCGGTTTACAATTCAAAATGTTTTGATTGCCACCGATGACGGTTACACTACGACAGATGTACAGATTATAGATGGTAAAATCGCTGCCATCGCTCCTCATTTAGATGTTGTCGGTACGGCAATCAATGGCAGTCATAAGCTATTACTACCGGGTTTGATCAACGCTCACACCCATTCATCAGAAATGTGGCAACGTGGCATCATGTCCCCTTTGCCGTTAGAATTATGGTTAGCGGAACTGTATGATTTTGCCAGCATCGACACTGAGCAAATTTATCTGAGTGCTTTAGGCACAGCCGTAGAAACTCTGTTATCTGGTGGTACAAGTGTAGTAGATCATCTGGTACTAATTCCAGGGCAAGAGTTAGAAACCATCGCTGCGGCGGTGCGTGCTTATCAAGAAGTGGGAATACGAGCTTTTATCGCTCCCTTAATTCAAGATGAGTCTTTGACTGCGGGGATACCTTCCGGGGATTCAAACCGAACCCATGAGCCGTTTTTGCGTTCTACAGCCGCGACGCTAGAAATTATCGAAACAGCTATCAAAAAGTTTCACCGCCCTGATGAGGGTGTGAGTATGTTAGTGGCACCGACGGGGATACAATTGTGTACAGATGCCTTATTTGAAGGGTGTATTGAGTTAAGCGATCGCTATCATATTTGTCGTCACTCTCACTTATTAGAAACCAAAGCCCAAGCAAAACTCGCCTTAGAAAAATACGGTGGTAGTGCTGTTACCCATCTTAACAGCATGGGTTTCTTGAGCGATCGCACCTCCTTAGCTCATTGTGTCTGGTTAAATGATGCTGACATCGCTATCCTAGCCGCAACCCAATCAACAGTAGTTCACAATCCCCTCAGTAACCTGCGTTTAGGTAGTGGCATCGCCCCGATTTTAAAATATCGTCAAGCTGGAGTTAACGTCAGTTTTGGTTGTGATGGTGCCTCTAGTAATGACTCTCAAGACTTATTAGAAGCCATCAAAATCGGCTCTATTTTACATAATATTACAGATTTTGATTATCGCCACTGGATTACACCCCGACAAGCCATAGAAATGGCATCATTAGGTGGTGCAAAAGGATTAAACATGGCAGATAAAATTGGTACTTTAACAGTTGGTAAAATAGCTGATTTGGTACTTTATGACCTGACTAATTTATCATTATTACCCCGTACCGACCCCATTGGTTTATTAGTATTAGGTCGTCCGAATAATATAGTAGATAGTGCTTGGGTGAATGGTAAACAAATTATAGCCAATGGTCAAGTAACTACAATTAACGTTGAGCAACTGCGACAAGAATTATTTAACCGTAGTCAGTGGGAAACCAAACGCGAATCTCCAACAGTAGCAGAAATTGAAGCGCATTATCGTAAAGTCATGGGTTTGTAAAACAGTTCAGGGGAGATTGACTAAAATTCCTCATAGTTTGTCACAGTGAGGAATTTTAGAGCGTTGTCAAACAAACTCAAAAAAAATGCTAACTATCTTTGATGATAGCTTTTTGTGAGTGTTTGTTTTTTCGATGCCTAACTACACCAAAACCACCAGCTATGATTAATGAAGTTAGTATAGTTGTAGGTTCGGGAACACTAACAATTTTCCATTTAAAAGTACCACTCATCATAGCTTCTCTTGTGCCTAAGCCACCGGAAATATTAGCGAAATTTTTTAAACCGACAGTATAGGTTTGTCCTGCGTAGATGGTTCTTTCTATAGTACCAGAAGTATTAGGCAAGAAGGCAGCATCACCTCCTGGCTTTGACCAATTGAAGAGGAATGCGTTCAAACCAAATGTACTTGTACCAGATTCCTTAACATCGTAATCCATTGTCAAGAAACCCGTTGTGTCAGCGATAAATTCATAACTCCAGTCTAAGCCTCCATATAGGTTTGCAAGACCTGAATTAACGTTGATAGTTTTCCAGCCTACATCAGTGAAGGTTACTACACCCTCATAACTGTTTTTCCATATTGATGTTACTTGTGCTTGCGACAAAACGCTCGCATTACCTGAAGTTGCCAATGCTGCAACTGCGGCGCCTAATGAATTTATGGTCTTGAATTGACTGTCTGTATAAGTATCAGTGACTAATCCACTACCAGCGTTGGAATTAGCTTCTAGTCTTAATGATGAGCTAACAGGAGTAACGAAAGCATACACCACAGCAGGATTCAGTCCTACGCTAATGATTGATCCTGCGATACTAGCCATTGAAAATCTTGTGATGGCAGTTGCAATATTCATGTTTATGATTACATTGATTTAAGTATTTTTATGTATTAAGCAATAATCTAATTAACTGGTATGTGTCAATATATTTACTGTTTGTTTGTATAAAATTTATATAATTTTTGTAGAATCTTCATCAGAAAAATAGGTTTGAACCCCTTTGTGTAACTATTACTATAGGTGTGATAACTGGAATTGCTCCCCAACGCCAACATGACTTAGCGCGTCTGGGTGTGAGAACCATGATTGCGGGATTATTGGCTGGTTTGATTACTGCCTGTATTGCGAGTATGCTTTTTTGAAAAAACGGATTTTTTTCGTGGTTTAAAATAGCCTAATTTCCAGTTTTCCGGTTGCTTTAACTGATTGAGATGTCCCTGGAAAATCAGACGCAAAGCAATGCGAGTATTTAAATATCCCTTAAGTAAATAATATCCTGGCTTGACATCAACATCGGGGACAAGAGACTCAGAAGTAGGTTGTACAGCCCCGCAACGGGTATTTTCTCCTGGTAAACTTAACTTGAATAAATAATCATATCTATATCCTGTGGGAATCATAAACACACCATAAACATGATGTTGACCCAGCCAAGGCTTAATGATGATTTTTTCAGGTGTAGTATAATATCTAACTTCTTTTGTAGGGGGAAAAGCCCACCAAGACTGACATAGCACTAAAGGCGATCGCTCTGTTATATCTGTAAAATAAGATAGACCGACAATACTCACTAAACTCAGGGCAAATAACAGATAAAATCCTAATTTTAGTGACTTTTTACCCACTTGTTCAACCCTAGCAACTTCTTTCAGCTATTTTAGCTAGCTCAACAACAGTGTGATTACATAGTTCGTAGTGAGGACTTTAGTCCTCATGGTTAAGCGGAGGATGAAAGTCCTTTGGTGGGGACGCTATGCGTAGCTTGCTTCCCCGGAGGAGTACACTACAAACTTGCAAGGGGAAAAAATCCTAAATGTGAAAACTTATACGTGATTAAGGTAGAGTGCGCCTGTGGCTTGTTAAAGTAACAAAAAAGCTGTATAATCAACCAAACGGTAATTATGGTATCTAATACTGTACGCTTCTCCGATGTTCAAAACCATTGGGCGCGTCCGTTTATTGAAGCCTTGGCAGCAAGACGCATTTTAAATGGTTATCCTAACGGGACTTTTCGCCCAGATAAATCTCTCACCCGTGCTGAGTTTGCCGCTATCATTGCATCTGTGTTTAACGTTCCGGTAAAGCGTCAGTATGTTCCTTTTACTGATGTTCCCGTGAATCATTGGGCTGCTAGTGCCATTAAAAGAGCTTACGAAACCGGATTTTTAACTGGTTATCCCAATCAGACTTTCGGACTGAATAACAAAATTCCTCGTGGTGATGTTTTAGTCGCTTTGGTGAATGGCTGGGAAATTGCCCAGAAAATTCCACCAGCATTACTAGATCAACTCCCAGAAATTTATCAAGATGGGGCAAATATTCCCGGTTATGGGAAAAATCAGATGGCGATCGCCACAAGTGCCGGTTTAGTTGTTAGCTTTCCCAATATCAAATTACTTAACTACAAGACACCTGCGACTCGTGCTGAGGTTGCAGTCATAGTTTACCAAGTATTAGTATATCTCGGCAAAGCCCCCAAAATCAACTCTACATATTTAGTAGTTCCGCCCAGCACTGTCCCCAAAACCGTCAAAGTGAGTCATCAAAGAGAGTTTCGGGGAGTATGGCTAACAGCAGTGTGGAATAGTGATTGGCCTGCTAAAGCCGGATTATCTGTAGCGCAACAGCAAGCGGAACTCGTAGAAATTATCAAAAAATTACAACAACTGAATTTTAATGCCCTAATTTTACAAGTGCGTCCCGAAGGTGATGCTTTGTATGCTTCCGCCCTTGAACCGTGGAGTGCTTGGTTAACCGGAACTCAAGGTAAAGCCCCAGAACCATTTTATGATCCCTTAGAGTTTGCGATCGCCGAAGCCCACAAACGCAACATCGAAGTTCACGCTTGGTTTAACCCCTACCGCGCCAAAACTAGCACAAAAAACGGCGTTGCCAATGTCCGCCCCCACATAGCCCTCACCAATCCAGAGGTAGTCTATCAATGGGGGAATCAGTTATGGATGGAACCAGGCTCAAAAATCGTTCAAGATAGAGCTTACAACGTAATTATCGACGTTGTTCGTCGCTATGACATCGATGGTATTCACCTCGATGATTATTTTTATCCCTATCCCATCGCCGGTCAAACATTTCCCGATGATAAAACCTACGCCGCATATAAATCAAGCGGTGGCAAGTTAAGTTTAGAAGACTGGCGACGAGAAAACGTCAATCAAATGGTGCTGCGTCTTTCACAGGGAATCAAAGCCACCAAATCCCATGTAAAATTCGGAATTAGTCCCTTTGGAATTTACCGCCCCGGACAACCACCAGGAATCATCGGACTAGATGCTTACAATGTATTGTATGCTGATGCCAAAAAATGGTTAGAACAAGGCTGGATTGATTATATCGCCCCTCAACTATATTGGCGCACAGACCAAACTCAACAAAGTTATCCTGTATTACTCAAATGGTGGACAGAAATTAATCCCCAGCGCAGACACATTTACACAGGTAACAACATCGCCAAATTAGACGGAAAAGCCTGGAAATATGAGGAGATAGCAAAGCAAGTACAAATCAGCCGTAACCTAGTCAGAGATTTATCACTAGGAAATATCTTCTTTAGTATGAGTTCCATTAGTGAAAATCGCCAAGGTATTGCTGACAAGTTCCAAAGCTCAGTTTACTCCACACCTGCCATAGTACCTACAATGTCATGGCGCAATCAATCCCCACCACCCCCACCCAAACAACTACAAGTCAACAACCGAAGACTCAGTTGGGAACCCGGCGATAATCAACCGGTACGCTCTTGGACACTATATCGTCAAACAGGTGACACTTGGACAATACAAAGAATATTGTCTGCTGGCACAACTTTCGCCACAGTACCACAACCAGGAACTTATGCTGTTTGTGCTGTCGATAGGTTAGCGAATGAAAGTGAGGGGGTAGTGATTAAGGTAAGTTAGGGACTGGAAGGGACTGGGGACTGGGAAATTTATATATCTATATATATAGATGTTATTAGTCATTCTCCCTCATCCCCCTCATCCCCCTCATCCCCCCCTACTCCCTACACCCGGAACAGTCAAATAAATGTAAACCTAATCGCTGAGATAATTCTTCACACACTTTCACCCCCCTGACACTATTCCCCCGGATATCCAAGGGGGGCGAAAACACAGCAATTCCCATCTTGTTGGGAACTACAGCCATAATTCCCCCGCAAACGCCGCTTTTTGCCGGAATTCCCACTTTATAAGCCCACTCACCCGCAAAGTTATACATCCCGCAGGTGTACATGACGCTGAGTATATCTTTGATATAAGTTTTCTCTACGGCTTGTTCTCCGGTGATCGGGTTGATACCTCCATTAGCCAAAGTCGCCGCCATGATTGCTAAGTCCCGACAGTTTACCATAACGGCGCATTGTTGAAAATATAGGTCTAGGGCTTCTTCTATATTTTGGTCAATCATGCCAAAATTAAGCATCAGGTGTGCCATTGCTCGGTTGCGATGTCCTGTGCTACGCTCGGAGGTAAAGACGGAAATATCAACAAATACGTCATGACCTATATAGCGGTGGAACATATCCAGTAAGCGGTTGAGGCGTTCTGTGGCTCCTGAACCTTTGATTAAACTGGTAGTGGCGATCGCTCCGGCATTTACCATTGGATTATACGGTCGCTTTGATCGCTCATCCAAGATGATCGCATTAAATGCGTCTCCTGTTGGTTCCACACCTACCCTAGTCAATACATAATCTCGTCCATGATCTTCTAAAGCGAGTCCGTAACTAAACACCTTAGAAATTGACTGGATAGTAAATAGCTGTTTAATATCCCCAACTTCGTAAACCTGTCCGTCTACTGTCGCAATACAAATACTAAATAAATCTGGGTTGACTTTCGCCAGTTCTGGTATGTAGTTTGCTACTATTCCTTCCTGCAATGACTTGTATTTAGTATGCAAGTCGTTAATCACGGTTAACAGCGAGGACGAAACTGTTTCTAAATCTCCTTGATTTGCTGTATCTGCCATGAGGCTAAAAGCTTGATTTCTGATAATCTACTGGTTTGATGTTAATTTTAATACCTAAGAAAATTGTCCTACACAATTTGCTCAATGATTTTCGATTTTTGCAAAATTCTGTTCATTCTACCCGAACACAATAGCCGCTACAGTAACACGCAGTTTTTTTTTACTCAGTATTACTGCTATTTCTTGTCACTGATATCACAACTTGTAGTTAGTTTGAGAGTAGTATGACATATTCTGCATCATCCAAATTATATAATTCCAGAGATATACCTCTAGCGGCGAGAAAAACTTTTATGGCTAGAAATATTTGATTTACTTGGTTTGTCAGTTATTATAAAATAAATCTAAATTAAACTGCACTTCAGCAATTAATTGTATAAATTTTGTATTATATGGGATAATTATCAAGGAGATTTTTAATCCTTAGAGGATGCAAAATTTACTAAATTGATGAGTAAAAATACCTAAAAATCGGACGTAAAATTAGAGGACTCACCGAGCCAAATATGTTAAGTTTTGTTAAGAAAACGTGGGTAGATCGAAAAAACGGTTACATAGGTGAAATCCGCAATTGAAGAAGGTTTCACCCCTGTGAGCAAAACTTTAACTGCTCAAACATGGGAATTCCTACGCTAAAACCCTGATCCCCAGGGTCAGAAGTTCATGTTAGTCTGTTGCCGTTATAAACACGAAAAGTGAAAACGGAACGAGTTTGTATTTTTAGGAGCGAGCCACTAGCAAAGGCACAAGCTTCCAGAAATTAGTCAACTACTGTTCTAAAGTCGCTTGAAAATCGGACGCATGAATCAAAGACATTTGTGGACTATTGTCGCCCTGTCTGTGACTATATTGGGGACACCCTCTATTGGTCGCACTCAGACTACTAAGGAAACTACCCTAGTTGCTCAAAAATCACCAGCTAGTGTAGTCAAGGTAGGAGAGTTGCAAACTTCCGCAGGGGAAAGTACCTCTGATGCTGTGATTACGAGCATTCACCCGCACAACATTGGAGGTAAAAGGGCGGCAACCCTGTATATCCGAAATATTCCAGTTCTCACCTTTTTGAGTCCTCAGCCTGTGAAAAGTTCTGAGAAAAAAGTCGGAGTAATTGGAGAAGCTGAGGGCGTGCAATCCTACGCCCTGATCACTGATAATCCTGTCCAGGTGGCGAGCATAGGCAAATTAGCGGGTGCTAAGATCCAAACTGGTTCGCAGCATGATGACCCAGTGCATAGAGCAAGTCTGGTAGCAGCTAGAATTAACCAGATGATCCGGGACAATGTGAAAGCCGAGAAAATCAGTGTTAGTTGGAAGGCAGCAGGTGAATCTGTAGTTGCCACTCAACCGCAAAATAAAAATGCCTCTGTGCCACAAAATTCAGGCGATCGCTACACCATTAAGATTAAAAACCAAGAATTGGTGGAAATCAATCAAAATACTCGCCTGGCAGATACCACCAATAACTTAGCCAAAGACGCATTGCAAGCCACAAACCGGATGCGGAGACTGATCGGCAATGCTTCCCCCATCAGTGAGATTGCTAACTTACCATCGCGTTCACGTTCAACCTCATCAATTGCCAATTTGCCGCAAAAAATTGCGAGTGGATTTAAACTCAACTTCCGAGGGATAGCTTCCTTTTACGGTCGTGGTTTTGCTGGTAGACCAACTGCAACCGGTGAACGCTTTAACCCAGAAGCTATGACTGCTGCCCATCGTAGCTTACCATTCGGTACACGAGTTCGTGTCACCAATACCCGTAACGGTCGTTCTGTGGTAGTGCGAATCAACGACCGGGGGCCATATATTCGGGGTCGAATTATTGATTTATCAACTGGTGCAGCCAGAGTTTTAGGAATGATTGGTAGTGGTCTGGCACCAGTCAAGATTGAAGTTTTAGGTCGATAGTGATTGGGTGCTGGAAGGGACTGGGTATTGGGTACTGGGGACTGGGGACTGGGGGAGAAGACTTTTACCCAGTCAACAGTCAACAATCAACAATCAACAATCAACAATTTTGAATTGATTTATCCCCGATCCCTAATACCCCTAGTTCAAACGTCTGTTAGCTCGACTTCAGAGATAAACTAACTGAGGAGAGGCTAAAGAAGAACTAGGGGTATTTTTTTGTGCGCCTGTTGACAACAGTTGCAGCTTTACGTTGCTTTTTAACTAAACATCGTCAGCAAAATCAGCTAACGGTATCAGAAAATATGGTACTGGATGGTATGACTGACTGGTATCCCACCGCAGTCGGTCTAGTACCAACTATGGGGAATTTACATCAAGGACATTTGAGCTTGATTAAACGGGCGCGACAAGAAAATTCCACTGTGATTGTGAGTATTTTTGTGAATCCCTTGCAATTCGGCCCGAATGAGGATTTTGCACGCTATCCGCGCACCTTGGCACAAGACGCAAAATTATGTGAGCAAGGTGGAGTAGATGCGATTTTCGCGCCTAATCCTGAAGAAATGGGAATTTATCAGAAAAATATAGATGAATCTCAGGTAACACAAGTTATCCCTCCATCTGATATGATAATGGGTTTGTGTGGTCGTTCTCGGCTGGGCCACTTTCAGGGTGTGGCGACGATTGTCACCAAGTTGTTGAACTTGGTACAACCAGACAGAGCCTACTTTGGTCAAAAGGATGGTCAGCAGCTAGCTATCATTAAAAAGTTAGTGGCTGATTTAAATTTGCCAGTAGATATTATTGCTTGTCCTATAGTGCGGGAAGCTTCAGGTTTGGCCTTGAGTTCTCGTAATCAGTATTTGACTGCTGAGGAAAAACAGCAAGCAGCAGTATTGTATCGTGGCTTGCAACAAGCTGAAAAGGCATTTCGTGAAGGTGTTCGCGATCGCCATCAGTTAATCGCAACGGTACAACAAGAACTAGCAAAGGTTAGTACAGTGTCCGTGGAATATATTGAATTGGTTGAACCGACTACTTTGATGTCTTTAAATACAATTGAGGAGGAAGGAATGCTGGCGATCGCCGCTCGTATTGGTTCTACACGTTTAATTGACAATACCATCTTAGGCGATCGCCAACCGATCATCGCTATTGATGGCCCTGCCGGTGCCGGTAAATCTACAGTTGCCCGTCAAGTAGCTGCCAAGTTAGGTTTAATTTATCTCGATACAGGCGCGATGTATCGGGCTGTCACTTGGTTAGTGCTGCAACAAGGAATTGCGATTGATGATGATTGTGCGATCGCCCAATTAGTCAACCAATGCAACATCGAACTGACTCCTAGTCAGGATTTGCAATCCCCGGTGCGTGTGTGGATTAACGGCACTGATGTCACCCAAGAGATTCGCACTATTGCAGTCACATCTCAAGTATCGGCGATCGCTGCTCAAAATTCTGTGCGGGAAGCATTGGTAAAACAGCAGCAAACCTGGGGTAAAAAAGGCGGTTTAGTGGCTGAAGGGCGAGATATTGGTACTCATGTTTTCCCCGATGCCGAAGTGAAAATTTTCTTAACCGCCTCTGTGAGTGAACGCGCCCGTCGTCGTCTACAAGACTTTCAAAAACAAGGTCATCCAGAAGTCAGTTTAGAGCAATTAGAAAAAGACATTGCCGAACGTGACTGGAAAGATAGCACTCGCAAAGTCTCCCCCTTGCAAAAAGCTGCGGACGCAGTTGAGATTATTACTGATGGACTCAGCATACCGGACGTTACAGCAGAAATTGTCAATTACTACGAACAACGCTTGTCTCACTGCTAATAGCTGCACTCATGCCTAGAGCTAAATCAACTGTGCGAGTTTGTCGCTAGGCGATCGCATAGCGTAGTGTATTGTTCAAAACGTTCAAAACTCTATATCCCGTTTTTCCATCCCTCGGATGTCTCTGAGGGATATTTAATTTTCATCGAGACAATGTAGAGGCAGTTAGCTATATTGAAATGCCATCAAGTGTTGTATTAAACATTTTAAACACTTTCAAGACTAATTCATCTAACTGAAGGATGATTTTTTTGATTTCTCTTGCTACTTCTCACGCTAGAAATAACACAATTCAATAATTAACTAAAAAAATTGTAGAAATAAAATTCTTACATAGTTATACAAATAATCATTAGTCATTAGTCATAAGTCATTAGTCATGAGTTTTTCTCCTCCGCTGCCTCCGCTTCCTCCGCTTCCTCTGCTGCCTCCGCTTCCTCCGCTCCTTCCGCCCCTACTTCCCACTCCCCACTCCCCACTCCCTTGTTCATTACTAGAAAATGACTTTGTATTGATCTTCACTTTGGTAGTAGAATGACGATGTTAAGTTTTATATCCTAGTATTAAGCACATAAAACCGCTAGGCATAAAACTTGTAATTTCCGAAGCTACCGTCATAGGTTTCAACTGGAAAACAATAAAGAGAGGACTTCATAAAATGGCATTCACACAAGCACCCTTACCTTATGACTTCAATGCTCTAGAGCCGTATGGCATGAAAGCTGAAACCTTCGAGTACCACTATGGCAAGCATCACAAAGCCTATGTAGATAACCTCAACAAGCTCACCGAAGGTACAGAACTAGCTGATAAATCCTTAGAAGAAGTCATTCAAATCTCCTTTAAAGAATCCAAGACAGGAATCTTCAACAACGCCGCCCAAGTTTGGAATCACAGCTTCTTCTGGAATTGTTTAAAACCCGCAGGTGGCGGCGCACCTACAGGTGTACTGGCTGAGAGAATTAACAAAGACTTTGGTAGCTTCGACAAATTTAAAGAAGAATTTTCTAACGCTGCGGCTACTCAGTTCGGTAGTGGCTGGGCTTGGTTGGTTGATGATGGTGGCACACTCAAAGTGATGAAAACACCAAACGCAGAAAACCCCCTAGCGCATGGTAAAAAGGCACTACTCACCATAGATGTTTGGGAACACGCCTACTACATCGACTTTAAAAATGCTCGTCCAGCATTCATCAAAAACTACTTAGATAAATTAGTCAACTGGGAATTTGCGGCTGCTAACTTAGGCTAAATACCATCTTTTTTGGTCTTTGTCAAGACTTCCAGCAAAAATCCACGACAGTCACGAGTTAACTCGTGGCTGTTTTGTTCTCTGGGCTGGGGAATGGAGAATCAAGATTTTTATGCTGTTTTTATAGCTTCTACTGGTGGAATCTGACTTAAATTAAAAAAGTAATGTCTTGAAAACTATGGATAGCAAAGAACTAGCACATTACATGGAATCAACCAATAGCATTGCTAAACCCTGGCTATTGGTACAGTTGCGCCTGAAAAAACTACAAGAGAGGCGAGACACGCTTTCAGAAGATGCCTATGCTCAAGAATTAGCCGATATTCACGAAGACTTGATGAATTTGGGTGAATGGTGGCATGGCTTAGAAAATGAAGTATTTTAGCTAAAACAAAAAGAAGCCTCTCACCTACCCGATAGGGAGGTTTGGAGATGAATTTTGGGGCGATAAGGAGTCCCACCCCCGACCAATAACGACTATCACTCGTTGAAAGCGTGGGGTGGGCGACAAATCGCCAATTTCTGTATTTTTTGATAGAATAGATTTGGTTAACTTCACCCCTATTGGTGTCTGATAAGCCTCTGCCCAGTAGCATTACGATTATTGGTAAGCGACTCCGTTGCACAGCATAAAAGCAAGTAGGCACATCTTGATCAATACAAATCACCTCCGGGTTTGTCCCATAGCGCGAAAAGATGCAGCATCTCATCCAGGACAGTAAAATTTGTAGGGTACAAGGTCAGAAATTTACAGTCTGCGGTGGGGCATCCCGTGGACTTAAAACAAAGCTCAACGCCTCCTAAGCTGTCTTCTGGATTGGTTGAGAAGCCTACACTGTATGCTTGCATCAGTGTAGGAGTATGTCACTGCCATAGACTATTGACTATGGACTATAGACTATGGACTAATGACTAATGACTCATGACTAATAACTTACTCTTATGGATTATCGGGATGCAGGGGTTGATGTTGAGGCTGGTAGAGCCTTTGTAGATCAAATTCGCAATTTGGTTCATAGTACCTTTAGGCCGGAAGTTATCGGCGGATTGGGGGGTTTTGGTGGTTGTTTCCAACTGCCAAGCGGTTACAAAGAGCCAGTTTTGGTTTCTGGAACTGATGGTGTAGGAACAAAGCTAAAAATTGCCCACCTTCTCAACCGTCATGACACCGTGGGGATTGATTTAGTCGCCATGTGTGTTAATGATGTGCTGACATCGGGTGCAGAACCATTATTCTTTTTAGATTATGTAGCCACCGGCAAACTAGATAAAGAACAGTTGACTCAGGTAGTGGCGGGTATTGCTTCTGGGTGTCGGTTGGCTGGTTGCGCCTTGTTGGGTGGAGAAACCGCAGAAATGCCTGGCTTTTACCAAGTCGGCGAGTATGACTTGGCTGGCTTCTCGGTGGGAATTGTGGAAAAAAGCCAAATGTTGGACGGTTCCCAGGTACAAGTGGGAGATGTAGCGATCGCACTCCCTAGTTCTGGGGTACACAGTAATGGTTTAAGCTTAGTGCGTAAGATTGTCAGCGATCGCGGATTTTCTTGGAATGACACACCAGAATTGTTGGGTGGTAAAACTATCGGCGAAACATTCCTCCAACCTACACGTATTTATGTTAAACCCGTTCTCGCCGCCAGACAAACCGGCTTAGAAATTCACGGGATGGCACATATTACAGGTGGTGGTTTACCGGAAAATTTACCTCGATGTCTGGGCAAAGGTCAATCAATTCAAATTTACCCCAACAGTTGGACAATTCCGCCTTTGTTTCAATGGTTAGCTCAAGCCGGTTCTGTAAATGCACAAGCGATGTATAACACCTTTAACATGGGTATCGGTTTTGTGCTGTTAGTACCACCCCATCAAGCCGAACAAACAGTTACCTTCTTTCAATCACAGGATATTCCCGCTTTTGTTGTGGGTGAGGTGATGACTGGTGAAGGTGAGTTGATAGGATTGTAATCAAGTGCATTATTGCTAGGGGTTTCAAGCGGCTGAATAGTTCTACCAAATCAGGACTTACGCAACTGGTACGTTAGTAGGGTGCGTCAGATGTGGAAAATCTGTTGATGTTTATCACATTACCTTTTCTGACGCACCCTACAAGATACCCGTACATTTTATGTATAAAAACTTATATAAGAAATATTTGTTACGCACACTTATCAAGGTAATTGGAAATACTCATGACCATAAGCATTCAAATTTGCTAACGTAGTCTTAACATATTGCAAAATTTTGGCTGTTGAAAACTGCAAAAATCATGTTCAGCACTCATGTCAAGTGCTGTAAAATTCTGATTTCTAGATGTGGCTTGTAGGTGTGTAAAAAGTTACTTATTTTTTTATCAGAGGGGGTTATGGTTGTAAATTTTGCCCAGACATCTGCTAATAGTGAACTGTTACAGCAAGTATTTCAAAATATAGATGCTCAAAGTTGTCCAAGATTGTTTAATTTTCATATCCACACTGTCCACTCAGATGGCAAGTTAGAGCCGAGTGTGTTAATGGAGCAAGCGATCGCTATTGGTTTAAAAGGCTTGGCGATTACAGATCATCATAGTGTCGGTGGGTATGAAGCGGCGCAAGTTTGGCTAGAAAACTGGAAATGGAATCACCCAGGCGCAGAAACTCCGCATTTATGGACTGGTGTAGAAATCAACGCCAATTTATTGGATGTGGAAGTTCATATTTTGGCATACGCTTTTGAGCTAGAACATCCGAGGATGAAACCTTATCTCCAAAAAAAGGTGACTACCGGAAAACAATATCAAGCCGCCAACGTGATTGCAGCTATTCAAGCAGCCGGGGGATTAGCTGTATTGGCGCACCCCGCACGTTATAAGCGATCGCACTTTGACTTAATTCCCACCGCCGTGGAATATGGGATCGATGGTGTAGAAACATTCTACGCCTACAACAACCCCAAACCCTGGAAACCTAGCCTTCAACAATCCCAACAAATACAGCAATTAGCTGAGAATTATGGAATTTTTAATACTTGTGGTACTGATACCCACGGTTTAAGCCTACTCCAACGATTATAAACATGGCTGTCATTATTCAAAACTCCTGGTTTAACCCGCCAGGGGATTTTGTCCATGATAGAAAGCCACAACTCATTACCCCGTGACGATGACTTAAATTTGGTTAATTTTGCATATTAATATCGAAATTAAAGTTTATTTGAATTAACAGTTATACTTGAGCATTCATAATAGTTTTTTATTCAGAAAATTCCCAGAAAAGCCATCAAAATATAGCTGGGATTGCTTGACCAACCAACAAGATTAATTCCCCAGACAGAAGGCTATTATAAATCACAGTTTTAAACTAGAAAGGTAAATATCTCAATGACGATTCTGTCAGGAGAATATTATGCCTACTGAATCAGAAAAAGGACGCGAACATCGCGGCCCAGATAAAGGCGAAGCTTATGGAGTAGCCGCAGTAACTCAAGCACTGTCAGGGATAGACTTTCCTGCTAGTAAAGACGAAATACTCCAACAAGCAAAAGGTCATGAGGAAATTCACTGGACAAAAGAAAAGACCATAGATTTAAAAACCCTACTCGATCAAACAGGTAGAGATCGATTTGACAGTATGCCGGAATTAGTCGAAGTCATCAGTGAAAGTACAAGAGAATAATCAACTTAGAATTAGATAGGTAAACTACTGGGCATACTATCTAGTGAATTCTGGAAATCTTCATCTGGCTTTGGTGATTAATAGCAAGACATCAGTTAAGAAAAGTTCTTCCTGCTCATGTAATCAACGAACAGGAAGAATTTCGCTATTGAGGCTAAAATAGGACTTACGCAAGTGTCACATTACAAATGTCCTCTAGGGTGCGTCAGACTGTTTAAATGCTGTCAATAAACGTATTTTTGATATCTGACGCACCCTACTAATATGCCAGTTGCGTAAGTCCTGTAAAAGTGAAATTGCTGAGTTTTGCGCGTCTCATTGATTCTGTAGAGCCAATTAAGTCAAAATTTAGATAAACGCGCTCACAAAAGACCAAAAATGCAGATTACTCAGAGTCTCCATACAGCTATTCTCGTCACTGACTTAGAACGCTCAGAATACTTTTATGGTAAAATATTAGGCTTATCAAAAATCAACCGCACCTTAAAATATCCTGGTGCATGGTATCAAATCGGAGACTATCAAATTCACCTAATAGTTGCGTCCAATGTCCCGACAGACAACCCCAACGAAAAATGGGGACGTAACCCCCACATTGCTTTGGCAGTTGCAGACTTAGAAGCAGCCAAGCAAGAATTACTTGCTCAAAATTATCCCATTCAAACCAGTGCCTCTGGTAGAGCTGCTATCTTTGTTAAAGATCCAGATGGGAATGTAGTTGAATTAAGTCAGGTTTGAGGGAGCAGGGGAGCAGGGGAGCAGGGGAGGCAGGGGAGGCAGGGGAGGCAGGGGAGGCAGGGGAGGCAGGGGGAGAAAAACTAATGACTAATAACTAATGACTAATAACTAATGACTAATGACTAATGACTAATGACTAATGACTAATAACTAATGACTAATGACAATTATCGCTTACATTTACAGTGATCCCTTGTTAGAAACTGCTCCTGTGTCGATTGATTGGGGGCAGGAGGTAGAACGGGTATATGAGGATTTGGGTAAGCGTTCTGGGTTGAATGAATTATTGCGCGACTGTGAAAGTGAATCTGTCGATTGTCTGCTAGTGCGTCGTTTGGAAGAATTGGGGGATAATCTAGAGGAGGTAAGCGATCGCCTGAATCAACTTACAGCTTTAGGTATAATGGTGATTGCTACTGAGCAAGGCTACAACTCTCAAACTTCCCATCCCCACGCCGACTTACTGAAATTATTACAACATATCCAATATCAACAACGTAGCCGTCGTATCCGTCAAGGACACGCTCGCAATCGTCTAGATGCGGCACCACCACCGGGAAAACCTCCCTACGGCTACCGTAGAGGTAAGGGTAAATACATTATAGATCGTACTACTTCACCAGTAGTTAAGGATTTTTTTGACCACTTTTTACTCTACGGTTCTCTGCGGGGTGCTGTGCGTTATCTGGCGAAAAAGTATGGTAAAAAAATTTCTGTGACTACCGGCAAGCGTTGGTTAACTAATCCTGTGTATCGGGGTGATACGGCTTATCAACATGGTGAGATTATCTCGAATACCCATATTCCGATTATTTCTAGAGAAGAAGCTGCTCAAATTGATCGACTTTTACGCCGCAATAGTCGCTTACCATCCCGCGCTGCTAGTGCGCCGCGTTCTTTGGCTGGGTTGGTTATCTGTCAGCAGTGTCAGTCACAGATGACAATTACTCGTGTGACTCAACGCCATCAAAATAAAGAGTATTTATATTTACGCCCCATTAGTTGTCCTCAACTTCCTAAGTGTCGGGCTATTTCCTACCAGGAAATTTTGCACCGCACAATTAATCAGGTATGCTGTAATTTACCCACAGCCGTGGCAGGGCTGAATTCTCCCGAATTGGATACAGTTAAACATAGTTTAGGGGATGCGATCGCTCGTCAGCAAGAAATCCTCCAACAGTTACCCGCCTTAGTCGAAACTGGTATTTTAGACACCCAAACCGCACAGTTAAGAGCTTACAAACTCCGCACAGAAATCTCTGCACTCCAAGCAAAATTAGCGACTCTTCCCCCCGTAAATTTACTGAAAGTCGCTCAGACGGTTTCTATTCCTCAGTTTTGGCTAGATTTATCAGAAGCAGAGCGCAGATTTTACTTTCGGGAATTTATCAAACAAATTGAGATTGTACGTCAAAATCAAGATTGGGATTTGCAGGTGATTTTTATTTTTTAATCGGTAATTAGCACAGTCTGTTGAACTATATTTGTATCATCTTTGGCAAAACAGAATTATTTAATCATTTGACTCACATCTCAGACAATTTTCCCAAAAAATTATCGCTGACGAGAGAAAATTGAGCTAATCTGGGAATTTAGTATTGGCTCAGAATCTCAGGTTGTTATTCGGTGGAGGCATGAGAGATTTTCTTTGATCTCTATGTGATCGAACCAGCAAGTAAAATGATTAGCATAGAATATGCGAGAAGGAAGCTTTATTTGGAGTCATCTAGCAAAACAGCACCGCACGGCTGAAAATTGGGTTGACAGGCTGTGGTTAGTAGTGTTGCTCATAGCAGCATTGCTACTTTTTAGCATTAACCTGGAAGGATTACCGTTGCAAGATTGGCATGAGGCTACTGTGGCGCAAGTAGCTAAGGAAATTTGGCGTGCGCCAGCAGAGACAATGCGATGGCTATACCCTACCCTGGGAGGAGAACCTTACTATAACAAGCCGCCTTTGCTGCATATCCTGATTGCTGGTGCCTATTCTCTGGGCGGCGTGAGTGAGTTCACGACACGTTTACCCAGTGCAATTTTAACATCGCTTTCCGTACCTTTACTGTATTGTTTAGGGCGAGAGATGTTTCGTCACCGTTGGGTTGCGATTTATAGCAGCTTAGTCTATCTGACAATGTTGCCTGTGGTACGTCATGGCAGGTTGGCAATGTTAGATGGGGTAGTGGTGAGTTTTTTGCTAATCATGATGTTGTGCGTGTTGCGATCGCGCCGGGATTTACGCTACTGCTTAGGTATTGGGCTGAGTTTTGGCTTGATTTGTCTAACTCAAGGAATTGTAAGTATCTTGTTCGCGATTGTCGCGATCGCCTTTTTATTTTGGGATACGCCCAGATTACTCACCAGTCGCTATCTCTGGATAGGAATCTGCATTGGCATCTTACCTGTGGCTGGATGGTATGTAGCTCAACTACTGCGCTACGGTTATGCTTTCGCCCAGCATGGCTTGTGGAATCCATCTGTTCATCAAGTCGGGATCATTGCCCCTGAGCATGCCCACGCACCTTGGTTTTATATCATTGAAATACTCAAATGGAATTGGCCTTGGTTAATATTTTTACCACAGACTGCCCGTTTAGTGTGGTCAAATCGTAACCTGAGTTGGGCAAAACTGATTTTAGTATGGTGTGGAGTTTATTTACTGCTAATTTCCCTCGTCAGCACCAAATTTTCTGGCTATATATTCCCAATTTACCCTTGTTTAGCGTTAGCTTTCGGTGCTGAGTTAGCAGAAATAGAAAAGTTACCTTTATTGTCACCTTATCCCCGTAATTGGGTAGCTGGTTTATCAATATTGGCTTTGGTAGCTTCTGCTAGCAGCATTTATTTTAGTTGGGGTACAAATTTAAAAATTGAATTGCAGCTAATTTTTGCCACCGTCGCGTTAACTATGACACTAGCAGCCATTTTAGCCGAACGAGGCGATGGACAATTTCTCAAGGTGTTGTTTTGGGGAAGCTATGTTTCATTGCTATTGCTCATCAAATCTAACTATTGGGCTGGGGAATTATCACCAGTCTATCCAGTCAAGCCAGTCGCCGCCATGATTAACCGTGTTAATCCAGATGTGAAAAAAATTTATATATCCTTTCCCCAGTATCGCCCCTCATTAGAATTTTATAGCGATCGCACTATTATTCCGGCTTCCATTCAGGAATTACAATCTTATTGGCAACAAAACCCACAACCCCACCTACTCATTAAAGGTTCTGACTTGCAAAATCTCCAGTTAGATGCGATGAAAATAGTTGACAAAACCGAAGGTTGGAACTTAGTTACCAAAGACAAAAATCGCTGGTGAGCGATTGGGGACTAGGAAACCAGAAGAATTAGGGCAGGGTGTAGGATATTCCTTGCTCCCTGCTCAGAGCTACCCTGCCTAATCCCTATTCCCCACTCTCTAATTTGCGCTCAACTTCCTCTACTTTATTCAACTGCTGCGGTTCATAACTTGTCCTTTGCTGAGTCACAGTAATCATGCTGACAATAATCGCACTTCCTACAGCAAAAGCGACTAAAGGACGCTTGCAAAGGATAAAATCTCGTATAATTCTCGCTAAAGGACTGCTTTGACGACGTAGTGCTGAACAGATCACCATCTGATTCAGAGTAAATGGATCGCGCACATAATGACCACTTTGACACACTACCAATCGTTCTTGGCAATACGGACAAGTAAATAAACCAATATAAGATTTAATCAGTTTTACCTTTGTATGCCTTTGGCAAACTGGGCAATTAACATAATGATTATCAAAGGTGTGTGTATTCATCTACCTTGTCCGTTTAGTCCATTCACTCGCTTTACTATCTTTATATAGAATTCCCAAGCAATGCTGAGAAAACGAACCTTTGTGTATAACTTCAGTCATTCGTCACACTCCACTCCCACAGAAGAGGAATCAATGGCTACAACGCGAGGATAGCTGTATTGAGGCAAGGATGGTTTTTATTAGTTGCTGACCTATGGTTTATCCACTGAGGTTGCTGATCCTAGATTCTCTCTGATAGAGAATTGAAACAGTAATAACTCATACCTTACTACTAAGCGTTGCTCATTTACCATAAGTTCACTCTCATTTAACTATTATCTCTAGAAAAATTAAGACTAGCAAATTTTTTTTCCCAAGGCTTTGTCAATCAAGCCCAGCAAATAGACTTGTCTGGTAGATAAATCATGGCTGACAATGAGAAATAACAGATAAAAATTTCAATTTCTGCTGAAATTCACCCCCGTTTTTCAATGACTCTATTGCCTCCTGCCGACTTGAGGAAGGCAAAGGAACCACCAGCCTTTCCTACACCTTCTAGCCATTTATTACATCTAGTTAACCGATTTCAATTATCCCCAGAAACCGTTGTGCTGTTTTTAGCTCTAATTATCGGCGGCGGTACGGGAATGGGTGTGGTAACGTTTCACTATTTGATTGAGCTAATCCATGATCTATTGCTGGAAAATTTCATGGGTGCAATTGGTGTTTGGGGAGCTTGGACGCTAGCTTTAGTTCCCATCCTGGGTGGATGCGTCGTCGGGTTGATGCGCTGGCGCACCCAAGACTTTGGCCCTGGGCTATCTTCTCTGATTGCGGCTTCAAATGGTACCGAAATCCAGCGACAACTACGCCCTGTCACCAAAATGTTAGCTGCATCCGTGTCTTTGGGCAGTGGTGCCTCTTTGGGGCCAGAAGGGCCGAGTGTGGAGATTGGTGCTAACTTTGGGATGTTGCTCTCTTTAATCCTGCAAGTATCACAAGAGCGACAGCGTTTACTTTTGGGAGCCGGGGCGGCGGCGGGATTAGCAGCCGGCTTTAATGCCCCCATCGCTGGGGTATTTTTTGCCCTAGAGGTAGTCATGGGGGCGACATCTTTCGCTACTTCGGCTGTGAGTGTGGTATTACTAGCCGCAGTCGTAGCCGCTTTGATTGCTCAAATTGGTTTAGGGGCGCAACCTGCTTTTGCTTTACCTGTATATCAAGTCCGCAGTCCTTTTGAGTTGCCGATTTATTTAGGGTTGGGTTTGGGGGCTAGTTTAGTTTCTTTGGTTTATAAACAAGCCATTCGTTGGGCAACAGCCGGCTTTGCAGGTGCAATTCCCGGTTTGCGGTTTTTAGGTAGCATCCCTAAACCCATTCATCCCATCATCGGCGGTGCAATTATTGGGGCAGTGGCTTTGCAATTGCCGCAAGTTTTGGGTATTGGATATAGCACTGTCCAAGCCATGCTGCAAGATGTAGAATTTTCTTTGGATTTATTGCTGGCTTTACTCATAGTCAAGCTGCTAATCACTGCGATTAGTGTCGGTAGCGGCTTTGTCGGTGGTGTGTTTGCACCAGCTATGTTTCTTGGTGCTTCTTTGGGATCAGCTTATGCCAAAATTCTGGCTTTAGTAGTCCCCAGCATTGGCGAATATATGGCTGCTCCTCCTGCTTACGCAATGGTGGGGATGGCAGCAGTCTTAGCTGGCAGTGTGAGAGCACCATTAACAGCCATTTTGATGCTGTTTGAACTCACCCGCGACTACCGCATTGTTTTACCACTGATGGCCGCTGTGAGTTTAAGTGTGTGGCTAGTTGAGCAGATCAAACCCAACACTAACTCTAACTCTAACCTGCAACAAATTGGTCTTTCAGAATTGAAAGATGAACTCTTAGAAATTGTGCAGCAACTTTTAGTAGAGGATGCTATGCTGGCTTGTCCCAAAAAACTACCTGCAACTTTAGGGGTGTTAGAAGCAGCCAAGGAAATGATCCGCGATCGCACTCGCAGTGCTTTAGTAGTTGATGCCGCCGACCAATTAGTTGGTATCCTCTCCTTAGAAGACCTAAACCGCACCCTTTCTGTATGGCAAAATTACCCTAATTCCTCAACTGAAAATCAGGGTAACTTAGCCATGCAAACTATCATAGATATCTGTACCACGGATATTCTTTATGCTTGGCTAGATGAACCTTTATCTGAGGCTTTAGACCGCATGACACTGAGAGGTTTACATCAATTACCTGTGGTAGCACGAGACAACCATGAGCAGATTTTGGGTTTGTTAGATCGAGCGCAAATTACATTAACGTGTAACTTAGCAGTTACACGCAAAGCAGTTGCTCAGGTAGTCATTAGTCATTAGTTGTTAGTCATTAGCTAACTCACTGATGCCATTAAACTAAGAACAGGACTGTGGACTATTGACTTGGGACTGGGAAATGTTGACTATTTAGGCGGTAGCTTCTTCAGCTTCCGCACCTATTTTTTCATCTTCATCTACCTGTCTCAGACGAATGTGCTTTTTGCCGAGAGTAATTACAAACTCATCTCCTGGTTTGAGGTTCATCTGTTTTGTATAAGCTGAACCAATCAACAAGTTACCATTCGATTGCACACTAATTCTATAGCTAGCACTGCGTCCACCCCGTCCATTACTATTGGGTGAACTGTCTAACTGAATGCCTTCAGCATCAATTAAGGCATTCAAGAATTTCATCATATTGACACGCTCTACACCATTTTTGGTCACGGTGTAGTAGCCGCACTGCTTGGCTTTTTCTTCTTTGCTCAGGTTCCCTAGCTCTTTAACTTTTGTGAGCAGTTCTTCACCGACTAGAGGTTCAATTTTTTTCAGTTTAGGCATCAACTTAGGTCGAAAATCAATGGTTGAAGTAGTTGAATCGATTTTATTTTAGCTGAATTAAGCTAATAGGAGTAGTATCCTTGAGTTTTTATCTCAGCCTAGCCAAGTATATTACACTCATAGCCAAAATTATTGCACAATTTTTAATATTGGCAAGACAATATAATTTTTGATCATGCGGCTAACTATATCTAGTTTGTGAATCACTGCTAAACTATATTTATTTAAGTTTTCTAAAGTGGTGCAACAAAAGTTGTCTACTTGCTCAAGTTAATCATTGAGGGGCAAAATGATCAGCACAACTGATGATCAGTCATTAGTCATAAGTTAACCCAAGTTGCTAATCAGGATGTGACGAATGACTAATGACGAATGACTAATGACGAATGAAACTAACTACTAGAGGACACTACAGTGTAAAGGCTTTACTGGACTTGAGTTTGCAACCAAGTTATGGCCCTGCATCTGTGAAAGCGATCGCTAAACGTCAAGATATCCCTGCCCCATACCTAGAAAAATTACTAATAGAAATGCGTCGGGCTGGGTTAGTAACATCAATTCGCGGTAGCATTGGCGGCTACCAACTAGCAAAAGAACCTGTACAAATCTCCATAGGACAAATTTTAGAAGCAGTGGGTGAAAGCATCACTCATTTACCCCATCACACCCCCACCCCAGCACAAACAGAAGATTGGGTAACATTTACCCTGTGGCAACAACTCAACCAAAAACTCAAAGAAGCTTTATACAGTATTACTCTGGCAGATTTATATTACGATGCTCGTAGCTGGCAAGCCTCCCTAGGAGAAGAAGCGAATTTTGTGGTTTAGTCATTAGTCATTAGTGATTAGTCATTAGTCATTAGTGATTAGTCATTAGTTATTAGTCATTAGTTTTTCTCCCTCTGCTCCCTCTGCTCCCTCTGCTTCCTCTGCTTCCTCCGCTTCCCCAGTCCCCACCAATCCCTAGCCCCTAACCAAAAGTGTTATCAGCGATTGTTTTAATCATTGCGGCAATTTTAGATTACTTAATAGGTGATCCTTGGGGATGGCCTCATCCCGTGCAAGTCATGGGGTGGGTAATTTCCCACCTAAGCAAATTTTTTTTGCACCTGTTTCACCACTCGCTCACACGTAGGATAGCTGGAATTGCCTTAGCCCTAATATTAATTATTGGTAGCGGTGGAGTGGGTTGGTTCATAGTGCAAATAGCCAAATGGCTGCATCCACTGTTAGCAATTGCTATAGAAAGCATTATTTTAGCCAGTTGCTTTGCGCTTAGAAGTTTGCGAAATGCAGCAGTTGATGTTTTACAACCGTTAATAGCGAAAGATATAAAATTAGCTCGCCAAACTTTAAGTAACTATGTCGGCCGAGATACAGAAAATCTGTCAAAATCAGAAATTTTGCGCGCCGTTTTAGAAACAGTCACAGAAAATGCTACCGATGGCGTGATGTCTCCACTATTTTATGCAATTGTGGGGGCTTGTATTCCAGGTGTGGGAGCAGTTCCTTTCGCTTTGGCATATAAAGCCAGCAGTACCCTAGATTCTATGGTGGGTTATCGAGAAGCACCATATACATATTTAGGATGGTTCAGTGCGCGGTTAGAAGACTATTTAACTTGGTTGCCTTGTCGCCTGACAGTCTTGACTTTAGGTTTGATATCCAATAAGCCTCTAGATGTATGGCGCATTTGTCGCCGAGACGCAGGTAATGATCCCAGTCCTAATTCTGGTTGGAGTGAGTGCGCCTATGCAGCAATTTTGGGGGTACAAATGGGAGGGATAAATTGGTATCGGGGAGTGCCAAAGCCAAAACCACTTTTAGGTGATGCTATCTATCCCATCAACCCCAATCATATTGACCATGCTTTGCAAATAACGAGATATTGCTTTTTACTATGGTTAGGAATAGCCATTGTCATACTCTTGATACTCTAAAGATGGGGACTCTTGACTGTTGACTGGGAAAGAAGAATTGGGGCAGGGTGCAGGCGGCAAGGGGGAGAGAACTTTCTCCGTTTCTCCCTGCTCCCTGCTCCCTTGCCTCAAGAGCCTCAAGAGCCTCCCTGCTCTCCATTCTGGTGTTGTTCTTTACTCAGGGTTATTGGTCTATGGCTACACCTGCTAAAGTAGTTGAAATCCTTTCTTCAGAAGACTTACGTCGGACTGTCACACGTTTGGCTTCTCAAATTATCGAAAGAACACGAGATTTATCTCAGTTGGTGCTGATTGGTATCTATACCCGTGGTGTACCGTTGGCGGAACTGTTAGCACGACAGATAGAGTCCTTAGAAGGCGTAAGCGTAGCGGTGGGAGCCTTAGATATTACCTTTTATCGGGATGACCTTGACAAAATTGGTTTGCGAACTCCGGCAAAAACCAATATCCCTTTTGACTTGACAGGTAAAACCGTTGTGTTGGTGGATGATGTGATTTTTAAAGGACGGACAATTCGCGCCGCTTTGAATGCTGTTAATGAGTACGGTAGACCGGAAATTATTCGTTTAGCGGTGTTGGTAGATAGAGGTCATCGGGAGTTACCCATTCATCCAGATTTTATCGGTAAGCAGCTACCAACTGCTAAAGAAGAAATTGTGAAAGTTTATTTGCAAGATTGGGATCACAAGGATGCGGTGGAGTTAATTGGTTATTAAGGGGAGCAGGGGGAGCAGAGGGGAAAAATCTCATGCCATACGCCCCATGCTCTATCCTGTTTTTATTCCCATAGAGGGATTATCAAATAACCCCAAAGTAGGTTTTATTGGATAAATATGTCCAATTTTTTTGGACTTTATCTCTGTAATCCTCGACTTCCAAGGTTGATTTTGTTAGATTGAGTTATGCCCAAGAAAGATGACGATGAGGTACTGCTAGAGATTCAAACTGACTCGTATCTGAGGCGAATTCCCGTTATTGTCCTGACAATATTAGGGGTTGAGGAAGATAGATATCATACCTAAGATTTGGGTGCAAATTCCATAATGATCAGCCAGATAATTTCTCTTCTTTAGTGAAGAAGATGAACATCATCGGCAGATACTGGTTGGAATTTATGGAATTGCCACGAGAATTAACGGGAGGCGATAATGGCAAACAATCCAATCAGAGTTTTGTTAGTTGATGATGACGAAAATGACTACAAATTAACTCGTGATTGGTTCCATGAATTTCAGATGGTTAGCTGCAAGTTGGAATGGGTGGATAATTATCAAGCGGCTCAAGCTGCGATCGCTCTTTACCAACATGATATCTATCTGATAGACTACCGCCTAGGGGCAGACAGTGGACTAGAATTATTACGTGAAGCGATCGCTGATGGCTGCAAGGCTCCGATCATTTTGCTCACAGGTCAAGGTGACAGGGAAATAGACCTAGAAGCCATGAAAGCAGGTGCAGCAGATTATCTGGAAAAAAGTCAATTGAATACTCTTCTACTAGAGCGTTCTATTCGTTACGCTATCGAACGCAAACACACCGAGCAACAAATCCGTGAACAAGCTGCTTTACTTGATGTTACTAACGACGCGATTTTTGTCAAGAATTTAAACGAAGAAATTTTATTTTGGAACAAAGCAGCAGAATTATTATACGGTTGGCGCAAAGAAGCAGCTATTGGTAATCAAACTGACCATCTTTGGCAGGAAAAAAAACCGACACTGTTACAACAAGCACAGCAAGAGCTTTTACAAAATGGTGCTTGGATGGGGGAATTACATCAAAAAACAATATCGGGCAAAGATATTATTGTGGAAAGTCGCTGGACATTAATACATGACTTTTGCAACCAACCCCAATCTATTCTAGTGGCAAATACAGAAATTACTGCCAAAAAGCAACTAGAAGCGCAATTTCTCCGCGCTCAACGTTTGGAAAGTATTGGTACACTAGCCAGTGGAATTGCTCATGATCTGAATAATGTTTTAGCTCCGATTTTGATGACAGCGCAATTATTAGAATCTCAAATCAAAGAAGAGCGATCGCGCCGACTCTTGCCTATATTAATTAATAACTCTAAACGTGGGGCAAATTTAGTCAAACAAGTGCTGTCTTTCACTCGTGGTCTTGAGGGTGAACGTACCCTGTTACAATTACGGCACTTAATTACAGAAATTCACCAAATTGTTCAAGAAACATTTCCCAAATCAATTACAGTTATTACCCAAATCCCGCCTCAACTTTGGACTGTATCTGGTGATGCTACCCAACTGCATCAAGTCATAATGAATTTGTGCGTCAATGCCCGTGACGCTATGCCTAACGGCGGCACTTTAAAAATTTCTGCCGAAAATCTCTTACTTGATGAACACTACGCCAAGATGAATCTAGATGCCCAAGTAGGCCCCTATGTTGTAGTGACAGTTAGTGATACGGGAACAGGTATTAAACCTGAGATTTTAGATCGGATATTTGAGCCATTTTTTACTACCAAAGAACTAGGTAAAGGTACAGGGTTGGGACTTTCAACTGTGCTAGGCATTATTAAAAGTCATGGTGGGTTTATTAACGTCTCAACCGAGGAAGGCAAAGGCAGTCAATTTAAAGTATATATACCTGCACAAGAAACTAGGGAAACCTTAGAAGAAGCAGAAAATACAATACCTGCTGGTAACGGCGAATTAATTTTAATTGTCGATGACGAAGCAGCAATTAGAGATATTACGAAAACCTCTTTAGAAAGCCATAACTACAAAGCAATGACCGCTAGTGATGGAATTGAAGCTATAGCTTTGTATGCAGAATATCAACAAGAAATATCTCTGGTTTTGACAGATATGCTGATGCCATCAATGGATGGGCTAACCACCATCCGCACTTTACAAAAAATTAATCCCCGTGTGAAAATTATTGCTGTCAGTGGACTGGCTGCCAGTGATAAAGTTAATGCAGCGTATAAAATGGGTATTCAAGCTTTTTTACCCAAACCTTATACAGCTAGTCAATTATTAGAAACTATTAGTACAGTTAAACGTCAAAGTTAGGGCAACTGTTGACAGTTAACTAATAACTAATAACTAATAACTAATAACTAATAACTAATAACTAATAACTAAAATTATGCTGAAACCTGAAATAGCCTGTCATCTTTGGGAATCACTTTGGCAAGAATATAAAGCTAGAGTTAGTTATGCTCAAATTTATGAACAAATGATTACGGCGGCGGGTGGAACTGTCGCTAATGACCATATTGCTTTTCGGTCTTTGCGTTTGGTAGTTGATAGCAACCAAGGTCAAGTTAATTTAGGGATTAATTATTTAGGACAAATAGCTGAAGCATTGGGTTATGTCCCTGCTGGGGAATATATTTTTCCTGAAACTCATCTTTATGCTTGTCACTATTCTCATCCACAAGCGGCAGAATTTGACTTACCTAAGCTGTTTATTAGTGAGTTAATTGTAGATGAATTACCAGATGATATTGCTCAATTAATTTACTCAACAGTCTCTACAATTTCTGAAGAAATTAGCTCTTTTGTTATTCCACAAGCAGAGGGCAACTGTGAAGATATTACCCAAAAACTACAAAAAGTCTTTACTCGCCCTTGGGAAACTCCCCGGCACTCTGTGGTGGAAGCAGTTAATCAAGTGACACAATATGGTGCTTGGGTGCTGTTACACGGTTATGCTGTGAATCATTTCACGGGTTACGTTAATCGTCAGAATACTCCAGTATACCCAGATATAGATACTACGGTGCTGGGTTTGGCTAAGTTGGGTGTACCGATGAAAGCGGAAATAGAAGGGGATGTTAGCTGTGGTTTACGTCAAACAGCGACGCAAGCAGTTAAGGAAATGGTGACAGTTATTGATGATGTAAGTGGTGAGGAAATTCAAATTCCTTGGACTTATGCTTATTATGAAATTGCCCAGCGTTATTTGGTGGAAGTAGCACCTGGAAAATCAGAACTTTTTTCGGCTTTTTTAGGGAAAAATGCCCAGCAATTGTTTGAAATGACTCGATTTTAGTCATTAGTTATTAGTTATTAGTCATTAGTCATTAGTCATTAGTTTTCCTCCCCTGTTCCCCTGCTCCCCTGCTCCTTATGTTTCTGACGAGTTTTAGAAACTTGGAGTCAATTGAAAGTTTAAATTAATACTAACAACAGCAATGTTTGTGTCCAAGTTGTGGTTATGCTGACAAACACCTACTCAACTTGGGGATTTTCAAATCAAACAATTGCTGTATGAATATTATTAACTTTGAATTTATATTCACTTTCATTCTGCCACAACTGATATATGCAACTTTCTTGAGTGCTGTGATTGCGGCTATAGTTGGTGGTATTGTGGGACTGATTACTGGTGCGATCGCTCGTCGTATTAAACATACCATTATCCCGGCAATGGTGGGTGCTTTCTTGGGGACGATGTTGGTGGCCATGACTCCCATTTTTGCTAGTCCAGATACTTATATAGGTGGCCCCTATGGCGGACTAGCGATATTATTGAAAATGATTTTTCTTGTACCAGCAGGTTCTCTGATTGGTGGTGTAGTTGCTGCTGCTTATGAACAAAAACTATCCTCATCGGTCAAACGCCGCATAACTTGGATGGGGTTACTTTTCACCTATTCTCTGATGATGATTTTACTCTATTTTAACTTAGCACCTGCCCCGTTGCAGTTGGTTAAAGCTGCTGGACAGGAGGAAAACTTTCTGCCAGTTGTAGGTAAGATTATTGGTTATGAACAGAAATTTTCCTCTTATTATCAGGGAATTCGGAGTTTAGCATTTACTCATGATGGACAAAAATTAATAGTTGCCAATGTTGGTGATCTCAGGGTTTGGCAAATAGATACAGGTAAATTACTCCACACCTTCCCCGGCCCGTCAGAGGGTAGTACAACGCTGAATGATTTGATTGATGCGATCGCTATTACTCCTGATAATCAAACTATAGTCACAGCCGCACCAGCACAAATACAAATCCGGGAACTAGAAACAGGTAAAATTATCCATAGGTTGGCAGGTTCTAATTTTATCAAGCTGACTCCTGATGGTCAAACCCTTATCGGCTTAAAAATGACGGATAAACCTATCAGGGATTTGGGAGTTTGGCAAGTCAGCACTGGAAAATTATTGCGTACTATTCCTGCTAAATTAGAAACTTTAGACCCTGGTTATCCTGTGGATATTACTGGCGATAGTAAAACTTTAGTTGTGGCAAATAGATATTACAGCAATCAGATAGAAATCAGGGATATTAATACAGGTGAGCGTCTGCAATCTTTTGGTGATAACCAGGGCAAACGCATCACTACACTAGCAGTTACACCAGACGGTAAAATCCTGATTACTGCTCAACAAAACAATTTGCAAATTTGGGACATCAACACAAAAAAAGTCGTGAAAACTATTCCCAACGTAGGAACAGTCAACACTTTGCTAATTACTCCCGATAGTCAAACCCTAATTAGTAATGGTGATGCTCTGCAAATTTGGCAAATCAGCACAGGTAAAAAATTGTTAACGTGGCAAAAACCAAAGGGAATTGTTACAACTCACGTAGCACTCAGTCCTGATGGTAAAACCCTCGCTGCTACCGATGACAGAGGGGTGAGGGTGTGGCGGTTGAATGTTAGTCATTAGTTATTAGTCATTAGTTATTAGTCATTAGTTATTAGTCATTGGTCATTAGTTTTTCTCCCCTGCTTCCCCAGTCCCCCCTTCGGGGTTCGCCAGTCGCTCCTGGGGGAGACCCCCAAGACCGCGCTGGCTCACCAGTCTCCAATGTTTTAGGACTGTTGAATTTGTAACAAATTATGAATTTATACATCTATCTTTGGGAATAAATTACCGAAAAACAATACTTATGTTGCTTGTTAAACCAAAAGCGAATTTTTTTTGTTATGGTGATCCCAAAGGAAATATTAAGCAATCGACCAAGATAAAAAACACAATATTTGGTGTCTATTGGGCTGGGATTGCAAAATAAGAAAAACAGACAAAAACTCACTATAACAACCAGAGCATCAACTGGGGAGGTAATATCTATGGTGACAGTATCTCATCAAAAGGTAGCTCAATACTCTAAAGATAAATCACTGGTTCTCTGGTTTGATGAAGTTGGCATTGCGGATATTGGTTTGGTGGGTGGTAAAAATGCGTCTTTGGGGGAAATGATTCAACAGTTAACACCCCAAGGTGTGAATGTACCAATGGGGTTTGCAACTACGGCTTATGCTTATCATTATTTTATTCAAGGTGCGGGTTTAGAAGCGAAGTTAAGAGAATTATTTGCTGATTTAGATGTTGAGGATGTCCACAATTTACAAGCGGTAGGAAAACAGGCGCGATCGCTCTTAATGAATACACCATTTCCGTTAGAATTACGACAGGCGATCGCAAATGCTTATGACAGCTTGTGTCAACTCTACAACCCTAACACAGATGTCGCAGTGCGTTCCAGTGCAACCGCCGAAGACCTCCCCGACGCAAGTTTTGCCGGACAGCAAGAAACATATTTAAATGTAGTAGGTGTAGAAGCAGTATTAGCAGCTTGTCATCGTTGTTTCGCTTCCCTATTTACCGACAGGGCTATTTCCTACCGTCACACCAAAGGCTTTGATCATTTTAGTGTCGCCTTAGCCGTGGGTGTGCAGAAAATGGTACGCTCTGACTTAGCCACCTCTGGGGTAATGTTTTCCATTGACACCGAAACAGGCTTTAAAGATGCGGCTTTAATTACCGCCGCTTATGGCTTAGGGGAAAACGTCGTACAAGGAACAGTTAACCCCGATGAATATTATGTATTTAAACCGACTTTAAAAACAGGCTTTCGTCCCATTATCGATAAAAGATTGGGCAGCAAAGAATTAAAAATGGTCTATGACCAAGGTTCAGAATTTACTAAAAATATTCCAGTACCAAAAGCAGAACAAAATCAATTTGCCTTGAGTGATGAGGAAATCTTACAACTAGGAAAGTGGGCTAGTGTAATTGAAGAACATTATTCTCAAGTCCACGGAAATTATACACCGATGGATATTGAATGGGCGAAAGATGGAATTACTCAACAATTATTTATAGTGCAAGCCCGTCCTGAAACAGTCCAGTCGCAGAAGCAGAGTAACGTCTTGCGGAATTATCGGTTAGTTTTAGGGAATCAAGAAAAATCCACCCCACACCCCCTAGTCACAGGTAGGGCGATAGGTGAAGCTATTAGTCAGGGGAAAGTCCGAGTAATTGACGATGTGAAACAAATTCATAGTTTCCAAGCGGGAGAAGTGTTAGTCACCCAGCGCACAGACCCCGACTGGGAACCAATTATGAAACGCGCCAGTGCAATTATTACTAATTCTGGCGGGCGTACCTGTCATGCAGCAATTATCGCCAGAGAATTAGGAGTACCGGCTATTGTTGGTTGTGGAAACGCCACGGAAGTTTTAACTACAGGACAAGAAGTTACCGTATCTTGTGCAGAAGGGGAAGAAGGCAAAGTTTATCAAGGTATATTACCTTTTGAAGTCCAAGAAGTGACTTTAGAAAACTTACCCCGGACTCGTACCCAAATTTTAATGAATGTGGGTAATCCTCAAGAAGCCTTAAGTTTATCAGCTATACCTAATGATGGCGTAGGTTTGGCGCGGACTGAATTTATTATTGCTAACCAAATCAAAATACATCCTTTAGCGTTGATTCATTACGATAAATTAGCAGATGCCGAGGCAAAAGCTAAAATTGCTGTGATTACGGCGATGTATGCCGATAAACCCCAGTATTTTGTTGATAAATTAGCCCAAGGGATTGCTAGAATTGCCGCAGCCTTTTATCCCAAACCTGTGATAGTGCGGATGTCTGATTTTAAAAGTAATGAATACGCCAACTTAGAAGGTGGGAGAGAATTTGAACCCAAGGAAGAAAACCCGATGTTAGGCTGGCGGGGTGCGGCAAGATATTATGATCCAGGTTACAAAGAAGGTTTTGCTTTAGAGTGTCAAGCCATTAAGCGAGTGCGGGACGAGATGGGTTTAACTAACGTTATCCCGATGATTCCTTTTTGTCGCACACCCGAAGAAGGACAGTTAGTTTTAGCAGAGATGGCAAAAAATGGTTTACAACAAGGTGTGAACAACTTGCAGGTGTATGTGATGTGCGAGTTGCCGAGTAATGTGATTATGGCGGCACAGTTTGCAGAGATATTTGACGGGTTTTCCATAGGTTCTAATGATTTAACTCAGTTAACATTGGGGTTAGATAGAGATTCGGCTTTAGTGGCGCGACTGTTTGATGAACGCAGTCCGGCGGTGAAGCAGATGGTAAAAATGGCCATAGATGCAGCGAAAAAGCATCACCGCAAAATCGGGATTTGTGGACAAGCACCCAGTGATTACCCGGAATTTGCTGAGTTTTTGGTGGAACAGGGGATTGATTCGATGAGTTTGAATCCTGATTCTGTGTTAAAGACTATGTTGCAGGTGGCGAAGGTGGAGGAGTCGATTAAGGATGTTTGAATTTTCGACCTAACCCCCTGGAATATGTAGAGACGTTTCATGAAACGTCTCTACAATTTAGGGGAGTGGGACTATGGTAGAATTTGAGGCTGTCTAAACATTCTCTTGGGGACTGGGAATTGGGTAAAAATTGTGTTGAATGCGCGGATGGGTAGGTGTACAAAATTGGGGTTTGGCAATAATGGCTGTATTCCTTATGGGGCGGGCTTTTGCAGAAAAATTAATTTAAAACCATCCGCGCACCTTACACAGCAAGGGTTTCAGCGATTTTGCTTAAATCAACTGACATTTTCTCGTGTTATAATAGACCCATCCGCGAATCTGAACCTTGAAAACCTTATATTTATTAGCTTTCCGGCTTCCGCAGTTGAAATTTCATCTAATCCCTATTAGGGATTGAAACAGACATGGTTAACACAGTCGATGGTACTGGTCGAGTTGAAATTTCATCTAATCCCTATTAGGGATTGAAACGATAATACTATCGATGCCTCACAACAACTTAATGAGGTTGAAATTTCATCTAATCCCTATTAGGGATTGAAACCAATTTTATCCGCCTTCTCCCTTGCCATATTGACGTTGAAATTTCATCTAATCCCTATTAGGGATTGAAACCTTCAGTAGTATTTTTTGGAGGACGACCAGGGGGTCGTTGAAATTTCATCTAATCCCTATTAGGGATTGAAACAAAGTATTATCAGAATAAACATAAGGTAAATCTTCAGTTGAAATTTCATCTAATCCCTATTAGGGATTGAAACTGATATACGTGAAACGACCTCTTAGCAACTCTGGCAGTTGAAATTTCATCTAATCCCTATTAGGGATTGAAACCACACATTAATTACAACTGCATTTTTAAAAACTGTTGAAATTTCATCTAATCCCTATTAGGGATTGAAACTAGACTTATTGACAAAGACAAAAAGACTAGACATGTTGAAATTTCATCTAATCCCTATTAGGGATTGAAACTTTTAGGATCACTTTTTAAGAACTGCGATCGCCCAAGTTGAAATTTCATCTAATCCCTATTAGGGATTGAAACTAGCAAAGGAGACTGATAGACGCAAATCTAACGTTGAAATTTCATCTAATCCCTATTAGGGATTGAAACAACAAACCAGAGGCTTTTTATAGGATTAGCCTTGAGTTGAAATTTCATCTAATCCCTATTAGGGATTGAAACTATTCGCTTCTAAGGCTTCATGGAAGAATTTTGTACTACCACAGTTGAAATTTCATCTAATCCCTATTAGGGATTGAAACCAAAAAATGAAATTGGGCGAAAGCTGGGGGATTTTGTTGAAATTTCATCTAATCCCTATTAGGGATTGAAACAACTTACCCAATATTCTTCAACCCATTGAGTGTGTTCGGGAGGTTGAAATTTCATCTAATCCCTATTAGGGATTGAAACATCTGCGATATGATTGTTGATTTTGATGCTATTCAGTGTTGAAATTTCATCTAATCCCTATTAGGGATTGAAACGGGGTTAATTTTTAGATTTAGAACTGAGAATAATGTTGAAATTTCATCTAATCCCTATTAGGGATTGAAACAAAAATGCACGTTTTTTGTTGCGTGCGTTCAACTCAGCCGTTGAAATTTCATCTAATCCCTATTAGGGATTGAAACAATAAACTGAAGCAATTTCTTTGCGCCTACTCTGCGAGAACGCCTTGCGGCGAATGCGCCTACCCTGCGGGTTCCGCTTTAGCGGTATGCGCGAAACATAAAATAACCTTCTCAGCAACACCAAAAGACACATACAACAAATCTAAAGAAAAACAGACATTGCTAAAAGGAGTAAAGTCTTGAAATCATAACTCCTGACTCTCTCTGCGCCTCTGCGCCTCTGCGTGAGATAAATCAACCCCATACCCCAGAAACGAGTCAGAAAAACACAACCCCAGGGTTAGAGATGGGTGCTAGTCGCCGTCCTATTCGATAATATATAGTTCGTAGTGAGTGGCTGATTGCTGATGACAAGGATGATGAGGACTAAAGTCCTCACTACAAACCTTTAATGACTCTTGACTAATGACTAAAAATCTGTATCGCATTGGCTTGCTGGGGATATTTTTGATATCACTCGCTTTCCGGTTTTGGGGACTCGATAGATTTAATACTTTGGTATTTGATGAAATCTATTATGCTAAGTTTGCGAATAACTATCTTACCCAGACACAATTTTTTGATGGACATCCACCTTTAGGTAAATATATGATAGCTTTAGGAATGTGGCTTGGTAGTCATGTTCCTTTTTGGCAAGAACCGATAAATGGACTCACTGGTTCACTGCGATCGCCTGAAAGTTATCGATGGATGAATGCCTTATCAGGTGCATTTATCCCGCTAATTATTGCTAATATCGCCTATCAAATCAGTTATCGACGGGGTTTTGCTTTACTTGCAGGTTTTTTCACCGCTTTAGATGGCATATTTATTGTTGAGTCTCGCTATGCCTTAATCAATATTTATATTGTATTATTTGGTTTATTAGGACAGTGGCTATTTTTATTAGCATTATCCACACAGTCAAAAAAACGTAATTTTTACCTCACACTATCAGGTGTTGCTTTTGGTGCTGCCTGTGGAACAAAATGGAATGGTTTATTTTTCCTGGCTGGTATGTATCTAATATGGGGTTTGGGTTGGATACACCAGTTACTCATAGCCGGAAATCAAGCCAAAAATTTGCTTAAACGACTATTTCAGTGGACGCTTCAGCCGTCTATTCCTGCTGCTAATATTCTATCATTACAAAAGCTCACCCAAATTAACTTTTGGCAATTTATCTTATTTTTAGGCATCATTCCCGTCAGTGTTTATAGTTTGATTTGGATTCCCCATTTACAAATCAATCCTAAATATGGATTTATTAGAGTACATCAAGAAATTTTAGCATTTCATGAACGCCTGGGCGGAAATAGTCCTTCTGTTCACCCTTACTGTGCTGCTTGGTACAAATGGCCGTTAATGACTCGACCAATGGCTTATTATTATCAAACAGCACAAAATATCAATGAACCTCTACCTGTGTTGGGGCCGCCTTTACCTAGTGGTGCGGCAAAGGTGTATTATGATGTTCATGCAATGGGTAATCCTTTTTTATGGTGGTTTGGTTTTGCTGCCTTATTATTTTTATTAGGAATGTTGTTATTACCAGTAGTAGTTGCTGTAGTTAAACGCAAGCGGTTATCTTTACCTGCACAACTGTCTGTTGATACTTGGATAGGTTTATATATAGTCTTGAATTACGCCATCAACTTACTACCTTGGGTGAGGGTGACAAGGTGCGCGTTTATCTATCATTATATGACGGCGGTTGTATTTGCATTTTTAGCGATCGCCTGGTTCATAGATCAATGTCTACGCAGTTATTATCTACCACTCCGCGCTGTTGGTATGACAATTTCATTTATGATTATCGCTGCCTTTATCTTTTGGCTACCGCTTTATTTAGGTTTACCTCTGTCTCCTGAAGATTATAGACTACGGATGTGGTTTAACTCTTGGGTTTGAGTTAGTCATTAGTCATTAGTCATTAGTCAACCATCAAGAATCAACAGTCTTTACATAGCTACATATAAACTGCTTGGTTAATCAGCTACATTTTACATTTCTTATCTGTATGTATGGTTACTTGTTGTTAGACTGGTAACGCAAGCAGGTGTAGAGAAAGCTGCATTCAACTACTGAGGAGTCATAAGTTAAGCAGTCTGAACAAGTTGATGAGGGCATATATATCAGGCTGCTAAATTCAGTAGCATCTCTGAAAGTAAGACACAATTTTATCTGGAAATGTTTTCAGGGCTGCTCAATCTGAGTTTGTTGATTGTTTGACTATAAACCATAATTTTAAGTATTGTAAACCCAAACAGACCGCTAAAAACTTTAATTTTGCTGTAATTTGGCTGTTACCAGACGATAAAGGATATTTTTATGACTATAAGTATAGATTTACCCACAATTAATGTTACTAGCTTAAAAGAAGCTCCCATCCATCTTTATAGTGAAATTCAACCGCATGGGGTACTTTTAGTTTTAGAAGAGCCTGACTTAAAAATCTTACAAGTTAGTAACAATACTTGGTCTATTTTTGGCATTAAGGCTGAAGATATTTTACAGAAGACGCTAGATGATTTACTCGATTCTTTTCAAATGGAAAGAATTAAAACAGGTTTACTAGCAGGTAATATCGAATTTATCAATCCTACTAAACTGTGGGTACGGAAGAAAGGCGATGATTACATTGTGTTTGATGCGGTGTTTCATCGCAATTCTGAGGGATTTCTGGTTTTAGAATTAGAACCTGCAATTACTCAAGAAAATATTCCTTTTTTAAGCTTTTATCATCTAGCGAAAGCTTCGATTAATGAGTTAGAGAAAACAGCAAATCTGCGGGACTTTTGTCAGATTATCGTCCAAGAAGTCCGAAAAGTCACTGGTTTTGACCGAGTGATGTTATATAAATTTGATGATGATGGACATGGTTCAGTTGTGGCGGAAGAAAAAATTGATAGTCTGGAATCATATTTAGGTTTACATTACCCAGAGTCGGATATTCCCACCCCAGCCAGAAAATTATTTATTTCTAATTCGATTCGGGTAATTCCAGATGCTCATGCTGAACCTGTGCAGATTGTACCAGATAATAATCCGGTGAGCGATCGCCCGATAGATTTAACTAACTCTATCCTCAGAAGTCCGGCATCTTGCCATTTAGAATATTTGCACAATATGGGTGTAGGTGCTTCCTTAACTATATCCTTAATTAAAGACCAAAAACTCTGGGGATTAATTGCTTGTCACCATCAAACCCCAAAATATGTTTCTTACGAATTACGTAAAGCTTGCGAATTTTTAGGCAGAGTTATCTTCGGGGAGATTTCCGCCAGAGAAGAAACAGAAGATTACGATTATCGCATCAATTTAACTCATATTCAATCACTTTTGGTTGAATATATGTCTCAAGAGGACAACTTTGTAGATGGTTTAATCAAACATCAGCCAAATCTTTTAGATTTAACCAGCGCGCAGGGTGCGGCTGTATGTATTGGCGACAATTTTACTTTAATTGGCGAAACTCCCAAAGAAGAAGATTTAGTTTATTTGGTGCAGTGGTTAAAAAATAATGTTGAGGAAGAAGTATTTTACACTGATTCTTTAGCACAAGTTTATCCCGATGGAGAGAGATTTAAAAATGTCGCCAGTGGGTTGTTAGCAATTCCCATTTCTCACCGCAATTATGTATTGTGGTTTAGACCAGAAGTAATTCAAACTGTAAATTGGGGTGGTGATCCACATAAAGCTTTTGAAGTTAGTCAGTCAGAGGGGAATGTGCGCCTATGTCCGAGAAAATCCTTTGAATTGTGGAAAGAAACAGTACGCCTGACTTCCTTACCTTGGCGAGCCGTGGAAGTCAAAGCGGCGTTAGAATTAAGAAAGGCGATTGTGAATATTGTTCTGCGTCAAGCTGATGAATTGGCTCAACTTGCTCAAGATTTAGAACGTTCTAACGCCGAACTGAAAAAGTTTGCTTATGTCGCTTCCCATGACTTGCAAGAACCACTTAACCAAGTGGCTAATTATGTGCAGTTGTTGGAAATGCGCTATGAAGATGAGTTAGACGAAGACGCGAAAGAATTTATTAACTTTGCCGTGGAAGGAGTCAGCTTAATGCAGACTTTGATCGATGATGTATTAGCATACTCCAAAGTCGATACGCAAGCGATCGCCTTTCAACTTACCGATGTTGAGAAAGCTTTAGAACGTGCGCTGAGTAATTTAAGACAGCGTATCATAGAAACAGGGGCAACAATTACCCATGATCCTTTACCAAGCGTCATGGCTGGTAGTACCCAACTCATGCAGCTATTCCAGAATTTGATAGCTAACGCGATTAAGTTCCGTAGCGAAGAACCACCACGCATTCATGTTGGTGCAGAAAGGTTAGAAGACGAGTGGTTATTCTCAGTTAAAGATAATGGTATCGGCATTGATCCCAGATTTAGCGATCGCATTTTTGTAATTTTCCAACGCCTACATACACGCGACGAATATCAAGGTACGGGTATGGGTTTAGCCATCTGTAAGAAAATTATCGAATGTCATCGGGGGAGGATTTGGGTAGAATCACAACTTGGTGAGGGCGCAACCTTCTATTTTACCATTCCCGTCGGAGGTCGAGAGCGTGAGCGTAGAAACGGAAGAAAAACACAAAATCATCTTTTTGGTAGAGGATAACAAAGCTGATATCCGCCTGATTCAAGAAGCTTTTAAAAATAGCTCAATACCACACCAAGTAGTCTCAGTCAGGGATGGTATGGATGCAATGGCTTATCTGCGCCAAGAAGGCGAATATACCGATGCGCCACGACCAGACCTGATTCTGTTAGACTTGAATTTGCCTAGGAAAGATGGCAGAGAAGTCTTAGCGGAAATCAAAACCGATCCCGCACTCAAACGCATTCCCGTAGTCGTGCTGACAACCTCTAGAAATGAGGATGACATTTTTCACAGCTACGAATTACACGTTAATTGCTACATCACCAAATCTCGCAACCTCAGCCAACTATTCCACATCGTCAAAGGAATAGAAGAGTTTTGGCTATCTACCGTTACTTTACCACCAGAGTAGGGACTGGGGATTGGGGTAAGCGGCGGCGAAAAACTAATGACTAATGACTAATGACTAATAACTAATAACTAATGACTAATGACTAATAACTAATGACTAACATGATTGGACACTCAGTCAAAATTTTGTTAATTGAAGACAACTTAGCAGAAGCTAGGTTGTTACAAGAGTATTTGCACCAAGCTGAGTCCAAACAATTTAGTCTAGTTCATGTAAAGCGATTAGGGGAAGCACTTCAGGAACTCAGTCATGCCAGATATGATGTGATTTTGTTAGACTTGACTTTACCTGACAGTCAGGGATTGTCTTCTCTGTCTTTATTAATCGCGCAAGACCCTAGTATACCCATTGTTGTCCTTACTAATACTAATGACGAAGATTTAGCTATTGAAGCAGTGCGTCAGGGGGCGCAAGATTATCTAGTTAAACGACAGGTAAATGTTCAGGTATTGGTTCGCGCTCTATTTTACGCGATTGAGCGCAAACAAGCTTTAGAAACATTACGTACACTGAATAAATCTCTAGAAAATCGCGTCGAAGAAAGTACGGCGGAACTGGTAAAAGCTCAAGAAATTAATCAGTTTAAATCTGAGTTTGTTTCTATGCTTTCCCATGATATTCGCAATCCTTTAAATACTATCATGTTAGTTGCTGGGTTACTGCAAGATAGTGGCGAAAAATTAAGTCAGGAAAGAAAACGCTATCATTTTGAAATGATTCGTTCCGCCGTGAAAAATATGGCACAGCTATTAGATGAAGTTTCCTTAATCGGTAAAGCTGAATCTGGTAAACTGAAGTGCGATCGCATCGCCATCGATTTAGAATTATTCTGTAGCCAATTAGTCCAAGAAGCCCAATTAAGCATCGGAGAAAAGCAACTGACAGTAGAATTCACCCGTGCGGGAAGATTGCATGACGCGTTACTAGATGAAACTCTACTGTATCACATTTTGGGCAATTTACTCGGCAATGCTATTAAGTATTCCTTACCCGGTGGTAAAATTCATTTTGATGTTATTGGTCAACAAAACGGCGTAATTTTTAAGATTCAAGATTGGGGAATTGGTATTTCCCCAGAGGATCAGAAACAACTGTTTCAACCCTTCCATCGAGGTGAAAACGTTGCGGGAATTTCTGGTACTGGCTTAGGATTAGCAATTGTGAAAAGGTGTGTTGATGCTCACGGTGGTGATATTTGGGTTAATAGTGAGTTAGGCGTAGGCACAACCTTTACTGTTATACTACCATTGGCGTGAACATCATCTGGTGGTTGACTCAGCTAAATTTTAGTTGTAAGCTGACTTGAGCAAGGTGAGAGTGGGGATAAATTTGTATGAGTAATTTAAGAGTTAGCCAGCCAAAGTTGATGTTATATAAAATGCAGCTAATTAGTGATAATTCCCCAATTTATCCCAATAAACTGTAAATATCCTAATCCTCTGACCATCGGAACCCCTGCTGCTTTCATGATAAGTCTTTAATTGCTGATGATTTTATTCCTCGCACACAAGCAAGCGGATTTTCAGGTATTATCAATCCTGGGAATTTTTGGAGGCATTTTTGCTAAGTGGAACCCATACCTTCGCTTAAGCCAGGATGATCAAGTTTTAACTGAAATCAGCGAATAGATTATTGATCTAGGGATGCTTTGCTGAATGTTGAACCGAATTGCAACGTCTCAAATTTTCACTTGAGCAGAGTTGACAAACAGCCTCTTATATTAGCATTTTAATTAATAGTTTAGCATAGAATGTAGGGAAGAAAAATATTTTTTAGACATCCTATGCCGATTTCATCTGTTGGAATATTTGAGTTGACGTATTTTCTATGAAATGGTCAATAGATAAAAAAACAACTGTAGGATTAGGGGCTGTATTATCGGCTTTAATTAGCTTAAGTTTGTTTTCCTACGGAAAATTAATTACCCTACGTTCTGCAACTAATAACGTACAAGATACCTACGAGGTAATCCGGGATATTGAAAAATTAACATCCCAACTTAAAGATGCAGAAACTGGACAAAGGGGTTATCTATTAACTGGAGATGCCATTTATCTGCAACCTTATCACAGTGCGATCGCTCAAATCGACTCAAATTTACAAAGACTCAAACTTGCTACAAAAGGTAAATCTAAACAAGAAGAATATTTATTAGCATTAGAACCTGTAATTGCTGCCAAACTAGCACAAATCAAACAAACCATTGATTTATCCCAAAGGAATCAATCGGCTGCGGCGTTGCAACTGGTGAAAACTCACGAGGGTAAGCAACTAATGCAGAAGATTCGGAATATTATTGCCGAATTGGAACAGGAACAATTATACCTTCTTAACCAACGCTCACAGGTAGAACGGGATAATGCTAACCAAGCTAATTTGTTAGTCGCCTCCAACCTGCTACTAGCTCTTTTATTTGCGGCAGTAATTTATCAATTGAATCAGGATGTTACCTATCGTCAGCAGTTAGAAATCAACCTACGCGAAAGAGAACAACAGTATAGGCTACTCGCCAATTCCATACACCAAATTATTTTAGTTGTCAGTCCCAATGGTGAGATAAAATTTACTAATCAGCGTTGGTTAGACTACACTGGTATGACTCTGGAAGCATTCAGAGCAATGGGATGGGGTGCTGTGGTACATCCTGATAATCTGGCAAATTATCAAGCTCAGTGGGCAAAACTGCTGCAATCTGAGCAAGCTTATACTTGGGAGTTTCGCTTACGCCATGCTGATGATTTATACCGTTGGCATTTGAGCCATGTAGTACCTGTGAAGAACTCGCAAGGGCAAGTTGTGGAATGGATTGCTACGATTACTGATATTAATGATCTCAAAGCAGCAGAACAAGAGCTAAAACAGCAAAAACAAAATTTATTTCAAGCCAACAAATTCAAAGATGAATTTTTGGCGATTATTTCCCATGAACTACGTACACCACTAACTTCTATTCTCGGTTGGGCAAACCTGCTAAAAAGCCGCAGATTTGACTCAAACAAAACAGCAATGGGGTTAGAAACAATTGAACGTAATGCGAAAGTGCAGATTCAATTGATTGATGATCTGCTGAATGTTTCGCGCCTGATGCGTGGTAAAATCCGCTTAAATAAGCGTTCTCTGGATTTGGCATATATAGTAACAAAGGCAGTCACAGCAATTCAGCCAACAGCCGCAGATAAACAAATTCAAATCCATAGGAATATTGCCTGTGATTTAGGCTTAGTTATCGGTGACTCAGAACGATTAGAACAAGTTATTAACAATTTACTCTCGAATGCTATCAAGTTCACCCCAGAGGGTGGACAAATCACGGTAACTTTAGAGAGGGAAAATAAATATGCTCAAATTAAAGTAAGTGATACAGGTAAGGGTATTAAGCCCGACTTTTTACCTCATATATTTGATATTTTTCGTCAGGCGGATAGCTCGATTACGCGGGAGAGTGGCGGGTTAGGATTAGGATTAGCGATCGCTCGCCAACTCATAGACATGCACAATGGTAAAATCTTCGCACACAGCTTGGGTGAAGGGCAAGGAGCAACCTTTACTATCCAACTACCAATGCTGGCAGATGAGAAATTCAACACCAGCAACGAAACACCTAATGGCAATCAATCATCCACAACGGATGACTTATCTTTGGAAAATACGCGGATTCTCGTGGTAGATGATGACCCAGATACAAGAGAATTATTAGAAGTGATTTTAGCGCAGTATCAAGCCGAAGTTCTGGCCGTTGCTAGTGGCAAAGAAGCGGTAGAACAAATACCCAGCTTTAAACCCAATATTTTAGTCAGTGATATTGGCATGCCACAAATGGACGGTTACACCCTCATCCGCAAGATTAGAACCTTAGATAGTAGCGAGGAAAGTCACATTCCGGCGATCGCCTTAACCGCTTACAGTCGCATGAGTGACCATAACCAAGCACTGCAAGCTGGCTTTAATCAGCATATTGCTAAACCCGTAGATCCGCAAGAGTTAGTTGCAGCCATTAAACATTTAAAAATTTCTCATAGCTCTGAAGCGGTGGCTAACAGTATTTAACTCCCTTCTCTACGAGAGGCTGCGCCAACGGGAGAGGGAACTCTTAACGGGCAACTCTTAACAGTTCGTCCGTTAGTTCCCTATTCCCCATTCCCCATTCCCTATTCCCTGTTCCCTGTTCCCTTTTACCAAACTTTATCTCGACTCAATCCAGAGAAATTTAGACAAATTACTCGAAATTTTTGGCAATTAACCGTAATAAAGCTTATTCTATAGAGCAATTGTGAGCAGAATTTTTCATTATGTGCCGTCTACTTGCTTACCTCGGTTCACCGATTGCTCTAGAACAACTTTTGTATAAACCCGAACATTCTTTAATCATACAAAGTTACCAACCACGGGAAATGATTTCTGGGGTAGTGAATGCAGATGGCTTTGGTGTGGGTTGGTATCACACTCACAAAGATACTGCACCCTTTACCTACAGAAATACGTTACCTATTTGGAATGATGTCAATTTACCAAATCTCAGCCGTTATATTGAATCTAAGTGTGTGCTAGCTTATGTTCGCAGCGCAACACCAGGACAAGCTTTAGATTTCGCCAATTGTCAACCATTTAGCCATCAACAGCACCTATTTATTCACAATGGCTACATAGAAAATTTTCGCAAAACTTTATACCGCAAAATTCGCAGCACTCTCACGTCGGATGTTTACGAACACATCAACGGTAGCACAGATTCAGAACACATCTTTGCATTGTTGCTTTCACACATCCAACTCAACCAACATCGACCACCAGAGTATGCCTTACGTAGAACTATTTTAACACTTGAGGAGATGGCAAAACGCTATCAAGTCAAAGCTTTAGTCAATATAGTCTGGAGTGACGGCAATCGCCTGATAGCTTCTCGGTTTGCCACTTCGACACCAGCACCGTCATTGTACTGGCTCAGAGATGACTTAAATTATCCTAACTCTGTGATGATTGCTTCTGAACCATTATTTAAAGGTAATTGGACTGCTTGCCCAGAAAATAGCATTATCAGTGTGGGAGAAAACTGTGATATCCAAATTGACAAAATCTAGTGTGAAAGCATCGATTGCTGATGCTTTAGAGGAGTGCCGCCGCCAAACTTTAACAATATTTGCGGGGATGGATGCAGCGACATTCTGCAATCAACCGCATCCTGATTTTAGTCCTGTAGGTTGGCATTTGGGACATATTGCCTATATAGAATCTTTATGGGTGCTAGAACACATTGCCGGTTTACCATGTTTATTTCCCCAATACCATAAGCTATATGCAGCCGATGGTTTACCAAAATCGCAGCGTGTCTACCTCCCTCAGTTAGAGGAAACTCTCGATTATCTAGAAAAAATCAGAAATCAAGTTTGGCAATTTTTGGCAGATGCAGATATTGAACCACAACAACGTCTGTGGCGGTTTTTGATTCAACATGAAAGTCAACACTGTGAAATTATCCGCATGGTGTTGCAATTAGGTAAGATTCAACAGTCTCAATTATTTAACCAACAGTTTACAGTCTCTAGTCAGCAGTTGGGTGTGACTGAGATGATTGAAATTGCCGCCGGGGAATTTGAGTTAGGAAGTAACTCAATAGATGCACTGGATAATGAACGCCCTGCACACCAAGTTTATTTAGATACTTACTGGATTGACCGTTATCCGGTAACTTGTGGGCAGTATCGCCTATTTATGGAGGCTGGAGGCTATGAAAATCCTCAGTGGTGGTCAGTGGCAGGGTGGCAATGGCTACAAAATGAGCAGGGGAAACAACCACTTTATTGGCAGACAGCAGCCAGTTTAGATCATCATCCCGTGTATGGTGTGAGTTGGTACGAGGCAGAAGCATACTCACGGTTTGTGGGAAAACGTCTACCTACAGAAGCGGAGTGGGAAAAAGCCGCTAGTTGGGATGCACAAGCTAATTGTCGCCGTACCTATCCTTGGGGTGAAGAAATGCCATCATCTAAATATTGTAATTGCGATGGGCTAGGAGGCGATCGCCTCTACTCTGACAACATTGCCCAGACAACCCCAGTCAACGCATACCCGATGGGACAAAGTGCCTATGGTTTGTATGATACATTGGGCAATGTTTGGGAATGGACAGGTTCTTGGTTTGCTGGCTATGCAGGTTTTGAAAGTTTCCCATACACAGGTTACTCACAAACTTATTTTGACAATCAACACCGAGTTTTAAAAGGTGGTAGTTGGGCTAGTCGCCCGTGGGTACTGCGTGCTAGTTTCCGCAACTGGTATCATCCGGGAGTGCGGCAGATTTTCGCTGGTTTCCGTTGTGCGGCTAGTGCTGAGTAATCAGAAGAGTGCTGTTTTCATGGGAAAATCGCTAAATACAGCTTTGAGATGAGATTCATCTAGCTCAGGGTTGTTTTTATCAAACTTGGCTTTGTGTTCCACTGGCTAGAGTAAGGTTTTACGCGCAAACAACATTGATGATCGAACCGATGCGGAGGTTAAATGTCAATATCTGAAGCTGTCAATAGCAAGGATACGTTTCTCAAAAGTATTGATGAACGTTTGCAGATACAGCGTTTGTTTGCAGCCACACGCATGGTTGCATCTGCCCCTGGCAGTGATGTGGTGAAGGGATTAACTCAAAGCCCTAAATCTTTACCAGCTTATTATTTTTATGATGACCGTGGTTCTGAGCTATTTGAGCAAATTTGTGAGTTACCAGAATATTACCTCACACGCACAGAAACGGCAATTTTGCAAGAGTGCGCTGGAGAAATTGCCAAAATTACCGGGGCTTGTGAATTAGTCGAACTGGGTAGTGGGAGTTCTACCAAAACCCGCATTTTATTGGATGCTTATCAAGAGTTAGGCTATCCTCTGCGTTATCTCCCGATAGATGTGAGTGCCGGAATGTTGGAAAGTAGCGCGAGACAGTTACTACAAGATTATCCTCAACTGCAAGTTTACGCCCTTGCCGGCACTTATGAATTAGCCTTAGCACAACTGCCACCCACTCACTCACCGACTCGGATGATTGGTTTTATTGGTAGTTCTTTAGGAAATCTCAACCGCCAAGAGTGTGAAATTTTCTTTTCTCAGATTACCAATGCTTTGCAGGTGGGTGAGTATTTCTTGTTAGGCATAGATTTACACAAGCCTAAACAGATTTTAGAGCCAGCTTATGATGATAGTCAAGGAGTGACGGCAGCCTTTAACCTGAATATGTTAGAGCATTTGAATCGGCGTTTTGACGGGGATTTTGACAAGACAGAGTTTGAACATTGGGCGTTTTATAACGAGAGTGAGCGTCAGATTGAGATGCACTTAAAAAGTAAGCGATCGCAAACTGTACAATTAAAATCTCTCAATCTCAGCGTCAACTTTGCCGCAGGTGAAACCATTCACACCGAAATCTCGCGCAAATTTGATCTTGACATCATCCAACAGCAACTCGCCACCCAGGGTTTAGTCACTATCCAAACCTGGACTGATTCCAATCAGTGGTTTGGTTTATTATTGTGTCAACTGCAAAGATAGATTTTTCAGGGAGTAGGGGTTTAGCATTGCTAAACCCCTACAGGGAGATGAGGGAACAGGGGAGTAGAACTTTTACGAGTCGAAAATCTGTCTTGTAGAAAACCAGCATACAAACCATAGACAGATTTTAGCTGGGGAAATTTTCAGTATCATCAGCAACGTCTGATGAGTGAGGGCAATTTCTCAAGATGAATACAGAAATCTCTGCACTGTTAGATCAGGTGCAGAATATGATTAATGGCTTTATTGCTTTGTTACCAAATATCTTTTTGGCGTTGATTGTGTTTGCAGTATTTGTCTTTGTCGGCAGACAACTCAAACGCATCGTTAAACGCTTAACTCGTCACCGCCGTTACGCGCGGAATCTGGGGATGGTGCTGGGGAGATTGGCACAAGGTACTACAGTTTTAGTTGGGTTATTTGTCTCGCTATCAATTGTGATTCCTACGCTGAGAGCCGGGGATTTAGTGCAGTTGTTAGGAATTAGTGGGGTAGCAATTGGTTTTGCTTTTCGGGATATTTTGCAAAACTTTTTAGCAGGTATTTTAATTTTATTAACAGAACCTTTTCAAATTGATGACCAAATTGTTTTTAAAGGTTTTGAGGGGACTGTAGAAAATATTGAAACTAGGGCTACTACTATTAGAACCTATGATGGTCGCCGGATTGTGATTCCTAATTCTGAGTTATTTACTAATTCGGTGACTGTGAATACTGCTTTTGAAAATCGGCGATTAGAATATGATGTCGGTGTGGGTTATGGTGATGATTTAGACCAGACAAAACAATTAATGCTAGAAGCTATACATAGTTTAGATGTGGTACTCAAAGAGCCTGCGCCGGATGTGTTGGTGATGGAACTGGCGGAAAGTACGGTAAATATTCGGGTGAGATGGTGGATTAAACCACCTTTTAGAGCCGATGCACTAGATTCACGCGATCGCGTCATCTCTGCAATCAAGCAAAAACTATATGTAGAACATGGGATTGATTTACCTTATCCTACCAGACAAATTTTATTCCACGACCAAACCGAAGAAACAGATGGCGATCGCTCCCGTCAACGTGAAGGTTGGCCTGCTGGTAATAAAGAAGTCCCCAAACCTCGCAGTATTAGCGGTTCTCTGCGACGACTGGCTGAGGCAGGTAATGGTAAGACAGACTCTCAAACAACCTCTTAAGAGTCATGAACAACATTCGTTTGCGCCAATTTTGGGATGCACTCCACTCTAGTTACTGGTTTTTGCCGGGATTGATGGTGGTAGCGGCGATCGCCCTAGCTTTTACTATGCTCACCCTTGATCGCACCGTCGGCTTTGAAGATTGGAGTTTAATTTATACAGGTGGCCCCGATGGTGCGCGTGAAGTGTTATCAGCCATTGCTGGTTCAATGGTGAGTGTGGCGGCTACCGCTTTCTCCATTACCATTGTCGCACTGCAACTAGCAGCCGCTAATTTTGGCCCGCGATTACTGCGTAATTTTATGCAGGACACTGGTAATCAAATAGTTCTGGGTACATTTATTGCAACTTTTATTTACTGCTTACTTGTACTGAGAACTATTTACGGAGAAGATTACAACCCCTTTGTACCGCATTTGTCAGTGACGTTTAGCATCGTGCTGGCGGTTCTGAGTATTGGGGTGTTAATTTATTTTATCCATCACGCCTCAACAATTATTCAAGCGTCTTATGTGATTAAAAGTGTCAGTCAGGATTTTCATCAAGCTATTGATCGTTTGTTTCCTGAAAGAATCGGTATAAGTCCACCGCCAGAGGAAGAACACAGAGAATCACTACCAGAGAATTTTGCTAACCAATCTTCTCCGATTGCTGCTAGCCGCAACGGTTATCTACAAGCCATTGATGCCGAAAAATTAATGAAAATTGCCTGTAAACACAATTTATTGCTATATATTAAAACCCGACCCGGAAAGTTTGTCATTGAAGATAGTATTTTACTGATGGCTTATCCTAGTAAACGAGTCAATCACAAACTGAGCAAAGAAATTAACAAGGCTTTTATTCTCAATCGGGAACGTACTGAACACCAAGATGTAGAGTTTCCTGTGAATCAATTAGTGGAAATTGCTGTACGTGCGTTGTCTCCTGGGATTAATGATCCCTTCACTGCTATCAGGTGCATTGACAGACTAGGCGCGGGATTTTGTTATTTAGTCCAGAGGAAATTTCCTTCACCTTACCGTTACGATCGCGATCGCCAATTAAGAATCATCGCCGAACCTGTCACTTTTGAGAGTATAGTTGATGCAGCCTTCAATCCGATTCGTCAATACTCCCGTTCTGATGCCTCAGTCTCGATTCGTTTATTAGAAGCGATCGCTCATATTGCCGACTATACCATCAACCCCGAATACTTAACCGTCCTCCGCCGTCACGCCGACATGATAGCACGGGGCGCACAGGAAGGATTACCAGAACCACAAGACCGCCAAGACTTACAACAAAGATATCACAACGTCATTGCTGCTTTAGAGGTTGTTTGAACAAAAATGTTGTTATCCTCCTACCTCTCCCTCACCCTCTCCTACAAGGAGAGGGAAAAGGAAAAAATTTTGTGGCTGGAAGTTGTAGAGACGTTGCATGCAACGTCTCTACATTTGCTTTCCCAACAACATTTTAGACTTGTAGGGTTTTATAGTTGATTCCGGGCTTTAAGTTGCAGATATCGTTCCACCAATTGATCACTAATTTGATTAGCTGGCGCATCCAACACCAAAACACCCTTTTGTTTTAACTGAGCAAACGCCACCTGACGCTGTGCTAATAAATCTAAAGCTACTGCGCGACTGTAAGCTTGAGTGATATCATCAGTAAAAGTATGAGCTAAATCATCCACTTTTGGGTCTCTCAAGGTGACGCAAAACGGTAGATAACGTGGTGCTAACCGAGTCAACGCCGCCAGCAGTTCAGTAGAAGCGGTGACATCTACTAAGTCTGTAATAATTACCACCAAAGAACGCCGAGTTTGTTTCTGTACTACATGAGTCACAGCCCCCAGGTAATCTGATTCTAATAATACTGGTTGAATGGGGGTTAAACGGTCGATGATTTGATTTAAATGATTTTGTCCCCGTTCTGGTGGTAGCCAAATGTGCATTTGGTTATCAAATACACCTACACCCACGCGATCGCCTCGGTGTAATCCCGCTAAGGCGAGAGATAAGGTTGCATTCAAACCCCAATCAAAGCGTTGTAAATTCTCAACTCTCGCTGTCATCAACCGCCCCCGGTCGAGTAAAATTAACAGCGTTTGTTCTTGTTCTGGTTCTAGCACCCGCACCAAAGGCGGTGTATTTCCATGCGTTCCCACCCGCCGGGCTGTAGCTTTCCAATCAATCAAGCGCAAATCATCACCTGTGCGATAGTTCCGCAGTTCGGCGAATTCCGTACCCATCCCTAATCGTTTAGTTTGGCGCATAGCACCAGATGATTGTAATGTCAAGCGAATGGAGAGCGATCGCAAGCCGATTAAATCAGGATAAACTTTCACTGTAGTACCGTGGCGAATTTGCCAATCATCCCAAGCCAAACCCCAGGGGCTTAATTGTCGCACTTGAATATTACCCCAAGCAAATTCACCGCGCTGGGTGGGGTGAACGGTGTAAGTTAATTCTTGGCTGGTGTTGGCGGCGACTGTGGTATTTAATATAGATGTTGATGCTGTAAAATCAGCCGGGTAATAATCGCGGATTTGAATTACAGCGTTAGATTTCGGTGATGTGATTGTCAATATTACTGGATTATCCCGCCCAATAGAAAAACGTGCTGGTAATTGGCGGGTGATTTCTACCCGTAGAGACTTGACACGCCAACCATCGACAACCATCAAAGCTAAGACAGCGATATCAAAGATGAGAGTGATAACGATGCTAGCGGGGATAGAGATAATGAAGGATAATAGGGGAGCGATCGCTAAACCCAAAAGTAACAATAAGTAAACTCGTTTAGCAGCAACCATAGATTTTTTTGTAAAACTCGATTATATCTGTGATTGGCGTGAAATTATGAATGTCCAACTTGTTGAATCCCTTGTGGAAATTGTTGTAAAGTTAACTCCTGAAGAGAAACAGCTTTTTCAAGAAAAGCTAAGTCATCATGATTTTAACTTACACCCTAAAAAGAATTTAAAATAATTAATTAAACGCAGATAAACGCAGATGAACGCAGATGAAATACTATCAGACTGTGAGATTCATCAGATTAATCTGCTAGTTGCTTAAGTCCTGATACAATTGAGTGCCTAGCGTTCTACACTAAATAATATCCTGACTGTAAACCTGCATTCGCTTAGAGATACTGTCCATGCAACTCCTGAAAACAACCGACAAAGATTTTGCCGTGAAATTCCAAACCTTGGTGAGCGATCGCCGAGAAGCAACGGTTGATGTTAGTGGTACAGTAAGAGATATCCTCGCCGATGTCAAAGCCCGTGGTGATGTCGCAGTCAAGGAATACACCAGTCGCTTTGACCATTTCCACCCGGAAACTTTACGTTTAGATGCTAGCTTTATTGCCGAACAAGCAGCCAAATGTCCGGCTGATGTCAAAGCAGCCCTAGAAATAGCTGCTGCACGTATCAGTTCTTTCCACCAAAAGCAACTACCCCAAGACATAGGTTACACCGACACCGTAGGCGTTAAACTCGGTTTAAATTGGGTTTCCCTAACTCAAGTCGGGATTTACGTCCCCGGTGGACGCGCCAGTTATCCCAGTTCTGTACTGATGAATGCCCTACCTGCTAAAATCGCCGGAGTGGAACGCATTGTCATGGCTGTACCCATGCCTCGCGGTGAAATCAATCCCGTCGTCTTAGCAGCTGCACAAGTTGCAGGGGTAACAGAAATATATAGCATTGGCGGAGCGCAAGCAATAGCCGCCCTCGCCTACGGTACACAAACCATCACCCCAGTAGATAAAATTGTCGGCCCCGGTAATGCTTACGTTGCTGAAGCCAAGCGTCAAGTATTCGGCACTGTGGGTATTGACAGCATCGCCGGGCCGTCGGAAATTTTAGTAGTAGCTGATGCTCAAAATAACCCTGAATGGATAGCCTGGGATTTACTTTCCCAAGCCGAACATGATCCTAGCGCACAGTCTATTTTAATCACCGACTCGGAAACTTTTGCTCAACAAGTCATCACAGCCATTGCACAAGTGCTACCCCAGCTATCAACAAAAGAAGCAGCCAGCACCAGTTGGGAAAAGCATGGGGCAATTATTATTGTCGATGACTTAGCAGACAGCATACCTCTGCTCAATCGACTAGCTCCCGAACACGTAGAATTGTGTGTAGACAATCCCCAATTACTAGCTAGTCAAATTAAATGCGCTGGCAGTATGTTTTTAGGACGCTACACCCCAGAAGCCATCGGCGATTATTTAGGCGGCCCTAATCATGTCCTACCTACAGCCCGTTCTGCCCGCTTTGCCTCTGGTTTAAGCGTTTACGATTTTCTCAAGCGTATCACCTATTTAGAATGTAATCAAGCCGCATTACAAGAAATAGGTCAAGCAGCAGTCACCCTCGCCCAAGCCGAAGGTTTACCCGCCCACGCTGGTAGTGTGGCTGTGCGTTTGCAGTAAGTTTCGGGGAGTAGGGAAGCAGGGAAGCGGAGGAAGAAAAACTTTTACCCAGTCCCCAATACCCAGTCCCCAATACCCAGTCCCCAATACCCAGTCCCCAGTCCCCAGTCCCCAGTCCCCAGTCCCCAGTCCCCAATACCCAGTCCCCAGTCCCCAGTCCCCAGTCCCCATTCCCATCCCTCAAATAGTCACAGGTGACTCTACATAAATAGTTGGTTCTTGCATGGTAAACTCAATACCATGATTGTTTAACTTTTTAGAAATTTTTTCATTCGCTAACTCTAACAGACGCTTACGCAATTGTAATGAGTTATCACTCGAACCTAAAATAAAAAATGTGACTCTGGTACGGGTTGTCTCTTTGGGTGAACGGTGATTTAAAAAAGTAATACTCGTGCTTCCAGGATCAATACCAAACAAAGAATTGGTACTTTCAACAATTACTTGCTGTACTAAAGCTTGTTCTTTCTCTGCTAAAAAATGTAAGAAATCAAGGTAAAGTAAAACCATGACTTTCTTACCGCGAGTAATATTTTCTATCTCTAAATTCGCCAAGATAGAATTTGGAATAATAAACAAGGTACTTTTGGCGGCTGTACGAATTTTAGTAGAACGAATACCAATTGATTCGACTCTGCCAAACAAACCTTCGGGAATTTGTCCAGATTTCTGCAACCGAATATACTCACCAGGAATAAACGGTCTATCTAAATATAATACAATTGTCCCTAGTAATTGCTCAAGGGTTTTCTGCGCTGCAAAAGCCACAGCTAAACCCCCAATTCCTAAACCAGTTAATAACCCAATTAAATTAAACTGTTGGCTTTGAGCAAATGCTAAAACCGCAATAAATCCAATGATGACGTTAGCTAATGTCTCAAATACTAACAGTAATTCATCTACTTCTCTGCCAAACTTCCTGACTAATTCGATGCCATACACACGAATAAATTGACGGAATAAGCGTGATGCTAGCCACGCTAGACTAATAATAACAGCTAAATCTACTAGGGGGGCAAAAAATTTGTAAAATGATGTATATTCTTCAATCCATGATAATGATAAGGAAATCAGGATTAATGTCCCAGCTATTTTAAATAAGCTTCTAATTGGTTCAATTAAGTTGTTGTAAATACTCGCAACTTGCTGCGGTGCAAAACGCTGAATGACAATTCGCACGAAGCTGGGAGTATAGCGTCCTACTAACCAGGATAAGAAAATAAAAAAGAAAAATATGCCAAATTTAGTTAGAGCATATATTGTAGTGTCACGTTGCAGAAATTTCAGAATCAGGTTGGAAAGTGCTGTCATCATTTCTAAATTGTAATTGGTGAGTCAACATAAATCGTTGGTTCTTCTATCTCAAAGGCAATACCATATTCTTTTAAATATTGTGTAATGCTTTGAGTCGCTAAGTCTAGCAGTTGACGACGCAATTCCATTGAGACATCTCCCGAACCTAAAATAAAGAAAGCTACTTGTGCTTGGGTTATTTCTGCATCTACTAAGTGATTAATATTTTTAAAACTAACTTCTGTATTGCGGGAGTCTATGCCAAATATATCATTGGTACTGTCGAGAATTACCTGACGAATTAAGGCTCTTTCTTCACTGCTAATCACGCGAAAGAATTTTAAGTATAGAATAGACATGACTTTCTTCGCGCCTGTGAAGTTTTCAATATTCACTTGTGTCAGGGAACTGTTGGGAACTATGACTAATGTTCCTTTACCAGAGGTTCTAATGCGGGTAGACCTTAAGCCAATAGATTCTACTCTGCCAAATGTTCCATCAGGTAAACCGATATAGTCATCAATCACAAATGGTCTATCAAGATAGAGAACTATTCCCCCTAAGACTTGTTCTAATGTTTTTTGGGCGGCGAATGCGACTGCTAAACCACCTATTCCTAAACTAGCTAGTAAGCCTAAAACATTAATTTGATGGGTTTGGGCGTAGATGAGAATGGCTAAAAAGACAATAATCAGGTTAGCTAACCATTTGAAGAGAATTAGTAACTCGCTGCTGATTTTTTGTCCACTCTTGAAGGCGGCGTTTAATAAGTAGAAGTCAAAGAAGTTTTTAAATATTTGTGATGCTAACCAACTGCTGGCGATCGCTAATATTAAGCTAGTGATAATTTCACAGGAATTTGTCCACTGATTTTTGGGAAATACCACTGTAATAGTCTCGATAATCCCAATTATACTAACAACAGTTATTAAGCCTTCATTTGGTTTGATTAATTTTTGATATGGATCACTAAGCTGTAAATTAGATAAATTCTGCCAAACTGTTGTGATTTGGTCAATAAATGAACGACCAACTAAGAATATACAAAATCCTACTACTAGACCGAGTAAACCAATTTGTATTTCTCCACTTGTCAGAATCTCTGATAAAGAAGTCAGCATTTATCTTGTTTCATTGCACAACTTACTATTTGGCAAATATTATATGATTTGCCATAACATGAAAAAGGATCTCTAATAATTAGAGACCTAATCATGATTCATAGTGCATTGTACACCAGTCAGTTCATTCATTTAAGTGCTGAGAAAGCGACAGCCACAAATAAACGCTGGAAAGGTAGACTACAGCCAGGATACAGATAGTAGATATAAATTCAAAATCATTCATAATCTTGAGCCAAATGATAGTGTGTGAGCAGTGAACCAGTTAAATTGGGAAAGGTGAAACTGTGCATTTCCGTTAAGAAATGCCGCAAAAACAACTTGTCACCCAAAATATTGGATGAATTAAAGATAATTAGGTCATTACACTGATAAAGCTGCTAGTGTGAGATTAGTCTAGATACAACTCACCTCAGACAATCTAAATCACCGATTGACCTGAAATATAAATGCTACTTTTGAACAAAATTCAAAAGTTTTGTCGCAAAGAGAACCTATACAACCCTATTTGGGCAGTAATTCTCGTTAGATAGATCATCAAATCTTAGATTTGATGGGAACATATACCTATAACGAACTCTCAGTAACACAGATGTCAATATGACTTCTGGCTGCTGTTAGCAAACTCTGGGCGTAGCCCATTCTTCTTTATTGGTAAACGTCCCCCAACTCTGTTGAGGTAAGTGGCTAAATGGCAGTGATGAATTACACGTCTTGTTTTTGACTAGCTTTTCACCAAAGCTTTATCTATGCTACTAACCCTCAACTGCTGTAGATGTCAGCAGCATCAACCAGGTAGCTAGCATTTCTTAGCCAATTATTATGATGTCGTTTTTGTGAACTACTGTGATTCTATATTAAACCAAATAAACAAAACTGGCTAAAAAATATTGGGGAAATTTTAGTCAGCAATCTTACCTAATTAAATAAAATCAATCATCCTAAACTAATAATTTTATCAAAAATGTTATGCTTGCTACATTACTATATTTTATCTCTAGCATAATCACTTGAATCAGTATCAGATTGAGGCTGTTTTTCAGATAATCAAGCCCTAATCCGTCAATTGTTTCAATATAAATACGGTGATATTTGTGGTTGATTTTCACATATAACCGTATTTTTCCGCTCATAATGACTGAGTGACAATTAACAAAAGGTATACAAATAGATATAAATGTAAATAAATAATACGTTCCTGATAAATAATTTGGGGATTAAGGTTTTTGAGATGAAATCGCAGAACCACAGAACTGAGGCAAGGGGTATATTATTTGTAGCTGGTAGTCAGGACTTGACTTACCATAGACAAATGCGGAAGCGATCGCATCTGATTTAGGTAAGATGAACAGGTGAGAAGGTACGAAAAAATTTAAGGTTAACTTAATTTTTACTTAACTCACAAGTTTCAGACTTTTAGCAGATAAATAAATATTTCAGAAAATAATTCACCTGCTAGAGAATAAAACCTCAAGGGTATGGTAGTAATGATTTGCTAAGAGCGTACAAATACCATAGTGAAATAACCCAAAGGTTTTTTGTGCGATCGCTGATTGAGCCTTTGTGTATGTTGTCGCAAAAGGAAGCAATTATGTCTAATTATGAGCAGGTTTTTACATCAACACAAACCCTAGAAGAACCCTTGAGTTCCGAGGAAGCAGTAGCGGCTATTGGGGTTGTGAGTGCAATTAGTGATTCTGGAATTGATGAAGTCGATGCAGAAGGTTTAGCCGGTATTCTCTGGGAATTTGAAGTTTTTGCCGAATATACAGAAGATGACATCATCGACATGGTTGATGATCTGATCGCCGTTGCACAAAATGAAGGTGTAGGGGCTTTGTTAAATACAGCCACTCAAGCCCTCTCCGAAGACATGACTTGGGATGGTTTCGCGGCTGGTGTAGTGGTACTCTTAGATCCAGAAGAACTAGCAATTCCCCCAGACAAGCAACCTTACCTCAAACAACTCCAAGAAGCCTTAAAACTCACGGATGACGAAGCCCAAGAAATCATCCAAGAAGTAGTGGCTGCATTCCAAGAAGGCGATGAAGAATATTTAGATGAGGAAGAAGACACAGCAGACTAACTAATTTAGCGTTTAGCGCAAGTATTGCACGGCAGTTGCTATAAGTCTGGCGACCGAAAGCACTGCCTCAGCAGTGCAACTACGGTAGGGATAGTAGCTAGTTAGTGATTTGCTAACTATTCCTCACAAATACTCACATTTAATCCGGGTGAAACAACTGATGTTTGTGGTGATGATATCGAGCTTTGGCTGGTAAAATAGCATCATGCTACTAGGATTTAAGACACAACTAAAACTCAAGCGAAAACAAAGACTACTACTAGCACAACACGCCGGAGTAGCCAGACACGCTTGGAATCAAGGTTTAGCATTGTGTCAGCAACTACTCCAACATAACAAGTACGGGCGAACGGCCGTTCGCCCCTACCAAGACAAAATCAAATTCCCCACAGCCATAGATTTACATAAATGGTTAGTAGCATCAATTAAATCTACCCATCCTTGGTATTATGAAGTTTCCAAATGCGCCCCCCAATACGCATTGAAACACCTATCAGATGCTTTTAAATCTTTTTTCCTCAGCATGACGGCTGAGGAGTGTCAATATTGAAAATGAGTTAACCCTGCATCGCGTGACGATGCAGAGCATTGAATGGACGCTCTCAAGAAGATAGATACTGTCCAATTTCTGGCTGCTGACGACGCAGAACATTCAAGGCTTGCTGCTGGATTTGGCGGACTCGCTCCCGACTGACATTGAGCTTCTGCCCAATCTCGGCTAAACTGCGTTCTTGATCATCTAACAATCCAAAGCGCAAAATTAAGACTTCACGCTGCATGGGTTTGAGTGATGCTAACAAATTATCTAAGTCTTGGCGCAGCAGTTCTTGAGTGATTTGGTCATTAGGTGAGGTGCTTTCATCACTGAGGAGTTCACTCAATTCTGTATCTTGGTTATCCCCCACCTTTAAATCTAAAGAAACTGTCCCACTAGCAGCACTCAGATATTCTCGAATTTGGCTAGGTTCTAAGTCTAATTTTTGAGCAATCTCAGTGAGAGTAGCACGGCGACCGAGGGTTTGAAACAATTCTCGCTGTACCTTCTTAATTTGATTGAGTTTCTCATTGACATGTATTGGTAGCCTCACCGTGCGGGATTTTTCTGCGATCGCCCTGGTGATTGCTTGACTAATCCACCAATATATGTATGTTGATAACTTATAGCCCCGATTGGGGTCAAACTTTTCTATACCTCGTTGTAAACCGATTGCCCCCTCTTGAACCAAATCCAAAAACTCCAGATTATGACGCTGATATTTTTTAGCGATCGAAACCACTAATCGTAGGTTTGCTGTCACCATCTTTTGCTTTGCTCGTTGCCCAAACCGAAGTATTTGAGTTACTTCTGTTTCACTTTTATTGACGAAATTAGCTAATTCTGCTAATGTTGGTTCCCGTTGCAATTCTTGACTGAGCTTGTCTTTCTCTTGCTCAATGGCAATCATTTGTTGTACTTGCCTGCCATAAGTTATTTCTTGGTCTGATGTTAATAATGGAAACTGACCAATTTCTTGCAAATAAACGCGAACCATGTCAGAACTCAGGCTAGACATACAACTGTATCACTTCTCCATAATTAGACGGAATTAAAAGTATAAATCAAATAGTTCCCAAAATTTTCCTAATTTTGTTTGTTAGTTGCACAATGTCAACCCATGGAACAACCTATTATAGTGTGAATTTCCAATAATTAGCTATGATTGTTGCGTTGCCGTCATCGCAGCTACCGAGACAAGGGGACACCCCCCTGTCTACCAACAGGAATTCCCACCAGCCTACGCCTGAAGTCGCTGCAAAGGGGAGACACAGGCGAATCTCCCCAAATAACTGGTTAATTTTGGCGCAATTGTTGACAGACAACCTCGATGGTAATCTCACTGTCAAACCAGTCGCATCCAACCAAACAATTTACTCAGCCACAAATCAACTTTTGACAGTCATCAATCCACTCCTTCCTCTGCCAATTGTAGAGGATTTCGCCCAGAAACAATCATAAAACCCACAGAATCAAGCGTCATTTGTGGCTGGCGAATCCCTTCTAAAATTGCTGCCTTCAAAGCACTTTCTATGTTCAATTCTTCAGCTAATTTATGCTCCCAAGGTTGTCGATTGAGACGCAGGTGTAATTTTTCTAATCTATTACCTAATTCCTGCTCGGCAGCCTGAGTAGATTTTTGACACCAGTCGATAAAATCAGGGTGATTAGTGAGTAATTCCCCAGAGGTTTGACGGGTTTGCTCGCATAAATTCCGCCATTTACTCGCATCTACAAAATTATCCAGAATTGCTAAACGTTCCTTAGCTAAATTGTAATCTCGGCGGTGATTACTGGTTTTATTTTGATAGGGACGTTCTAAAATATTTAACAGGATTTCATCCTCAACAATACTCATTGGTTCATAGCGTGCATCAATAAAAATTGTTTTGACAGTTGGCGGCAATAAAGCATCTACACGCCGCTTCAAGATTGTGTCTAGGGAACTATCCAATTTGTAATCTATTAACACCTGTTGAACAAATGTTAAATTAGCCTCAATGAGATAATTGCATCGGAAACCAAACCACTCCATGCCTTCCCCAGCATCCCAAGATGGATCTGTGCGCCAGATGGCAAAGGCTTGACCTCGGTCATCCCAAGCCATATAGTTTGAGACTGATTCCACCAATGGTTCCCCAATTCGCAACAGTTTAATGCCAGGATTTTGGTTGGCAACCCTGCGCTTATAAGTAGCAAATTGCTCTAGATAACTATTGGCAAAACGAGATTTTAATTCATTTATAGGCACAAGAGTCCGAGTTGTGGGTTGATAACGCCGCATCTCCAAGGAATTGGGGTTGTTGATTGGCTTAAATGCCAGTACGTCACAAAGCCAGCCTTCAATTGCTTGTTTAATTTCTAGATGGCAAGCATCATAATTGTCTAGGTCGGCAAAAGTTTGGATGGAGACTTCATCATTAGCGTCAATCTCATCTAAAACATTCTGTTCGCTAATTTTGCCGATTTCTGCGGTAATTTCTGCCTGAATCGGCTCAACCATCGCCAAAAGTCCAGCCGCACTTGATTGAAACAAAGTTGTTTCTAATGCGGCAAGTTTCTCGTCTACGTAAAACTGTAAACTGGCAATTGATTGTTGAAAGATACCAAACCCATCTTTTAAGAGTTGATACCAAGCATTATGGGGGCTATCTTCCAAATAAGGGCCTATCAAAACTGAAGATTTTGCCGCTATTTTGCTGCCAATGCGGTCAATTCTGCTGATTCTTTGCTCTAATTGATTAGGCGACCAAGGCAGGTCAAAGTGAATTAAACAGTCAGCAAACTGAAGGTTTAGTCCTGCTTCCCCAGTGCGATCGCAGACCAAAATCCAACAGTTTGGGTTATCCTGAAACCGACTGATGCTTTGCTGAATTTTTTCTGGTGATTCTCCGAATTGATAGCTTGCTACTGTTGCTTCACCGAAGATATCAGACAAATACCGCACAATTGCTGTACAACTTTGCACAAAACTGGTAAATACGACAATTTTAGGCAGAGTATCGTCGGCAGTAGGTCTACGGATTCTCTGCTGTATCCTGAGTAATAATTGATTTTGGTTTTTCCGCACAGTTGGCGGGATTTTGAAGAATTCAGCTAGCTGATTTAACAGCACTGTTTTCAAATTTTCCCTACGTTCTCCGTCTTCTAGAGGTTGACGCAGAATTTTGAGTATGGATTGTAGAATTTCTGCTTCTTCTGGGAATTGGGCGGTTGAGGTTAAGATTTGCACATCATTTGTCCCAAACTCTTGGATGAGTCGAGAATCGGCTTTACCACTCAAACGGGCAGTAATTACCTGTTCTAAAATACCTAACCAAGTCCCGGAAGCCCGGAATAACAGCAGAAAAATCCGTTTATACTGCTCCTGATGGGGGGCGACAGTACGCCATTGATCGATGAGTTCGTGAATATCAAGCGATCGCTCATCTAAATCATACTCTTCTTTAGGTATGATATTGCGGTCAAATATCACATCTTCCACCGCCGCACGACTGTTACGAAGCATTCGCCGCGACAGGCGATAGGTATCCTGAATGTGAGTACAAATGGCGCGGACAATCTGTTCTTGTTCAGGGGAATTTGTTTGTAAACAATTTTCCCAATCGTCTACTAGCTTCAGTAAATACTCATCCTCAGCCAACAAATGCCGTAATTGTTGGAGGTTGGTTTTCAGAACAGTAGGCTTTGTCGCTGCTTTTAAAGCCAGGAGAACTCTACCAATTTCCTGACGAGTTGCCACTCTAGCGCGAAAACCTTGTACATCATCCAGTTTATAGCTTGTGGGATCGAGCAAGTGCAGCATTACCAAAAAATCTCGCTCGTGGTGGAGAACTGGAGTAGAGGATAATAACAGTAAGCGATCGCTCTTATAAGCCAGATTTTTGCAAGCATCAAAACGCTGGCGCACTGTTGCATCCCTAGAGACTGCCATTGCTGCAATCTGCTGGGCTTCATCTAAAATTACACAGCCGATATCCACTTTCAGCCTAATTTGATGGATATCTTCCAGCGTTACCACAGCTACGCGGTTAGGAAAATGGGAGATGTAAAACTTGTTTTCTAACTCAGTCCGCCATTGTTGAACCAAATATCGTGGAACTACCACCACCGCAGTTTTTTGCGGTTCATCAATCAGGAATTGACGCAGAATTACACCAGCTTCTACAGTTTTCCCCAATCCTACGTCGTCTGCTAGCAAGTAGCGTTGAATTGGATCTCCCAGTACACGCCGAACAACTTCAACTTGGTGCGGATAAAGTTCAATATTCGCCGACATCAGCCCTGTCATCCCTTGACTCACAGCCCGTTGCTGAATCAAGCATTTAGCTAAAGCCAATCTTCTGTCATGGAAGTAGGGCGTTTCGTGTCCCTTAATTGCTAGAGTTTCCGTTGGATCAGTGATCGGTAAATTACATCTAACGTAAATTTCCTCCTCACTAGCTAGCATCGTTCTCTTATTGGGTAGATCAATTTGATACTGCTCTATTTCTTCGTCCCAAGCCGCAATTCTGCCAATTATCCATTCATCCAGACTTGTCCATTTGATATAACATCGAGTCTGATGCTCAAGCCTGACTGGAGATAGCGAATTTAAAGGTACTGTTTTTTGAGAAGATTGTCCTACTGAGCAGAAATACTCGACAATCACATCAAAACCCGATATTTCAATGACCTTTCCGATGCCCAAATTGTTATTCTGGGACTGCACAAATGAACCAACCTCAATCATAATTTCAGTCCCCTATACACACTAAGAAAATTTTGCCAAAGAGTTTGTTAACCCATATCTGACAATCTGGGAAATTGAGTTGACATACTCCCCCCCCTAGAAGAGCAGAGATTCTGGGGTCAAACAGCAATTGCAGGCCAGAGCCAGTCTCACATCGCCTAACCCAATGGGTAAATATATAAACAGTAAACTGGTGTCACAGTAAAAGCGGTCTCATTGCCCTGAGATGTAAATTGGTATATTAATTAACAAATAGTAAATGATTATGGTTATAAATTTATTTTGGATCAATGGCAAAAACATTAAATAGATATTTATCTATAGTTTACCACAGTCAGCAAATATAATCAGATCCACTACCTCAGCATATAGCTGGACGGGTTGTCTCACTGCCCGTCTGACTCACGATTCAGTTTTTGGTAGGAGTCGAGTCGGGAATCCCTTCCCCAGCCTCTGTTTCACAATCAGACGTGAGTCTTTCGATTCATCCGACTCCTCAATGAACAAAGGTATTTAATGCAAGAATTTTGAATTTTGTAGGCGCAGCCTTTGCTACGCTGGCGTAAGCCTACCCGCAGGGTATTTTGAATTCGGAGCGCAGCGACGTGACTTGGTGCTGTCTCACGTTTGTTGGTTTTCGCGCACCGATGTCAGGCTAATCTCTGAGTTGCTGGTGAGCATCTGTTAGCTTTTGTTAGTCAAACACTGACTAGATGTTAACCCTCTAACTACAGGTTTTAGAGAATATTTGTCAACACCAAACAATAAACTATCCAAATTGACTGTTAGTAAGGTGCGTCAGAATGAATAGTTTCTTGGTATAGCTAGGGTTACTCGTACTGACACACCCTACATTTTGGATGTTTTTTTATCTGTAATTCTCTTAGTCTCTACTTATGCACACATGCCAGCTAACAAAAATTTTTCCTGACTTTTATTATATTTTCTGCGTTTAATAATAAAAAATTAATTTTTCATATCTGAGAAGATTTTAAATTAAATTAGCCAAAAAAATGTATGTGTTCTTACAATTGGCAAAAAATCATAATTTGTATATGAATTTTAATTTATATTTCTTAATTTAGCATTTTTTCATTTAACCTATACTAGAGAAAATTTTAGTTCTGCAAATTAAATGATTAAAAATCTGATTGGTGATTATTCCAATCTTTCTCTGCTAAATCCACGTAATGACTCTTCATTAGATACAAACAACAATCAGCAGAAACGAATTAAATGCTCAATTTGTGATTATTGTGTAGATGAAACAGATGAGTCAGCATTTACAACTTTTTTCTGCAATGTTAGAGCTTTTCACCATGAAAAATTCCCAGTTTGGCGGTGTCCGCAGTGTCAGTCTATTCATTGTTTAGATGTAGTCGAGCTTAGTCATTACTATGCAAAATATCCTTTTACTCAAGCTGTAATGACATGGACTTTAAAAATTTTATATAAAAACCTACGCCAACAGCTATCTCAGCATGGGTTTTCTCAACACCATTCATTTCTTGATTATGGCTGTGGTACTGGTTTGTTTGTCAGGTATCTACAACAACAGAATTTTACCAATTGTTATGGTTACGATCCTTATGCGCCAAAGGAAAATTTTGGCGATGCTAAAATTCTGGAAAAAGGCCCATTTGATTACATATTGCTTCAAGACGTTATTGAACACGTTGAAGAACCAAGTGCTTTATTATCTGAATTAGATTCCTTACTCGCGCCTGGTGGTTATATTTTGATTGGCACACCAAATGCAGCTAATATAGACCTTTCTCAGCCTCACATATCTGATTTTTATAACTCAGTTCATGTTCCTTATCACCTGCATATTTATACTCGCAGTGTACTAGAATCTCTGGGAATGAATCAGGGATGGAAACCTGTAGATTTTTTTGACCGAGCTTTTCATGATACACCTTGGTTTGGGTTAAATACTCGTGCTTGGAATGAGTATCAACGCCTCTTGGATGGTACTATCAATGTAGTGTTTCAACCAATCCAATTAAAAAAAGCTTTGTCCTCCCGTAAATTTATTTACTACGCTATTTTTGGCTATTGGTTAAGTTTGCACACAGAGATGGCAATTATGTTCCGCAAAACTTAATTTTTAGACTGGGTAAAAAGTAGTAAGTTTGATTAATTTCATAGCTCTTTAGAGATGTTGCAGGCGCAATATCTCTAAAGGCTTGATTAATATCCATAAGCGGGACGCTACGCCAATGAAATGTACAGCCTTTCATTCGCGTTAGCAGGAAAGTCAGCGTCCCGTAGGTCAGGATAAGAGAAGCGTTGACTTGTCTGACGCGACGTTGCGCGAACAGGTATGCTCTCGCATCTGGCATACTTAAGTATTCTTATACTAACAAAATAACCTTACGTAGACTCTTTGACTTTTTAGACATCCTCTTAAAGTAACCGTTAAAAAATGATTAATCAATGTTCAACATTAGACAATAAAATCTTAACTTTTGACTGATATTTTGAGGCCATTATCTACCAATTCCCATCACCGGGTTATCTTTAGCCAAGCAAAATCTGCATTTACCCTGGTAAGAAAAAATGGCAACAAACACAATTCGTTTTGCCCAATTCAATGCTTCCCTTAACCGGAACGCAGCCGGGCAATTAGTATCTGATTTAACTAACTTTGATAATCCTAATAATGATGCAGCAACACAGGCTAGAGTCAACCAAGCTAAAACAGTTGCAGAAATTATACAGCGCAATAATCCAGATGTATTGCTGATTAATGAGTTTGACTATTCTCCCGAAGCTGTCAATCTTTGGAGAGAAAATTTCCTACAAGTTAGTCAGAATGGTGCAACACCTGTCACTTACCCCTACTTTTATATAGCTCCCTCTAACACAGGTATAGCTTCTGGGTTTGACTTAAACAATAACGGTGCAACGGTGACAACACCCGGTACAACCGGATACGGTGATGATGCTTTTGGCTTCGGTAATTTCCCCGGACAATTTGGGATGTTGCTACTGTCAAAATATCCCATTGATACTGCTAAGGTTCGCACCTTCCAAAACTTTTTGTGGCAGGATATGCCAGGAAACCTGTTGACTAATGACCCAACAGTAGATGATCCTAATACTGCGGTGAATGAAAATCTCAATGGCTTTTATTCACCTGAAGAAATTAATATTCTGCGTCTTTCTTCTAAGAGTCATTGGGATGTCCCCATTCTCGTCAACGGTGAGACAGTTCATGTTTTAGTTAGTCATCCCACACCACCTGTATTTGATGGTGCAGAAGACCGCAATGGTAAGCGCAACCATGACGAAATTCGTTTTTGGGCTGATTATGTGACTCCCGGTCAAGGTGATTATATATATGATGATGGGGGTCAAACTGGCGGGTTAGCGGCTGGCTCTAGCTTTGTAATTATGGGGGATCAAAATGCAGACCCCAATGATGGTGATAGTTACAATCAAGCTATTCTGCAACTTTTGCAAAATCCCAACATTAATACTAACGTAATTCCTAGCAGTCCCGGTGCTGTTGAACAGACAAATTTGCAAGGTGGTGTAAATAATAACCATCAGAGTAATCCAGCTTTTGACACCGCAGACTTTGCTGATACAAGCCCAGGAAATTTGCGGGCTGATTATGTGTTACCTTCATCGGACTTACAAATTAGTAATTCTGGAGTCTTTTGGCCTAGCAATACTGTTCCCACATTTCCCTTAGTGGGTACTTTTACCTCTAGTCTCCCCGGTGGTTTTCCCAGTTCAGATCATCGCTTGGTGTATGCAGATGTGCAAGTGGGTGCAACTGAAGCCGGAAAAACAGTTGTTAGTGCAGAATTTAACGAGCAAACTATATTTAACACAGGATTTATTCCTACTGGGGATGCTCAATCAATCAATGGTGTTGATTTAGCTGTAGGTGGGTTGTCTGGTGTTACTTATGATGCGGCTAATAATCAATATTATGCCATTGCTGACGATCGCTCATCTAATGCCCGGTTTTATACTTTCACTCTCGACCCTGTTACCAATGCAGTCACCTTTACCAAGGTTATACAACTCAAGGATAGCAATGGTAATCCTTTTGCAACTAATAGCCTTGATCCAGAAGGGATTGCCTTCACAAATAATGGTACAGTATTGATTTCTTCAGAAGGAGAAATCAGTGCTAATCGGATTGTTGAACCCTTCATTAAAGAATTTAACCTGACAACAGGGGAAGAAATTAGATCATTTGCTGTTCCTGCTAAATTTCAACTACTATCTAATGACCTGAACCAAGATGGTGTTTTAGGTGGTGGTGAAACCCAAACTTCAGGAGTAAGGAACAATTTAGCTTTTGAAAGTTTAACAATTTCACCTGATCAAAACACCTTATATACAGCCACAGAAAACGCCTTAATTCAAGATGGCGATCGCACTACCTTAAATGCTGGGAGTAATTCTCGGATTATCCAATACAACTTAGTCACAGGACAACCAGAAAAAGAATATCTTTACATAGTTGATCCTATTCCCAAAGCACCTAACCCTAGTAATGGTTTTTCTGATAATGGTTTAGTAGATTTATTAGCCATAGATAACCGGGGTAGTTTATTAGCTTTAGAACGCTCTTTTGCTGTTGGACAAGGTAACACCATCAAAATCTACGAAATCAGCTTACAAGGTGCTACTGATATCAGCACCATTGACTCTCTCAATAGTTTAAGCACGGAAGAATTAGCAGCTATTCAACCTGCTCAAAAACGCCTCGTATTAAATCTAGACTCCCTCAACTTGCCGAATAGTGACGGCAATCATCCTACAGGTGTAGATAATATTGAAGGTTTGGCTTTTGGGCCGAAATTGGCAGATGGTAGACAGTCTATTGTCTTAGTGAGTGACAATAACTTTAATGCAACTCAATTTACCCAAATTTTGGCTTTGAGTGCAGATGTAGTACCAACAGTGACACCCATAGTAGAAACTCGTCCTGACTTGTTGGATGATCCTAATTTACCTTTTAGTCAGAGGGCGGATGCTGATGACCCGGCCATTTATGTTCATCCCACCGACACTAACCAAAGTTTAGTATTAACTGCGGTCAAAAATGGCGGTTTACGGGTTTATGATTTGTCTGGTAATTTGTTACAAACCATTAATCCTGATAACACTCGCTACAACAACATTGATTTGCAATATGGGTTTACATTAGGTGGTGCAGAAATTGACATTGCAGTAGCGAGCGATCGCAATAATGATCAACTAGCAATCTTCCAAATAAACCCCAATGCCACTAACGGCAATTATTTAGAAAATATCACCGACAACAACATCGGCACAATTTTCCAAAATACCCCTTTCCTACCACCTTATTCTCCATCTAGCCGCAGTGCTTACGGACTCACAATATATCGCAGTCCCTTCACCAACGATTACTATGTCTTCACTGGACGCAGAGAAACAGGAGACATCGCCCAGTTTAAATTAATCGACATGGGCAACGGTAGAATTGGTGCAGAACGAGTCAGACAATTTACCGTACCTACAATTAATGATATCGACCCTCAAACCGAGGGCATGGTTGCAGACCAAGAAACCGGTTTTCTCTACATCGGTCAAGAAAATGTCGGTATTTGGAAATTTGATGCAGAACCCAACGGTAGTAATATCGGTAAACTAATTGATTCAGTCAAAGATTTGGGTGGTCAAAATCTTGTCGATGACGTAGAAGGTTTAACCATTTACTACGGTGCAAACGGTACAGGTTATCTACTCGCATCTAGTCAAGGAGACAACACCTTTGCAGTTTACACCCGTGAAGGTAACAACGAATTTTTAGGACGTTTTGCTGTTGGTAACAATGGGTCAATTGACAGCGTACAAGAATCAGATGGTGCAGATGTCATTAACGTTCCCCTTGGTGCTAATTTCCCATTCGGTTTATTTGTCACCCAAGATGGTAATAACGACCCAGCTACATTAGTCGAAGATGATGGCGAACTAGAAAACATCAATAGCAACTTTAAGTTTGTACCTTGGGAAAATATCGCTAATGCTTTTCCCAAAACATTAAACATTGACACTAGCAGTTACGACCCCCGCAACCCTGTAATGCAACCCAGATTAACTAATTACGAATTTACCAACTTACCCAAATTAGGCACAACCAGCACAGGTCAAGATATCTTTTTAGGTGGCTTCTCTGGCTTGTATTTTCAAGGTACTGCACCTAATGGTAATTTACAATTTGTCACCCACACAGACCGGGGGCCAAATGGAGAACCCACAGGTCAAAATCGACCATTTTTATTACCCAACTTTCAACCAGAAATAGTCAGTTTTGAACTCAACCGCCAAACAGGTGAGATTACTATCACCAAGCACACAAAATTATTCCGTGAAGATGGCACAACACCATTAACAGGACTACCAAATTTGCAAGCTGTAGCAGGTGGTTTAGCTTATACTGATGAAGTTGGTGTTGATTTGAATGGTAATGTTTTAACTAATGACACATTAGGGGCTGATTTAGAGGGAATTGTCATTGCACCAAACGGTGATTATTGGATGGTTGACGAATATCGACCAGCAATTTATCACTTTGACAGTAACGGTAAATTAATTAATCGTTATATTCCCCAAGGAACAGCCACAGCACTCAACCCAGACGCAGCAGCAGGTACTTTCGGCACAGAAGTATTACCAGCAGTTTACGCCCAAAGACGCAATAACAGAGGTTTTGAAGCAGTAGCACTGGAAGGTAACAAGCTTTATGCTTTTATTCAGAGTGCCATTGATAACCCAGATGTTGCTAATGATGCAACTTCTCGAAATTCCCGTAATTTGAGAATTTTGGAATTTGACATTATTTCCAAACAAGTTACTGGGGAATATCTCTACCTACTTGATGATATTTCTGGTAGTGGTAATGCTAGAACCGACAAAATTGGTGATGCTGTTGCATTAGGTAATGGTAAATTTGCCGTTGTCGAAAGAGATGATAGAAGTGATAACACTTCCAATAAACTCATCTACCAAATTAATTTAGCAGGGGCAACTAATATTAATAATCCTGCTAACTTTACCTTGCCAAATGGTAAAACTATTGAACAATTAACCACAGCAGAATTAGCGGCTGTTAATATTCAAACAGTTAGCAAAAGTTTGATTGCTAATGCTGCCCAATTAGGTTACACAGGAGTTGAAAAATTAGAAGGTTTAGCATTAGTTTCAGACAACACTCTGGCGTTAATTAATGATAACGATTTTAACGTTACTGGTAATACGCCTGTTGAAAAATTGGGAATTTTAGAACTACCGAACAGCATAGCAAGTGTTGATTTAGAGTTGAGTCAAAATGTAGATGTTACTAACCCAGTGATCGGGGGAGAAGTAACCTTCACTTTGAGCCTCTTTAATAACAGCCCACTTGTTGCTAACGGTATTAAAGTTACAGACTTATTACCACAGCAATTTACTTTCATCTCTGCAACACCAGAACAGGGAACTTACAACAATCAAACTGGTGTGTGGGATGTGGGAGAAATTGCAGGTAATAACACCCGCACCCTCACAATAACCGCCAAGGTTAACCAAAGTGGCGCATTGACTAATCGAGCAGAAATTACTGCTCAAAATCAACCTGACTTGGATTCTCAGGCAGGTAATAACAATCCACTAGAAGACGACCAAACTTCAACGACTGTAAATATAGCTTCTCCTATGGTGACACTCAAAGGTTTTGCATCTCTTCCTGCTGACACTTTCGCTGCTGGCCCTGTATCCGGTGCAGCTGTAAATAACCCAACAAATGGCCGTCCTACGCCTTTCCCTGGTCAACCAGTGCAAGGTTTTAGCGGTGTACAGTTTGCGCCTAATGGTGGTGGTGATGTATTTTGGTTTTTAGCAGATAACGGTTTTGGAGCTAAAAACAATAGTGCTGATTTTCTGTTGCGGATTTACCAAGTTAACCCGAATTTTGCGGGTTCAGAAAATGGTAATGGTACTGTTGCGGTTGAAAGCTTTATTCAACTGTCTGACCCTAACAAGTTAATCCCCTTTGATATTGTCAATCATGACACGGCAACACGGCAACTGACTGGGGCTGACTTTGATATAGAGTCCTTTGTCATTGATGCCAATGGGGATATCTGGATAGGTGATGAGTTTGGGCCATACTTACTACATTTCAATAGTGAAGGTGTTTTATTAGAAGCACCCATCCCCACACCTAACCCGGTTCAACTCAACACTCTCAACGGTGAAGCACCGATTGTTATCGGACATCGGGGTGCTAGTGGAGAACTGCCAGAACATACCATAGAAGCCTACCGACTGGCAATTTTGCGCGGTGCAGATTTCATCGAACCCGATTTAGTATCTACTCAAGATGGGGTATTAATTGCCCGTCACGAACCCAACCTGATTAATACTACTGATGTCGCCAGTCGTCCCGAATTTGCCGACCGTAGAAAGACGATGATGGTAGATGGGGTAGAAGAAGAAGGTTTCTTTGCTTCTGATTTTACCTTGGCAGAAATTAAAACCCTGCGTGCTGTCATGCCCCAAGGTTATCGCGATCAGGTGTTTAATGGTGTGCTGGAAATTCCCACCCTGGGCGAAATCATTGATTTACTCAAAGAGGTGGAAGCACAAACGGGTAAGAAAATCGGTATTTATCCCGAAACTAAACACCCCACCTATCACGACAATTTGGGCTTGTCTCTGGAAGAAAAACTGATTGACACCCTCAAAGACAAAGAATTTACTGACCCCACCCGTGTATTTATTCAATCCTTTGAAGTCAGCAACCTCAAGGATTTGAATAACAACATCATGCCAGCCGAAGGTGTAGATATTCCCTTGGTGCAGTTGTTGGATGCTTACGATGTGGCAAATGATGGCACACTTTTATACGAAAGTGTGAATGCTCGACCCTATGATTTCACAGTGGCAGGTGATACCCGCACTTATGCAGATTTGCAAACTCCTGAAGGTTTACAGGAAATTGCTACCTATGCTGACGGGATTGGCCCTTGGAAACGGATGATTGTCTCAGTTAGGACTGTAGACAATAATAATGATGGTCAGCCTGACGACCTAAATAATGATGGTGTAATTAACGATGCGGATAAAGTTACCCTACCACCTAGCAGCTTAGTTAGTGATGCTCATGAGGAAGGGTTGCTGGTTCATCCTTACACCTTCCGCAATGAAGGACGCTTCTTAGCTTCAAACTACAATAACAATCCTGAATTAGAGTATCGTCAATTCATTAGCTTGGGTGTAGATGGTTACTTTACCGATTTCCCCGGTACAGGTGATTTGGTGCGTGATCAAATTACGGCTGATGAAGTGCGTTCACCCCAAAATCCCACTGTTTTATCTCAACCCGAATTTGATACCCTCAATGGTCAAGCTCCGATAGTGATCGGACATCGTGGCTCAAGTGGTGAACGTCCAGAACATACCCTAGAAGCATACAAGTTAGCCATCATTCAAGGTGCAGATTTCATTGAACCTGATTTAGCCGTCACTCAAGATGGTGTATTAATTGCTCGTCATGAGCCGATGTTAGCAGTCGCGGTTCTCAATTCCGATGGCACAATTCAACGTGATGCTAACGGCAACCCTGTTATTAATACCACCAACACCAGCACCGATGTTTATCTCCGTGCAGAATTTGCCGATCGCCTGACAATCAAAAATTTAGATGGTCGCAATGTGGCTGGTTGGTTTGCGGAAGACTTCACCCTGGCAGAAGTTAAACAACTGAATGCGATTGAACGTCTCCCGGCTTTACGTAGCACTGCTTTTGATGATGACGGGTTAAAAGTTCCTACCCTGAAAGAAGTCATTGATTTGGTGAAAGAAGTCGAATTAGAAACCGGTCGTCAAATCGGTATCTATCCCGAAACCAAACACCCCACCTACTTCCAACAGCAAGGTTTCAACACCAGCCAAATCTTAATAGATACTCTCAAAGCTGAGAACTTTACCGATCCTACTCGCATCTTCATTCAGTCCTTTGAAGTCAGCAACCTCAAAGAACTCAATAACACCATCATGCCCGCCGCCGGGGTTGATATTCCTCTGGTGCAATTGTTCGGTGGTTCAGGTAGACCTTATGATTTTGTAGTCAGTGGTGACACTCGTACCTATACTGACCTCACCACACCCGCAGGGTTGGCGGAAATTGCTACCTACGCTGAAGGTATTGGGCCTAACAAACAGCGCATCGTTCCCCAGTTGACGGTGGATAACAACAACGATGGTCAGCCTGATGATTTGAATGGGGATGGTGTAATTAGTGATGGCGATCGCGTTTTAGGCACACCTACAACTTTAATCCAAGATGCCCATGCAGCAGGTTTGCTCGTCCATCTCTACACCTTAAGAAATGACGAGTTCTTCCTTCCTGATACTTACAACAACGACCCTGGTGCAGAGTTCCGTAAGTTCATTGATTTGGGTGTAGATGGTTTCTTTACCGACTTCCCCAAAACAGGACGGCAGGTATTAGTAAATGATTACCTCGCTGGTACTGGTTACACTAACCCTAGCAATGACCCCAACACCCCCTACTATGGCGAACTTGTAACAGCAAACTTGAGCAGTTCACGGGGCTTTGAAGGTATGGCATTTAGCCCTGATCGCCAAACCCTCTATCCCATGTTAGAAGGGACTGTTGTCGGTGATCCTGCTGGTTCTGTCAGAATTTACAAATTCGATGTCGCCAGCAAAACCTACCAAGGTCTATTAGGATACTATCAATTAGCAAATCCCAGTCATGCGATCGGTGATTTTACTCCTATCAATAACAACGAGTTCTTAGTTATTGAACGGGATGGTGGACAAGGTAGTGCTGCCGCCTTCAAGAAGATATTCAAGGTAGACTTCAGTCAGATTGATGCTAACGGGTTTGTCTCGAAACAGGAAGTAGCAAACCTGCTCAACATCCAAGACCCCAATGATCTCAATGGTGATGGCAACAATACTTATGATATGCCTTTCGTGACCATTGAAGATGTATTGGTAATCGATGAAAAAACCATTCTAGTCGCCAACGATAACAACTATCCCTTCTCTATCGGTCGTCCCCCAGCGATAGACAACAATGAGATGGTGGTGTTGGAACTGGAACAACCCCTAGCCCTTGATTCCCGCTTGGGTGTGACTGCTGCTATTGCTGAAGCACCGAGTGTCAAATCGGGAACTGCGGGTAATGATACAGCGATCGCTAACGACCCCACTAGCAATGTCAAGGTTGATGGCATCAACGATACAATTTTCACCGGTGCAGGTCAAGATGAAATTGATACTGTATTTGGTGTAATTTCACCTTTTGGCGGTAACAACCGGGTGAATGCTGGTAGCGGTGATGATATTATCACTGTCAACAAAGGCGATCGCGTTTTTGGTAGCGATGGTGATGACATCTTTGAAGCTACCGACGGTAAAGGTAGCAACCGGATGTCTGGTGGTGCTGGTAATGATATCTTCTACCTGGGTAGCAATGACCGCGCTTTAGGTGGTGATGGTAATGACCAATTCTGGGTACAATCTGGTGGTGATAACTTGCTATCTGGTGGTGCTGGTGCTGATCAATTCTGGATTGTTAATACAGAACTACCCACAGCAGCCAATACTATTCTTGACTTCCAAATTGGTACTGATGTGATTGGTATTCTTGGTGCTGCTAGCTTAGGAATTACAACCTCAACACTCCAGTTAAATCAAGTTGGTGCTGATACCCAAATTAGCTTCAACAATCAAACTCTCGCTGTTCTGACTGGTATTCAAGCCAGTGGTTTGAATGTGACTAACTCCAACCAGTTTGTCTTGATTTAACTTGATTTTTCCCCCTTCCCTACTAGGGAAGGGGGTTAATCAACAGACTCTTGCGATGCGTTCAAGTTCACACAGCCCGCTTGAGTGAACCATCGGCGTATAGTTCTAGAGGTACTAACTCAATTTTGCCGTTTACTTTCACTTGAGAATAAACTACTTTTACTAAAGGAGCATGATTTTGGTTGTAACGCAAAGACATAATGTCTCTCCTTTTATCTGTTGTGTAGACTAAAAGGCCGCCATCTCTAAATTTACCTAATTAGTTGGTAGTGCTTGTTTAGTCTTGGGGATGATTGTTAAATCATTCTTTAGTTTTAACACCATTCTATGAAAATTGGTTATAAAAGGTTAAGGGTATTTATAAAGTTTTTGTCAAGTCTGATACTCAATTAGATTAAAAAAAAGAAGATTTTCATCAAAAATATTCCTCAACTCTAGTGGCTGTAGGGTTTTGCAATGCTCAAACCCTACTATCTGTGATTGCAACTTGGTATAATATCAAGCCCACTTAATTACTGATAATTAACTGAAGATGCAGACATTTCTCTGACTCTGTTGCCTGTTGCCTGTTGCCTGTTGCCTGTTCCCTAGCCCTCACAAATATGATAACTATTCTAACGGACATGATATAAGTTCTTGCTTGTGCTTACTTATTGGCATTACAACATTCATAAATAAACCTATGTCTTTTTAGGGATGACGTTTCTGATACCACTTTTAGTCCCGATAGAGTCACCTTGATAACGCGGGATGATGTGAATACTGGCGTGCATCACATTCTGCCCGGCGGCACGATTAACGTTCATTCCCACATTAAAGCCATCAGGAGCAAATTCGGCGGTGAGCATTTCTTGGACTTTATTTACCATCAACCAACAAGCAGATTGCTCTTTGAAAGGTAGCTCAAAATAATTACTCAGATGACGTTTAGGAATTACTAAAACGTGTCCTTTGCTGAGAGGATAACCGTCAAACATAGCATAAGCCGTTGCCGATTCGGTTAATAATCTCAGATTTCTCCGAGGATTGCAAAATATACAATTATTAGATGAGTGACGCTGAGAATTATAAGGAATATACTCATATAATTCTCGACTTTCATCTACATAAATTGACTGACAAGGCAGTTTGACAATACATTGATAAGTCGGCTTTTTGTGGACGTAATGTTCTCGAAAGCCTTCTCTTTTGATATCCCTTCTTACCGCATAATAAGCTTTTCCACCGGGTTTTAATAGATGAGATATTGCCATCAACACCTGAGATTGTTCTTCAGGGAACAAAACATTTAAAACATAAAAGCAAATGATGGTGTCATATTTCTCAGCAGGATATTGGGGAAAATAATAAGGATCATAGCCTGTAATATCCCAGCCTTTTTGCTGTAATAATTTCACATCATTACCAAAGCCACAACCAAAATCTAGTATTTTACCTTGCAGCAGGTTTTGACTGAGTAAAAACTGTGCAGGAAATGACAGGTAATTTCTTTCAATAGCCGTAAGATGGCTGAATTGATTTTTTTGCTGTTTCATGGCAGTTAAATATTTGTATTCCACCTGTCTTAACACAGCTAACGGTGATTTTGGGGACTGGGTAAGCGTGAGCTTGGGTAGGATGCGTCAGTACGAATATTTTCTTGGGATTGCCTGCGTTTTCTCTGACTGACGCACCCTACATATTGGAGACTGTTTAATTTGGCAATCCCTGAACATTACGTAATTTTGAATTTTTTGGGATTCCTTCACAATTTTGTGACCAAATGCTCACGAACAAGAGATAATAGAAAATCCCCATCGACCTCAGCTTTAATCCCATCGTCCATTACAGAACTTGTTTTGGCTTGGCTGACGGGTCGAATTCAGCAAGCTGCACTCAATGAGATGATGAAAACAGCCACCGAACTACAAGCTAGACTAGAGTTTTACTATCAGCAAATCAAAACTGTGATTCTGACGCGTCAGAATCCTATTACTGGCTTGCTACCTGCAAGTACGGCGATAACTGCTCACGGTGATTATACCGATGCTTGGGTGAGAGACAATGTTTACAGCATTTTGGCAGTTTGGGGTTTAGCACTGGCATATCGCAAGGTGGATGACGACAAGGGACACACCTATGAGTTAGAACATAGTGTGATTAAGCTGATGCGTGGGTTGTTGTTTGCGATGATGCGACAATCTCCCAAAGTAGAGCTATTTAAGCATACTCAGTCACTTTTAGATGGGTTACACGCTAAATACAACACGGCTACGGGGGACATTGTTGTAGGTGATGATGAATGGGGACATTTACAATTAGATGCGACATCGATATTTTTATTGATGTTGGCAGAAATGACAACTTCAGGGTTGCAAATCATTTATACAATTGATGAGGTAAATTTTGTCCAAAACTTGGTTTATTACATTGGACGAGCTTACCGCACTCCTGATTATGGCATTTGGGAACGGGGAAATAAAATCAATCATGGGAATGCGGAGTTAAACGCCAGTTCTGTAGGAATGGCGAAAGCGGCTTTAGAAGCGATGAATGGACTGGATTTGTTTGGGGTAAAGGGAAGCCAAGCTTCAGTCATTCATGTGTTACCAGATGAAATTGCTCGCGCTCGCACTACTTTAGAATCTTTATTACCGAGGGAATCTGCTTCTAAAGAAATTGATGCAGCTTTGTTGAGTATTATCGGCTATCCGGCTTTTGCTGTGGAAGATGTGCAACTCAGAGAACGCACTCTGAATGATATTATTAATAAACTCCAAGGTAAATACGGCTGTAAACGCTTTTTGCGTGATGGACATCAAACGGTTTTAGAAGACACTAACCGTTTACATTATGAACCTTGGGAACTTAAACAATTTGAGCATATTGAGTGTGAATGGCCGTTATTTTTTACTTATTTAGCTTTAGATGGGTTATTTCGTGGAGACAACAAGCAAGTTAAATATTACCAAGAACGTTTAGAAGATTTACTGGTTGAACGTGATGGTTTGCGTTTATTGCCAGAGTTATATTATGTTGCCGCCGAAAATGTGGAAGCGGAAAAGTTAGCTCCTCAAAGTCAGCCACGTTTACCGAATGAAAATATCCCGTTGGTGTGGGCGCAAAGTTTATATTTTCTCGGTAATATGTTGAGTGAGGGGTTGTTGGCGTTGGGTGATGTTGACCCTTTGGGTAGACATTTGTGTGTGGGGAAAAAGCGGGAAGCTGTAGTCCAAATTGCGTTGTTAGCAGAAGATGAGGATTTACAAGCGGAACTAGAAGTATATGGGATTGAAACGCAAACACCCAAGCAAGTAGAACCAATTCAAGTGAGAAAAGCGAAGGAACTTTCTCATATTTACACCCAAATTGGTCGTAATGATAAACTGGGTTTGACTGGGCGGCCTGTGCGCCGTTTGCGGAGTTTGACTACATCAAGAATTTTCCGCATTCAGGGGGAGACGGTGGTATTTTTACCATCATTTTTAGATTCGCAACAGTTTTATTTAACTCTGGATTACCATTTTTTGGTAGATCAACTCAGAAGTGAATTGGCTTATATTCAAAAATATTGGAGTGATTTAGGTCGTCCTACTCTAACTTTAATGTTGACGCACACGATTCTGGAAACTGGTTCTCAGGCGTTACTAGAACTGATGCAGGAGTTAAAAGCGGGTGTATGTAATGGGGTGCAAGTTAAATTAGGGCGGCTAAATCAATTGATGCTGACGGCGGGAATTCAAAGAATTGATTTTATACCGGCTGGGGAGTTGGCTCAGTCAGCAATGCAAAATGCTGCGCCGCATTGTTATTATTTGGCTTATCATCCTGGTAAAAGTCGGCGTTTAGGAAATACTCAAGAATTCCAGATGGAATGTGAAACTAACTTGAGTTTTTTATTGTCATCTCTGCGTTCTTCTGAAAATCTCTACGAGCAAATTGAGTTATTGCAGACTTTGACTCGTTTGCAAGGATGGGAATTTGATACTGGGTTTGGGGGGCCGGATCATCCGGTGATGGTAGCTGATTTACTGCATGAAGTCTACACGAAAGCGGGGGATTCTGGTCACTGGGCGGTAGTGCGACGGGCGGCTGGTTTGCTTCAGATGGTGGATATTGGTTTGTCGGATGCGGTGACGAGTATTTTGGTACGGGGTAAACAAATTGCTGTAGGTAGGGCTTACAGTGAAGCGTCTTTGATTACTGTGCCGATGCCGCATAATGAAATTTACGAGAAGATTAATAATTTCTGTCGTGAGGATATCCGCGATCGCGTGTTAACCCAAGAAATTCTGATTTATCTGGCTACCTTAATTAAATCAGAACCGGACTTATTTAAAGGGTTACTGACTCTCAGAGTCGGCTATCTCATCTTATTAATTACTAGCGAACTGGCACGAGAGTTACAGGTAACTCAGGATGAAGCCTACGAGCGTTTAATGGAGCTTGCACCTTTTGAAGTTAACACCCGTTTAAATAAAGTCTTGACTGCCTATACAGGCATGAGTCAACTACTGCGACAACAGGAATCTCTGCACGTTAAGCAAAAAGAAAGCGACATTGATTGGGTGGTATCACCGACAATTGCAGAAGTAGAGGCAGAAGTTACCCCTGGTGGTTGGCGACGTTTTCGCCAAGCGGAGGGAGCTTTAAACCGTGTACCGAAAAATTTCTTTCAGCAGGTGTGGTTATTAATGCAACACTGCAAGGGGTTAGTGATTGGGGATAAGTTAGAGCGTCGCAATCGCTTAGATAGTGGTGTGATATCGGAGATGACAGCCGGGGAGAAGAATTTTGCTCTGTTGGTTGAGCATCTGTTAAATAAAATTGAAGCTCCAGAGTATCGCCAAGTGAATATTGAAGCACTGATGGAGTTAGGGGCGATCGCATCTAAAAACCCCAGTCTACAAATTGAAGAATATATTGTTTTAGATGTGTTAATTGGTCATGCGGTGCGGTTAACTTGGTTAGATCAACACCCAGAACGAGGCGATCGCTATGATGAAGATAAAGCTTTAGCATGGCCACATTTTTACAACACTTCCCCTAGAGAATGCGCTAGTTATATTCTCAAGGCGTTTAGATTCCTAACAGAGTTTGAGCAAGAAGTCAATAGTTATTAGTCATTAGTCATTAGTCATTAGTCAATGGGTATTGGGCATGAGATTTTTCTCCTCTGCTCCCCCTGCTCCCCCTGCTCCCCCTGCTCCCCCTGCTTCTTCCTATCCCTCAAGGAGAGGTAGTTTTATTACTGCTGACAAACTTTGGTGCTGCAACTTGTAAATTCATTTGCTGATAATTTAAAGTTAAAAAAGGTTGACCTAAGCCTATCTGAGCAAATGCACTGTCAGCAGGGACTTCTAGATGAGAAGCAACCATACCCAACAAAGATTCACATTCAGCCGGAAATATTACTAAATCTTTCCCCAAGGTGCTGAAAGTAGAGATGCTTAACTTCTGCCGCCAGGCAAAACCGGGTAGTTTATAGTGGAGAGTAGACAGTGTTTGGTTTGCCTGACGCACGGTGATATATCCAGCCTGTTCCCGATGAAATTCGGCTAATTTCTTTGGTAGTCCCCAAATTTCTCGACCACCAGCCATAGAATCAGAATTATCTACATAAATGTGGGAAATCCAAGCACCGATTTTACCCCCATAAGCGACTACAGCCGGAACCACAATCAACTCATTATACTCCAGCACTGAGCCAGAACAGTAGGAGGCGAAATATACACTAGCAATTGTTTTGCTAGGCCATAGGGAGATAATGTTTAACTCTGGAGGAATCAAGGAACGTACTCGCTCAATATTGATTATATGCAGAGTTTGAATAGCATAGCCTGTCAGTGTCCAAGGTGCTAGCGGATAGGGCATATAACAATTTGTGATTGGTGGTAGTTCTTTCTGAGCAAAGCATTAAATCACAAGCCTCCTGCCTCCAGCATAGCTGCTTTCTTTAATCCAAAATTCCACCGGATTCCTATATTGTGGGTAATTTACCGGATAAAATATCAAGTTTTAGCATAATTTTCCGGAAAAATTAGCTTTTTTTTGATAGAAAAAATAAAAATACTCAACAGTGAAAATACTAAACTCTATCTATTGAGAAAGCAAGTTTGAGAGTTTATACTGTTTAATTGTTTTGATTCAGTAAATATAATTGTTTTTTAACTGGTTTTATGACTGTGAACTACTACTGTAAAAATTTGAAAAATCTATGAGCGATCGCCTACATAATCGCAAAGCTAAAATGAATCCAGAAGTCGTTAACAAATTAGTAATATATAGTAGCAGTACCGCAGTTTTATTTACTGTGAGTTTGGTGATAGTGAAAGCTCTATTCGTCTACTTTAGTTCTCTTGATACAGCACCCTTTCCTGCGTCAATTCCCTGGATACAGAATCAATTTGAATGTGAAAAAACTGGGAGAAATTGGAATAATAACCAGTGTTGGGATGAGGAACATAGTCCTTGGTTTTGAGAATAACTCAACTGGATTGTTCCCAATGTATTGGCACTTCCATATTATCAGGTAGTCGAGTGGTGCGATCGCCTACTGCCAGACAAATTTGTTGAGCTTCTAAATTTTTCGCTCCGGTGAGAATTGCTCCTTCTAGTTTCACATCACAGAAATTAGTATCAGACAAGTTAGCCCCGACTAAATTAGCCTGAGTCAAATTAGCTTCATAGAGAGTGACTCGTTGTAAATTTGCACCCATGAGGTTGGCTTGATATAAGTTTGCTTCTGTTAAACTTGCCCCAGTCAAATCAGCAAATAATATTTCTGTTTGTTGCAGTTTAGCTGCATTCAGGTTAGCCCCAAACAAATTAGCACCATTCAGGTTTGCTCGTTGTAAATCGGCTCCAATTAAACCACAAAGATACAAGTTAGCTTTGCCCAACTTTGCCCCTTGCAAGTTCGCCAAAAATAACTTTGCACCTGAAAGATTAGCTAATTTCAAACTCGCTTGTTGTAAGTTGGCTTTATATAAATTTGCTCCTTGTAAATTAGCTGCGCGCAAGCTGGCACCCACCAAGGTAGCACCCCGGAGATTTGCACCCGACATCTCAGCACGATTCAAGTTTGTACCATTGAGATTTGCGCCTTGTAGATTAGCTTTCAACAAGTTAGCTTCATAAAGAATCGAACCTGTCAGTTTAGCACTCTCAAGATTAGCACCTCCCAGATTACAGTCACGTAAATTAGCCAAGCGCAAGTCAGCACCGCGCAAATCTGCTTGTTGTAAATTGGCTCCTAACAAGTCTACTCGTCTTAAATCGGTATATCTTAAATCTAGTTTTTTACTTGCCTCATCTTGCTGAAAATTGCGTCTACCAATCACAGTTAAAGCCGCTTGAATATCCCGGCGAATTCTGATTGATTCTTCATGAAGATTTATGCCTAAATGTTGTCCTCGACGCTCCCCATTTTTATACTTACTAAAGTAAGGTGAAAAGTCTTCTTCTCTGGCTTCTGCTGCTTCAGTGATAATCGCATTTTCTCGGACAAAAGCTGTGAGGATTTCCATAATTATCCAATGTTCTTGAGGACAATCCTGTGCCAGTCTTTCTAATATATAAATTGCACTTGTCCGAGTTTCAATTTTATCATGTCCCAGTTGAGAAATTGCAGCCATCAACCGTTCTGATACGAATCTATCTTGAGAGAGTTTGGCATTTTGAAGATTAATTTCTAGGTTTTTTTCCGCAACCACTGCACTTTTATATGTTGCATCTACACTTTTAGCTGCATAATAAGCGTTAATTATCACTCCCATACCTAAAAAAACAATGGCAGTGGTGGTTAATGCTTGATTTTTGTACTGCAATTGTTGCTGAATTGATAATTTATCAAGATGTGGTGAGGTAAATACAATCAGAGTAATAAAACAAGAGAAAATAACTGTTATGGCGATTAACCAGTACCACAACCTGTCTGTTTTATTAGCAGACATAAACGCATTATTACCTAGGGGTTTGTGAGCAATAATATAGCATTTACTTGTAAAATAGAATATCTTACTACAAAAATTTAGGTGTGTCTTTTCCAGCTTCCAGAAAAAACACAGCGAAATTATAAATATTGAATGATTTTGAGGGTAAAGAAGATATTTACTGAATTTTGCAGCTTTTATTTCCCAGCTATCTCAGAATCTCGCAGATTTGCGCCATCAAGTCTAGTATTATCCAGAATTGCCCCATGTAGATGAGCTAAATAAAGGTTGGCTCTACTTAAATCAGCACCAGCCAGATTTGCTTGGCTCAAATTGGCTGCACTGAGAATTGCACCTGAAAGGTTTGCACCTGAAAGGTTTGCACCTGAAAGGTTGGCGGCTGTGAGGATGGCTCCTGATAAATTTGCTTGGCTCAGATTCGCTCCTGCCAGATTAACATGATAGAGGTTTGCTCTTTCTAGGTTTGCGCCTGGGAGATTTGCGCCTCTGATGTCTGTGTAACTTAAATCTAGTTGTTGATTTTCTAAGGATTTTTGCCGGGATATTTTGGCAATTATCGTGCAAACAGTTGGAATTTCTGGGCGAAGTGCTAAGGTTGAGCTATTTTCAGCTTTGGCTGAGGAATTGTAGGGTGCGTTATGACGTACAAACTCACTCAGAAACTCAATGATGATTCCTTGAGATTGGGGATAATCTTCAGCTAATTTACCTAACTGATGAATTGTTTCTCGCCATTGTGCGATTTGTTGATTGTGCCAATATTTTTTGGCTAATGTTACTTGCTGCTTGACTAGATGATGCGAAAAATTGTTTAACCGGAGATATGAAAAATATTTCTGCGGGAATATATCTAAAAAAGGTTTTTGATTATTTTGAAGGTTTTTTGTCAATGATTTAGAATAATTAATAGTTTGGCTCAACATATAAAAATAGATTATTAAAATTGGTTTTGCGTCGTTTTTGCGGATGTTTAGAGTTGATACTCGTTAAATCAATTACTACTACACTACATGATTACTATGAGTAATTACTGATGATTCAAGAAAAATTTATGTTAACTTCAACTTGATCGGAGGAATCATATAAGTTGATATTAGCGTCACACTTACGTATACTCTGCTTTCTTCCAACTGATTAAGAGGAAACCTAGCCTCAGTATGTGCCTAAGTTTACAGATGCAGCCGCCTTTACAGTTGAGCGGACAAAATTTAGTATTAGTTGGTGGTGGTCACAGTCATGCTATTGTACTGAGAATGTTTGGCATGAAGCCTCTACCTGGAGTGCGTTTAACTTTAATTACTCCGGCTATAGATACACCCTATTCGGGAATGCTACCAGGACATATTGCTGGTGTTTACAGTCGTGAGGAATGCCATATCGATTTGCAAAAATTAGCTAATTTTGCTCAAGCGCAATTATATATTGACAAGGTAGTTGGCCTGGATTTAAAAAACCATCAAGTGATTTGTGCTAACTGTCCTGCTGTGGATTTTGACTTACTATCTATTGATATTGGCAGCACTCCCGCCACAATATCTGTATCAGGTGCAGCAAAATATGCGATCGCAGCTAAACCAGTAGACCAATTGTTAGAGCATTGGTATGAACTCGTAGCCACTGTAGCACAAAATCCCCAAAATCCCATCACAATCAGCATTGTCGGTGGTGGTGCTGGTGGTGTGGAATTGGCTTTATCAATGCAATCTCATCTCCACCGCATCTTACAACAAGCGCAACAACCATTACAAAATTTGCAAATTCATTTATTTCAGCGTCATAGTCAACTGATGGCTAATCATCATCCATCGGTACAGCATCTTGTGCAACAGGTGTTAATTCAGCGTGGCGTGAAGTTACATCTGGGTGAAACTGTGACTGAGATTGCACCATCTGCCGGCAGAGAATTATTGCAGGTAAAATGTGAATCTGGGTTAACCATAGATTCCCATAGAGTTTTTTGGGTAACGCAAGCCTCAGCACCCCAATGGTTAAAAACTACAGGATTAGCTACAGATGAGCAAGGCTTTATTTTAGTCAAAGATACATTGCAATCTCTCAGCCACCCAGAAGTATTTGCGGCTGGTGACATTGCGACAATGGAAAACCATCCCCTACCAAAAGCGGGTGTATTTGCTGTGCGTCAAGGAAAACCTTTATTTACTAACCTGCGGCGAATGTTATGGGGTAAATCACTCCTACCCTACAAACCACAGCCACAGTATTTAAGTTTAATTGGTACAGGAGAACAACGGGCGATCGCTAATAAAGGCTGTTTCACTTTACCACCTCACCCACTCCTCTGGCAGTGGAAAGACTGGATTGATCGCCGCTTCATGGCACAATTTCCCTAGATTATCCAGATTTTTCTCCTAATAAAAAGCCCCCAGCTATAACCACCGGGGTACTTATTTATGTATGCCATCAACTCTATTCCTACCAATAGAGGATGCCATTTATTGGACTTGAGCGCATCCGAGAAAATGCAAAAATTGCATAAAAGATATGCGATTTTTACAACATGGTAGAATTGCGTAAGTAGAGAAATGCTGATAAACAACAGTTAAGAAGCGATCGCCTAATTTTTTCCCCAGACAAAAAATTAACTCATGGTGAGGAAGTAGATTCTGGCGTTAACTGTTCCGGTGTGGCTGCCGACTCCCAGCCATCGACTATATCTTTAATTAAACCCGCCACAGGTACGGCGATAATCAATCCTATCAACCCACCGATATAAGTACCTAGTAGCAAAGAAATCAACACCCATACGGGCCTAACTCCTGTGAGAGTACCAAACAGTCGGGGTGCGATCGCTTGGTCAATCAACTGGTCTATAATCACAGCTACAGCTAAAATTTTCACCGCTAACCAAAAATCATGGGAAGCGATGATTAAACTGATCACAATTAAACTCACCACATCCCCAAACGGAATTAAACTAAAAATTCCAATTCCCAAACCAAACAGCAACCCAAACTCAACTCGAAACCCCAAAAACATCAAAGTTTGGGAAGTTCCCACCAAAAAAGCTAAACTTACTTGACCAATCAAATATTTTTGAAAATTATCCTGAATAGACTGGCTTAACTTTTGAGCAAAAGACCAAGGTAACTTCTTAAATAGACCTTCCCAAATTCTCTGACCATCTAATAAGAAATAAAAAGTCAAAACTATAGTTACCAATGCTTCCGAAAGACTATCAATTGTATCGATAGCTATACTTAACAATTTATCAGATATTTGCTCTAATTCATCTGGTATCTTATCAATTAACCTGGTAATTATTTGACTGACATTCACCTGAAACCTTTCTCCCCATACCAAATCAATATAATTTTGAATTCTCGCCTGACTAGCATCAATCCACTGGGGTAGGAGTTTGGCAATTTCATGAAATTGTTCTATTGCTACTGGCACTAATATAATCGCCACAATGATTAATACTAACAAAGCCACGAAAAATACTAAAGCTATCGCATAATTACGCTTAATTCCTCTTTCTTGCAACAGCGAAACCGGATAATTTAAAATAAAAGCTAGCAAAGTTGCTAAGATAAAAATTGCCACTAGCGGCTGGAAATATTCAAAAAAACGCAAAACTAACCAACCATTGATAAACACTAGCGGAAATAACAAAGTAGCAATTAACAATTTAAGTAATTCTTCGAGAGATATATTCATAATATTGAGTCAAGAATATGTCTGGAAAAACTTACATCATACATCTACCAATAGTAAGAGCTATGCCAATTTACTTTGCATAGCTCTTAATTCTCAGTATGACAGAAATTTGAAGCTTTAACTTTCACTTAACGCCAAAAATTGCTCATCGTTAATTCTTCCTGATTGATGCAGCACCTTTGTAATTTCAGAAATAGTTAAAACTGCATGAGCGCGATAGCCATTTTGTTGTAGTCTATCTTTTACCCCTTGTTCGTGATCAATAAACACTACAATATCACGGACATTTAAACCCGCAGATTTTAACTTTTCTGCACCTTCCATTACACTTTTACCACTAATCAGAATATCATCAACGACCGCTACCGTTTCCCCAGGATGAAAATTACCTTCAATTAATTTTCTAGTTCCGTGTGCTTTTACCTCCTTACGCGGAAAAACCATCGGGCAATGCAACCGTAAAGACAAACCTGTAGCCGTAGGTAAAGAACCATAAGGAATACCTGCTAACCTATCAAAAGAGAGATTTTTTAAAATCTCCTCATAGCCAGCGATAACTTGACTAAAAATTTGGGGATTAGAAATGATTTTGCGTAAGTCAATATAATAAGGAAAAATTGCCCCTGATGCTTGGACAAAATTACCAAACATAATGCAACCAATATCATAAAGCTGCAAAATCAAATCATGTAAAGGATGCTGATTTGCAGAAACTACATCTGGTAGCCAAACCGCACAGGTTTCACCATTCTCAATCACCTGATTTCTTACCTGATTAATTTCTCTATTTAAAAACTGGATTTCTTCAGATAAATTTCGTTTTGCCAACATATCTTGAGGCACAGGAATCAATAAACCATCCCCATTAGCATCCAAACCAGCTTCTAGAATTTGCTTCAAATTACCGCCTTCAGCCCAAATACTCCGCGCCATAATTATCCGTTCCGGTGCAATTGTCCGAATTTGAGATAAAACATCAGGCTTATTAGTTCCGACTTCTAAAGCTAATTGTTCGGGAGTACCCCAATTTTTTGACTCTTTTACTACCTGTAAATAAAGCGGTGATGCGTTGCTGGGATATTGTTGTAAAGCTTCTGCACCTGGGTTAGAAGTGCAACATAAAATAAACACCGTTTTATCAGGATAAACCAAAAACGGCACTACATGATCTTGTCCTGTGTAGGGGCTGAGAGTGATAGCATCCACCAGCCATTCTGTAAACACAGTGCGAGCAAATATAGTGCTAGTATTTAAATCACTATGTTTAGCATCTAAAATAATCGGGATATGATTGGGGATAGCTGCTAAAGTTTTTTGTAATAGTTCCAAACCTGGAATACCCAAAGCTTCATAAAAACCTAATGTGGGCTTATAAGCACAGACAAAATCAGCCGTTTCCGCAATGATAAATTGCATCCAATCCCACAAACCAGAAATCATATTTTGAGATTCATACTCAGACGGCATCATCTCTGGATTTGGATCAAGTCCCACAAATAGTAAACTGTTATTTTGGGAAATGCTGCCATGTAATTTATCAAAAAAATTCATGTTTTTTTCAGAAATAAGTACAAAAATTTAATAAATAGGACTTACGCAAGTGTCATCATTAAAATCTCGTTTAGGGTGCATCAGGAACGATAGTTGGGTAAAAATCACAGATTTTCAACATCTGACGCACCCTACTAATATGCTTGCGTGGCGTAGCCATAGATGGACTTTATTCTGCACTGTAGAGACGTTGTATGCAACGTCTCTACATCATTTATTTTGTGAAACTTCATAGAGAATTGGTATCACTACGAAAAAAATAGATTTCACATTTAATTATCTCTAGCAAATAGTTAAAGGGCAAGATAAAAGTATCCCTTGAACCTCCTTGATTTAGATGCCGGCAAACCATTCATAACCCTGATCTTCCCAATAACCCTTAAAAGGTGTTAAATAACTGGTGAGGGTAATTTGAGTAACCCACTTACTTTGTTTATAACCCAATTTAATCGGAGAAGCTAAACGTAAAGGCGCACCATTTTCTACTGGCAAAGCTGCGCCATTTTTTTGATAAGCTAACAGGGTTTGTGGGTGTAAAGCTGAAGCAATATCCCAACTTTCATAGTAGCCATCAGCAGATTTAAAATAAGCATAGCGGACATTGTTTTTAGGTTGCGCCAGCGCAATAATTTCTTGCAGACGCACACCACCCCATTGGACAATCGCCGCCCAACCTTCGACACAAACATGGCGTATAATCATGGAAGTTAGCGGTAAACTCTGAATTTCTGCCATGCTGAGACTCAAAGGATTATTTACCTCGCCATCAATGACTAAACGATATTTTTCTAAGTCAATAATTGGCGTATACCGAAAGCTATTCACTATCAAAGCTTCTGGTTGAATTTCACTCGGCGAAAATTCTGGTACTAACTTGTGTTGATTAAATATTAGTTTCTCAACTTTTTGATTCAGTGGCGCAGAAAGTGTACCAACCAAATCTTCAAATATTGGAGTACCACAACCACCAAGCAATAAACCTATGCTAGAAACACCGGAAATTTTCAAGAATTCACGGCGTGTTAATTGGGGACGACGTAAGCGAATTAAATTCATATTTAATTATGCAGTATGCTTGTATTTGATATAGGAACCATATTTGATTTCTGAAAAAAAACTCAGTAAACCCCTGTTCCTACCTATTCCCTGTTCCTACCTATTCCCTATTCCCTATTCCCTATTCCCTATTCCCTATTCCCTATTCCCTGTTCCTACCTGTTCCCTGTTCCCTATTCCCTGTTCCCTAACTACACTAGTAATTCCAATAATCAAATCGAATTCCTATAGTTTCACCAAAACATTGACTCTGTAAGTTTTTCACCTCCAGCTTGACGACCTAAAGCTGCATGAATAATTGTAAATATTACCACCATTGGCACTGAAGCGAAATGCACAATTCTCAATCCTTGCCAACTACCAAACATATCGACAATCCAAGGAAATTGAGCAGGTTTATACATACCTATACCTGTGAGTAATGCCAACAGCAAAATTGGAATTATCGATGTGTAAACAATGCGATGCCAAGCATATACTAAACGCTGGGAATTTTTAGTTTTTTGTAATGCTTTCAAGTCATTCGCACCGACAAATCTATGCCGCCAACGTCGAGTGATGACAATATAAATTCCATACCAGAAAAGATTTAAGGAAAATAACCACATCGCCGCAAAGTGCCAATGTCTACCACCTGCTAACCAACCTCCTAATGTAAATATCGGCGGAATATGTAAACCTGAACGCCCGCCAAACACTGGGTTAGCGTTGTAAATTTGCAATCCACTTGTCATCATCAGGAATAAGCTAATGATGTTGATAGTATGAAAAATTTTCGCCCCTATCGCCTGAGTCGGTAACTTGCGCGGTTGTTTCGGATTGGTTGTAGTCATATTTACGGATAAAATTTTGTTTTTAGAGGTTTTTATTAAACATTATTTAACAGTTATCTTAAAAAATGTAAAGTATACTTTTCAAATAGCATATTTAAAGGTAATCATCAGCACAAGACAAGCTCAACACAAAAATGAAATGTCCTCACTGTGCATCAACTTCATACCGTAAAAATGGTCATCGGAATGGTAAGCAGAATTACCTTTGTAAAAATTGCGGTAAACAATTCCTAGAATCTGCTTTACCCTATGCCCAAAAAGATGAATTGATTGCGGATATTAACGGACATAAGCAAATATCGGTAACTCCCGCTACAAAACTGACTTTAGAAAGCAACTCTGTACAGACAAACGCTACTGATAGTTTAGAATCCTTGACACAAATCCTGCAAACCATCCTCGCTACTGGTTGGTTAGAGTCGCCTGTTGTGGGTAAAGTTATCAAGATAATTCACCAACAATTAGAGATTCAAAATAATTCGGTAGAGTTAGGCAGTTCTCTATTGCTTTTAGATGTAGAAAATTTAAAAATTTCTCTGGAAGTAGAGGCATTTTTGGCTAGTATCTGTCAATATCCTCTGACTACTAAAATCGGGTTTGCTAATTGGAAAAATCCTAGTGTGAGTAAGCATGATGTGGAATTATATGAACGCGGTTATCAACTGATTCATGTTCCTGATGGTAAAGATGGTGCTGATGCCAAAATGATTGCGATTGGTGCTAGTATTTTACGTTCTTATCCCAGTGTTAAAGAAGTTTTAGTCTGTTCTGGCGATGGAATTTTAACTCACCTGTGTAATCAATTGCAAAATCAAGGGTTGACAGTATATTGGGTGCGGCGACAAGGGCAAATTTTGCATATAGAAAACCGTCAGACAGGAAAAGATATTTTTTATCATCTGTCGTTAGCAATGGCAGTTCCTTCTTTAGAGGATGTGGTGCAGAAAATTGAGAGTTTAATTAAAGCTGAACAAGAATCTATTGAGGCAAAGCTGAATAATTTAGTAGAGATAGCCACTCTTTTTCAAGAGCGATGTCATCTGGAATTTAATGAGAAAAATTCAGTAAAATTAGAAAAAAATTTATCATCTTCTTTGCCGGATGAGTTGACACAATTAAATTCTACTGTCAAAGTAATTAATTCTCAAGCTGAATTAGAAAATCTGCTTATAGATATTATTAATAATACCTATATTGCATCGCCTACAACTAAGTTAACTGTGTCCAAGCTAGGCTCAGAATTACGTAAAACCTGTGGTAAATCTCCGAATGCAATTATCAAGGAATTAAAACTAGGTTCTAGTTTTACCAAGTTTTTACAGTCATCCCCTAAATTTAGTTTAAAACTGAGTGGCAAGGAATACGAAATAACTCGGTGTCAGTAAATTTTATGCTTTCATTTGGTATAATATAAATATATTAAATAAATGTAAATATTACTGGTAATTTTAAAAATCTTGTGGTAGGCGGTGCTATAGTGTAGGCTTTGTCTACGGAAGCACTACCTCAACGAAGTGTGTTTAAATAATTATTGCCTAGGAAAGACTCGGAAATATAACTATAAAGAGAGAATTTAGAGTTATATAAGCTGTAGTGCTAGATTTTGAGAGTTTATGAAAATTGATCATGTTCACTTTTATGTAGAAGATGCTCAAGTCTGGCGGGATTGGTTTGTCAATTATTTGGGTTTTACGCCCATAGCCAGTGGTATCCGTTCCTTCCACACGCGCACAGAGGCGGTTAAAAGTGGTGTTGTTAAGTTTTTGCTGTCTGCGCCGTTATTACCAACTAGCCCAGTGGCGGAATTTTTGCGACAACATCCCCCTGGTGTGGCGGATATTGCTTTTGTGGTGGAAGATGTGGAAGCGGCGATCGCCCACGCTCAAGCTAACGGTGCTACAGTTTTACAATCGATTGCGGAACGCCAAATCGGTAATCTTACCCGCAAGTGCAGCAAAATCACCGCTTGGGGTGGGTTGACGCATACATTACTCGAAAAACTACCGATACCAGATGAAGATTCTCAAATAACTGCATCAACTCACTTTGTCACCGCTATTGATCATGTAGTGTTGAATGTAGCAGCAGGTGATTTAGAGGCGGCGGTGAATTGGTATCACAAAGTGTTAGATTTTCAACCGCGACAAAGTTTTAAAATTCAAACTGCTCGCTCTGCCTTGTATAGTCAAGTGATGGTTTCCCGCAATGGTAGCGTACAATTACCGATTAATCAGCCAGCTTCCAGAAATTCCCAAATACAGGAATTTTTAGATGTAAATCGTGGTGCGGGAATTCAACATATTGCTTTGCAAACACCGAATTTAGTGGATGCGATCGCCCAATTTCGTCAGCGTGGTTTATCCTTACTTTCCGTTCCCCAAACCTACTACTCACAACTGCAAAAACGCCCCAAACTGCCTTTATCACCTGTGGAATTAGAAGCGATCGCCCAACAGCAAATTTTAGTCGATTGGCAACCAGATGTTCATCCCGGCGTATTGTTACAAATTTTTACTCAGCCCATCTTTGGACAACCAACCTTTTTCTTTGAATTTATTGAACGTCGTCGTCAAGCGCAAGGCTTTGGTGAAGGAAATTTCCGCGCCTTGTTTGAAGCCATTGAAACTGAACAAATTAAACGCGGCACTCTCCAATAATGGGATAATTTCATAAAAATTAACATTAACTTGCGCCAATGCTGAGACTAATTACCGACTTCGACGGCCCGATTATGGATGTTTCCCAGAGATACTACCGTGTTTATCAATTTTGTTTACAGGAAATTCGCTCTCCTGATCAACCAGTGCGACAGCTGTCGAAAGCGGAATTTTGGCAGATGAAGCGTGAACGTGTTCCTGAAAAGCAAATTGCCTTAAACTCTGGTTTAGATGAGCAGCAAGCCCAAGAATTCGCCCAATTACGACGCAAAACAGTACACACACAACCTTATTTTGAGTATGACAGCCTCATCCCCGGTGCTGTCGAAGCATTATTAAAAATTCAACAGGCGGGGATTGATTTAGCGGTAATGACAATGCGCCGAGTCCGAGAATTAGACTATGCCTGCCAAAAACACGATTTAACCAAATTTTTTCCAGAAAATCGCTGTTATTGCCTGAGTAATGACTATGTAAAAACCCGTGATATTGAAGATAAACCCTTATTAATGACAAAGGCATTGGCAGAATTACCACCGGCAGCTGATACGTGGATGGTGGGGGATACAGAAGCCGACATTGCCGCCGCCAAAAAGCATGATATCAAAGTCATAGCCGTCGAGTCTGGGATTCGCGATCGCACCCAATTAGAACTTTATCAACCTGACTTGATTGTGCCGAATTTAAGCACTGCCGTAGACGTGATTTTAAAATCCGCAGTCGCCACTGTCGCCGTAAAAAGTTAAATTAATAACCCCTTCCTGAATAGGGAGGGGGTAGTAGCTGTATTTCTTCTTGACAGTAATTAGGTTGGTTGGGGTATGGCTGGGTGAATCGGTTTTCTGAAGGCTGAGTTAGAATGTTCGATTGATTTAACGCAAAAAACTGCTAACTAACCACAACAATATAAACGTCAGCACAGTCGAAAACTGATTAGCTGTGAGATTGAGAAACGTTATTTGTGGCAAGAGCCAGCCAGCAATTAGTCCCCCTGCAATTAAGCCGATAATTAGCCCAATCAGAGTAAACAAAACTGCTCGGCCAAATCTACCTTCCTTGCGGTTAAGAAAGTAAACACTCACTCCTACCCCAACCACTAACGCCAGCTGTAAAACCTGATCGCCTGTAGCTGGGTAAAAAATACTAATCGTACTCAAACCCACATACCAAGCACCAGGTAACAGCACATCTGCCGTTGTCGGCTGATCTAGGAGATTTTGCAGCCACGCAGGTGACTTTTCACGAGGGGTTGGGCTTTCTTTAGGAGGCGATTGTACTCTCAGTTCTGGGAAGCGGATACGCTCAGGTACCTTGATTTTTCCTTCCTGGCGCATCCGTAAGCGATCCATTAAAATCGCATCGTAAGCCGCCTCAACGATTTCTAAACTCTTGGCATCGCCACTATATTGCTCCATCAGACGATTGCGAGCATCTTGAATCTCATCGAAGCTAGCATCTTCTGATACCCCAAGTTTTTCGTAGGGATTTTGATCGCTCATGGGAGTTTATACTTCAGCCTTAGTCTGCGGCAGTTTTGTGTTGAAGAATAACAATTTTAGATTTTAATTTGATCGAAAACAAAAGTATCGACCGAATTTTATGCTCTACCAGGATAGTAGCACGCGTTAGCCAGATTGACCGATAATTTTAACTACAGCCACTTTAACATATTGTCACAACTCCGTGCATACCCTCATGTCGTTGACCAGTTCTGGTTATAACCTAGAATTGCAACTGGAAATACCGCAAAAATCCTTGATTTTCGCAAAAATCTTTTCTGTTGCTGATGAGAGCAATTTACCGTAATTTGAGGAAATTACCATGATTGAGTCCCAAATTCAGTAGTGGTATCAATCCACATAAAGTTATAAAATTAAACAGTTTTCCATGCCCATTCTCATGAGATTCCTAAAATCTCCCGGCTAAATCAGCATTTGTGGCTCCTAAGCTGACATTGGGTAGCTGGACATGAAGTTGAACATAATACCTGATTTTAATCGTCAAAATAGCTACTATAGCTTTCCCAGTGTCGTTGTTCAGCATCTTGATTACACTAGGATCTGGATAACTGAGAAAATTTATTTTTGAGCTTTGTAGTCTCTAAAATAATCCCAAGTGGAAACTGCGTATTTACGCAAAACTACTGTTAATATTAATAAATTTTGTGAAAAGTGATGGTCATGGCTCCTGCCAAGATTCTTGTAGTAGATGACGACTCGGCGGTTCGGAATTTAATCCAACGCTTTTTGTTGAAGCAAAACTATCAGGTAGAGGCGGCTGAAGATGGTAAGACAGCCTTGTCTTTATTTGAGCAATTTAACCCCGACTTGGTAATTCTCGATGTGAATTTACCAGATGTGATTGGGTTTAACCTCTGCCAAGAGATGCAAAGTCGTAATGGTGTTTTTGTTCTCATGCTGACTAGCCGTGCAGATGAGGCTGACAAGATTCGCGGCTTTTCTAAAGGTGCTGATGACTATCTCACTAAACCGTTTGGCTTAGGAGAACTAGAAGTCAGAGTAGCAGCGATTTTGAGAAGACAGCGAGTTGTCACCACCGCCGAACAAAAACGCCTAGTATTTGAAAAATTGATGATCGATCCGGTGCGGCGCGAGGTAACACTCAACAACGAACCCGTACCCTTAACAGCTTTAGAATTTGACCTACTGCATTTTTTAGCTAGCCATCCTGGTAGAGTGTGGCGGCGTGCAGAACTGATTCAAGAAGTCTGGGATTATGAATATGTTGGTGATCAGCGCGTTGTAGACGTGCATATTGGTCAAATTCGTAAGAAAATTGAAGTTGATGTCACCCAACCGGCACTAATTCAGACTGTACGTGGAGTTGGGTATAAATTTGAATGTTCTACTAACTCCCAGTTAGAAACAAATTCCTGAATATTAGTTTTTGTTCAGAGTTGTTGCACTATCAAAACATAGTGGGAGTGTGAGAACCCCTACTCTTTAGAGAGGGGATGTAGCTTGTTTCCCCGTAGGGAATTAAACAGTGCTGAAAAACTTGCTCAAACTTACTCAAAATCCACTATGATTAGGGATAAGCGAAAACCAAGCTAAAAAAATTTTAGGCTTGAGAACCTGTACAAAACTTTTGAGAGTAGCCAGCCTGTAGCAAGGTAATTGAGAAAATCCAGAAATTTTAAATGGCTGAAAATCAGGGAGTAAAGTAGCAAAGCCTCTCAATGTAAAAACTCCAAAATAGGGTGAGTTACGCCCGATTTTAAGCCTGTGGACTGGATAATGCCGACATTACCAGAATGAAACAGGAAGCTAACGTCTTAAGTCTTTGAACAGATTTAAGCAAGTTTAGTTTAACGGGTAACACGGACTCAACAGGTTTTAACCTGTTGTTTTAAGACGAGACTTATGGTAAATTTTTCCTGATGATGT
>NZ_LUHJ01000061.1:0-45799 GCF_001597745.1 Anabaena sp. 4-3 | reverse complement strand
GTGAAAAACCCATAACAAAAAGCATCATAAGTTGACCAAAAGTAGCCGTACAGCCAAGCAATTGGTCGCGGCAGGTAGGACTGTTTGAGCCAGTCAAAACCCCTTTGGGGCAGAACAAACATTGCGTAGTCTGCTTATAGCAGGCATAGCAATAAGTAGGTGGTTGCAATTAAATATAAAATGTGGGATGGGCTTCTAGCCCGTCAACAGGCTAGAAGCCTGTTCCACTATCTAACAATTAATTAAGCCTACTTACTTATCAGTTCAGAATCCTGGTTTTTCAAAGCCAGGAGAGTTCAACAAACCTCGACGCTTAATTGATCAAACTAACTCATCAAACTTAAAATTGAGCATAGGGCATGGAGAATTCATCTTTCCTTGCCCATAATTTTATCAGGTTCAGTTAAGCGCGTATCTACGCATCTAAGCAAGGAAATTTCTCCACTGATCATCCTGATATCTAATGTATTGCTCAATCATTCCTGTTGATTTGGGAAAAACTCGGAAGTAGCAAAAGCCAGGTTTGTACCATTGACACAATCCCCGCCCTAGAAGGTTGGAGATTCTGGGTTAAAACAGCGATAGCAGGCGAAAGCCCGTCTGATATCGCCTCGCCCAACAGACAATGCCCTGCCTGTTTCTGCTATTCTATCAGAAAGCCGTCCTAGAAGGACGGGGAACCTCAAACCCATTTCTGTGGTAATTAAGGGTGTCTGGTACATTCGCTGTTTCTGGTGCAGCGCAGCTTTGATAATTAGCAGTGATGAAACAAAGTTTCTAGGTAAACACGGGCAGCACGGCGATCGCTATCTCCATTTTGCAGCAAAAATAGTGACAGGGCTGCTGTCAAGACTCGATTTTGATCCCAATCTGGATGGGTTTCTAAATAGTTTTTGAGGGAATCATGAAGAGTTTCGGGAATTTCAGTAAAAATACTAACTGTTGCGTTCATAGTTTTCCTTCTCCAAGGTGAGTCAAGAGCGGTGATTGCTTGCAGTGAGGCAGTTTCAGACAACATCCCCACTGATATCTCAGGTCGATTTTGATGTGAGCGGTCGAACCAACTATAAAACCCGGCCGCATCATTGTGCGACAAGAGGGGGTAGGTTTGTCAATGCTGCGAAATGTTAAAAACGTTGGTATAAAAAATAAATGTCAACGTCATCATTAGGGTTTGAGCCAATTTTTTGTAACATTACTTCATAAAAACTCAGTTGGTTGAGCTTCTACATACCCTGAGTGAAAAATCCCCAATAAAGTGGCAAGAGCCTATTCATTCGTAGAGCAGCTGTGGAAAACTGTCAGAACACCTGTGGAAACTCTGTGGAATCGGTGAGGAAATTTTCAGCTAATGATAAGAATTACAAAAATCTTGGTATTGATGCACAGGGCATTGGGCATTGGAATTTTCTCCTCCGTTCCTCCGCTCCCTCTGCTCCCCTACTCCCCTACTCCCCTGCCTCTCTACCGTCGGCGTTCTTGTAGTTTCCGATAAACTGCTTTTAAATCGACTTGATGGTGAGCCAAAGCCACCATTGTATGGTATAGCAAGTCTGCCACCTCACCGGCGATCGCCTCTTGGTCATCATCCTTAAAAGCCATCACCACTTCCGCCGTTTCTTCACCAATCTTCTTCAAAATCTTGTTATCACCCCCTGCAAATAACTTACAGGTATAGGAACTTTCTGTAGGGTGATCCCGGCGATCGCATATCACTTGGAACAACTGCGACAAAGTATCCCCTGGTGGTGCAGTAATTTTCCCATCTACTTGATGAAAACAACTGCGCTCACCCGTATGACAGGCAATATCTCCTATCTGCTCCACCCCTATCAGCAGAGCATCACTATCACAGTCATAACGAATACTTCGCACCTTTTGGATATGTCCAGAAGTCGCCCCCTTATGCCATAATTCCTGACGGGAACGACTCCAAAACCAAGTTTCTGCTGTTTCTAAAGTCTTTTGTAATGACTCTTGATTCATCCACGCCATCATTAAGACCGTACCATCCAAATAGTCTTGAACTATTGCTGGCACTAAACCCCGTTCATCGTAGCGGATTTTTTCCACGGGGATGGCCTTGTGTAATGAATCTGAATCGGTAGAAAACATACCAGCTAATTTGCTCTCATAAAAATGATCCCTGGTTTCACGATATCATTAAAGAATAGGGCAACTGGCATGATTTTTTCCTACAGTAAGATTTTCACTTCTGTAAAACCGCATCCTTTGCCATAGCCGACTGGATTCTGACAGCACTGAGTGCAACCTGGTGAGCTTTTTCTACTTCACCGTACCAATGAATAGCCGAGTTATAAGCAGCGCGGTAAAGGTCTTGGTATGCCTCAGATAGTTGGTTACGGATCTCTAAAGGCAAGTCTTGATTCGACTTGTATAACATATTGTTATTTTTTGGTTCGTTTAATTCTATACGATAGAAATTCTGAGGGATTTTTAACCCTATCCTAAGATAGAGCTTTTTTTGAATGCCCACGTTAGGAGAGAACCTTGGTAAATACAACGATTAAAACCACCAAATCACAAGAAATTTTCGCGTCTGCCCAAAACCTCATGCCAGGAGGCGTTAGTTCCCCAGTCCGTGCCTTTAAATCTGTAGGGGGACAACCCATAGTTTTTGATCGGGTGAAGGGTGCTTATATCTGGGACGTAGACGGCAACCAATACATCGACTATGTAGGGACTTGGGGGCCGGCTATTTGTGGTCATGCCCATCCAGAAGTAATTAGCGCACTCCATGATGCTTTGGAAAAAGGTACTAGCTTCGGTGCGCCCTCATATCTAGAAAATGTCCTGGCAGAAATGGTGATTGATGCTGTTCCTAGCATCGAAATGGTGAGATTTGTCAACTCCGGTACAGAAGCTTGTATGGCTGTATTGCGGTTGATGCGAGCTTACACCAACCGCGAGAAAATCATCAAGTTTGAAGGCTGCTACCACGGACACGCTGATATGTTCCTGGTGAAAGCTGGTTCTGGTGTAGCCACCCTCGGTTTACCTGATTCCCCAGGTGTGCCTAAATCAGCCACTAGCAACACTCTGACCGCCCCTTTCAATGATTTAGAAGCCGTCAAAGCTTTATTTGCAGAAAACCCTGATCAGATTGCCGGTGTGATTCTAGAGCCGGTGGTGGGTAATGCTGGCTTTATTACTCCCGATGCTGGCTTTTTAGAAGGTTTGCGGGAACTAACTCACGAGTACGGCGCGTTACTCGTGTTTGATGAAGTGATGACAGGCTTCCGCATTGCCTATGGTGGCGCACAAGAAAAATTTGGCATCACACCGGATTTAACAACTTTGGGTAAAGTGATTGGTGGCGGGTTGCCAGTGGGAGCTTATGGCGGTCGTCGCGATATTATGTCGATGATTGCCCCGGCTGGCCCTGTGTATCAAGCAGGAACTCTGTCAGGTAATCCTTTGGCAATGACGGCGGGGATTAAAACCCTGGAATTACTACAAAAGCCAGGTACTTATGAGTATCTAGAACGGATTACTAAACGGTTAGCAGACGGTTTGTTGCAAGTTGCTCAAGAAACTGGTCATGCAGCTTGTGGTGGTCACATCAGTGCCATGTTTGGTTTATTCTTCACCTCTGGCCCTGTGCATAACTACGAAGATGCCAAAAAGTCAGATACAGCTAAATTTGGCCGCTTCCATCGCGGGATGTTAGAACGCGGTGTTTATTTAGCACCTTCTCAGTTTGAGGCTGGTTTTACCTCTTTGGCTCACACTGAGGAAGATATCGACAAGACTATTGCGATCGCCCGCGAGGTGTTATCTAGTCTGTAGATTGCCACTGCTGCTGTTCATAATTATTCACAACCCTGTCCAGTTTTGGCCAGGGTTGTTGATTTTGTTTAACAGCCACAGCCACCGTGACCGCAGCCTTTGATAGTTTTATGTCCTTCAGCACAACCTTCCGAGCAATAGTATTTGCCCTCTTTGCTGATGGCTTTGTCTAAAGAAACGATACATAAGCAATCCGGACAGGCGCACTTCATTTGGGTAACGGTTGTCATAGTTGGACTCCATTTGTTCTAGCTATTACACTATAACATCTGAACATATATTCATGTATTATTTACATAACTTAAGATACCTAGGGAACAGGGAACGGAGAGGAGGGAAGCGTTTCCCGTTGCTGTGAACTATTTCCCCAAGATAAATGGAAGCCGTTCCCCGTTAAGGTGTTGGTATAGCCGCTCGGTCAGCAAAAATTATTTCAGCAAATATACGTAGACGCAATTCCAGAGGCTGAATTGAAGAAAGTCGATCATGTCGGTTACTTAAGTAAATAAATCAGGCGATCGCGGTTGTAGATGGCAGGCGAAAATATATACTCGACACGACTGGTTAACATCAGTATAATAAGTTATTTGATTGGGAGCATCGTTTTCAGTAATTTAGATTCAACTTTAGGAACTCTTCAAAGGATTTCCCGCAAAACTTACCTAGTAAGAACAGAGTTGAAATATCAATAATGGAAACAGAGTATAACGCTCCCCGTGAATATTCGTGCAGCGAGTTGACAGTGCATGAGCTATTGCATAAATCCCACCTGTCCCAATCCAGAGAATGTAGCATATAGCCAAAGGTGTCAATCTTGTGGCTCGCAACTACTGTTGCGCGATCGCTATCGGGTGTTGAAGCCATTGGGTCAGGGTGGCTTCGGAGCGACCTTTTTAGCCCGTGATGAAATGTTACCAGGAGAACCAAGTTGTGTAATTAAGCAACTACGTCCTTTAGGAACAGCACCACAGGTTTTACAGATGGCGCGAGAACTGTTTGAGCGAGAAGCCAAAACCCTAGGCACCATTGGTAATCATCCCCAATTACCCAGACTGTTGGACTATTTTGAAGCACAAGAACAATTCTATTTAGTTCAGGAATATATTAGTGGTTCCACCCTGCAACAAGAGGTGAAACTGAATGGCACTTTTAGTGAAGCTGGTGTCAAGCAATTCTTAAGCGAAACTCTACCATTACTACAATACATTCATGATCACAAAGTGATTCATCGTGATATCAAGCCAGCTAACTTAATTCGCCGTACTCAAGATGCCAGAATGGTACTGATTGACTTTGGCGCAGTCAAAAACCAAGTTAACCAAGCAGCCACAAATCAATCAGGACATACAGCTTTAACTGCTTATGCCATTGGTACTCCTGGTTTTGCACCTCCAGAGCAAATGGCCATGCGTCCAGTCTATGCTAGTGATATCTACGCCCTCGGTGTTACCTGCGTATATCTCATGACGGGTAAAACACCTAAAGATTTAGATTACAATCCCACCACGGGTGAAGTGATGTGGGAACATTTAGTACAAGCCAGTGACCACCTGATCAATGTCCTGCGGAAAATGTTAGAAGTCTCCGTCCGCAATCGCTACAAGTCAGCCAAAGAAGTTCTTAGAGCATTGGAGATCGAGCCGTATTTAGACAGTTTAGCTAGTGGATTGCTAGTTCAAACAGAGGCTAACAATAAAAGCCACACACACCATCGTCCAGAAAATTCTGCGGTTTTATGTAGCAACCCTTCGGCTGCGGCTACTGGTCTAGGAGTATCACAGGTAGCCGCAGCAATTCGGGCTAGGCGAGCCAAAATTGCAGATAACACGCGATTAGACGCAGGCGGTATGCGACCAGGGATTTCCGGAGGTAAATCTACATCTGTCGGGAACAGTCACAGCAATGGTTCACATAGTCAAAAATCTAAAGTTGCACGCCGACTGGATACCCAAACTTTACTCACAGCCTATTTAAAAGGTAGACGAGATTTTGCTCTACACAATTTAAACTTGCTCAACCTCCAAGGTGCTGATTTATCAGGAACAAATTTTCATTCTTCTCAATTACAACATACGAATCTGCAAGGAGCTAATCTCCACAATACTGATTTTGGTAGAGCTAGTCTGACTCGTGCCAATTTAAGGGACGCTAATTTAAACAAAGCTTACTTCAATCATGCCGATTTAGAAGGAGCAGACCTCAGAGGCGCAGACCTGAGCAATGCTTATTTGACTCATGCTAATTTGCGGGGAGCAAATCTCTGTGGTGCTAATCTGACTGGGGCAAAAATTTCTGATGAACAATTGGCATTAGCCAAAACTAATTGGATGACAATACGTCCCAATGGTAAGCGAGGCTTGTTGTAATTTGAAAATTGCCAGTGAGTTTTTTAAATTAAGTATATTTTCAGTTGTCATTGAGAAATTATTATTATAACTAGCTGGTTTTGGTAAGTATCATTAGCGATTATTTTGGACTACAATTTGATGATTTCAGGATTTATACTAATTCTATGTCAGGTTGCGTCTCATATATTCCGTAGAGACGTTACATCATAATGTCTCTACAGTCGCCACGCCAGCTAATTAAAAACGGTATAAGTTTGATATTTGATCGGGAGTATGGACAAAAGTTGTTGGCATTTCTGTTTGGCTGACATATTTAAGTATTTATGCAGTATTCTATTAATTTTGGGATACACGAAATAGAGGGAATTTGCAGCCAACCAAACTTCCGAGAAACATAAAAAAGTTTTGTGGCATTAATCTGTTGGAATTATGAGAAAAATTAATAGTTTATTCAGTTAAAATTTACTTTTCTTAAGAAAAAATATCTGTTAAAATTAGATTATCTACCTTTAAAATGTAGAGAAAATAATCACAATTTTTGTTAAAAAATGCTTTTTGATATTTCTAGCTGTACAGACTATTGGAGAAAAACTTAGTCTCAAGTTGGACAAATTGACAAATCCTTGATAACTGCTAAAATTCCGTGGTTGTCAACAGATCAAATAGTTTTTCCTGATGCTGGTTTGTAGTGCAATATTCTTGACCAACATCAGCAACTAATATGTCTCGATTTCACCATATAAGAGATATAAGTTATGATGACGAAATTACATAATCAAGAACTAGAAAGACGATTAAGTTTGTATCAGGTATTTCTGTCTTTGTATGAACGACATGGCAATCTTTTAGATGAAATTCTTCAGCTAGAAAATTTGTCTCAGTCATCTGTGAATGGTGTCAAGCCACTGTATGTGCAGGGTGTAGTCGATGATTCATCTGTTTATGTGATTACTAACCTGTGTGAGCATCAGACACAAACTTTACAACAGGCGCAGCATCTTTGGACAATAGGGCGCGATCGCAGCAATGGTATTTGTACTCAAGAGCCGCATTTATCCCGTTGTCACGCCGCCATTCAGTATGTAGAAAATCAAGGCTTTTATTTAGTTGATTTTAACAGTACAAATGGTTCATTTGTCAATGGTGAACCTGTATATCAGCCAGTTAAACTTAAAGATGGCGATCGCATTCGTTTAGCTAGCTTAACCTTTGACTTTTTTTTAAATCAAAAACGCCGCGTTTTACCAGAATTATCCACCAACTTACTCACACAAATATTACCCCCAGTAGCCAATCAGCAAACAACTGCATTAAATCATATTTCTGTTTCCCAGGAATGTAAATGTGAAAAGACTGAAGACACTGTACAAATTGAGCTAGATTATATTAGCGTGGGCAGGGGGGAATCTGGAAAACATAACGTTATTCAACAAAAAAAGTCAGAAATTTTAGAGAGATTTTTCTCATCAACCAATAACGGCTAAGAAGATGTTTGAAAATCCTGATTGCTGACAGTTCGTAGTAAGTGATTCTAGCCCTTTTATTAGGACTAAAGTCCTTACTACAAACCCTTCATTATTTACGCCTATTTTTTGAATTTTAGACTTGCCCAAGTTACCGGCTGTTCACTTTCCGCTTCGCCTTCATCCACAGCATCCCCCAAACTCAACTGCTTAACTTTTTCCCTAATTTTGGCAATATCACCTTGACTAGCTGCTTCTCTTAAATCCCGTTTTAAACGAGCATTTTTAATAGCTTCTTCAGGAGAACGGGAACTGGTATCAAAACATTTTTCTAGGCTATCGTAAATACCTATACGCTTTGATTTCTTGCGAAATTGGTATTCTGTGCTTAACAATTTTGCCATCAGTTCCAAGTGCATAGCATCACCTGCACAGATTTCTTCTAATACAGCCCACTCATCCCTACCTAAGAGATTTTGGTCAGCACCAGGGCGTGGATCTTGGAATTTTTCACCAGTCACTTCTTGATAAATTCTGGGTAAGCTATCGTCAAATTCGTGTTTTTCTTCTAGCCATATCCGGCGAATTTCACTCATTTCTTCGATAGAAATCAGGGTGATATCGCGCATATTTTCTGGTGCTGTACTGCGAATTTGTTTTTCTGCTTCTAACAAGCGTCTCAGCCAATATTCGCGCCAGTATTTTGTATAGGGACCATGAATTGGTTCAACAGAAATTTTACCATCCACATTTCGCTCAAATAGTTGAACCTCTCCCCAGATGCGGCGAAAATCTCTTTTATCACGATCATCCCTAATATCTAACTCATTACGGATATCTAATAGAGGCTGCATCCATTCTTTTTCTTCATCATTTTGAATCATCGCCTCCATTGATTTATCTTTATTAACGATTGTACAAACCCAGCAGCCAAACCGAGAATCACCACAGCTAGGGGTAGAAGTATCAACAACTAAGGGACATTCATTATCAGCTGTTGCACCTCGATACATAGCAAATAAATCTTTATTACTATATCCCCAAGGATTTTGCCACTGATTAAGATAAATCCAAACTTCATCGGTACTCCAATCTTCAATAGGCAGGTAAATCAGTGAGTTAGGACGGTTAGGATTAGTATTTATATGATCACGTATCCGCCATTCTCGATGTTTAGCCATTGTGATAGCGCGTTTAATGCTTTCAGCTTTGCGAGTACCTAAAACAAGAATTACTTCTCCATTAGCTTGAATGACCTCACGAATAAAGCCGTCGGTGGGTTTAATTTTTAGTCTTTCAGTACACCAACGCATACGATTACGCGGTGCTGGGTAGCCTTTGCCTATTAAGTTAACCCAAAAGGTGTCTTTCACTGCTGGATATAGTAAATGAGCATACAATGGCATTCCTTGCTCTTTTGCAGCGACTTTCATCTGTTCTAGAGAGTTACGTACCCAAACAGAAACTATGGGATTTTCTACTAACGTATCAGTTGTAATAACGTGAATGGGCTTAGTTCGCTTTTCCGGTGGAAGTCCTGCGATCGCATTCCAGATCAGCTGTAAAGTAGCAGTGCTGTCTTTTCCACCGGAATAGCCTACAACCCAAGGTATCGCATCTAAACAATACAATTCTTGAATTTCAGTGGTCAAAGCTTGGATATATTCCACTAACTCTGCTACAGTACGTTTCTGCTGACCTTTTTTTTCTGGCTGCTGTGCTGTACTCATTTCTCCCTACCTCTGGACACATCGGCGTTACTTAATTTTTGATCTTCCACTCAAAATCATTAGCGGCTAAACCTAGGCAATTCAACTGTCCTGGTGGCTAATAGGTTTTTAAAAATTGCTTTATTAGTATCTAATTTTTTGGATAATCTAACTACACTACCTTACATTGTTTTTAAAAATTAACATGAACGACAGTGCATCTCATCCCACGGCCGAAATTACCAGCGAGTATCTAGAACGAGAAAACAAGGAAAAACAAGTCTTATCATTACTTTTAAGCAACTTTTTAGCCAAAAACGACCATATTTTGGTTCAAAAGACCGAAATGGGCGGAACAGAGGCTTATGTGGGTTCTGTGACTTTAGAATGGTTTGCGGGTAGGGTTCACTTCGCTTCTGGTTTACCCTTACTGCAAAAAAAATACAATCCAGATACGGATAATATTGAAATTGACGCGGATAGTATCGATGAAATTCAACAGCGTCCCCTAGACTGGTCGCGTCAAGCACCCCTAGTTCAGTATTTGGCTGCCAGAAAAAATCATAAATTTCCCCCAGTCTTAGTAGTAATTAATCAGCCTTGGGTGGATGACCTGAAAGCGACTGAGTGGGATGGAGAGGGACGCGCCAGAAAGTCTACAACTGATTTCACACCATTAGATAAAGATGGTCAGGTCGGATTACTCAATGTTTCTCAGGAGAATGTCACCATTTACGCGCTAGATGGTCAACACCGACTCATGGGAGTACAGGGGTTGATGGAGTTAATCAAAACTGGCAAACTCCAACGATATAAAAAAGATAAAACGGCTGATGATAATTTTATCACAGTATCAGATTTGATAGACAAATATCAAGTAGACCCTGCTTACTTACAAAGTTTACCCAAGGAAAAAATTGGAATTGAATTTATTTGTGCGGTGAATTCTGGAGAGACTCGCAGCGAAGCCAGACGCAGAGTCAGATCAGTTTTTGTTCATGTTAACTTAATGGCTGCACCCTTAACTAAAGGTCAGTTAGCACAGTTAAATGAAGATGATGGTTTTGCAATTGTAGCGCGAAAAATTGCGGTAACTCATCCACTCTTGGAACAACGACCAAATCGTAAACCTCGCGTGAATTGGAATAGTGCCACAGTGGCAACGAATGCGACTGTTTTGACGACGCTACAAGCTTTGCAAGATATGTCAGAAAGATATTTGGTTCACAAGTTTCCCCATTGGAAACCTTTTGAGAAAGGCTTAATTCCCATGCGTCCAGAGAATGAGGAAATTGAGCAGGGAATTGCAGAATTCAGCAAACTTTTTGATAATTTGGCTAACTTACCTAGTTATAAAATTTTGGAACATGAAGATACACCTGTTTTAAGAAGATTTAGCTTTGAAAAAGGTGGCGGTGAAGCTAATATACTTTTCCGTCCTGTGGCACAAGTTGCTTTAGCGCAAGCTTTAGGATTTTTAGTATTTAGAAAGGGGTTGACTCTGAGCAGCATTTTTAAGAAGTTGCGGAAATTTGACCAACAAGGGGGCTTTAGTGGTATGGAGTATCCCCAGTCTCTTTGGTATGGTGTATTATATGACCCGAATAAAAAACGAGTGCAGGTTTCAGGTAAGGAGTTAGCTGCAAAGTTATTAATTTATATTCTGGGTGGAATAGATGATGCAATGGAACGGGCTGAACTTCGTAAAGCTTTGGCTAATGGTAGGACTGTAGAAGATAAAACAATTAATTTTTTTGGTGAGTTTGTAGAACCAAAAGAAGTAGGACTTCCACCTATTCTGTAAATATTTACGTATTTACACTGAGTATTTTATATTGCGTGTAGCAAAAACTTAAATGTATAATTTAGTTAATTTCCTGTTGGACACATACACCAATTAAGCTTTCCGTAGAGGGCTGGAAAAACTAATGCCTACAAAAATCACAGCTCCTTTTTTTGCTACCGCAGCTTGTCAAGCATACAAAGAAGATAAAGAGTCAGGTAGAGTAATTTGGAATTTGACAGTTCCTGTATGCCAAATACCTAAAGAATTACCTCTTGACCCAAATGCTAGATTAGCCAACGAAAATCGGCGTACTGTCAAGAGTATGTTGGATACCTTAGCACAAAAACCAGAAGAGTTTATTTTTTACAACAACGGAATTTTAATTGTTGCGGACTCTATTCAGGTTAAAGATCATGCTGTAGGTGGAGGTTTCGAGATTGAGCTTTTACTGATTAGCCCTGATGAGGGACAAGAAGATAATTTTATAGGTAACGGCATTGTCAATGGTGGACATACATATACTGCTATTATGAAAGCCCGCAGCTATTACGAGAAATTGAAATCAAAAGTTACCAAACCAAAACTCAATCAACAAACTGGTAAACCTGACTATTCAGAATTAGAAGATGCAAGTGTACAAATCTTTGTGCTAGTAAACATCAGCCAAGATGAAATATCAAACATCAGTAGGTATCGTAATACCAGTGAGAGTGTTGAAGAGTTTAGTCTTAAGAATTTGGCAGGAGAATGGGACATCATTGAAGAACACCTTCCTTCAGAGTGCAAACCTTATGTAGCTTTCAGAGAAGGAGGCAATAAACCATACGATGTGACTGACTTAGTTCGTCGTCTTGCTTGCATTAACAACAAAATATATCCTTGGCAGGCTTCAGACGGTTCTCGTAAAAATCCTAGTGCTACCTTCACCGCATACGGCACTCTTATTAGAAAGTGGAAAAAGGACGACTTTGTTGAGATAGTCCCTCTACTAAAAGATATACTCTACATTGAAGAGCGTCTTCGTCATGTATATGATACACGAAAAGGATTAAGCAAATTAAAATGCGTTGAAAAAAAGACTTATTTATTTATTACAGGTACGGAATTTAATCACACCCTTCCTCTTCCTTTTGTATTTCCTATACTTGCAGCTTTCCGCGTTTTTATCAAAGATGGAAAGTGGGAGAAGCCTGTAGAACAGTTATGGGATAAAATGGGCAATACTCTTATAGATAATCTATTAACTGCCTACAAAAATGAGGGACGGGGGAATCCTGCTTTTTTTGGACGTTCGGCTTCAACATGGTCTAATCTTCTTTTAGTTCCTATGCAGTTAAAGCTGATGGAATAAACACTCACAATTTTATAAGCTCTATCCCTATATAGGGACTAAGGACTGAAAAGGGATAGAGCTTGAATCTTTCTTACCCTTGAAATATATTTTGGCGATGCCACTGCAACGCTTCTAATTCTGGAAAGTATTGCTCTTTTGCTGGTAGAAGTAGGCTTTCGCCATGAAAAACTTTCATAGGTTTAGCGTGGGGAGATATTTCTTTTAATTCCTTGCTAACAACAATTTTGTATTGTTCATCAGCAGTAAACCAACCACGGTCAAAAGCCCAATGGTGATTTTTGCAAAGAGCAATACCATTGTGAATTCTACTATCATAAAATTGAGCAAATGGTTTGATGTGTGCGCCGTCTACAATATTTTGATTTGCGGCTTTAGTTACTCTGAGTCCGCAAAAAGCGCATTTGTAATCATAAATATGGACAATGCTTTTTCGGAAAAAAGCATTTCTAATGAGTGTACTTCTTAAACTCCGTTTAGGATGAGATTCAGAATTGAGAAAGTCCTTACTTACTGTTTCGTATTTGAAATTTTCATTTTGAAATTTTTCGTTAATGTTAATAATATATTCTAAAATATTTTCTTCATCAGAAAACCAGCTTGATACAATAGCATCAATTAACTCTCTTCTGTACAAATCATCTTGGATTAAAATAAATAGCTCATCATCCAAATACGCATAATTAACATCTTCTCTAAGTTTAGGAATTGTTTGTGGACGACCACCGTCATATTCAGAACTGTACTGAAGATGCCAAAATTTACATTTCTCGTTTTTTAAATGAAAAAAAGGAAGTGCAAAATCACTACCTTTAAAAGAGTTATTAGTGGTTAATTCCCAATAGGTTTTAAATGTTTCTATTAAATCATCTGAAATACTAATTTGATTATTTTTAATAAACTCTTTTGATATAAGTTCTATGACAGATAAAATTAATACAGGCTTATTAAGAGCATCACCTTTCTTCTGGCTCTTATAAACCTTTAATTTAGAAAAACAGTTACAATAATAAGCTAAATTGTGTTCCCGAAGTGAATTATAATATTTTATCATTTTGACTGTTCAGTATATCAATATAAATAAATAATTTATGTTTAGGTATTTAAAAACAACAATTAATGAGACATAAATTTACTCAGATCAAATTCACCTTCATAATTATCTTGAAATCTTTCAGAACAAAGAAATAATAAAATTCTCTCTAGGTAATCTACTGCTCCTCTGAGTTCAATTTGTAATATTTCAAGACCACCGTTAGCATATTCTTCAAAAACACAATTGCGAATGTTGCTATTGTTATTCTCATTAAAAGAAAGAATGTTTATATCTTCAGTTTCATTAATAGCTAATAAGTTGATTAACGCATCATATCCCCTGACAATAAACTGTTCTTGAGGAATTGGTGATGGTTCTCGTTTAGAAATTTCGCCTAAAGGTACGCGCTTTTGATGCTTTGCACCCAACGCAGCAGCAAACACAATCACATCAGCAAAAGTTTGAAAAGGGCCTGTACCACCATCTGAAAAGGTTAAGGCTTTCACTAAATCTGCTTTATCCTTAGCAACCCTGATTCTACCCGTTTCTACCATGATGTTGTTAATCGCTTTGTTGTAATCGTAACATAAGCATACAAGAATAGCCAATACTTAACTAGACATTTTATACTAAGTGAAAAAGCTTTAGCATCGCTTACCGTAGGTATCGCCTACATGAGTAAATCCTGTAAGTGCATAAGTCCTCATCCATATTGAAGATTAAAAGTTAGTTGAAATCCTACCTGTGGTTAGAAGCTGAATCAAGTCATAGGAATTAATTTGTTAAGTACAGTTAACTTTGACCTTGGATGCTTGGTTTGAGCAAGTGCAGACACAAAGGGACTTCCAGATGAAAAATGTCCAAAATGTAGGGTGCGTCAGTATGAGAAACCCTAGCGATACCAAGACAATATTCATCCTGACGCACCCTACTAACAGTCGATTTGGATAGTTTACATCTTGCACCAGTTGCTTTATTGCAATTAAAGTCAGGCGATGCACTGCTGAAAATACTACGGTTATTGAGAATGGTGCAAGATATCAGATAGTTTATTTTTTGGTGTTCCCAAATATTCTGCCATCAAATTGCATAGACCATTTAGACAACTCTCCCTGGCTTCACTTTGGTTTAAATTAACTTATTCACTTGTTTGAGAGAGTGTTATATGCAAAAACAAAGCAGTCAAAAAGATTATTTTCGGAAATATCTTTCCCTTGCGCCAGTTCTAGCGGTGATTACCATCTCAATTGCATTTTCTATCTGGGCAATTTTTAATTTTATTTTCCCTGATCTTCTGTTCCATCCTATGCCCTAAAATATGAAAATTTAATTTAGCTAGTTGTGACTGGATGAGGCAAAACCGGCGGAGAATTCAAAATTACAAACTCAATCAGCTTCAGGTGGGCATTGCTGGCAACTTCAAAATAAGTGTCTGAGCTACTATTAAGCAATGCCCACCCTACAAACTCAATCAGCTTCAGGTGGGCATTGCTGGCAACTTTAAAATAAGTGTCTGAGCTACTATTAAGCAATGCCCACCCTACAAACTGCGTGTTTGCGCGAAATTAATTACTTTTACCAATCCCTTTCCACTGCCACAATTTCTGTGTATTCAAACTCATTCGGACTTTGTTTTACCAAAGGATATCTTTTCCCTGCTAACTCAATATAATCTTGTTCACAATCAGGTTTAGAAGAATAATAAGTCAATACATATTCCCTGCCAATTCTGTCTAACATTTCTGCCTCAACTTCACCGCGCCACTGAGTTTTAGTTACTAACACAATTAACTGATTCGCTAATTTAGGTAAAGTTTGAGCGATGCGCCGACGATGAGTTTCATCTAAACTGCCAAAGGGTGAATCCATGACAATGGGAAAGGTACTACTATCGGGAACGGTTAAAATTTTCCGCCTTTCACTCCACTCGCGCACTTTATCAATGATGCTGGCGATAAATGATAAACTGAGAATTTGATTTTCTCCGGTAGATGCTGCAACTGGTGCTTCTAATCCTGATGTATTTTCAACTAACGTTAATTCATACTTATCGCTAATTTTGGGTTGATAAGGTGTGAACGAAATTGCTGTAAAAATCTCTTGTAATCGCTTTTCTAGTTGCAACCGAAATTGCTTTTCTTGACGGTTTCTGACTTCGGTTAATCTTTCAATTGCATCTTGTGTGGCATTCATCCGCCGTTGTGCTAATAATTGCTTTTCTTCGTTAAGTTTCTGTTTGGCGATTTGTTTGATTAAAGCATCAATTTCTGTTTGCAGATGGGAGAGTTGCTGTTGATTTGCTCCTTGCTCGCGGTTTAATTCGTCAATTTTATTTTCTATTTCATCTAACCGTTTTTGTAAACTGCTAATTTCTTCATTGGCATCTTTTCGTAAACGTTCTTGAATATTATGTAATTCGAGTTCAATTTGGGAAATGTTTTGGCGTAAATCATTAATTCTTGCTTGTTCTCTGTCTACTTCTTCCCAAAAAGCTGTGGCTTGTTTGTCGATTTCGTCTACTTGCGCGCTCATGCGAATTGCTGTTTCTTCTACTGATGAGGAACCAGCTTTTTCTAACCACTTGCTGACATTGATATGAGCATGACTACCATTATGTAATTCTGCACCACAGATACAGCGTTGAGAATTGAGTAATTCATGGACAAATTCCCGCGAAATTCCTGATGTTAGTTCACCTCGCTGTTTTAATTCGTGGATAATTGTCCGGAATTTGGCTGTGGTGTCTGGGAGTAAAACGGTGTAACCTCTGGCGGAAATAATTTTTTTGAGTGCTTCTCTTGTTTGTCTGAGGTTGTCTTGGTGTGATTTTTTCTGTGTTTCTAATTCTTGTCGTCTTTCTTGCAGTTCTTTAGCTGCACTCAGTTCATGTAAACGATTACCTGTTTCTTTTTTTAAGGTTTGTTGATGTTCTAATTCTTGGATAATTTCTGTTTGTCGGCTGTTGATGCGTTCAATTTCTTGTTGAATTTTTTCTTGTTCACGCAATAATTGTTTAATTTCTGAGTCGCCAATGGCTTTTAGTTCGTTATCTAAACTTTTTTTGGCTTCTCCCAGGTGTCTGATAGAACGGTTAATGACTTCTACGCCTAAGAAAATCTTGATGGCTTCTGCAATTTCGGCTTTTTTATCAGAACGGACTATTTCTTCGATGCGCTCACCGTCAAAGAAGAAATATTGATGTAAACTGACTGGTAAAATCTGTCCGATAATTTCTTCTGGTTGCTGATTGGGGTATAACCATCTGCCATCATCCCCAGCTATTTGCATGAGTAATTCTGTTTTGGTGACGGCAAAATCAGTTTTGTTTTTATACACCCGACATTGGCGTTTGACGTTGTAGCGTTTACCTTCGTGTTCCCAGTTGATTTCTACCCAACATTCTACTGATTGACTGGGTTTGGCTTCGGCGATCGCTCGTTTATTAACTAACTGTTCTGTGGATGCAAAGGCTGCACTAAACTTCTCATATAATACCCACGTAAACGCATTTAGTAAACTGGTTTTACCTGCGCCATTATTGCCGTAAATTACTGTGGTGTTGAGAACATCTCCCCCAGAAATGATGATTTCTGGTGTCTTGCCATAAAAAGAGCGAAAGTTACACAGCTTTATTGAAGTTAGCTTCATTGCACCGCTTCCTTCACAATCTTCAAAATATCTTCATTGATGGGGCTATTACTTTTTCTATCTAGTCGGCTTTTTTCTAAGTGCCATACTCGCTCAATAATTTGCCGCACCTCCGGCGGAGCATTCACAATTGGCTCTTGCACATCGTCAATATTTTGCTCTGGCAACATCTTGTGGGTTTTTAATAGCGTTTATTTTTATTTTAACTGCCTTAACCTCTGCTGTTAAATCCGTGAATTCACGATGCCGCTATTTGCTAACTCCCTCAAATGTGCGTCAAATTTTTCAGTTTTTTTTGCAAAAATCTGGTTTATTTTGGTTCTGATTTCTGATATGATAAAAATTCCAGAGTGATTCTATTATAATCGAATGTAAGCAAAATTTTTAACGCAAGTTACACCCCATTATAATAAAGACATTCTTATCTTCTCACACAACGCACCATCAACCACAACTACTTTAAAAAACTTTACAAAAATTGTTCCACAGTTGTTGAGTTCCCAGTCCCTAGTCCCCACTCCCTAGTCCTCACTCCCAATCACATCCGATAAAGTATGCAGTAAATCTTGAGCGGTGTAGGGTTTAGAGAGAAAAGTGGCAGCACCTGCCGCAATTGCTTTCTGCTCGTTAGTGGGTAAACCACTGGTGGCGATAATCTTGACGTTGGGGTTGATAGTTCGCAGGGTGCGGATAGTGGTTAAGCCATCCATGTTGGGCATGAGCATATCGAGCAAGACAGCACTAATTTCTGGCTGATATTCCACATAGAGAGCGATCGCCTCAATACCATCTTCAGCTAGAATAGTTTGATAGTTATAATCTGTAAGGGTTTCCTGTGTGGTTTGTTTAACTATCTCTTCATCATCAACAATCAAAATTAACTCACCGTTACCTCTTGGCAAAGCTGTATTTATGGTTGACTCGGTTGCTGTTCCTGTGGCTATGGGGAGAAATATCTCAAATGTAGTCCCTTCGCCTACTTGACTGGATACCTCCACAAAACCGCCATGATTTTTCACGATACCTAAAACCGTTGACAACCCTAACCCTGTACCTTTGCCGACTTCTTTTGTGGTAAAAAACGGATCAAATATGCGCTCTAAAAATTCTGGAGCAATTCCCGTTCCGGTATCGGCAATGGTAACAACAATGTAACTGCCTGGTTGCGCTTCTAGGCGCATTCGGGCATAAGTTTGGTCAATGACGCGATTTTCGGCAGTAATTCTGAGTATACCACCATTGGGCATCGCATCACGGGCATTAACTGCCAAATTCATCAACACTTGTTCTAATTGAGTGGGATCAGCTTCTACCATCCATAGTGTACTTGTAGGAATATCAGTAATAATTTCAATCGATTTAGGAAAAGTCTGCTGGATAACTTTGACTAATTCTTTGAGCAAATGTCCAGGTTGCAAAAGGATGCGTTTACCTTCTGTACCACGGGCAAAGGTGAGAATTTGTTTAACTAAGTTTGCTCCTCGTTTAGAACTATTTTCTAATGTTTTAAACAGTTCTTGAGTCCGCGCATCCACATTTTTACATCTTAAAGGCAACAATTGAGCAATCATGGTAATGGGAGCAAAGACATTGTTAAGGTCGTGAGCAATCCCACTAGCTAGAGTTCCTATACTCTCTAGGCGTTGAGCGCGGTAAAATTGTTGTTCTAGTTGTTTTTTTTCGGTGATGTCGGTGTTGACTACGAGGATAGATTGAGGTTTTCCAGATGTATCACGTACTAATGTCCAGCGACTAGCAACGATAATTTCTCTACCAGTTTTGGTGATTTGCTCTAACTCCCCTTGCCAAGAACCTTGTGCGATGGTGGCTTTTAAACCTGCTTGCAGTTGAAACGAGGATTCTTTGTCAAACAGTTGATCAGCTTTTTTACCCAAGCTTTCTTCTACTGTCCAACCATATAATGTTTCTGCCCCTCGATTCCAGAATAAGATATGATTGTCTAAATCGTGGACAAAAATGGCATCGGTAGCCACATCAATTAAAGCTGCTTGTTGTTGAATTTTTTGTTGTGCTTGTTTGCTTTCAGTAATGTCTGTAGATATGCCACAGACAGCGTAAGGGTTTCCGTCTGCATCCAACAGGGGAAACTTCACGGTTAAATAAGTATGTAATCCATCATCAAGTTCAATCACTTCCTCAAACTGCAAAGGTGTTCTAGAAGTCAGGACATTTTGATCATTTCTGGTTAAGGCTTGAGCAATGTCAGGAGGGAATACTTCAAAGTTAGTTTTATGTTTGACTTGCTCTCTGGTTACGTACAGGGTGTTTTCAAATGCAGAGTTTACCAGAAGGTGCCGCCCGTGGATATCTTTAACATAGATGACAGCCGGAGAATTATCTATAATTGCCTGTAGCCGTTGTTCGCTGGCTGTCAGTGCTGCTTCTGTTTGTTTGCGAGTGGTGATGTCAATATCTACCCCAATCATTCGCAGGGGTTGACCAATATTACTATATAAGACTTTACCATTGGCTCCCGCCCAGCGAATTGTACCATCAGGTTTGACTACTCGAAACTCAACTCTATATTCAGGTACTTGTGCATTAATCGCTTGCTGAATCGCATTTTCGACTAATTCACGGTCTTCTGGATGGACGAAATGAAAAAATGATTCCCACTTGCCGTCAAATGTACCACTATTTATACCAAATAAAGCAAACAAACTTTCAGACCAAATAATCTCATTTGTTTGCAGATTCCAGTCCCAAGTACCGGCGTTACCAGCCCACAGCGCGAGTTGTAGCCATTGTTCGCTTTCGCGACAAGATGTTTCTGCTTGTTTGCGCTCCTCGATTTCCTGTTGCAAACTGAGATTTAGTTGCATGAGTTCGGCTGTACGCTCCGCCACCCTTAATTCTAGCTTTCGTTGAGTTTGGCGTAGTAATTTTTCTACCTGACGGCGTTGTGTAATTTCCTGTTCTAGTTGAATGGTTTGCTGTGAAACTTTGGCTTGTAAGGCTTGGATAACGCTGACGATTTCTACAGGATCAAGCACTTGTAGAAGGTTGGTTTGTGTTAGCACTCCTTGCAATTCACCTTGTTCTCCGACTACGGCTAACCGCCTGATTTTTCGTGCTTGCATCAACTGGTGAACAGTCCATAATGATGCGGTGGGAGAGATAGTTAAGACAGGGGTACTCATCACCGCTTGCGCTGGAGTTTGGGCTATATCTAGTCCCTGTAACTGTACTTTGAGAATATCTTTCTCAGTTATCATCCCCACTGGCATCAGTTTTGTTTCCTGTGGGGTGACAATCACAATACAACTGATGCGGCGATCGCTCATCTCATGCGATAATTCCAATACAGATGTCGTTGGTAGCGCATGAACCACTGCTGTCTCCATCACCTCTGTCACACATCGCAGTTTCAGCAGGTGCGCTGGTTGGAGAACTTGACGAATTCTGTCTTGGCAAATCAAGCCGAGCAATTGTCCTTGTTCATCTACTATCGGTACATGACGAATGCGATGCTGACGCATGAAAGATAAAGCTTGCAGGGCGTTTTCTGCTTCAGCCAAAGTCAGGCTAATAACTGGCTGTGCCATCACTTCAGCAATTCTTACCCTGGATAAATCAACCCCTGCCGCCGTTAGCCTGACTACATCCCTTAAAGTAAATATACCTAAGACTTGCTTTTGCTCAACTACTAAAACACAACCACTGCAATCAGATGCACTGCTGTTTACCTGATTCATCAGAGCGATCGCATCAATCAGTAGTGTATCTGGTAAGACAGTTAAAGGATTACATTCCAGTACCTGTTCTAATGTAGGCAAATCCACAGAATAAAGTGATTGCATTAGTTAAACTGTTCAGTTAAAGCAATAAATAAATGATTTCAAAAGTTCAGCACAAAACCCAGTTAAAAATCTTGAATCCTCCAGCCAGATGGCAAAATTTAGCTTTTTAGTTAAATCAAACTTTTGTTTAAATTTGTGTTGATGTACTTTTAGCGAGTTTATCTGAGTATGAACCAAATGAAATTTGTTTAAACTTTATCTAACGTTTTTACATGTAAATTTAAAGCATCTTCATGAAGCAACCATCTGAGATGAATTTTTGATTAAATTATTCACTTGTTTTTAACTAACAGAACTTCTGCAACTGACACATTGGTAGGCTGTGTCAGATGTCAAACCTAAGTTTATTTGCAGCATTTATGTAGGCTGGCGCACCCTGCATATAGATATTTAGGGTGACACTTGCGTAAATCCTCACTAAATGCCCTACATCGATTATACAAATATTTCTTATGCTAACAATTAACTCGCTGGTAACTGATAAATATGGCAGCTACTAATTAAATGTCAAGTAAACCATAGCGTTTTTGCAAATTCAGCAACTTAATGCGGGCTTCCCCAGCATTATCAGCCAAATCAGCAAATTCGACAAACCGACGTAACTCTTTTCTTAACAGATTGCGTTCTACTTCTAGAGTTTCCCGGTCTAAATCTGGTGGTAAAACAATCATATCAAAAATAGTCGCCCTGTCTTTATTGGGGTGAGGACGCAAAACTCTGCCGCGTCGCTGAATAAATTGGCGAGGGTTTCCAGAACTTGACAAAATTACCGCCGTTTGAATTGCGGGAATATCCACCCCTTCATCTAAACAACGAATAGCGACTAAACCCTGTAATTCGCCATTTTCAAATTGATGACGTAAGGTTTCTCTTTCTTGTAAGGGAGTGTGGGCGGTGTATGTACTCACCTTATACCCTAATTCTACACCTAATATTTTGGCAACGGCTTTGAGTTGACGGAGAGATGAACGTTGTCCTGTATCTGGCGAACCATCACTACAATAAAAAAGTGTATGGGTGGTATGGCGACGAGTTTGCATTAATTGACGCAAAGCTGTTAATTTATTAGCTGCTGCGCCAATTAATCGCGCCCTTTGCATTAATAATGGCTTTAAATCTTCGTTATCTTCTAAATTAGAGAAATTGCCGTTTTCTCGTTCGCGATATAAGAGCGATCGCCCGATTTTTTTAGTTAACTTTAAATAAGCTATACTTTCCGCTTCCGTCAAATCCACAAGTATAGGATAATACAAATAATGCACCAGAGCATTTTGAGCGATCGCATCCTGTAAAGTAAATTCTGGTTGTAAAACCGGGCCAAAATAATCAAATAAAGATTGTGTTCCTAAATCATCAAAATATCTTTCGGGTGTGGCAGATAAAGCCAGTCTCAACCCCACACTGCGAGGTAAACTTTCCTCTAGCTTAGGCGCACCTAAATTATGAGCTTCATCCCCAATAATTAAAGTTTTAGCCGGAAAATACTTGATTTGTGATTGCAACCCCTCCCCAATTAAGGTAGAATTAGTAGTGATAACTGTGACAAAACTTTGAGAACCAGAACGCAGATTGTAAAGTTGTGTAGACAGTTGACTTTGCCAATTGCGGACAGTTTCAAAAGCTAAAATTGGTTGTAAATTAAACTTTTCACATTCTCGCGCCCATTGGGTGACAAGATGACGATAGGGACACACTACCAACAAAACTTGTAAGTTAATTTGTTGGTAGAGTTCACAAGCTATAGCCAGTGCAGTGATAGTTTTACCGCTACCAGTCGCCATTTTCAGGGTACCTCTGCCGTTATTAGCAAACCAGTTAGTCACGGCTTGTTGCTGATAGGGGCGTAATTGCAGAGATGCTGGCATTCTAGGGCATCCTGGTAGGGGCTGAGTGTGATAACTACCCTTACTCTCTCCGACAACAGGTAACTTTAATCGGAAAGAGGAAACTGGCTGCACTGGTTTTAGCTTCAGGTACATAGCAATTCAAAATTCAAAATTCAAAATTCAAAATGAAAGAAATACTGGGGAATGGGGATGGGGTATGGGGCATCGATGCACTGGGAAATATTCTCCCTTGTCTACCTTGTCTACCTTCCAGTCCCCAGTCCCTTCCAGCCCCCAGTCCCTATTTACACATAACCACGCCAAACGCCTACGAGTGAACCTTGTACTTCTACCTGCATGGCAGACACTTCGATGGGGTTGTATTTGGGGTTGGCGGGTTTGAGGGTGACGCGATCGCCACTGCGATAAAAACGTTTTAAAGTAGTACCGTAGCCGTCAACTCTCGCCGCGACAATGGTGCCATTTTTTAAATTATCAGGTTCGGGAACTGGACGCAGAAACACCAAATCACCGTCACTAATTAAATCTTCAATCATGCTGTCGCCTGTTACCCGCAACGCATAGGTTTTGGCAGGTAAATCAAAATTATTAAAGTCGATATGGTCTATAGCATCGGTAAATGGTTCGATTAAACCACCAGCCGCGATTGTACCCAAAACTGGCACACCTTGCTTCATCGGGTGCAGAATCCGAATAGTTCGCGCCTTGCCTTCCGTCCATTCAATATAGCCTTTGGTGCGTAAATGTTCCAAACGACTTTGAATTGGTGCCGGCGATTTTAAATTCATCGCTTGCATCATTTGCCGAATTGAAGGAGAATGCTGGTTAATGCGGATATATTCTACCAGCCATTCATAAAGTTCTTGTTGCGCTTGTGTTAGCCTTTCCATAAAATCAAAGGGAAGTAAATATAAATGTCCCTAGAACATTGGTACTATAAAAACTTGAGAATAACAAGATAATAATCAAAAAATCAAAGGCAAAAGAAACAGAACTTATCTTTCTTTTGCCTTGATTTTTATGACCATTGATTGATTACTCTGCGCCTAAAATACTAGCTAGCAAAGCTTTTTGAGCGTGTAATCGATTTTCTGCCTGATCCCAAACTCGTGATTGAGAACCTTCGATAACTTCTTCGGTAATTTCTTCACCACGATGGGCAGGTAAACAATGTAAAACAATGGCATCATCAGCAGCAAGACTGAGCAACTGTTGAGAAATTTGATAAGGTTGAAAAATCGGAGTGCGATCGTCTGCTTCCGCTTCTTGTCCCATACTTGCCCAGACATCGGTGTATAGTACAGATGCACCTTTAGCGGCTAATTCTGCATCATGAGTTAGTAAAACTTCCGTTTTGTCAGATGCGATCGCCCGTGCTTGTTCTACAATATTGGCATTTGGCTCATATCCTTTAGGAGTGGCAATTCTCACATTCATCCCTGCCAAAGCACAACCTAACATTAAAGAATTAGCAACATTATTACCATCGCCAACGTAAGTCAAAGTCAGCCCCGAAATTGTGCCGAAACATTCCTGTACAGTCAACAAATCGGCTAATATCTGACAGGGATGCTCTAAATCTGTCAGCGCATTAATCACAGGAATCTTGGCATAATCTGCAAAAGTTTCCAACTCCTGTTGTGCAAAAGTGCGAATGGCCAGAATATCTAAATAACGATCTAAAACTCGTGCTGTATCCTGTACTGGTTCACCCCGACTCACCTGTGTCACATTAGGGTTAAGATCAATGACTTGTCCACCCAGTTGATACATCGCCACAGTAAAACTAACTCTTGTCCGAGTCGAGGCTTTAGAAAACAATAAACCCAGTACCTTATTACACCGTAACTGCAACTGTTGTGATTTCAATTGAGTCGCTAATTGTAGGAGTTCTTGAAGTTCTGTAGGATTCAAGTCCGCCAGACTTAACAAATCGCGTCCAAACAATGTTGCCATGCTTTTGAATCTGTAAAGAACAATTCTATACTGCTAGTCAAAAAAAAATACAGTTTGGCAACTGTACTCAATGTTTTTTCTTCAAGTCTAGGCTCTAGCTGATTTTGCTATGCCTATTAATTTATCAAGTTTGTGAGGTTTTGCCATCACTGATTTTTGAGAATTTCTACATCTTGGCAACGCTGGGGAGTGGGGGAAGTGGGGGAAGTGGAGGGAGAAGAAACTCCAGTCAACCATCAACCCTAGAGAAAAATCAAATCAGGACTAGACAAATAATTTTGTTGTGCTATAATTAGAAATCGGTGAATGATTCAAACGCATCACCTAATTTGCCAGCATAGCACAGTGGTAGTGCATCCGACTTGTAATCGGAAGGTCGTCGGTTCAAATCCGACTGCTGGCTTTTCAATCTGTACATTCGCAAATTAAATGTCGCTTTTCGCAATTTAGTGTCGGTTTTCTCAAATTGATGTCGCTTCGGCTATTTTTTATAATCAATTTAGTTATGCTAGGTTTTCGCACATTAATGTCGTTTTTTCCTTCTAGATTGTTACAGTGTTGCTTACAAGCAAGTGTTAACACAATAATATTACTTCAACAAGTGAATTGATGGTTGTGCAGAACCTAATTCTTACATATAAAAAATCAGAATTAAATAAGTTTTAATTTTTTGTTTTATGTTTTTAAGGTTTAATACGCTTACAAGTCGGATGCACCTTTCAACCCTACCCCATTTGACAAGATTTTTGTAGCGCAAAGACGGATAAACTAAGAGCGTTTTTTCTAGGATTGATTATCTAAGTCTTTCAACCCACCCCTAGCCGGGATGGTCGTTGAAACTTCCAAGCGTGAATTACAGAAAATGCACTCCAAACTACCTTTCAACCCACCCCTAGCCGGGATGGTCGTTGAAACGTTGACTCACAAAAAATGTCTTGGATCAATCGTCCCTTTCAACCCACCCCTAGCCGGGATGGTCGTTGAAACCTAGGGCAGATTTTGGATTCATATTCAACATTCCCCTTTCAACCCACCCCTAGCCGGGATGGTCGTTGAAACTCAGCCATTTTCCACAGTCTATCCTCAGCCGTTCTTTCAACCCACCCCTAGCCGGGATGGTCGTTGAAACCTGATGTAGAAACTTTCAAATCCGAGTTAGTTCGAGCCTTTCAACCCACCCCTAGCCGGGATGGTCGTTGAAACTACACAGGAGAAAACATGAATATAGCTGATTTAACTTTCAACCCACCCCTAGCCGGGATGGTCGTTGAAACTGTTCCCGCCTAGACCCTTGTTATATAAGCTTTTCAGATGTCTATTTGACAAGTCTGTTAAAAAGCTGCTTCTGCCGACAATGAAAAAAGTAAATCAATTGACGCACTAATTTCTTGATTCAATACAGGACAAGGGTTTTCAGAGTTTGGCAAGTCCCCAGGGTTTTTGACCCCGCTTCGATTTGCCAAAAAAATATTTGGGAGGATTCCCCCGACGAAGGGGGTGATTCAGTAGCCACCACTGTGGTAATCCACACCGTTATGAATAACGGCTACAGCTAAAAGCCTTACTCCTTATTGCTGGGAGCGCACCTATCCCATCTATAGAATTCTACAGACGGCAGCATCAGAAGCGGGCAGCTACCAGGGTCAGAAAGCATGACGGTCTTCCAACCGCCAAACTAACCCAGATTTTTCACAGTACATTGGCTCAAAAGAGCATGAACTGCGGCGCGATCATAACAATATTATATTTTCAAGGTTCGGATTAGTGAATTAAATTAAAGCGGCTTGACGTTCTTGGTAAGCAAAGACGGCTAAATCTCGCGCTTTTTCTTGTGGACTACCTCTGATTGGCTGTGTACCAATTTCAGTAGAAATTCCGGCTTTTGCTGCTTGGGATTTAATACTCTCAATTAATCGGCCATAACTCCAGCGATGAACGCTCATGCGGTACTCTTTGGCGTATTTTTGTTGAGCCTCCTTGTAACCAGGAAATTTCTTCTCTGCTCTGGATTGAATTTCACTACTGATTTGCTCACGCATATCGCGGAGTTTTGGGATAACTATGCTGCCTGCTTGATAGGTTTTGGCGATCGCGATAATTGCATCAGCCAATAATCTATCCACATATTGTCCTAACTCTGATTCACCAAAGGAATTTGGCGCATTTCGTTTCTGAGCTTTGTGGCGTTTGTGAGATAGGCGTTGCTGTTGTTGTCGCTGGCGATTGAGAAGGTTGTAGTTTTTGCCTAGTAGTTGTTTGACACTGCGATAAGCTAGAACTTCATTTTTAACAACATCCACTACAGCTAGTGTTACTGGATTTTCTAGACCAAAACTAACACCAACTAGGATTGAGGGTTGACCTTGATACCTAGACTTGCTGGGACGAGGGAAAAGGTTATTAATCCTATTTAGCGTGGATTGCTGACGAGTGACAAAAGCTTGCTGTTTATCATTGAGGTCATCTTTCTGTTTCGCTTTTGTTAAAGTTTCGGTTATTTTTGTGCTTTTCTCATCAACTACCTGTTGAGTTCCTTCAATAGTCCACATCCGAGTATCTAAAGTGCAGTAAAGATGTAGTTGATTGACTTTCCAAGGTTCGCCTTTTTCTTCCCCTGGCGACCAAGCAAGCCTTCCTGAACGCAGAGTAAACAAACTGCTTGAGTATTGGTTTTTACTATTACGTTTAAGTTCTTGATCTTCTAGGAAGCGTTTAAAGTAGTGCAAATGACGCTTATCACAGTAAATCTCAAAGGTTAGTTTTCCCAAGCCATTGAACCGAACAAAGAGACGACCTTTATCATTTTGCAGCCATGTCATATCTTCGTTAGATTCGTAAGCCACAGGAAAGGGGACATCAGCAGATTTTCTTAAAATTGCTGCTTGCCAAGCTTTTGCCTCATTTTCATTTTGAGTTACATTAGCTCTAACAACTTCTAAAGTTTTTAACCACTCTTCCCCTGTTAAATCTCTACCTTTAGGTATGCGACTTTGAAGTTGGTCTTTTAATCGCTCAATTTCTATTTCCTTTTTGCGTCTATTTCTAGTAAATTCTTCTGGGTTTTCGTCGCGTTCACTGATTTGACAGTTATTTTTGAGCAGATATGCAAGAGCGCAACGAGTAAGAATGTCTTGTGTTTCTTCGTAATTGTTTAAAAGAATTTGAAAAAGTGAAGGTTTTGTAGATTTTGTAGTTTTTTTGCGTTTTTTCTGACTGTTATTCTGGTCGGACTGGGGGGTAAATTCGGTAATAATTTCGGTGGCTTTAGTACGAATTATGTTTAAGCTACACTGGCTTTCTTGTTCCAGTTCTAGATCACTTTTGAGGATTGTCAGCCAACGTTCTTTGCCTTCTATTTGCCGCTTTCTTCGTTTTTGTAAGGCGAACCAGGATTTATATACATAATCTACTAGAGCGATCGCTGAAGTGTAAAACCGTCCAGGTTGACTTGCAAAACGCTCTTGAGTTTTAAGGGAGTTAACAAGTGTTTTGAGTAATTCAGTAGGTATTTTGCCTTTTTCTAGCCACGTTTCAAATTCTGGATGTTTTCCTACCTGTGCCAATATTTCATTGATCAGAGGTGTATTTTTGTCAGCCATCAGTTCCCACAATGTGCGAAGTGTGTCTTCTTCAGCAACCAAGCGACATTGAATTGTAATAACGCTCATGGTGTCCTCAGTTTTGTGGATTCGATGAAACTAAGAGGGCTTTTAACTTTTTTTTGACTTACTCCATTGTAGCGCAATGCCGCAATGCCGCAAAAGCGCAAATGTTTTTTTGCTCAGAGGCTGTGCAAAAATGAAAGCCGCAAGCTTTGGCTTCAAATTAGGATGGCAGAAGAAACTAGAGAAGTTCGGGGAAGACTCCCTAAAAATCTAAAAATTGCGTTTGAAATTGCTTGTGCGCGTCTGGAAATAACGCAGACTGCGGCTTTGGAGGAAGCAATTAGAGATTGGTTGCAAAAGAAAGAATCTTCAGAAAAACAACACTAGGGGAACTAAGGAATGTGTTGGCGATGAGTTATATGTTGGTCACAAACTCCACTATTGAGTCAAGTCGGCGATTCTGATGCTGATGGCTTAATAGTTGGTAGTAATTTCGGGGTGAAGCTTATACCCTCTACTATTCCCGTTATGATACTCCCCAGAAAAATCCTGAAAGGATTCAAAACTTAAACTTTTACCCATTGCCTTTCCAATTAGCGTCAGCAAATTATTTGCCCGCATCTGGAAAAAGCCTTCAAAGTCATCTCGCCGCAATGTTTTTGGTGATATAGCGTGCGATCGCAATATTTCATCAAGTCTTTTAACTGATGTCCCAGAACGTTCAAACTCTTCTAAATAAACGGAAGGTGCTTTACTGCCAATCTTTTTGTTTGTTTTGGCACTTAAAGGTGTGCGATTAATCAAGCAGTTATACTTTTTGGGGTCAATACCTTGTTTGCGACACCATGCCACAGGGAAAATATGGTGCGAATCTATCTGTTCTTCAAAATAAATCACATCATTGATTTCTTCCCCGGTACACCAATCAATTGCCCCCTCACGTCGTAATAAGGCTGCTAAACCCTGATAGACTGCACCGTAGCGTTTTCTAACGCTAATTAACCTATCAAAAGAAAAATCCGCTTGCACAATGGTGAGCGGTAATGAACCACCTGCTAACCATTCTGGTACTTCTATCACGTCCCGCCCGGCTCGTGCCTCATACCAGCGTGTATATACTTCCCCAAACATCCCACACCATAACCAGCGTTCCAACATAGACCGTACTGGAAAAGAACGGGAACGCTCTCCCAGAATAGTAAAAATGGTACTAAGGATAACTAATTGAACGGGGTAAGCTAAATCATCTGCATCAAAAATTTTTTGGCTATAAAGGAAACGAGCAGATTCTTCAAAGCCCCTAGTAACTGGATCAGCCCATTTTTGATATTCTTCTTTGCTGAGTTTTAGCACTTCAGCACGTTCGCAAGCCACCCCTGGTAATTTATCGATATTCCAGCCTTTTTTTATAGCTTCTATTCTCCTGACGTAACCAGCCATCAATGTAACGGCTTGTACAAAATCAGTGCTTCGGAGCTTACGCAATACTTTTAAGGATTGGAAGCGATTTTCGCGCTGTTTCCAATCATCTCTCAAACTAAAATCAGCAGTGCAATAGCTAGAACTCATTAAGTCGAAGTAATTGAGGTCACATCCAGAAGTGTTTGTATCTTCAAATACTTGGCAAACGGCTTCTTTTGGCAAGGAGTCACGTAGTTGGATAACAGGTATTTGATAATGCTCAAATTTTTTGATAACTTCCAGTTCTAAGGTGTCAATTAGCTCCAGTTTTTGAGGTTCGTATTGCCAATACTTAGAAAATTTACTCCGCCACTCAGAAAAAAAGAAAACTTTGGATAGAGGAAACAATAGTGCCTGATATTCTTTTTCAGGAGTGGAACAATCAATTAAACCACCCGTGAAGATGCGTGCAATTTTGGATTCAGGTAAAGCAACAATCGCATTACGGCGATCGCATTCTGGATTGAGGCATTTTTCAATATCCAGGTAGTACCACTTTTTAATAATTTTTTGGCTTTTCTGGTCTTTGATGATGACAGGTTGCTCAGATAGCAATACCATAAACAGGGTTGTCAGGCGTTGCTGTCCATCAAGGATTAATAAGTTTGGCGCATTATTTTCTGGTTTTAAGACTCCATCAACTAGGCGGGGTTTAAATTGTCGGCTTTGATTGGTTTGTTGGAGCATCATGACTGCGCCAATAGGGTAAGCAAGAGATATGCTGGCAAGCAAACGACGCACATGGGTATCATCCCAAACCCAATCTCTTTGAAAATCTGGCAGTTGGATGCGTCCAGTTTTAATATCTTTGAGGACATCAAGAAGAAAATACTTAGTGATGTCAAAGGTAGAGATTGAGTTCATTTGGTGTTCTGCCATTTTTATCATCCAGAAAGATGCGACTGTTGGTCATAGTACCTGTGTACCTCAGCCTAAGATTCCCCTCTTGTTCACAGCAAGGGGTTTTTGGGGCAATTGGTCGTGAGTAGCGATCGCTTGTGCTTATTCTTGAGGAAAGTCTGGAGGTAAAGTCACAATTCCTTTGGCAACAAGCTGTCTAAATTGGTTGATTAAATCAGCTTGCCGTAATATGTGGGTAACATATTTAGGTCGTCGGCGAAAGTCAGTCCCCCAGTCCTTAACGGTTTTTGGGCTAGTACCCGTAACTTGGGCGATCGCATTGATGCAGGCTTTGCGATAATTGCGACCCGGTTGTTGACTAACCCAACGGCGACAATACTCCATCGGTTCAAGGGGCAACTGACGCACGATATCAATTCGATGATTATTCTGATGGGAATTACTCCCAGTCTGCATCTTCTGTTTTGGTGAGCCAGATTAACCAAGCAGAAGATTTCTGATAGTAACTGGTTAACTCAGATGTCTTCTGCTTACTGAACTCAATCTAAGAAACATCGGCTGACATTACAAGTAGCTTAGTCACGAATCACGACTAAATTATTTTTGAGGATAATCAGGAGGTAGGACTATTTTTCTAATTTGGTTAAGCATATCTGCCATACGTAATATATGTACTACATAGTTAGGTCGCCTCTCAAAGTTTTGTCCCCAATTACCTATAGTTCTTTCACTGAGTCCGGTTGCTTCTGCTAAGGCGGCAATACAAGCTTTTCTGTACCCCCGCTCATCTGGGGGCATCTCAACCCATCGTTGGCAATATTCCAAAGGCTCCAAGGGCAAGTCACTGAGCGCATCGATTCTATATTCATTGCTCTGAGGGTTATTGTCTATTAGGCTTTCTGTTTTGATAGACACTTTAACTCACGATTCATGACTGTTATACAAATATTATGAGTCACGATATGTGTAGAAAAGCAGTGCGATGGGCTACGCCCCACCGTAGGCGATGGCGTTCGCGTAGCGTCCCGGAGGGAAAACGCCCGCCGTAGGCATCGCTTCCCGTCAATCGGCTGATGGTGTGACTGATAATAATTGCTTAAGAAGATTTACATCTTCAATCACAAAGATAAGGTTATTTGCTTGTGCGTAGAGGTAATTAGCTGTTAAGTTATAAAAGTAACTGGTAACGTCTCTAGCTATGAGCAATGAAGCTAATACCTGCCGTAGATATGTTGAACCAAAACTAAGAGATGCGGGGTGGGAGCAAGAACCACACGATTATACTGAGCAGTATTACTTCACTGATGGCAAGATTCGCCCCAAAAACAAGCGTAAGCCTCGTGGTAAACGGAAATTCGCAGATTATTTGCTGCTCTACAACGGAGAATTTCCCTTGGCTGTAGTAGAGGCAAAAAAGAAACACAAAACTCCTGATGAGGGACTGGAACAGGCGATCGCCTACGCCCAAATTCTCGACGTGAAGTTCGCTTACTCAACCAATGGGCAAGGAATTGTAGAGTATGACTTCATCACAGGTAAGCAGTCTGATGTCATGGACTCATTTCCTAGTCCTGATCAACTTTGGCAACGGTTAACAGGGGAAGGTAAGGAGCAAATTAGAGGGGACATAGCCGAAAAACTGTTAACTCCCTTTTATCGAACCCCAGAAAAACCACTGCGTTACTATCAACGCAACGCTATTAATGCAGCATTAGCGGCAATATTCAAAGGTCAACAGCGTCTACTGCTGACATTGGCAACGGGGACAGGTAAAACTACTGTTGCTTTCCAAATCGCTTGGAAACTGTCAAGTTTGGAGTGGAATGCTACTGGAGAATCTCGTCCCCCTAGAATTCTGTTTTTGGCAGATCGGAATGTGTTGGTAGATGACCCGATGAATAAGGATTTTTCTGCTTTTAATCAGGAGAAAATTTACAAAATTCAGGGAGAAGCGAAAAAGGGACGTGACCTTTATTTTGCTATTTATCAGGCTATTGGTGATAGAGAAGATAGCTTTGGACTTTACAGAGAATACAGTCCTGATTATTTTGACTTGATTATTGTTGATGAGTGCCACCGGGGTAGTGCTAGGGATGAGAGTAACTGGCGACAAATTTTAGAACATTTTCAACCTGCGTATCAGTTAGGACTGACAGCGACACCGCTACGGGATGATAACGTTGATACCTATCGCTACTTTGGCAATCCCCTTTACACCTATTCTCTCAAACAAGGGATTGATGATGGTTTCTTAGCCCCCTATCGAGTTTATCGGGTTCTTACCCGTTCTGATCGGGAAGGATGGCGACCTAGTGCTGGACAAATTGACCGTTATGGAAGAACGATTCCTGATGAAGTTTATCTGACACCGGACTTTGAGCGGAGATTGGTGAGGGAAGCACGGACAAAGGCGATCGCCCAACATATTACTGATTTTCTCAAAAGCAGCGATCGCTATGCCAAAACCATTGTCTTTTGTGTGGACGAGCCGCACGTTAAGGCAATGATCAAGGAATTACGCAACCTCAACAGCGATATCACCAGAACCAATCCTAACTACATAACTCGCATTACCTCTGATGCTGGTGATGTGGGTAAGGGGCATCTCTACAAATTTAAAGATGTTTTAAATGAAACTCATATTATTGCTGTAACTGCTAGGTTACTAACAACAGGGGTAGATGTTCCCACCTGTAAAAATGTTGTGCTTGCCCGTGTTATTCGTTCTATGACAGACTTTAAGCAGATTATTGGACGGGGAACTCGTGTGCGAGAAGAACGGGGTAAGCTGTCCTTTAATATACTTGACTACACCCACAGCACAGTATTGTTTGAGGATAGAGATTTTGACGGAGAACCCGCCCTCATTAATGAATCAGAGATGGATGACCAGGGGGAAATTCTCTCTGAACATGAGGAGGAATTAGAGTCAGCAGAGTTAGAAGACGAAGCAGAAGATTTGGAAGATGATGACGACAAGTCTGGGTTTTGGGGACTCCCAGATGAGGATGACGCACCACCTCGGAAATATTACGCCGATGGGGGAAGCGAAGAAATTGTTGAAGAAAGAATTTATGATTTAAACCCAGACAATCAACTGCGCTTGTCTCGATTAATTGACTACACCAGAGAACAAGTCCGCATCCTGTATCGTTCCACTCTAGAAATACAGCAACGCTGGGCAGACCCAGAACAGCGTTCCGAGATTATTGAGTTGTTGGCAGACCGGGGAATTGATTTTGATGAGTTAAAACAAGTTACTAATCTTCCCGAAGCAGACCCTTTTGATTTACTATGTCATATTGCCTTTGATGCTCCTGTGCTGACTTGCAAGCAACGGGCTGAAAGGTTGCGTCTTCGCAAGACTGATTTTTTTGAGCAGTATGGGGAGGATGCTAGGGCAATTTTAGAGATACTTTTGGACAAGTATGCAGAAAAAGGAGTTGAGGAGTTTAATGTTCCAACTACATTTAAAGCTAACAGTGAGTTTCATAGATATGGTAATGTAGCTGAAATCGCCCAAAGGTTTGGTGGAGTTCAGCCACTTAAGGAAGCAGTTAATCAGTTACAAAACTTACTTTATATTGCATAAAGGATAGTTATGAATACCGATGAATATGAAAATTTATATTGTCAAGTTGAAGAAATAATTAATTACTATGAATTAAGCTGGATTATAGAACAAGTAAATAATTCTATTCGCGAGGGCAAAATAGTTAGTATAGAAGAGAAATTAGCTAAAAAAAATCGAGAAAAAACACCCAGAATTAAGAGAGAAGACTATACTGCCAAGGAAAAGGTATTACTTTTATTAGACGCTTTCGAGAGAGCAGTTTTAAATACTATAGAACTAGAAAAAGAAGTAGGAAAATTTTTAACGGAAGAAATTAGGGATTCACAACTAGAACCACAAATAAAATTTTATTCAGAAGAGGAAGAAAATATTCATGAATTTATTTTTGACACTGACAGAATAAATTTACGTCAGCAAGAAGCTGGAGAACTACAAAATTTACTGAATCATCTGCGCCAGGAGCTTGAAAAATAATGCCTATGAACTCATCTCTCATTCAAGGAATTAAAAGTAGAATAGGGAATTTGGTTCAGCTAGGATTTGGTAGCTCAACTGATTTATCAGATTTATATGAAGCTTATGTTTTTAGTATTTTGATTAGAGCGGCGCAAAATGAAGGAGCAAATATCAGGTTTCAAAACGCGCTTGAACAAGATGCTCAATTTTTAATTTTTCGTCGTAGTCCAGGGCAAATTTATGTGGCAACACAACCCTATACTCATGCTGTAATAGAATTTAATGATAAACCAGTATTAGAAGCTCATGTAGGAATTAGAATTCAAGGACGCTCACAAGTTTCTCATGAATGCGATTTATGTGTCTTATTACAAGAAGAGGCTAGAAGCTGTAGAAGTATCTCCTATGAACCTAGACATACAAAAGTAATTATAGCAATTGAATGCAAGCATTATACATCAGATTTACAATTACATCTAGGTAGAAGTTTTATTGGATTAGCTTCAGATTTAAATGTAAAAGAAGACATATATTTTATATCTAACAGAACATCAGATAATATTGAAAAATTGCTTAGTAATCATCGTAAGAAATGGGAACATAATATAATCCCTAGACAAGTAAATGAAATTCAACGATTAATGTACGCTTTTCAGCGCAACTTTAAAGATTTTAAAGCAAGGTATAATTAGTTTAGAATGCCCAAACGCACTACCAAACAAAACGATAAAACCGTAACTACAGCCCAAAAACTGGGAAGCGTGATTAAGTCAGCGCGTGACATCATGCGGACGGATAAGGGATTGAATGGCGAATTAGATCGTCTTCCCCAGTTGACTTGGATCATGTTTTTGAAACTTTTGGATGATTCCGAAAAACTGCATGAGGTGGAAGCAGAGTTAGAAGGAATATCCTACAAACCAACGATTCAACCGCCTTATCGTTGGCGAGATTGGGCAGCTAATGAAAATTTTACGGGCGATCGCCTGAAAATTTTCATCAACAATGATGAGGCAATTTTACCCGATGGCACGAAAGGTGCAGGGTTACTCGCCTATTTGCGGAATCTCAAAAGCAAAACCGGACGCGATCGCGCTGATGTCATCGCCAAGGTATTCAAAGATGTCAACAACCGCATGACTAGCGGGACTTTGCTGTGGGATGTGCTAAGTAAGGTAAATGAAATTCATTTTGATAAATCAGAAGAGGTGAACCTACTCAGCACCCTCTATGAGTCCATGCTGAAAGAAATGCGGGACGCTGCGGGAGATTCGGGAGAATTTTATACCCCCCGTCCGGTAGTACGGTTTATAGTGCAGGTGATAGAACCGCAACTGGGAGAAACCATTTTTGATCCTGCTTGCGGAACTGGTGGTTTTTTGGTTGAGGCGTATGAATACCTGAAAAAACAGTGTAGCGCACAAGATTGGCAGATACTTCAGAAAAGCATTATTGGTGCTGAGGCGAAATCTTTGCCTTTGATGTTAGCGCACATGAGTTTGCTGTTACATGGGTTTGAATATCCCGATATTGATGATGGTAATAGTCTGCGGTTTACTATTGCCGAAATGGGTGAAAAAGACTGGGTTGACATCATTCTCACTAATCCGCCGTTTGGGGGTGAGGAGGAAGACAGAATTAAAAATAACTTTCCTCCAGATAGACAAACTAAGGAAACGGCGTTGTTATTCCTTCAGTTGATTATGCGTCGTCTCAGACAAAGACCCAAACCAGGACGCGCAGCAGTAGTTTTTCCCAATGGGGTGCTATTTGGGGATAATATTTGCGCCAAAATCAAGGAAGATTTGCTCAATAATTTTAATCTGCATACCATTGTCCGTTTACCTAATGGGGTGTTTGCGCCTTATACCAGCATTCCCACAAATTTGTTATTTTTCGACCGTTCTGGACAAACGGATGAGATTTGGTACTATGAGTTACCTTTGCCAGAAGGACGGAAAACTTACACCAAAACTAAGCCAATACAGGATGAAGATTTTGCTGAATGTGTGGCATGGTGGAAGAATCGAGAGGAGAATAAACAGGCTTGGAAGCATAACTTTAAGGAAGCTTATAATCAGGCGATAAAAGAAGCTACACCTCATTGGGAAGCGGCTAAAACAGCAGAAGAAGCCGCTAATCAGTGTCTTAAGACTGCTAAAGAGTTAGTTGAGAAAATAAATTCTGTAGAGGCAATTCATGAATTGTCTCTACAAGGACAATTAAAAAATATTCAGGAAGAGGAACGGAAACAGCGCGAGATTGCGAAAGAGGAGAAAGCTAAAGGGGATGCTATTTACTGGGCAATTTATAATTTAGACTTAAAAAACCCAAATAGTCAGCAAGATTTTGAGCATTTACCACCTGAGCAATTAGTTGCTGATATTTTGGAGAAAGATAGGCGCGTAGCTGAGATTATGTCAGAGATTCGGCAATTGTTGGCAGGGGCAGAATGAGTAAAGGTTGGGATGTCGTAAATTTAGAACAAGTTATTAAGCATAGGAAAGAATTTATTGAAATTGATGATTTTAAAAAATATAAGCGATGTCGTGTCAAGTTACACGCTCAAGGTATTGAACTAAGAGATATTGTCCAAGGTGCTGAGATTAAAACTAAAAAACAGCAGATTTGCAAAACTGATGATTTATTAGTTGCTGAAATTGATGCCAAAATAGGCGGATTCGGTATTGTACCTACAAATCTTGATGGAGCTATTGTTAGCAGTCATTATTTTTTATTTGAAATCAATGAATTGTTGCTAGATATAAAATTTTTAGACTATTTTATTCGCACTCCAGCATTCCGTGATCAGGTAACTGCTCAAGGATCAACTAATTATGCAGCGATACGGCCAAACGATGTCCTGGGATATATAATCCCCCTACCACCACTAGAGGAACAACGGCGGATTGTGGCACGAATTGAGGAACTGGTGGGGAAGCTTGAGGAAGTGCGATCGCTACGTCAAAAAGCACTTGAAGAAACAGAGGCACTTCTTCCGGTTGAGTCAACAAAATTATTCAGCAAGACTCTGATTAAAGGTCATTTATCAGATGTTTTGCTTGAAAAACCCAGAAATGGTTGGTCAGCAAGATGCGACAATATGCCAGAAGGGACTCCCATTTTGTCACTTGGTGCTGTTACAGGATTTTCCTACCGCCAAACAGAATTTAAAAGAACATCAGAACCTGTTTCCCTAGATGCACATTACTGGTTAAAACCTGGTGATCTACTCATTACCAGAAGCAATACTCCTGAACTGGTAGGACACGCAGCTATTTACAATGGTTCTCCCTATCCCTGTATTTACCCTGACTTGATGATGCGCTTAGAGATTGATGAATTTAAGGCGAATAAACAATTTGTACATCATTGGCTTGCTTGTAAATTAGTTCGTGACTATATCAAGAGTAAAGCAAAGGGAACAAGTCCAACTATGAAAAAGATTTCACAGGAAGTTGTGATGAATATTCCTTTTCCGTCAGATTTATCCATCTCGGAACAATGCCGCATCGTCACTTACCTTGATGAGTTACGAAGCAAAGTAGACGCAATGAAAGGGCTAAGAGAAGAAGCAATAAAAGAACTTGATGCGTTACTACCTTCTATCTTAGACAAAGCATTCAAAGGAGAATTGTAGATAAAACTCATCAATTACCCTGACAAGCACTGCTAAAATCAATACTTAAAAGCATCATTCAAAAGGGAATTGTGAGCCTTACTCTTCAAAATTCGACCGTTCTGATTTAAAGGGAGTGAAAAATTCACTTCCTTGTTTCATGGGCGTGCGTGGTGCTGGGCATGGCTCCTAATGTCGGCTCCAAGGGATTCAATTCCCCTATCGTTTACAAACTATTAATAATTCTAAGCAATTTCCTGAATCACATAACCAGCACTGAAGCAATTTTTCTTAAAACCTCCAATAGACAAGACTTTCAGCGATTTTATTTTTCTGTAAAATCATCATTTTTGGCTGCCAGTCACATAACCGTCACATAAAATAATCTTATCTTTTATATAAGAAAAGCTCATCATTTATGCCCAAAAGGGAACATATTTGGCGTGTTTTTTGGATCTATTTTCAGGATCGTATAGCTTGATTAAGTTTTCATTCATTGTATCTGCAATAATTCGAGAAGCCATAGAATAATTTTTATCAACAATAGCAAATCTTTTTCTTAAAGATTCATTAGTCATTTGTTCTCTACACACATAACGTAGACAAGCGTGCTGATAACAAGCCCTAATGCGGTCACTTTTGTCCATATCTTTTAATTCTCTATAGCTTAATAAAATAGCTTCTGTGTGTTGATTTTTAACGTTAAATTCTGGAGCAGGTAACTGAAAAAACTCTATTGAATCAACTACTTTGTCTATACCACTACCACGTTCTTCACAGATATTAATTCTTCTCATAAAGGCGGCTAAATCTTCATTGCGAGACTGAGGAGGAGTGTCTATAAAACGTATTGTATCAACTAATGGTTCACCCGGATTTCTGATTTCTATACGGTCAGAAAATATTTCAACAGTAGAGCTAACACCAGTCATATTAAAATCTTGGTGAATCATGGCGTTAGCAACTAGCTCTCTAATAGCAATTTCTGGATACATTTTAATATTTTGGCGTAAAGCCTGGCCAATTTGTTCATTTTGAGGGAGTTGATTATTTATAAATTCAATAATTTCTTCATAGCTGATAGCATAGCCTTTATCAAATACTCGTTCTCTTTGGGTATCAATTCTACCTTTGCCTTTATATACAATAACTCTAATTGCTTTCCTACCTAATCGTTCAAAATCACTTAATTTTTTAGCAAAAAGGATTGCTCCAAAATTTGTAATATCATAATAGTTGCCAGGCTTTATATTTATTATTTTTTCTTCGCTCAAACGTCTTATAATTCCCTCCTTATTATCAGGAAGGTTTTGTTTTGTTATATCAAAATAACTTGGATAATTGATTTTTGCTAAAACTTCATCTGCTGTTACATTTTCTAAGGCTATTTTTTTTTCAAAAGTTTGATAATGGAACAAATTCCATAATTCCTTTTCCTTTTCTGGATAATCCTTAAGTTTTTTCTTGTAGCTACCAACTCTAATATATTCCACCCCTTGAAAACTAATCGGTTGATGACTAGCACTAGGAATGTCAAATAATACTATATTTTTATCTTTAAAAATAAATTCATAAATTTTAAAATTAATTCTAGGGGAAAGTAGTCTAAGTATCCAATTTTCTAATTCTTCATTACCGCACTTTGCTTGTTTAGGCTTAAATAGAGTTCCCACAACATTATGTGTATTATCTTCGATTCCCCAAACCAAATAACCAGCATTTTGGCGATGTAAAGCAGCAGAATTTGATAAAGCCGAAATATATTCCCCTATTATTGCTGGATCTTCATTATTTTCTTTCAATTCTATCCACTCAGTTTCATGAGGGAGTGAAATCAGTTGCTGTACAATAATAGATAATTGATTTATGTCCATAATTATTGCCCTATCTGTGGGCCCAATATAGCATATCCATTAGTTAATTTTGATTTAATTATACTTTATTTCACTAGCGGTTACAGATATTGACTTGGTTGGTACTAACACGGTTGTATTAACATCATTATTGCTTTAAACTTACACCCATACAACTCTAAGATATTACAAAGATTAGTGGTAAATTGGCTTAAACAATAAATTGATTAATCTATTGTGGCGACGAACGTAAAACGAAAAAGTACCCAAATATATAGGTTCTAATTTTACTCTGATAACATCACTCATTGAGATATGAATTAGTAAATAATCAACTTATAATAATTGAAAGTATTTTAATACAAGGCTCTCAATATTTTTACCCAAATTTTTTATGACAATTAGCAAGTTTTCTGGCTGAGTTGATTTCGTCACTAATTCATTTTATTAACTTATACTTCTTTTCTCTACCCTTCCGCCTGCTTCAAGTCCAGTCTGTGCAAATATAGATTTACATTGTTTCTATGTGTACAAACTAAAACAGTCTTATAGTCATAACTTTGACTATTTAGCTATAGATAAAATCAGATTTGTCTCCATGAGCGATCGCATTTCTTATCGAAGTTTCTGACGCTTCACCATCTTTGCAAAGGACAGCGAACAATGAGGACATTCACCTTGCGCCCAATCTGCGGGAATGGGGAAAGGCGTTTCACAGTTAGTACACTTTGTTAGCAAACGTAAATTGTGGCGATCGCACTTCATTTTGTCCTTAAACTGCCAATCAATGCGATGACAAGGTACTTCCGCATAGCAAGCAGCGCATAACCTAATTGGACGGGGCTTCATTGTTACACCTTTAGGTGGAAGCATCTCTATGAATCTTTCTGCGCTAACTCCCACCACAGATGCCAAAGCCTCCAACTCCTGTCTATTAGGAAATGGGTTAAAGTACAGTTTTTCCCATCGTGTCGTTACAGCACCAAGACCAGCAATTTTTCCTAAAGAGTATCCAGAAGGTAGGCTATTAGCCTTAAATCGACGCAACCTCCCCAAATAATGACTAATGCTCTCTCCCTCATAAGGCTCAACATAGCCTAACTTTGGGCGAATTTCATCATCCTCATTCATTCCTGTTTCTGTTTTCGAGAGGAACATATTTTGTACCATAACGACTAGCAATTTTTTCTAGTATGCTTTCATCCACCCTGCCAAATCCATTTTTTAGAGAATGTAAAACTGCCTTAGTAAGTATCTTGACTAAAATCCCCATTCGCCCACTTGTACTAACCGCTAAAATCTCAAAAATATTCCCCTCTGCTAAATGAGATGATTCTGGAAGAGACAGAATATCTAATTCAATTGTACTTAATGTCTTTCTAAAATCATCATATTCCAAGCGTTCAAACTCATACAGTGTTGGGAAATTAGTCAACAAATCACAATCCTGCAAAATATTATCTAACTCCTTGCCTCCTATTAAGACGATAGGAACATGACATTCTTCAAAAAGTTGCTTTAAGTCTATAAGTGCTTCTTTCTGAAGGTTATCAGCATTATCTATAATCACCAATTCCAGTCCAAAAAGTTCAAGACTACCAGCTAATCTTGGGCGTAAATCCTGTCGTTTACCTGTAGGTGCAGCGTGGTTAATATCCTTCAGAATTTGTGAAAATATACGCTTAGAACTGGATGCTGACCAAGCTTTTACATAAGAAATTCGTTTTTTATCCTCATCTCGATAGTGAAGTGCTGCTCTGCTTTTTCCCACGTTTCTTGGGCCAATGATTCGACCACATTGCTTGAGAATACGCAGTTCATCTAACCATCTGAAGCATTCCGAAACCCGATCAGTTGTGATAAAACAATTTCTGAAAATCTCTTCAATATCAATAGCTTTAGCAATTTGAGCATTGAGGTCTAACTGTGGGGCTAGGACTTCAACAATGGGTTGGTTTGCCAGTTGCGATCGCGCCATAATTTACCAAATGTTTTTCAAATTTTTTTGACGTTTAGAGAGAACTAACTTATGTCTCTGTTCTTCTTGAGGGTTAGGCTTAGGTGAAGCTGATAGAGTTTCCTGTGGTTCTAGTTCTATCTTCTCAAACTTGATTTCTTCCCTAGAAACTCTCTCTGGTAAAATTTCCTGAGTTTCTTGTTTCCTTAAAGACTTGGATACCCTACTTTTACGTAGTTCAATAATATTTGAGTCCTTCTTAGATGCAGAACGGAGACGCTTTTGTTCTGAGTGCCTTTTTTCTTTTTTATCTGCTTTACGCTCATCCACAAGCTCCTTGCGTTTGCCCAATGCTAATAAGGCATCATAATTAAAATGCTCCTTACGGGCTTTACTGCGCTCTTTATTCAGGGTTTTTAACTCTTCTAAACTCAAGTCATGGGTATCCATGTTGACAGCATGAGCGTAACCCAAAAATTCCTCTAAATTATCATCAGTTTCACAACTGTATACAAATAGAGTCAGGATATGGTCGGGGTCATATCTCAGCGTCACATATTCACCTTTATGTGCCTTGAGTGACTCTCCTCGATAAATGAGATTTTCAAACTGGATAGAACCATGCGCTTGAACAACTCGTTGGGTTTCTTTCATTAAACAGATGTCTAATTCCCTCTCATCCAAACGTTCAGGCAGTTTTTCTCCCATGCCCTTAAACCAGCGTTCAAATCTGGTATCACGAGGTTCTTTAGGATAAGGTTCATGGTTATAAATGTCGCAGAAGAAACTGGCTAAAATTTTGTCTAAATCCTGTATTGTTAAACAGGCTTCTTTCTCCGCGTTTTCCGGGCGTTCTTGGACATTTGCTCCTGTATAACCAGGGAGGTCTTTGAGAACTTGAGTATTAATTGTTTTGAAAATCCGTTCTACAATACCGCCTTCTGGTGGGCGATCGCGTAGTTCACACTGAAATCCTAATTTCTTACCAATGGCTTTAAGATGTTTGGAGCGAAAATCTTTTCCACCGTCAGTGAAGAAATACTGAAAAGGATTCCCATAAACGTTCCAAGATTTATTTAGCTGATAATCGTCAGGGTACTGTTTGGGCAAAATAGCGTGCCGTAAAGCTAAAGCCACTTCTGTAGAACCCGGTTGTTTAATCCATAAGCGGAAACCCAGGACGCAGCTTGAGTATGTATCGACAACAGTAGTCAACCAGGGACGCTCCGACAATAAATCACCATGAATATCCACTATGCGAATATCTAATTTAGTATGGTCGCACTGGATAATTTGGTTACTAAAGTCAGCCCTCAGAAGTTGGCCATCTCGTGTTACCACTGTCATCCAAGAACCTGAACCCGGATTTCTGACTCTTGTCTTCCGCTTATGTTGTGCGATTAATGGCTCTAAAATTCTATAAACAGTAGCTTGATGCGGATAATCTCCTGGTTTTAACCCAAGGTCAACGATCGCGTGTCGCTTCACTTCACGAACTATGGACGCTGGCGATATTGGATGTTTGTCTTTCAGACTCTTTTCATAAGTTGTTTTGATAAATTCTTGCCAGTATTCGCTAACTCGATGTTTTCCCTTATCTGCTCGTTCTGTTCCTGCTGTCTCTCTTAACTTGTCTTCATTGTATTGTTTGAGAAGACGTTCTACTTGGCGGGTAGAAACACTAAGAGTATTTGCAATTGCTTGTTTTCTCTCAGATTTAACTGTACGGGTAGGTGATTGAGCAAGCCACTGGATTAGATTAAATGTCAGTTTATGTTTATCTGACGTTGCCAGAATAATCTGGGATGGGTCTACGACAAAATTACTATTGTCAAGCAAAATAGCATCTGAATCTTGGGTCGATTCTTCAGTGAATTCAATTTCTCTGTCTGCCATAGAGTGAAACCCACTCATGAGTAATTAAGGTACTAATGTACCATATATTCATAAAGAATACGACATTTAATTTGCAAAAGTCACCAACTTTAACAAACGACATTTAATTTGCAAAAACGTGATTATGCGACATATAATATGCGAAACAAGCAAATTAGCCTGTCTTAGAGATAAATGACCTATAATATTTACACGATGTAGCTTTCAGCCATTCAATACAGTTGCGACATTGTTTGCGAAAAGCGACATTTAATTTGCGAATGTACACTTTTCAATCATCCTTTTGTCGATTTTTGACTCTGATAATTATCGGTTTGTGCCGTCTGTGCTTCCTCAATTTGCGAATGGAAGAGAAACTAATGTTTTGGAATCTGAATATTGGGACGGTATAATACTAACCACAGAAATGTCAATATCTTGAAAGTCCTGAATTTGGAAAATTTAATTAAAAATTAAGTATATTCACTGTTTTTACAGAAAATTTATCAAAATTTTATTCATATATCTTGTTAAATATGTGTATTCTTATATCACTAGGTATACATAGAATACTTATTTTTACTTATGTGCTTATAAATACAAGAAAATAAAAGGAAGCAGAATTGTGAAATTCCAGAACTTTTGACAGCGATCGCGCTTCGACAGCCCAACCCCAGTATTTTGAGTGCAGACTTGCTGAAATATACCGGTATTGTCCTCGGCGACTGGGAATTAGCTAGACACTGAACCGCTTCAGTTTGCCAGTACGGTAGCTAAATAATTGCAATATCAAATTCCAGTTTGATGTTGAAAAATAGCTATTTGCCAATAGCCTCAGTGCGGTGTGTCTGCACCTAACTATGACCTAATTAACACCCCATTTGCACCAAAAAAAGCAGCAACCTTATGACATTTACCTTAGATAATCCTTTAACTGGTGATGACGTAACTTTTGAGCCAACGCTATTACTAGCATTAGAACAGGTGGAACTTTATCTGAGGAATTTTGCCATCAGTCCAAAGTTCCTAGAAAATATGCGCTTGGCATTTGGAGATACCTTTGCACAGGAAGCGGCTTTAGCTTTAGTGCCAGCTTGGCAGAATGGAGATTGGTTGCCAACAATTGAACTCCTGAATTCATCCCAGTTAAATGGGGCAAATGGGGCTTTTGCTGCGTCTACCAACCAAATTTATATATCTAGGGATTATCTCAGCCAGGTAGTCAAACAAGGGGAAATAGAGTCTTTAGTTGGCTTGCTGTTAGAAGAAATCGGACACAAGATTGATAGCTTACTCAACGCACAAGATAGTGCTGGAGATGAGGGAGCGATTTTTGCTGATTTGGTGCGTGGGGAAAGTTTAACAGATGAGAGGTTAGCACAGTTAAAAGCAGAAAATGATACAGGGGTAATCGTAGTTAATGAAGAGGTTATTCAGGTAGAGTACCAAGCAACAAGAACCTGGAAAACAGCAGTTGATGGATTTTGGGATGTCAGTAGTAATTGGACAGACAATCAACCTCCACAAACAGGTGATGATGTAAATATCAGCTTTGCCAGCCACAATATTACTACCACTCATCGCACAGGTAATACTTCCCTGAATGATGTAATTTCAGATGAAGCCTTGGTTGTTTCTGGTGGGGCATTAACAGTTAACAATCTGGCTGTTAACAATACCCTCACCCTCAGTGGTGGTACTCTAGCATTCAATGGCACAACTGCCAGCGAAGTCAATAATTTGACTATCAGTGCTGGTACTTT
>NZ_LUHJ01000060.1:20352-21229 GCF_001597745.1 Anabaena sp. 4-3 | reverse complement strand
CTAACAGAGCAGTGGCAAATGAGACAGGAAGCCTACACTTACTGCTTGCAGAAGTGTAGGTACTTCACTTACTTGATGAGCATTTTTGTAGGGTGGGCATTGCCAACAACGTAAAACTAAGAGTCTTAGGAACTGGCAAGCAATGCCCACCTGACGCTGATTGAGAATGGTGCAAGATATCACTAGAGACGTTTCATGAAACGTCTCTACATTTGTCAGGAAAAGCTTGGAAGTGGGGTTTAGATTTGTCGATGAACTAGGGTAGCACTTGCTTGATCAACGGGCATGAGGATGATTTCATTAATATTAACGTGGGGCGATCGCGTGGTGCAGAAAAACACTACATCCGCCACATCATCGGCTGTTAGAGGCGTTAATCCTTGATAAACTTTGTTAGCGCGTTCCCTATCACCGTGAAAACGCACATTGCTAAACTCTGTCTCTACCATACCAGGATCAACGGAAGTTACCCGGATGGGAGTTCCTAATAAGTCTTGTTTTAAACCTTCAGAAATTGCTTTGACAGCTGCTTTTGTGGAACAGTAAACGTTACCACCGGGATAAGTTTGATGTCCAGCAATTGACCCAATATTAACCACATGACCACGCCCACGGCTAACCATACCGGGGACAACATAACGGGTGAGATAAAGCAAACCCTTAATATTAGTATCAATCATTTCTTCCCAGTCTTGAAAGTCGCCTTCATGTAACTTATCTAAACCGCGACTTAACCCAGCATTGTTAATCAGGATATCAATATTTGACCATGCTGGGGGTAGGGTAGATATAGCAGATTCTACAGCCAGGCGATCGCGCACATCTAACTGTAACAAATGAATTTGCTCAGATGTTACAGGCAGAGTTTCCACAAGCT
>NZ_LUHJ01000060.1:0-20241 GCF_001597745.1 Anabaena sp. 4-3 | reverse complement strand
AAGCCGCACCAATACCACTACTAGCACCAGTAATTAAAACAATCTGATTTTTAAGATTAGTCATTAGTCATTAGTCATTAGTTATTAGTCATTAGTCATTAGTCATTAGTTATTAGTCATTAGTTATTAGTTATTAGTTATTAGTTATTCTTCCTCATCTCCCTCATCTCCCTCATCTCCCCTACTCCCCTACTCCCCTACTCCCCTACTCCCCTACTCCCCTACTCCCCTACTCCCCTACTTTCTACTTTCTCACTACTTGCAGACGCTGAGTTACAACTGTCATGCCATCACCCCGGACGACTACAGCAGAAACCCAGTGATTACCGGGGGTAGATGGGGCGCGGCCTACTTTAAAGATACCACCTGATGAGAGTGGTGTTAAATCGACGGATGCAGGGTTAAAATATCTATTGGCTTTAATTGGTTCTTCTGTGGCTGTTCCCAGCAGTAAGTCATCACCCAGGGGTTCTTGGACTATGGCATCAAAATTATACTGCTGACCAACTCTCACCTGTTGTGGTAATTTGACATCAATTTGGGGCGGCTTTCTACCAGATGTGAGTGTGGTACGTTCTGAGAGAATATCTTGGCGAGTGACTTTACCATTAACAATGCGCTGACGGGATTTAATCGTGGCATTAATAGCTATATTACGAGGATTTGACGAGGGTAAGCCAGTAATATTAGTTATTGTCTCCGCAATAATCGTATTACCTTCTGTTTTCCAAGATTGTAGTTGTGTGTTGTAGCGTAATTGGGGATAGTTTTTCCAGAATTTCGTTAAAGCCTTTTCCATTGTTTGGCGTGTTAGTCCATCTCCGTGGGTGAAATTAGGACTGTAAAACTGCAATACGCCTTTGACATCACCTTTACTAGCTGCGTTATCAATTTGTGTTAATAAATTTTTCAGGGCGGTGGGGGCGTTTTCGGCGTTACTGCGTTGAGCGATTTCCACAGCTGGCGCAGGTTGCCAAGGATGCACTACACCAAATGAGAATATACATAACATTAGCCAAAGGCTGGCAGAGAGGCGTTTTTGGCGGTTCATGGACGAGAAAATCATCTTAGTCATAGGTAATACTTTACTGATTGGTGTACAGAAGGTCAGGAAATTGTTTTATCTTAATGAAGCTAGGTGCTAAACGGTAGAGTTTGAATGGCAAACGTACCCATAAAATTATTAATAGCTGCCAGTGGGACTGGTGGACACTTGTTCCCCGCGATCGCATTGGCGCAGCAACTACCAGAATATAAGATTGAATGGCTAGGTGTCCCCAATCGGCTAGAAACTCAACTTGTCCCTCAAGAGTATCCTTTGCATACTATTGCAGTTGAAGGATTTCAGCAAGGGTTAAGTATTGGTTCTTTACTGACATTAAGTAAACTCATTGGTGCAATTTTTCAGGTGCGGCGACTTCTCCAACAGGGTAATTTTCAAGGAGTTTTTACCACAGGAGGTTATATTGCTGGGCCTGCTGTGATTGCGGCGCGTTCTTTGGGTTTACCTGTAGTTTTCCACGAATCTAACGCTTTACCGGGTAAGGTAACTCGGTTTTTTGGCCCTTGGTGTAGTATGGTAGCTTTGGGATTTGATGCCGCTACTCAATATTTACCTCGTTCCAAAAATGTCTGTGTAGGTACTCCTGTCCGTTCCCAGTTCCTCAATGCCGCAAGTAATGTCAAACTAGATTTAGCTATTCCTGAGAATGTTCCCTTAATTGTGGTGTTTGGTGGTAGCCAAGGTGCGGTAGCGGTGAATAAATTAGTCCGCGAGTCTGCACCTGCTTGGTTTGATGCTGGTGCTTATATTGTACATTTAACAGGCGATCGCGACCCCGATGTGGGCAGTTTACACCATCCCCAATATATAGAATTACCTTTTTATGACAATATGGCGGCACTGCTGCAACGTGCTAGTTTAGCTATCAGTCGTGCTGGTGCTGGCAGTTTAACAGAATTAGCTGTGTGCGGTACACCAGCCATTTTAATTCCTTATCCCTTCGCCGCAGAAGACCATCAAGCTTATAATGCCGAGGTGTTTACTAAAGCAGGTGCAGGTTTAAGTTTTAAACAATCTCAACTCACAGCCGAGTTATTGCAAACTCAAGTTTTACATTTGTTGCAATCACCAAACGAATTAAGCAAAATGGCGGAAAATGCCCAGGCGATCGCAGTTCCCGATAGTGCTGATCAGTTAGCCGCCTTAGTCCGTGAAGTTGTGCAGAAGTAAACAGGATTACTTTAAAACACGTCATACTCAGATTCCCGACTTCTCAAAAAAGTTGGGGATCTATCCCAAAATTATGTAATAAAACTTAAAATGGTATAATATTTTGAAACCTACGTGTAAAAGTCATAACAATCTGGAAGGAAAGCTACATGAAACAAATCATTCACTATCCTCTCATGACTGTTGTGTTAGTAGGAGTGGTAGGAGATACAGCGATCGCTCAACTTGATAGTCGCAAAACTCAAAAGCAGCAATCTGCGCTTCAACAATTAGCTGCACTAGAAACAAATACCCTCGTCGCAGTTGCTCAAACTACTCCAAAAATTGATCAAAAAACAGCACTTAACTTAGTTTGGAAACTACCCCTAGTACAAAGAAAAGCCAGAGAAATTCAACGCTTATCTCAAGGAAAGATTAAAGTTTCAGCCATTGTAGACAGCGTTCCTACTCCTACTCAGCCTTACTACACAGTACGGATTTTTGAAGATGATCCGAACAATTACAATTACACCATTTATTGGTTTCGCGTCTCTAGTTCCACTGGTGTGATTGAGGCTCTAGATATTATAGAAAACAAGTATGTTGCTTTGGAAGAGTGGCGATCGCAAATTAGGCGCAGACGCTAATACAACATCACATACAGCACTTTGCAACTAAACGAAGTACACATTTAATATCATAAATCTTGTGGGGGAGCCACTGCGTTGGGCGGCTGTGCCGACTTGTAGCAAGTGGCGTTGGGCATCCTGCCCGCCCTGATGTACTTTACGTAATATGCCGTATCTGATTTCTATTTAAAATAACATTATGTCTGAACAACAGCCTCTGAATCCCTGGAAATATAAACCTTGGTGGTGTCAACCTTGGTCAATTTTACTGACAGGAATCACTATTATTAGTAGTAGCTGGTTAATATTTCACACCATTTGGTTAACAGTGTTGATTTCTGTGCCTGTATTAGTGTGGATGGGCTTTTTTCTGTTAATTTGGCCTCAGCTAATGATTCGTAGTGGCGTTTTAGAATCATCTCAAAAAGATAATATACAATCTTAGAGAATGTCTTTTAAGTATCAAATCTTATTCAGATCCCACACAACTTGCACCATTCTCAATAACCGTAGGGCGATGCACAGCTTACAACGTAAAAATAAGGGTTTGAGCGAATTTTGAGGAGTGCATCGCCGCCCTGTAATCGCAATAAAGCAGCTGGTGCAAGATGTGAGATCCCCCCTAGCCCCCCTTAAAAAGGGGGGAAAACACTCAAAGTACCCCTGAAATGGTTTCATCACTTGTTATGATGTCCACTTGCCGCCACTATCGCCTATCCTACTGCACAGATGAAAAAGCCCCCCGATTTGGGAGGCTTAAATTAAGCGGAGACAACTTGTTAACCTACACCAGCACTACAGCGATCGCTCCTCCTAATGCGGCGAAAATCCCAGAAACTAACGCTGTGGCAAACAACCACCAAGCGGCTGAGGCTGCGGCTTTGCGGGTTTCTTCCGCTTGCCGTTGGGCTTGATGTTTGACTTCTTCTAAGCGGTATTGCATTTGCTGTTGTAGGCGTTCGGCACGTTGCAGAACGGTGAGACGCGCCCGTTCAATTTGGTCAATCACGCGGTTAACATCTGCCTCAGAGATATCCTCACGGGAACTCATAATGGCTACTAGGGTATCCCGGTTAAAAGATGAGAGGCGATCGCGTAATGCTTCAAACCCTGCTTGTGGGTCTTCAAACAATGTCCGCACATCATGTTTAATACTGTCATAATTCAACTCTGGACGCTCCAAGGAGTTGAGATAGTGGCGAATGCGCTCAAAAATCCCATCAATCACATCTTGGAAACGTCGTTGAATACCCCGCACTTGTTCGACAAATTGATCCCTAACTCCAATAATATTATCAGCTATGCTGGCAGCTTCATCATCAGTAATGTCTTCCCGAATCTTCAGCAAAGCGATAATTGTCGAACGGTCAAAATGTGCCAGGCGATCGCTCAAACTTTCCATCCCCACCCTCGGATCATGGAGTAACAGTTGCACATCGCGCTTGATGCCTTCTGGGTGCAATTCTTCCTTGCCAGTTTGTCGTAGATACTCTTCCAAATAAGCTTGGAAAGTTTCTACTCTTTGCTGAGTGCGGGTAGCTAAACGACGAGGTGCGCGGACAATGTTACGGATAGAAGTTTGTACAGAGTCAATCACTTGATTAACTTGTTCTTCGCTTAAGTCACGGCGTTGACTGAGCAATTTTACCAAGGTATCCCGGTCGATTTGAGACAACCGCCGCCGCAACACCACAATTCCCTGTTGCGGATTTTCAAACAGTCTATTTAAATCCCGTTGAATTCCTTCGGGGTTGAGTTCTTCTTTGCCAGTTCTCCGCAAATAATCGGCAATAGTCGCAGTTACAGAATCATATTGCTCCTTAGCTTTATCTGCTACTGCTTGCGGTGTATGGCGGATGCTGTGCCAAGATTCTTCTACAGTATGCAGAATTTGATCAGCCTGTTCTTCCGTTAAATCTTGGCGTTGACTGAGCAACTTCACCAAAGTATCCCGGTCAAAGCGCGACAAACGCGCCCGAATTGCAGCCATTCCCGCTTGGGGGTCTTCTAACAACCGTTTCAAGTCAGCCCGGATAGCATCAGGGTTTAACTCAGCTTTACCTGTGTTACGCAGATATGACTCGACATTTAACCACAGAGTTTCGGCTTGATATTTTGCCTGTTCTGTCAATCCTTTTGATTCTACTAACACGCGATCGCGTTGTTTTTCTAAGTCATTGGCAATGGCTTCGGCTTCGTAGGGCTGAATATCATTGCGTTCTAACAACATCTCCCGCATGGCTGGACGCTCAACTATCGCCAATCGCCGGGACATAGTTTCATAATCTGCGTCCGGGTCTTCCAGTATCGCTTTGAAATCCCGTTCAATCGCTTCTGGAGTAAAATCAGCCTTAGCTGTCACCAGCAAATAACTATTAATTCGCCGTTGTAAGTCTTGGGATATCTCTCTTTCTTCCTCAGCCGTCACCATCACTATCACTTCCTGACGCACCGCTTCTAATCGGTCAGCAATGCGCTGAATTTGGGCTTGGGTGAGTAGTCCCCGGCTTTGCAGGATATTCACAAAATCACTCCGGGAAATTCGCTCTAGTTCCCGTCGCACCGTCCCAGGATCGGCGGCTGGGTCATAGATCACATCCCGAAATTCTTGGGCAATTCTTTCCTGACTCAATTGCCAAGCATAGGTATTGAGTAAGTAATTTTCTATATCAGCCCGAATCGGACTGTAAGGTTGGGATGGTGTGGGTAATCCTAATTTATCCGCTTGTTCTGTGGCTTTATCTCTAGCTGTCGTCAGAGCTTGCCAGATTTTTTCCACATCTAAATCGGATAAATCAGCCCGTCCCAAAACTAGACCAGTTAAGGCAGATATTGCTTGCTGAACTGTACTCTGAATCGGCCCTGGGGCGGCTTTTTGCTGCGTGTCTTGAGAAGTAGGCATTTGCGCCATTAACCGATCTAATTTGGCGTTGAGTTCATCGGTTTTGGTTTGTCCTGGTGGCAGTGATTTCAGATAACTAACTAACTCTTGTAAGCTATCTTGCATGGGTTGAGTCCGACCCATGAATTGTTGCCAAACACTATATAATGTGTCGGCTATGCGATTCACATCTCGCCTAGACAGGTCGGTGCGACTGCTGACTAAATCCACAAACTTTTGGCGGTCGATATGACGCAGGTCAGGACTGCCGGCAATTTCTCTGAGTTTAGGGTCACTCAATATGCTTTCAAATTGACTGCGAATATGCGAAATATCTAGTTCTGGTGGACGCAGCTTTTCAATATAATCTTCTATGTTTTCCCGGATACTAATGGGGTCAATCGCGCTACCTAATTCTCGACGCACGGCGGAGGCTGCTGCTTCGGCTGTGGATACAACCTGTTGATTAACGGCTTTCGCACCCAAAGCGGCGGAAGCTGTCCCCATAATTGCGCGTAAGCCAGAGGTAGCCGAATGAACAACAGACCCAATCAGGGAACCGACGGTGGTGGAACTCACCCAAACCAATAACAAAAAGTATGCACCCCAAATTACTAAGCCGAGAATTGCTCCCAGTCTGGGGTCTAATACTAGCAGACTTAATTTTACTGCCAGAAAACAAGCAATTAACAGAGCGATGGTGACGGTGACTAATGTCCAGATACCCATCGCCGTCCCGATTTTGCGAACCGTACCGCCGAAACTTCCAGTTTCTTCCATACCTGAATCAGACGGACGACCCAAATAGGAAATACCGGCGGCAACAGAGAGATTGGTTAATACTAACTGAAAGGCAAAAGCTAAAATCACACCAGACAGTAAAGCTACAAAAAAGCGCGGCCCAGATGTAATGACCGATGCTTGTGCTGGTGTGACGCTGGGGGTAGTAACTGGAACTTGTGCCAGCCACCATACAGGCTGATCAAGTGCCAGTGTGATTTCTGTACTTTGAAACATTGTATTTCCTTGTGCTAGTCATTCTAAACTTTGAGGCCTTCAGAATTTTGTAAGCAACAACTGTAGTTTGGCTATGTATCTATGGCAATAACTCAAGGTTCTTACTCTCAGAATCCGAGAATTTAGACTATAAAATCCTCTCTCTTAAGTTGTAAACTATATCCTACGCTAGATAGAATTTTTGATTTTTCCTAGCGTAGTTTCTCCTGTTAATTTTGACAAAATACTGGGTGTAGTGCTTGTAAATTGGGGATTGTGAGCTTCTGTTTTTAATAATACTCTGCGTTTATTTGATTTTCTTAAATTGTATTGTTAACAAGAGATAACTTGCAAAAATTTACATTTATTTACAATTACCATTTTTATCACCCCCTCAAGGTGGATTTGAAGAAACTAAAACCTGGGCGGCAATCGTCCCTAAGAAGTGCCTAGATATTGTATCTACCGACAGAAAGCAATTTACTATTAAATAGCTAAATTTAAGTTAAGTAACGAAATATGTAGGACAAAAAAATGGAAACTCGTTCTTCCACCGATCTACCAACAATCGCTACAGAATATAATGGGCGCGATCGCAATGCTTTTCTGTTTGGTTTTACTCCGCAAGCAGAAATCTGGAATGGCCGTTTTGCCATGATTGGTTTCTTGGCTTATTTACTCTGGGATTTAGCAGGCTATAGCGTCCTGCGTGATGTGTTGCATTTAATTGGATACTAAAATTCAGCTTTTCCCATCAGAGACTCATGGGAAAAACCGACAATCATACATGAAAATGGTTGATTCCCCTATTCCCTACACACTATTTTCAAGCTAGATTAATATTAGGAGGAAAAAATGGAAACTCGTCCTTCCACAGACTTACCACCAGTTGCTAATGCTTACAATGGCATAGATCGTAACGCTTTTATCTTTGGCTGGAATCCTCAAGCCGAACTCTGGAATGGTCGCTTGGCAATGATTGGTTTTCTAGCATATTTACTGTGGGATTTAGCAGGTTACAGCGTCCTGCGTGATGTATTACACTTCATCGGTTACTAAGCTTAAATTTGCCTTATTTGTGAAAGTAACTCACTTTCACAAAAAGCTCAAAGATGCAAATTTTTTTCTTCCCTCTGAAACATACGAAAATCCCCTACTCTATGATTGCCAGAGTTAGGGGGATTTTTATACTCAAGTTTGTCGTCAGGACTTTAGTCCTGACACCCAATTTTGCCAATTAATCATCTACGCAATGGGGAATGCCTAAAACAGCACTAGGAAAATTAGAACCCAATGTTTTAATTAACGGATGATAAACAGATTTACAGCCTAAAAATAGCAGTTCAGCCGCTTCAGCTTCCACAACTTTCTTCAGTTCTGTAGAAATTTGACCAAATCGCAAATGAGATTTAAAACCATCTTGCCATTCTTCAGCTAGACTCCGCGCTTGCCAAAGAATTCTATCTGCTTCTTGGAGGGTTTTGATGTTTCCTTGTGCTAGTAATGGTGTAACTGGCTGCTGTTTTGGTTGAGTTAAAACAGAGGTGTTAGACTTTGTATTGGCAATGATGGCACAGTCTAATACTGGTTGTCTTTTGCCAAACCTCAACAGATTAGAATCTCCACTGTAATAATTTTCTTCTACTACATAAACAGCTTGCACTGTGACTTGTTTATTTGTCGCTAATCTTGTTTGATGCGCCATCCAAAAAGCTATATCCAATGCAGTGTGACTTTCAGGAGAAGCATCATAACCAACGATGAAGTTGATTGATTTTTTGGATTTATGTTTTTGAGTGAAAACTTTTTTGGGGTCTGGTAACAATACCATGTATTGAGTTAAATCATTACGTCCCATAGCACTTTGCAAGCGCGCTAGCATTGGCTTGATATTCACAGCTTTAACTTCTCCTAAACCTAACGAACAAATCAACGAGAAGCCGGGTAGAAACGAATAGCCATAGAGGCATATCCGTAAGGAAACCCCAATAACAACTGGTATTAACAGCCAAAGTTTTGGGGGTTCCTTCCATTGCCTACGAAGTTAGCTGACGGGCTAAGACTGGAAGGTGTCTCTCTAATAGATTAGCCCCATGTACTTGGTTCCTCCGCTTCAAATTCAGTGTTGATGAATTTGAATTAGGCTACCCAATAAACAAAGAATAAACTAATTTACTCTTCGTGAGTAAAATATCTGTCGAGGAAATTGAGGGCGTGGTTGCGAATTTCAAAATATTCTTTGGTGTTTCGCATTGCAACTCTATCCCGTGGATGGGGAAAGGACACTTCTAATATTTCACCTATCGTAGCTGCTGGGCCATTAGTCATTAATACGATGCGATCAGACATATAAATAGCTTCATCAACATCGTGAGTAATCATCATGACTGCTTGTCGATGATTTTCCCAAATATCTAAGACTTGCCGTTGCAATTTACCTCTGGTTAACGCATCTAATGCGCCAAAAGGTTCATCCATCAGCAACATTTTGGGGCGAATTGCTAAGGCTCTAGCAATGCCTACCCTTTGTTTCATACCTCCAGAAATTTCATCAGGATATTTATCTGCTGCCGCCGTTAAGTTTACCATTGCCAAGTGTTCGTTCACAATGCTAATTTTTTCAGCCCGATTAGCATTTTTTAACACCTCATCTACTGCCAGACGAATATTGTCTCGAACTGTTAACCACGGTAACAGTGAGTAATTCTGGAAGATCATCATTCTTTCAGCACCAGGCTTACGGATTTCTTTACCGTCAAGCCGTACTGAGCCAGAAGTAGCTGTTTCTAAACCGGCAACAATTTTTAATAAAGTTGACTTACCACAACCAGAATGCCCGATTATGGAAATAAATTCATTTTCACCGATAGTTAAATCCACACCATCAAGAACGACAAAATTACCTTGATCTGGTGTTGCATAAGACTTGACTAAATTCTCAATTTCTAAAAAGTTCGGTTTAGGCAAAGTTTGTTGATGAGCCTTGACTGTTAAAGGTGTATATTTCATATCAAATGCTCCTAAATTACCGTAACTATTAATTGAATTTGGGCGTGGGCGTAAAGATATATTTTGTGTAAGAAATACTAGCCTCTCATCTCTAGCTACTTGCAGATGGCTTAAGACATGAAAACACGAGTGGCAGCATTAGCCCTAATGGCAAAACTATTCAAATAACCAACGGGATCGCTAGGATCAAAGCCTTTTTTATCGATGAAAACTTCTGGAGGTTCAACTTTATAGTCGTCTTTGGGACATTCAAGACCCATGTCGCTGGCTATCTCCCGATATAAATCTGTCCTCCAGCCTTTTGCGGCTAATTGTTCGGCATTTTTAGGAAATTCCTTGATCTGCCCCCAACGGGCTGCTTGAGTCATTAACCAGATACTATTGGATCTCCATAAAAATGTGGCGTGTTCGCCTGATTCTTTGGGTAAATTGTCGGGAATGTCAAAGAAAATGGTGGTATCTGCTGCGTTGATGGTGCGGTCTTTGCCATCAAATCCGCCATAGTTATAATTGCCGATAATTCCAGGCGCGGTCAATTTGCTAATTGCTGCATCTTTCTTGTTTGGTCTTGCACCTGTAAAGGAACGGTCTGTAATTAGTTCGGCGACTTCTTGGCGGTTTTCCGGCTGGCTGCAATACTGGCAAGCTTCTATCATAGCTTTGACTAGAGAACGATAGGTTTTGGGATATTTGTCAATGAAAGATTCCATTACTCCTAATAACCTATCTGGGTGTCCTAACCAGACTTCTTTACCTTGGGCGAAGGTAAAACCAATATTTTCATTACCTTGAATAGCTCTGGTGTTCCAGGGTTCTGCTACCATATATGCTTGCATTGCCCCTATCCGCACGTTTGTCACCATCTGCGGGGGTGAGACGATGATCACACGAAACTCTTTTAAGGGATCGACACCAGCCGCAGCAGATATATAACGGACAAAGTATTCGTAAATCGCTGAACTCAAAACCACTGCCCAGACTTTGCTTTCTGGTGGTTGCTTGTCAAAGTAGCTGCGAAAATCCTTGCCGAAGGCTTCTAATGCGCGATCGCCATATTGTTGTTGATATTCGTACCACGGACGTAAGCCAAAATCCCACATTGCTTTATTCATAGTCATGGCGTTACCGTGACGGTGAATAGTCATGGCTGCACACAGGGGGGCGTGACGTGCGCCTTCTGCACCAATGCGGGCGTTGGTGACAGCACCAGAGACTACAGGTGCAGCATCTAGACGACCAAATATTAAACCGTCGCGGGAAGTTGCCCAACTCGCTTCACGGTTGAGTTTGACATTTAAACCATACTTGCGAAAGAAGCCTTTTTTCCAAGCGATCGCAAATGGCGCACAATCATTTACAGGAACGTATCCGACAATTAAATCCGGTTTTTCTAGGTCTTGGGATCTGACTACTGGTTGTACTGCTAAGGCTTCTTCTGTCAGTCCTTTAGCGGATCTGTCTGCTGATATACCACAAGCGGATAAGGTAATTCCGGCTGTGGTTGCTCCTATGCCTTTGATAAAATCTCGTCTCGTCCAGTTAGAGTTACTCATGTTGAGTCCAATGATGTAATTAGCTCACGTAAAGACGCAAAGCGGCTTCTCGCAGGTAGGCGCAAAGGCAAAAACTTTCAGTGCGTCTTGCAAGTTTTGTAGGAGTGAGATTTTGTTATTTAGAAGTTATGGGGCGATGGGTGACTAATTCTTGAAGTTTGCCGACGGCGAAATCTAAGATGAGTCCAGTTAAGCCAATCACGAAAACGGCGAGGAAGACTGAACTTAGGTTTAAACGACTCCATTCATCCCAGACAAAGAAGCCTATGCCAACACCGCCGGTGAGCATTTCTACTGCAACTATGACTAGCCACGCGATTCCTAAACTGATTCGCAAACCTGTAAAAATATAAGGCAAAGTGGCAGGCCAAATAATCTTGGTAATCCGTCGCCAGCGAGGCATTTCCAGGACTCGCGCTACATTCATATAATCTTTGGGGACGCTAGCCACTCCCAAGGCTGTATTAATAATTGTCGGCCATAGGGAGGTGATAAAGATGACGAAAATAGCTGAAGGATCTGCTAAATTGAAGATAGCTAAAGCAATTGGTAGCCAAGCTAAGGGTGATACTGGTTTGAAAATCTGAATAATGGGATTGAGTGCTAACATGGCGGTTCTAGACATCCCAATCAAAAACCCTAAAGGTATGGCGACTACCGCACCCAGCAAAAAGCCTACCAATACCCGTCGCAAACTGGCTATCAACAACCAACCAATTCCTAAGTTACCCGGCCCTCTTTGATAAAACGGGTTCAGTATGTAGTCTAAATTAGCAGCTAGTGCTTCCAGTGGTGTGGGCATCACTTCATGGTTAGCAAGAGCCACCACCCACCACAGTAAAATAATTCCAACAAAACCTATTATGGGTAATAAGACGACATCCTGCAAAATGACAGGTTTAGCCTTTTTCCAGACGGCTTGACTCGCAACAGCTGCGATCGCTGCTAAATTTAATTGCAATATCATTTGGCACCTCAACAGAGTTAAGTGCAGGTACAAAAATCTGAGCAGTACCAGCCTTGGACACTGATGAGAACTAAACATTAGTTACAATGCTGTCTCCTCAGTCTCCTCTCAATGCTTACGAAGTTAGCTGACGGGCTAGGACTGAGAGATATCCCTCTCACCAGAGTATTGAGTCATAAGTTATGAGTTCCCAGTTATTAACTTTGATCTCTTAACTCTCAACTTGCTACTCTCTGCAAGATACGCCCCAAAAATTGGTTCCTCCGTTCCGACAATACATTCTGTAGTTTGTCGGATTAAGCTGACTTACTCGATATAGATAATGTTCTAAAGAACCATAACACCTTAAATCCGTAAAAACAATCCCATTTATATAACTATTTATTATCTAAAAAATTGTTTTTCCGTGTGTATTATCAATAAAACTGATGATTATGCGGTGTTGCTGTCACTAAATCGCTAGCTGCTGGATTGTTGTGGGTGGTGGCGATCGCTGTATAGAATTTTGGCTAGCTATAATCTCCGTCCTTAGACAGATGAAACTTGTCCAAAATGGCAATTTTTGTAGGGCGGGCATTGCTCGCAAGTTACTTAAACCCTGAGTATAATGTTATTGGCAATGCCCACCTGACGCTGATTGAGTCTGTTACAGTAAACCTTTAGCTTTCAATGTAGCTAAAGCATCCTCAGCCGCAGCTTTTTCCGCCTCTTTCTTATTCTTTCCCGTAGCTTCTCCGTACTTTTTATCTTCCACATAAACTTCCGCTTTAAATTCTGGCGCGTGAGACAAACCGCCTATTTGTGTTGTCTTGTATGTGGGAGGAGTTGTCCCAACATTGCGCTGTACCCATTCTTGAAAGCGATTTTTTGAGTCTACATTAGAGCGAAACACCACAATTTGCTCAGGTACAGAATCAAATAATGGTTCAACAATTTCGCGCACTTTTTCAATCTCGTGGTTTTTATCTAAATAGTAAGCACCAATCACAGCTTCAAATGTACTGCTAAGTAAATTAGGATTTTGATACCCACCATCTCGAATTGCACCTTTACCTAATCGCATCCTTAAGTCTAAGCCTACCTCAATAGCGAATTTCGCCAGTTGCTTTTCATCGACTAATGCTGAACGTCGCCGCGTTAATTCATCTTCTCCTTTTTCTGGGTGACGACGATAAAGATATTCACCACTTAAAAAATTCAGCACAGCATCACCGAGAAATTCTAGGCGTTCATTGTGTTCTCCTGCTCCTGGGTTTTCATTCACATAAGAACGGTGTGTCAGTGCTTGGCGTAGGAGTTTTTCGTTTTTAAAACTACTTAAAAATGTGTGCATTGTGATGTTCCTCCCTGTTGTACAGTTAATTAAATCGAATGGTTGGCAAAATGCCCATCTGGCAAAAGAATTGTCTGATTATATTCAGAGGTTATTTAAAAACAACTACTCTTACGCCAGGAGGATAAAGACTATTTCCCCGTTTATTATTGCAAGAGAAACAAGCGAGTCTAAGGTTTTCTAGAGCATTAGAACCTCCACGACTTTTAGGAAAAAGATGTTCAAACGTCAACTTTTTAGATGGTAAATATTCACCACACCACCAACAGCAAGAACCATAAATATCTATGAGTTGACGCTTTTTGCTTTTTCGTTGCTGAGAATTCATATTTTGATGTTCCTGTTTTTGCGTTTGGCAACAGCATCGGAACATCAGTTATGTAGCTTCCCTCAAATGTTATATAAGATAATTTCCAACCAGAAATCTCTCTTATATAGCACTTAAAATCAGTACAACAATTACTAATTAGCTGTACTGATTGTAGGTTAGAAGTCGCAAACCCAGGGATTTTTCACTTCTAACTGAGCTTGTAAGCAATTACCTAAGTAGTTAATGCTCTAAGTATCTAGATAAATAACTAAACTTTGATTTAATTACTTATCTAAATACTTACAGCAGCAACTACTTAAGTAATTGACTACAGGCTCAGATAGAAGCGGAAAATCGCTGGATATGCGACCACCAACCTCCGCTTCAGGCTTTTGGCTGATGACTTTTTGCTGTATTGAGCAAAATATATGACATACAATCTTGGCTATGTCAAGGGGTAATTGTTAAATTTTTTATTCATTATGTTTCAGTAACGCTTAAATAAATTGTAACTAAATATACGCAATATTTTTATTAGCAATTCATTGCTGAGAACAATGATTATTAGGACTAAAGTCCTTACTACAAGCTTTAAACTATGATTGATTTTGAGCGATCGCACTATACAAAATCCCCAAGATTTTCTTAATATCTTTAATATAATACTCACTTAAATCAACACTCATAATATTATTCTCTAGTTTGAGGAATTGCCAAATAGTCCCAATGGTCACAGCACCATAAATTTCTTTAATCACATTGCCACTTCTTTGATTAAATATCTGTGCTGCTACCATTTCCGCCATACACTGCGCTAACCCAGAGCGTAAATTTTCGTTCTTACTTTCGACTAAAACAATAACCGGGCTACGCACGAATAACTGTTCTGGTGATAAACTTAAAATAAAATCACAAAAACCATTTAATCCCCTTTGGACATCAACAGTAAAATCTACACCGGAAAATAAGCTGATTCCATAATTAAATTTTCGTCTAATCTCTAATAAAATTGGGCTGATAATCATTTCACTTCGAGCTTTTTCTGAACTTATGGCAACGGCTAAGTCAACATTTTCCTGAAGAATGGTAGACAATAACTCGCTGCATTCCTGTTCTTCTACCTTGGCAAATAGTCCAGATGACTCTTGAATAACTAAACCAAAGTTATCAATAATTTCATGCAGTTTAAAGTCACTATAAGCCATAATATTAATAATTAAGCTTAGTTGGAAATACTTTATTTTAAATCAAGATATAAATCGGGAAACCTAGGTAAAAAAATGACTTGATTAGCTAAGACAATCCGCTTATTTAGATATCCATATTTACCTTGACTGTCTTGATAAGAGGATGCTGGTCAAGGTGCAAAGTAGGGGCGGGTTTATGGAAAATTCCGTCTACCTACAGATTCATTTGTGAACCCGCCCCTACAAAAACCCCTCTCCAAACCTCTCCCCTACAAATGTAGAGACGTTGCATGCAACGTCTCTACAACCCCCATTTCCTGCCTTGCGGCACGCTGCGCGAATGTAGGGAAGGGGGGCTGGGGGGTTAGGTCTGAGAGACTTTGATGTTAATAAAGATACTTTTAAAACATCCTCTAAGGTTCACTGTAACATTTCAAGTGATTATCAAATAAACTTTACCCCCAAGGGTTAACAGCTAGTTAGTGTTTTACTAACGAAACCTAACAAATGCTTACATTTAAGTACGATTTATGTCTACTGATTCACTGAAAAACCAGCCGCTCGCTAGACAATTTTGAGACTAGGGGAGCATAAACAGTGCTATTATTGATAGGTATTTAGGTGATAACCAAGCCTAAATACTTAATAGTAGGGTGAGATCCACCCGATCTTAAAGCCTGTAGACTGAGTAGTGCCGACACTTTCAGGATGAAGCAGGAAGAAAAAGCTACCTCGTGTTAGCATTAGTTAGCTTTTTTGGATCGGCAAGACAACAGCCTAATTCTCCTACCCCTTATTTTAAGATGTGGCAGAAATTGATATGCTAAAAGGCGAGACTACCTATTTTGCAAACCATGCCTGCGCCTCCTATCAGTCCCACAATTAGCACCTTTCCCTTGACGGCTGTAGTCGGTCAAGAAGCAATTAAATTAGCATTGCTGTTAGCAGCAGTTGATCCTGGTTTGGGAGGAGTAGCGATCGCAGGTCGTCGCGGTACGGCAAAATCTGTAATGGCGCGTGCTATCCACGCCCTGTTACCACCTATTGAAGTGGTGACAGATTCAGTCAGTAACTGCGATCCCAACCACCCAGAAGCATGGGATGACTATCTTGCAGCCGAATACGCTGATCAAGATATGCAAGATGTCCCCACTCAAATCATCCCCGCACCTTTTGTACAGATACCCCTCGGAGTCACAGAAGACCGACTTCTCGGTTCTGTAGATGTAGAACAGTCCGTCAAACAAGGGGATACAGTATTTCAGCCTGGGTTACTCGCTACCGCTAACCGAGGTGTGCTGTATGTGGATGAAATCAATTTATTAGATGACCAAATATCAAATCAGCTATTAACAGTCCTATCAGAAGGACGTAACCAAATTGAACGGGAAGGAATCAGTTTCCAGCATCCTTGCAAACCCCTGTTTATTGCCACCTACAACCCAGAAGAAGGGGCATTACGAGAACATTTATTAGATAGAATTGCGATCGCTCTGTCGGCTGACGGTGTTCTCGGTCTAGATCAAAGAGTACAAGCAGTTGAGCAAGCGATCGCCTATTCTAAATCACCCCAAGAATTTCTTCAACAATACAACGAAGATATCGACGCACTCAAAACCCAAATCATCCTCGCGCGGGAATGGTTGAAAGAAGTTACCATCACCCCCGAACAAATCGGTTATTTAGTAGATGAAGCCATTCGTGGCGGAGTGCAAGGACATCGCGCCGAATTATTTGCGGTGCGTGTTGCCAAAGCGGCGGCGGCTTTAGATGGTAGAGCAACCGTCAACGCCGAAGACTTACGTCGAGCTGTAGAATTGGTAATTGTACCACGGGCTACCGTTGTGCAAACCCCACCACCCGACCAACCACCCCCACCACCCCCACCACCACCTCAAAGTCAAGACGAGTCAGAACAAGACCAACAACAAGACGAAGAGGAAGAAGATCAACAAGACCAACCAGAAGAACCAGAAGAACAAGAACCCCCCAGCATTCCCGAAGAATTTATTTTCGACCCGGAAGGGGTAATACTTGATGACAGTGTGTTATACTTTGCCCAAATGGCACAACGTCAAGGTAAATCTGGTAGTCGTAGCATTATCTTTTCCGATGACCGGGGACGCTACATTAAGCCGATGTTACCCAAAGGTAAAGTCAAGCGCATCGCCGTAGATGCAACCTTGAGGTCGGCTGCACCCTATCAAAAAGCCCGGCGTGAAAGATACCCGGACAAAAAAGTAATTGTGGAACAGGGTGATATTCGTTCCAAGCGTCTAGTACGGAAAGCCGGGGCGTTAGTAGTGTTTGTCGTCGATGCTTCAGGCTCAATGGCTTTGAATCGAATGCAGTCAGCCAAAGGTGCGGTAATGCAACTGTTAACAGAAGCTTATCAAAACCGTGACCAAGTAGCATTGATTCCGTTCCGGGGAGAACAAGCCGAAGTCTTACTACCACCTACCCGTTCTATTGCTTTAGCGCGAAACCGCTTAGAAAGATTACCCTGTGGTGGTGGTTCACCCCTAGCGCATGGTTTAACTCAAGCTGTGCGTATCGGTGTTAATGCCCAAATGAGTGGCGATGTTGGGCAAGTGGTGATTGTAGCGATTACCGATGGACGGGGTAATATACCCTTATCGCGTTCTTTAGGCGAACCACAAGAATCAGGAGAAAAACCAGACATCAAAGGCGAATTACTCGAAATTGCGGGTAGAGTTCGCGCTTTGGGGATGCAACTATTAGTGATTGATACTGAGAGTAAATTTGTCTCCACTGGTTTTGCTAAAGAATTAGCCAAAACATCGGGAGGTAAATATTATCATTTGCCAAAAGCGACTGATCAAGCCATCGCTGCCATGACCAGAGGTGCGATCGCTGAGTTAAAATCTCGATAAATGAGTCATTAGTCAATGGTCAAGAGTCTCGCAACTGTGGACTTTTGACTCTTGACTCAAAACTCAGCCATCTCATGATCCTGTTGCTACTGCTTGGGGTTGCAGATAACGAATTAAATCTTGAATACCTTTTTGCAGATACCGTGTAACTGTCATCGGGCTAGTACCGATACTTTTAGCCGCATCCTTGCGAGACAGTTCTTTAAGGAATACCATCTCAACAGCTTGGCGAGGCTTTTCTTCTAACAGACTAATTGCCCCTTGCAGTTGTTGACGTTCTTCATCTTGTTGTTGTAAAGCAGCCGAACGGGGACAAGGTAGTGCTTCACCCAAGGTAATTTGACAGTCAACGTAATGAACGGCGGTAGCATCCAAACTCAAAGGCATGCGGTTTTGAGCGGCTAACTTGGTTTCTTGCCACTCTTGCAAAGAGACTTTCAGGCGTTTAGCAATTTCCGCATCCTTGGGAGGACGACCTAAAGACACTGCCAACTCTTTGCGAACTTTCTGACCTTCATTATACAGTTCTTGCCAACGCCGAGGAATTTTTAATAGAGTGCTGCGATCGCGCAAGAAATGTAGCATCTCCCCGCGAATATATGGTACAGCAAAGGAGCTAAAAGCATATCCTTGATTGGGATCGAAACGCTCGATTGCCCTGATTAAACCAAAATAACCGATCTGTTCTAAATCTTCATAAGGTTCATTACATTGATGGCTAAATTTATGCGCCATTTTTCTGACTAAACCAGTATGTAATTGTACCAGTTTGTTACGAAGTTTAATAGAAGGATTTTGGTGGTATAAGTGCAATAACTCCATACCATCAGTTTGCATAGAGAACTCACTTGCTGCCATAGAAAATTCCTTTAGTGGAACTCCTTTGTTTGACCAAATGGAGTTGATTTACTCTTTAAATCTGTAATTATTTTCCTTAGCTAAGGCTGATTAAACCATCGTCGTTTTACTGAACTTCTTGTAAGACCTACTCCACGATTACGTATTTTTACGCATGGATTTTCTGGCCTATTTGTTGCTAGCCCTTTTAGTTTTTATCATCACCACTACTCTTTAGATAAAGTTTATGGTTCGCAACATAGCTAGTTAATTATGCTGAAAAATACGGACTCAGCCTACTGCCATCTGTGTATTCTTGAGATTGCCGCAGTTCACAATTGGATAAGTGGTAAAGCTCAAGCAGCAAGAATTTTCAACTATGTATGATCACAATGCCTGTAGATTTCAGATTAGCTCCCTAGCTACTAGCAATGAATCTTGGTAAAAATAAGAATTATCAGGAAGTATTCTTCAAAATTAGTTTTGCCGTATGAGTAATACCAGCAATTTTCGTGAAGCTTTCCGTAACGCCCAGTCTCAAGCCCTAGTAGGCCCAAATGTCATTGCTAATGCCCTGCCTTACGTTGGTGGTGGCTTGATACTCACCGCCTTGGGAACTTACGGTGGTTTGGGTATTATCCGCACTAACCCTGGAATATTCTTCCCCACCTTCATCGGTGCTGTGATTCTAGAGTTAATACTGTTCTTTGTCGCCCAGAATGTCGCCGAAAAAGGGAAAAAGAGTGTAGCCTTACCGCTTTTAGCTACCTACAGCCTCTTGTCGGGATATACCCTCAGTGGTTTAGTCTTCGTTGCCTTAAGAACTCCAGGCGTTGGCATTCCCGGTATAGGTATAGCTGCCCTTGGTTGTGGTGTTACCTTTATAGTTGCCCGTCAAATTGGTTCTAATCTTTCAGAAGAAGATGGCCTAGCTTTGACTAAAACCATCTCTCTCGGTATTATTGCCTTGGTGGTAGTCTGTCTGACTCAATTCGTATTTGCCTTGTTTGGTGTTTACACACCTACTTGGTTAGAAATCGCCATTTCCGGTTTAGGGGTATTTCTCTTTGCTGGGGCATCAGTTGTTGATTTTTACATTCTGCCCCGTACATACCGCAATGACCAATATCTACCTGCGGCTTTGTCGATGTATCTCACTTACATCAACTTGTTTGTCTTTATTTTGCGCTTACTGATTGCCCTTAATAGCCGAGATTAGTGGATCGTAACTAGAAAAACTTAAAACATCAATAGCCGTGGTTTAGTACCAGCGACCACGGTTTTTTTCTGCCCAGGACTTATAATTTTGTTTGTAGTGTACCCCTCCGGGGAAGCAAGCTACGCGTAGCGTCCGCACCAGAGGACTTTAGCTTGAACTGACAGAAGCCTCTCACTTACCGCGATAGCGGAAGTGATGAGATGAATGGCTCTCG
>NZ_LUHJ01000059.1 GCF_001597745.1 Anabaena sp. 4-3 | reverse complement strand
AGGAGTCTATCATGGCGTTTATTGCTGTTAACGAATTACGTGCTACTGGTTCGGAATTGTTCCAAGATGCTGAAAGCTTCCTCAACGAATTGAACAATCTTGATGATTCTGTTCATGGTGGTAACTATTCTAAAACCACAAATGGCGTTTTAGACTTAGCTGAAAAGGGATTTGAGTTCGGTGTCATCACCTTCGGTATTGATGCGATTGGCCATTTAGCTAAGTCCTTCAGTGATGCTGGAAATGGTTGGTACTAATCATTTCCGGTTATTGCTGAGTAATTGATGAGCTAATAGCTCTGTTGAAATGTTGGCATGAGCGATTAAGTTAGATGAAATTATCCAACTTAATCGCCAGCAGCTTCTACTAAATTTAGACATTGTTTTAGGAGTCTATCATGGCGTTTATTGCT
>NZ_LUHJ01000058.1 GCF_001597745.1 Anabaena sp. 4-3 | reverse complement strand
CAAATTCATCGACACTCGCACCATCGAAACTCAAGGTACAGTAACTTGGACGGGTGGAGATATATATGCAGCTAACGGGGCGATTTGGAATAATACCGCCACAGGTGTATTTGATATTCAAAGCGATCGCTCTTTTTATCATTGGTATGGTAATCGCCCTATCTTCAACAATGCCGGTATCCTCAAGAAAACCGCAGGTACAGGCACGACTACTATTCATGCCGCCTTGAATAACACAGGTTTGATTCAAGTCCAAACAGGCACACTCAACTTACAAGGTGGTGGTACAAGTAGCGGTATTTTTGAGGTTGATAGCGGTGCGTCATTAGTATTTGGTGGTGGCACATATAGCTTAACAGGTGGTTCTGTCATCACAGACAATCTCATCAGTGCAGCGACTATCTTACTCACGGGTGCTAACATCAGGGGTGCTAGCGTCAGCGATGCTTTCAACAATGTCACCATTAGTGGTGGCAGTCTGACTCTGAATCAGACTGTCAGTGCCATTAACAATCTTGCAGTCAGTAATAATGGCAGTCTGACTTTCGATGAAACGGTAAATTCTATTAGTAATCTCACCCTCAGTGG
>NZ_LUHJ01000057.1 GCF_001597745.1 Anabaena sp. 4-3 | reverse complement strand
GACACCCTCGATGGCGGTAGTGGTAACGACGTACTCATAGGTGGCTCTAGCAACGACAGCCTCTATGGCGACGCAGGAGATGACAGCCTCTATGGGGACACAGGCAGCGATACATTAGATGGTGGTTTCGGCAACGATCAGTTGTATGGAGGAGCGCAAAGCGATCGCCTCCTTGGTGGAGATGGTAACGACCTACTCAGAGGTGGTAGTGAAGACGACACCCTAGAAGGGGGATATGGTAACGACACCCTGAATGGCGATGACGGTAACGATAGCCTCGACGCTGGGGGGAACTTTGACACCCTGTGTGGTAGTAGTGGCAACGACACCTTAAATGGTGGTGATGGCCTAGATACTGCCGACTACACTCCAGTGAATCGCCGACTCATTCTCACAGCTATTGACCGCATCGACAAAGATACCTTTGGTCAAGACCAACTGATTAGCATTGAAACAATTATTGCCAATAGCAATATCAATCATCACCTGATTGATGCCACCTCATGGGGAAACAATGCCAGCATCCATGTGAATCTACAAACCCAATCTTTGACTGTCACCGACAACACTGGTGTCCAGAGTCTGAACGTCATCAACTTTGATCATGTCAATGGTACAAATGGTGATGACAGGATGACTGGCGATACTCAAAGTAACCAA
>NZ_LUHJ01000056.1:101662-105540 GCF_001597745.1 Anabaena sp. 4-3 | reverse complement strand
CCCCAATCCCCAGTCCCCAGTCCCCAATCCCCAGTCCCCAATCCCCAGTCCCCAATCCCCAATCCCCAATCCCCAATCCCCAATCCCCAGTCCCTTCCAGTCCCCAATCCCATGATAGAAACTAACCAAGAACCAGTTTGGCTAACAATTATCCGGCTTTTGCGGTGGCATAAACCCGAAGGACGCTTAATTTTGATGATTCCCGCACTGTGGGCGGTGTTTTTGGCTGCATCTGGTAAACCGCCTTTACCTTTGGTGGGGGTGATAGTCTTAGGTACACTCGCCACAAGTGCGGCTGGATGTGTGGTAAATGATTTGTGGGATAGAGATATCGATCCAGAGGTGGAAAGAACACGCGATCGCCCCTTGGCTTCCCGTGCTTTATCGGTTAAAGTCGGTATTGTCGTCGGGATAGTGGCGTTAGCTTGTGCGGCGGTATTGGCTTTTTATCTTAACAGCCTGAGTTTTTGGTTATCTGTAGCGGCTGTGCCGGTGATTGTTTTGTATCCCGGCGCGAAGCGAGTCTTTCCCGTACCCCAGTTAGTGTTATCAATTGCTTGGGGTTTTGCGGTGTTAATTAGCTGGAGTGCGGTGACACAGGATATTAGTCAACCCACTTGGTTATTGTGGGGGGCTACCTTACTGTGGACACTAGGATTTGATACAGTTTACGCGATGAGCGATCGCGAAGATGACCGACGCATAGGTGTAAATTCTAGTGCATTGTTTTTCGGAAATTACGCACCGCTAGCCATTGGTATTTTCTTTGCTGGAACTATCGCCTTACTAGGATGGTTAGGGTTTGCGATTCATCTGAAGTTGGCTTTTTGGGTGAGTTTAGTGATTGGGACTATTGGCTGGTTGTGGCAGGTGATACAAATAGCTAAACCGGAATTACCTAACCCGGCTTATGGTGAGATGTTCCGTCAGAATGTTTGGATTGGGTTTATTTTACTCGCGGGAATGATTGGAGGTTGTTTGTGAAGTAAGCGATCGCCTTCTACCATACATTTTATTGCTTGAGCGATCGCCTTCCCAGGTTGATGTAATACTCAGATACCCGACTTCTTTGAGAAGTCGGGTATCTATCCCATCATTACAATTATGTTGACCTACTGAACAGTTTATATTTATCGCCATATTTATTTACCACATTAGCAACTTCTATCAAAAGTCATATTTATTTCATGACAAATATTAAACGCATCAGCGATTTTCGTCACAATAGCTAAAATCAATGTTAAAAAATACTCGCCTGAAGGTGAATTCTGTTAACCTTTCGGAGAGGTCACTACTCAAAGTTTTGTAGTTGTATTTTAAATAACTGCAAGTGTAGTCAATGGCTAATAAAACTGATAATTCCAGAGCCACCTGGGAAAATTTGTCTTATGTAGGATGACCTTCAGACTGTAGATAACTACACTGGCATAGAAAAGAAATTCGGCAAAATCACTACGTAATGGAGTTGAATATGACTTTAGCAAGTCCTCCACAAACAAAGCCTTTAACCGATGCAGAATTGCATAAAATGAACGCCTACTGGCGGGCAGCTAACTATTTGTCAGTCGGGCAGATATATTTACTAGATAATCCCCTGCTGAAACAACCACTCACCCTAGAACACGTTAAACCCAGACTGTTAGGACATTGGGGAACCACACCAGGACTGAACTTTATTTATGTTCACCTGAATCGGATCATCAAAAAGTATGACCTCAACATGATTTACATTGCTGGCCCTGGTCATGGCGGGCCGGGACTGGTAGCGAATACTTACCTAGAAGGAACTTACAGCGAATATTACCCCAATATTTCCCAAGATGCGGAGGGGATGAAGAAACTGTTTAAACAATTCTCCTTTCCTGGTGGTATTCCTAGCCACGTTGCACCGGAAACCCCTGGTTCTATTCACGAAGGCGGAGAACTAGGTTATGCGCTGGTTCATGCTTTTGGTGCAGCGTTTGACAACCCTGATTTAATTGTCGCTGCTGTAGTTGGTGATGGGGAAGCCGAAACCGGGGCTTTAGCTACCAGTTGGCATTCCAATAAGTTTCTCAACCCTGCTACAGATGGGGCGGTGTTACCGATTCTACACTTGAATGGGTATAAAATCGCTAACCCCACAGTTTTGGCGCGGTTGAGTTACGAGGAATTAGAAAGCCTATTTATAGGGTATGGTTACAAACCTTACTTTGTGGAAGGTTCTGAACCTGCGGACGTGCATCAACAGATGGCGGCGACTTTAGATATAATCACTGCCGAAATTCACAGCATCCAAAGAGAAGCCCGTGTACATGGTTATACTAAACGTCCGCAATGGCCGATGATTATACTGAGAACCCCCAAAGGTTGGACAGGGCCAAAAGAAGTAGACGGGAAAAAGACAGAAGATTACTGGCGATCGCATCAAGTACCCTTTGGTGATTTAGCTAAGAAACCGCAGCACATCCAACTTCTAGAAGACTGGATGAAGAGTTACAAACCCGAAGAACTCTTTGATGCTAACGGCAAACTGATCCCCGAACTCGCAGAACTCGCACCCACAGGACAACGCCGCATGGGTGATAATCCCCACGCTAACGGCGGTATCTTGTTGCGTGACTTGAAAATGCCCAAATTCCAAGACTACGCTGTTGAAGTTCCCCAACCAGGTAGAGTAGTTGCAGAAGCTACCCAAGTTACAGGGAAATTCCTCCGGGATGTGATGCAACTCAACCTAGACAGCCGTAACTTCCGAGTCTTTGGCCCGGATGAAACCGCATCAAATCGCATCAATGCAGTATTAGAAGTCACAGACCGAACTTGGGTAGCTCAAACCCTCCCCGAAGATGACCACCTTTCCCCTAGTGGTCGGGTGATGGAAATCCTCAGCGAAACCACCTGTCAAGGATGGTTAGAAGGATATCTGCTTACAGGTCGTCATGGTTTCTTCTCTTGCTACGAAGCATTTATCCACATCATTGATTCCATGTTCAACCAACACGCCAAATGGTTGAAAACTACCCGTGAAATTCCTTGGCGTAAACCGATTGCATCACTTAACTATCTACTGACTTCCCACGTTTGGCGACAAGACCATAACGGATTTTCTCACCAAGACCCTGGTTTTATCGACCATGTGGTGAACAAAAAATCTGAAATCATTCGCGTCTATCTTCCACCCGATGCCAACACCTTATTATCTGTAACAGACCATTGCTTAAGAAGCCGTCAATACGTTAACGTCATCGTCGCCGGAAAACAACCAGCATTGCAATATCTCGATATGGATGCAGCCGTGAAACACTGCACCAAAGGGATTAGCATTTGGGAATGGGCAAGTAATGACCAAGGTGGTGAACCAGATGTAGTCATGGGTTGCGCTGGCGATATCCCCACCTTAGAAACCTTAGCAGCTGTGGATATATTGCGGCAAAACTTCCCTGACTTAAAAGTGCGGGTAGTCAACGTTGTGGATTTGATGACCTTACAACCCAACACAGAACATCCCCACGGTTTAAGTCCCAAAGAATTTGACACTATATTCACCACCGAAAAACCGATCATCTTCGCCTTTCATGGCTATCCTTGGTTAATCCATCGTCTCACCTATCGCCACACCAACCATAACAACCTCCATGTGCGCGGTTACAAAGAAGAAGGAACTACCACCACCCCCTTTGATATGGTTGTGCGGAACGATTTAGACCGCTTCCATTTAGTCATGGACGTAATAGATCGTGTTCCCAAATTAGGCTATAAAGCCGCTTATGTGAAACAACATCTGCAAGACAAGCTCATTGAACACAAACACTACATTGGTAAACACGGTGAAGATATGCCAGAAATTCAAGACTGGCAGTGGCCGTATTAGTGGTTATACCAATTCTCTATGAAGT
>NZ_LUHJ01000056.1:100586-101581 GCF_001597745.1 Anabaena sp. 4-3 | reverse complement strand
TTATTTAGATCATCGTTAATCAGTCAGGGTATTTGTGAACCCGCCCCTACATCAAGAAACGGTATTAGGCAGTGAGTAGGGGTTTAGTAATGCTCAACCCTTACTCCCCAGTTCTTAAATGATTATGGGATAGATCCCCGACTTCTTCAAGAAGTCGGGGATCTTGTTGTTCAAGATTTTTTACGCCAATTTCAGTAAATTTACCAAATATTAGCCTAAACAGCCCGAAATTAATCGTCTTACCTCTGTTATGGCATCAGCCCATACCCAAAACCTTAAAAGATGCCAAGTAATTTGGGTTTTGGTGGCTTTGGGCTGTCACGATCAGCTAAGTCAGACTAAAATTGAGCCGGCTAAATCCAGTTTTGCAGCTAGGATAATTAGCTTGTAAGCCTCTTAGTTGAGGCGAACACCCACGGTGGGGCGCAGCCCATCGTCATTTTCAGAGGAGGTTTGTTGTGACTAAGTTAAAAGTAGGCATCAATGGATTTGGCCGTATCGGGCGGCTGGTGTTTCGTGCTGGTATCAACAACCCCAATATTGAATTTGTGGGGATTAATGACCTTGTACCACCAGATAACTTAGCTTATCTGTTAAAGTACGATTCTACTCATGGTAAGTATCACGGTCAGGTAGAAGCTAGAGAAGATGGCATTGTAGTTGATGGTCGCTTCATTCCCTGTGTTTCAGTCAGAAATCCTGCTGAATTACCTTGGGGTAAGCTTGGTGCTGATTACGTTGTGGAATCAACCGGATTGTTTACTGACTATGAAGGCGCATCCAAACACCTGCAAGCAGGAGCAAAGCGCGTAGTCATTTCTGCACCAACCAAAGACCCGGAAAGGGTAAAAACATTGGTAGTAGGCGTTAACCATGAAACTTTTGATCCTAGTAAGGATGTGATTGTTTCTAATGCTAGCTGTACTACTAACTGTCTAGCCCCCATCGCTAAAGTGATTAATGATAACTTTGGCTTGGCAGAAGGTTTAATGACC
>NZ_LUHJ01000056.1:63867-100499 GCF_001597745.1 Anabaena sp. 4-3 | reverse complement strand
CGTGGTGCAGCCCAAAATATTATTCCTTCTTCCACAGGTGCGGCGAAAGCAGTCGCACTGGTATTACCAGAGTTGAAGGGTAAATTAACTGGGATGGCTTTCCGCGTGCCTACCCCGGATGTTTCTGTAGTGGATTTAACCTTCAAAACTAACAAAGCCACCAGTTACAAAGAAATCTGTGCAGCGATGAAAGCTGCTGCTGAGGGTTCATTGGCAGGGGTTTTAGGTTACACAGATGAAGAAGTAGTGTCTACAGATTTTCAAAGCGATCGCCGCTCCAGTATTTTTGATGCGGGTGCTGGTATTGAATTAAACACCAACTTCTTCAAAGTGGTCGCTTGGTATGACAACGAGTGGGGCTACTCCAACCGTGTAGTTGACTTAATGTTGTCAATGGCACAGAAAGAACAATTGGCTGCGGTTTAAGAAGGGAAAGGGGAATAGGGAGTGGGGGAGATGAGGGAGTTATACCAATTCGCAATTCGCAATTCGCAATTCGTAATTAAGAAACTTAGATGAGGGAGATTTTTCCCCAAAAACTCTTTAATGCAAGAATTTTGAATTTTGAATTTTGAATTGATTTGTCCCCAATCCCCAATCCCTAATCCCCAGTCCCCATTCCCTCACATCTATGCGTCGAACAAAAATTATCTGTACTTTAGGGCCTGCTAGCTCTGCACCAGATAGACTGCAAGCGTTGGTAGCAGCCGGGATGAATGTGGCGCGGTTGAATTTTTCTCATGGGGCTTATGAGGTTCATGCCCAAACTGCTCAGGCTCTGAGACAAATTAGTGCTGACCAACAAAAGCCTGTAGCTTTGTTGCAAGATTTATGTGGGCCGAAAATCCGCTTAGGAACTTTACCACCGGAAGGGTTGACGGTGGAAGCTGGTGATGAAGTCACTTTTGTTTTAAAAGACAAGGGTGAGGATATCAATGAATTACCCTTACCTTTGCCGACTTTGTTCGCAATGGTACGACCGGGAGAGCCGATTTTAATTAATGATGGTCGGGTAAAGTTGATTGTGTGCGATCGCGATGCCGACCGCATCCGGGCAAAAGTAAAAATCGGTGGTTTAATTTCTACCCGCAAGGGGGTAAACCTGCCAGCAACTCGTCTACCCGTGAGTTCGATCACCGAAAAAGACTTGCAGGACTTACGCTTTGGGATGCAGTTGGGTGTTGATTGGGTGGCGGTTTCGTTTGTGCGATCGCCTCACGATTTAGAACCAGCCCAGCGTATGATTGAAGCTGCGGGCTTATCTATTCGCGTCATTGCCAAAATTGAACGCCCAGAAGCAGTTGAGCAAATTGACTCTATTATCGCCGCCGCCGACGCTATTATGATTGCCCGTGGTGATTTGGGGGTAGAAATGCCAATTCACGAAGTCCCCCTGATTCAAAAAGATATCATTCACCGTTGCAATCAGGCAGGTAAACCAGTGATTACCGCCACCCAAATGTTAGAGTCCATGATTAGCGCACCCGATCCCACCCGTGCAGAAGCTACAGACGTAGCTAACTCTATCCTCGATGGTACAGATGCGGTGATGCTGTCCGGGGAAACGGCTGTGGGAGAGTACCCCGTTGCGGCTGTGCAGATAATGCACAATATTGCTATAGAAACAGAAAAATCGTTGCAAGAGGCTAGTAAACACTCTTGGAGACATGAAGGCGGTAGTCTCAGCGTCACTGAATCTGTTGCCGAAGCTGTCTGTCGTATCGCCTACGAAACAGGCGCAAAGGCGATTTTATGTAACACCACATCAGGCAGTACAGCCAAACTTGTGTCTAAATACCGCCCCAGCACACCGATTTTTGCTTTAACTCCCGACGCAACCACCTATCATCAATTAGCCTTATCTTGGGGTGTCGAACCCTTACTAATCCCACCTGTTTATAATGCTGAAGAAATGTTTAAAAATTTGGTCAGCACCATCCTGAGAACAGGTTTTGTACATGAAGGGGATCAAGTAGTTATTACCTCTGGAGTGCCAATTGGTAAATCAGGAACAACTAGCTTAATTAAAGTGCATTCTATTGGACAGCCAATCGCCGCATAACACCTTAAAATTAGGCTGAGGCTTCAGTCAATGGGCAATAGTTAAGAAAAGTTGCCAAAATCAGAATTGTAAGGAATCAGAACGGGTGTGAAGAAGAGGGGAAGTGTAAATCCTAAATAAACGACCTTGATGGAGTATTTTATGTCTAAAAATTTACTAGAACAATTGCGGGCGATGACTGTGGTGGTGGCAGACACCGGTGATATTCAAGCCATTGAAAAGTTTAAACCCCAAGACGCAACCACTAATCCTTCCCTGATTACGGCAGCCGCTAAAATGCCAGAATATCAGGATATTGTTGACCAAACCTTACTGCAAGCGAAAAAAGACGCAGGTGCAGGTGCAAGCCAAAGTCAAATTGTGACTTTGGCTTTTGACCGTTTAGCGGTTTCCTTTGGTTTAAAGATTCTGCAAATTATCCCCGGTCGTGTGTCTACAGAAGTAGATGCCCGTTTATCCTACGATACTGAAGCGACAGTTACTAAAGCAAGAGAATTGATTGCTCAGTATAAAGCTGCTGGCATTTCTCCAGAACGTGTGTTAATTAAAATTGCTTCTACCTGGGAAGGTATCAAAGCCGCAGAAATTCTGGAAAAAGAAGGAATTCACTGTAACTTAACTCTACTATTTGGTTTACATCAGGCGATCGCTTGCGCCGAAGCTGGTGTCACCCTGATTTCCCCCTTCGTGGGACGTATCCTCGACTGGTACAAAAAAGAAACCGGCAGAGATAGCTACCCCTCTGCGGAAGACCCTGGTGTATTATCTGTCACCACAATCTACAACTATTACAAAAAATTCGGTTATAAAACCGAAGTTATGGGCGCAAGCTTCCGTAACATCGGCGAAATCACCGAATTGGCAGGTTGTGATTTGTTGACCATTTCCCCAGCTTTGTTGGGTGAATTACAAGCCACCATTGGCGACTTACCCCGCAAACTCGACCCCGCAAAAGCAGCTACTTCAGATATTCAAAAAATATCTATTGATAAAGCTACCTTCGACAAAATGCACGTTGCTGACCGCATGGCCTATGACAAACTAGACGAAGGTATCAAAGGCTTTACCGCCGCACTAGAAGACCTAGAAAAACTACTAGCACAAAGACTGTCTCACCTAGAAGATACAGTAGCTAGCCGTTAGGGTTTGTAGTGAGCGGCTCTAGCCCTCCAATTCTCCAGCAATTTTCATGCTGACAACAAAAAAAGTCAAAAGTAAAAAGAAAAAATCTTTTAACTTTTGACTTTTAACGTTGAAAGTTTGACTTGGTTTAATAATGCCGCCAATCATAGATTAATCGTCCATGAGCATCACGGACTCGCTGCCATCGTCCACGACGATAGTATTGTCCACGATAATAACTGCGTTGATAACGCCCTGTTCCCCTGTAGTGTCTTCTATGATGTCGATGCTGCCGTCTACGATGGTGATAGCGTCGTCTATTTCTGTGATTAGCTAGTAAAAGTTCTTCGCTGGTTTCTTCTTTTGCTAAATTTGTATCTGACTCTGCACTTTGCTCAGTCAGCTTAGTATTCAGCCCATTTTCTACCAAATTCCTAGTCCCTATATCCTTAGCTTCTGCTATAGCCGACGGATAGATGAAGGCTATTAACAAGAACACAATTGAGGATAGCTGCTTGAAACGTTTCACGTCTTTGCTTTTCCCTGACTATCGGTAATAAGTTTTAAATACTCGAAATTGAGAAAACAGAGAGTTTATCGTTCACAAACATCAAATCTTAAAAAGTAATGAAAGTATTAGTTTTGAATGCTGGTTCTAGCAGCCAAAAAAGTTGTCTGTATGAAATCCCTGATGATGCTATTCCAAATCAACCACCCCAACCCCTCTGGGAAGGTAAGGTTAACTGGACTCAAGACAGGGGTGTGGCAGAAATTGAGGTGAAAACCGCCACGGGTGAAAAGCTGCACGAATCTATTTATGGCGATTCTCGTCAGGCGCACGTTGCCTATATGCTCTATACTCTCAGCCGGGGTACTACTAAGGTATTAGGTGAATTATCAGAAATCAATGTGGTGGGACATCGGGTGGTTCATGGTGGGCAAAGTTACCGCACACCTGTAATAATTACAGAGGAAGTTAAACAGGCGATCGCCAGTCTTTCTAATCTCGCTCCAGCCCATAATCCCGCCGCTTTGGAAGGTATTGCCGCTATCGAATACAGTTTGGGCAATGTCCCCCAAGTGGCAGTTTTTGATACTGGTTTTCATGCCACTCTCCCCGATGCCGCCGCTATCTATCCCGGCCCCTATGAATGGGTAGAACAAGGTATCCGCCGTTATGGTTTTCATGGTATCAGTCATCAATACTGTTCTACTCGTGCGGCGCAAATCCTCGGACGTGATTTAGCATCTATGCGAATCATTAGCTGTCATCTTGGTAATGGTTGTTCTCTCGCAGCTATCAAAAATGGACGCAGTATTGATACAACAATGGGTTTCACACCTCTAGATGGGTTGATGATGGGTAGCCGTTGCGGTTCTTTAGATCCGGGGATTATTGTTTACCTGATGCGACAATATGATTACTCGGCTGAAAGACTAGATTATGTATTCAATAAAGCTTCAGGATTACGAGGAATTTCGGGCGTATCCAGCGATTTACCCCAGGTAATGGCAGCTATTACCCAAGGAAACTATCGCGCTCAACTGGCTTGGGATATCTTTGTGCATCGTTTAAAGGCTGGGGTGGGTTCGATGTTGGCGAATTTAGGCGGTTTAGATGTGTTGATATTTACCGCAGGTATCGGAGAAAAATCCGCCGGAATTCGTCAAGCTGTTTGTGAAGCTTTTGGGTTTTTAGGGTTAAAAATTGATCAGGAGAAAAATCAAAATCAACCTGTGGATGAGGATATAGCCACTCCTGATTCTACAGTGCGGGTGTTAGTTATTCATACTCAAGAAGATTGGGCGATCGCTCAACAATGTTGGCATTTGTTACAGCGATGATTTTGTCGTCATTAGTTATTAGTCATTAGTCATTAGTAGTAACGCATCATGATTACGGCTGTGGTGCGTTATAACAATTCTCTATGACGTTGCACCAAATAACTAAATAAATGATGTAGAGACGTTGTATGCAACGTCTCTACAATGCTTTTTTATGGCGAAAACAAACTTAATACAGCAGATTTGGGGTAAATGAGGTACAAATTTTAGGAACAAAACTTAATGCTAAGAGACTTTCAAACCTGTTCCCTGTTCCCTGCTGTAAATTGGTTGAATGCGTGTCAAAACCATAAAATACTAATCGTAATTAGGGATACAGAAATTTAACTTGTAGTCCTGTCTACTTGCCATTTCCGAGCAAATGAGTACAGCTTAATATATCGTAAAATAATTTGATAAAATCTTTGTAAATGCTTACAGGCAAAGCATTTGATGGTGAGTACACAAATTCTGAAACCCCTACCCAAAAAATGCTAGTACCCCTACCCTGAAATACTAGCACCCCTAACCCAAAACAAATTTTTCAGGTTGTAAAAATCTGGGTTGAAAGTAGTTGAGTACAACCTTAATCAATCCAATAAATCCAATCGAGACATAGTGTACTGTCCTGTTGGGAGTCACCTGATATAAGCATAAAAATAGCACACGGCTCTTTTAACCAGACAGTACCGATGCAACAGTCCTTAGACAGTATCGAGAATCCCCCAGATTCTACAAATACATCCCTGCTGAAAAATCTACTCTCTGGCAATTTCTTAGAGCCATTGTTGAGTGATTTTCAGATTATTTTTGAACGTGATCCTGCGGCGCGCAATTGGCTAGAGGTGGTGTTGTGCTATCCCGGATTGCACGCTATCAGTTTACATCGTCTCGCCCATTGGTTACACCGTCGCGGAGTGGTTTTCTTTCCCCGGTTCATTTCTCATCTGGCTCGATTTTTAACTGGGATCGAGATTCATCCAGGTGCAAAGATAGGTAAAGGGGTATTTATCGACCACGGTATGGGTGTTGTGATTGGCGAAACTGCCATTGTGGGAGACTACACCCTGATTTATCAAGGTGTGACTTTAGGCGGTACTGGTAAGGAAAGCGGTAAACGCCATCCTACAGTGGGTAAAAACGTGGTGTTAGGCACGGGAGCTAAGGTTTTAGGCAATATTCACCTTGGCGATCGCGTTCGGGTGGGTGCTGGTTCGGTTGTCTTGCGTGATGTTCCTCCAGATTGCACAGTTGTCGGAATTCCCGGACGGATTATCACCCGCAAAGAAAAAAATAATTTATCCCCCCTAGAACACGGCAAATTACCTGATGTGGAAGCTAATGTTATTCGCTCCCTGGTGACTCGCATTGAGCAACTGGAACACAAACTGCAAACCCTCTCCAGTCAACCTCAAGCCCAAGAACTGTTGACTAAAGATAAGTAATTATGCTATCACCTGATAGTTCTGACGGTTTCGCCGATCAAGTTTTGCAGATACCTCTGGGCGATCGCTGGCAAATTTATCACCGCTTGCAAGAGTTGATGATTCCCTGTTCCTGTCCCCCTGATGGCTCTTTACGGGTACAGATTAATACCTGGCTAGCTGCAATTTTAGTTCGTAGTACAGTCATGCAATTTCTCGCTCCTCGCCATCAATTAGTAGACTGGTTAGAATCTTGCTGGCATTGCAACCATTACTAGAGCAGTTTTCTCACTTTCTCCATTCCGTAGTATCTCAGGACTGAATTTTGATTGCAACTATTAAGCTCTGTTTTTTAGTTGCAGTTTAGTTATCCTCCGACAACATCTTAATTATTGTCCTGTAAATATTGATGTTCTAGAATAAGAAATTTCTAAAATTCGAGAAATTTCCTTTTTTCCTGATTTTCTAAAGAATTAATTAAATAGCTGATGATGAACACTCAAAAAAATGATATGGAATTGCTAGATTTTTTACATACTGAGCTTGCGCTGTCTGATGAAGATATTGGTGTAGCTCTCAAACATCGACAGTTTGACCATGGCCCTTTACCCATGTTGCTTTGGCAGTATGGCTTAGTTAATTTAGAACAACTAGAAAAAATTTTAGATTGGTTATATAACAATAGTTAGTAGATAGTTTTTTGTAATTTCTTGATACTTAGTAAATCATAAAACCAAATATTAACGCATAATAACCTGTATTAAGAAAACAATATTTCTCAATTTGCTAACAAAATTATTTGATGCTTTTTCTGCTAATGTTTATGTTTGCATTGGCAGATTTTTAGTTAATAAACAAGCGTAAACTTTGCAAATATATTCTTAAATTATACATAGTTTTGGTTCTCTGCCATACAGATATGTAGTTTATGTTTAGCTAATATTTAGAAATGATGAAGATGAATTATTAAAGGTGAGAATTTAAAGCATTTACCAATATCAGGAAGTGCAGAAAAATTGACTATCACCGCAAAAAGCATATTAAGAAAAATTGCTAAGAGGGATGTTTGAGATGAAGAAAATTCTCATTAATGACACTACATTACGTGATGGTGAACAAGCGGCGGGTGTGGCGTTTAGTTTAGAAGAAAAAGTAGCGATCGCCAAATTTCTCGATAGCATCGGCGTTCCTGAATTAGAAGTAGGGATTCCGGCGATGGGTGAGGAAGAAATGCGAGCGATTTCAGCCATTTCTAACTTAGGTTTACGTGCAGAACTTCTAGCTTGGAATCGCGCCGTCATCTCAGATATTAAAGCTTCTATTGCTTGTGGAATGAAGCGAGTGCATATTGCGATACCTGTGTCGGGTATCCAAATCGCTGCGAAATTTCACGGACAATGGCGGGTAAGTCTGCAAAAACTTAAAGATTGTATCAGCTTTGCAGTTGATCAAGGTCTTTGGGTAGCAGTCGGGGGGGAAGATTCCTCCAGGGCTGATGAAAGCTTCCTGTTGGATGTCGCACTGTCAGCCCAAGAGTGGGGTGCATCACGCTTTCGCTTTTGCGATACCGTAGGAGTTCTTGATCCTTTCACCACCTACGGCGAAATTAAGCAACTGGTTTCTGTCTTATCGATTCCGGTAGAAATTCATACCCATAATGATTTCGGTATGGCGACAGCTAACGCTTTAGCGGGAATTAAAGCTGGAGCGACATCTGTCAATACTACAGTCATTGGTATGGGTGAAAGAGCAGGTAACGCCGCTTTAGAAGAAGTGGTTATGGCCATCAAACGCATATATGGCGTAGATATGGGTATTGATACACCTCGGTTGTTGGAATTGTCACAACTGGTAGCGGCTGCCTCTGGTGCTAATGTACCACCTTGGAAGGCGATCGTTGGTGAAAATACCTTTGCTCACGAGTCAGGAATTCATGCTCATGGAGTTATGCAAAACCCTGACACCTACGAACCCTTTGCACCGGAAGAAGTCGGTTGGGAACGCCGCTTAGTTGTAGGTAAACATTCTGGACGACATTTGGTAACTAGCTTACTACAGCAACATGGTATTTTCTTAAACCCAGAAGAAACCCAGTCTGTTTTAGATGCTGTGCGCCAACAGTCTGTCAAGAAAAAACGCAGTTTAACTACAGAAGAACTGCTGAACTTGGTAAAAGAACAGAGGTATTCTCATGCAACGCGATGAATACGAATTAGATTCTGAACCAGTGTTTGAACTGGGAGAAAAAGTCAGACTTCGCAAACTGATTAAGAATGATGGCACATTTCCAGGGAGAGAAATCGGAGAAGTTTTAGCAAAGAAAGGAGAAATTGGCTACGTCTCCAGTATAGGAACTTTTTTACAGCGTTCCTATATTTATGCTGTGCATTTCTTGGAAAAAGGAATCATTGTTGGTTGTCGCGAAAAAGAATTAGAATCTGCTGAGGAAAATTATGAAAGTGATGTTACGGATGAATGATGCTGGCAATTTAACAGTTTATGTTGCCAAAAAAGATTTAGAGGAAGTAGTAGTTAAGCAAACAGATGGGGCTGAAGGTAAAATTTTAACTTTAGCTAACGGTTGGGAATTAGAATTTAGGGAAATCCCAGATGCCAGTAATTTACCTAAAACCGTAGAAGCTAAACGACTTGCTTAAAATCTAGCAATTAATTTTGAGATTGGATTTTGGATTGGAATCTCATCGAAAATCCAAAATTCCTAATCTTCCTTACTCCCCATTCCCTACTCCCTTTTTTACGGTTAACATGGGTGACAAATATTTGACGTTATCAGAGTTTAATCTTGAGGGTGATTTCTTAGGTTTTCTGGGTAAGAAACCGAGAAAAAATCAATATCTCAGCTTGGGAATACCTTCTGGAAATGTGTTAATTAAACTACCTAAAAAGTTGCGCGTTGCTTTGCGTTCATCTTTAGAAATCGGTGAACCAATTAATATTTATGGAATTAGTAAGTTAAACCGCTATAAAGGTACAATTAAGCTGAAAGCGCAGCAGGTGATCAAAATTAGCGATCGCGCAATTTTCCATGCAGATGAATCAGCGCAAACACCAGCCAAGATTATGGTGTGTCAAAAATCCGGTTGCATGAAACGGGGCGGTAAAGGTTTACTGTCGGAATTAGAACAAACTTTGTGCGATCGCGGTTTACTCGATAAAGTCACCATAGAACACACCAACTGTCAAAAACGCTGTAGCAGTGCGCCTAACTGTATTTTAATGCTAGGTAAGAAAAAGTATAAGAAAAATTGCCCGCAAGCGATCGCCTCCCTGTTAGAACAATACCTAACTGCTGAACACACTTGCCACCAACAGGAATAAACATTTTAGTAGAGTGCGTCAGAGTCGAAAATCTGTTAATTCCACGAAATCATGGGTTTTGACGCACCTACAAGCGACTGCATTGTGAAATCTCTACTATGGTCATTGAAGCAAGGTGATGCAATAAGTTGCATCTATAGTCAGGTATCACAAATATTTATTTGGATAAGTTTACAAAGTTTAATAGAATAGACTTATTCACAAATAAGTATATTTGCTCAATACTATGATAGCTGATGGATTTCCTTGGCTAACCGCGATTATTCTACTGCCACTCGTTGCTTCCTTTCTCATTCCCCTGCTGCCAGATAAGGAAGGTAAGCTGGTGCGATGGTATGCCCTGGGTGTAGGAATCGCGGACTTTGCCTTGATGTGCTACACCTTTTGGCAGCATTACGATGCTAGCAGTGCAACTTTTCAACTCGTGGAGAAATACGCCTGGATACCTCAGTTGGGTTTTAGCTGGGCTGTTTCCGTCGATGGGATATCCGCGCCGCTTGTGCTGCTGGCTGGATTTGTCACTACCTTCGCGATGTTTGCAGCTTGGCAAGTTAACCTCAAACCACGCCTGTTTTATTTCTTGATGCTGGTGCTGTATTCTGCACAAATTGGCGTGTTTGTCGCTCAAGACTTGCTGCTATTCTTCATTATGTGGGAACTGGAACTGGTTCCTGTATATCTTCTAGTATCTATTTGGGGCGGCCCCAAACGCCGTTATGCTGCCACAAAATTTTTACTTTACACCGCAGCAGCTTCCATTTTTATTCTCGTAGCTGGGCTAGCAATGGCTCTCTACGGAGACAATACCACCTTTGATATTGTAGAACTAGGGGCTAAGAATTACCCCCTCGCTTTAGAATTAGCACTTTACGCTGGATTATTAATTGCTTTTGGTGTCAAACTAGCGATTTTCCCCTTACATACTTGGTTGCCTGATGCCCACGGTGAAGCCTCTGCACCTGTATCAATGATTTTGGCGGGTGTATTGCTAAAAATGGGTGGTTATGGACTAATTCGCCTAAATTTAGAATTACTTTCTGATGCCCATATTTATTTTGCGCCTGTCTTAGCAACCTTGGGTGTAATCAATATTATTTATGGTGCGTTAAACTCCTTCGCCCAAACCCACATGAAACGCCGCCTCGCCTATTCCTCTGTGTCTCACATGGGATTTGTGCTGTTAGGTATCGCTTCCTTTACCGATGTCGGTGTCAGTGGTGCAATGCTGCAAATGCTGTCTCACGGTTTAATTGCGGCTGTATTGTTCTTCTTGGCTGGTGTAACTTATGACCGCACCCACACAATGGCTATGGATAGTTTAGGCGGTATTGGGCAAGCCATGCCTAAAGTATTTGCCTTGTTCACTGCTGGTGCAATGGCTTCCTTAGCACTCCCTGGCATGAGTGGGTTTGTCAGCGAACTTCAGGTATTTGTCGGTATTACCACCAGCGACATTTACAGTTCAACTTTCTGTACTGTGATGGTATTCCTCGCCGCCGTGGGAGTTATTCTCACACCGATTTATTTGCTGTCGATGATGAGACAGGTATTTTACGGTACTGGTGCAGAATTATCTTGCAACATTAATAATGCGGCTTACCAAAACCAAGAAGACGAAGGTACAGCTTGCTTTGGTACAGACTGTCTATTACCTAGCCAAGCAGTGTATAAAGATGCTACGCCGAGAGAAGTGTTTATTGCCGCTTGCTTCTTGGTATTGATTATTGGTGTGGGTGTTTATCCTAAGATAGCTACTCAGATGTACGATGTGAAAACTGTAGCTGTTAATACGCAGGTGCGGGAATCCTATACTCAAATCGCTGAAGCAAATCCCCGGATATACGCTAAAGGTTTCTTCTCACCCCAAATCAGCGAACCCGAAATTATGGCAGTTTCGGGAATTAAGTAAATTTTCCTCTGGATAATATGAAGCGATCGCTTCCCATCAGGCGATCGCTTTTTTCTTGGTTCTCAAATCAGTGAGAAGCAAAATAATTGAACGCAGATGCACGCAGATATAGCTTGCTTCTCTTACGATGGCGTAAGCCTACCCGTAGGGTACGCAGATAAATCTGTATTCTATCCGGCTTGCAAACCGCTATATATAGTATTAACAGTCGTTTGGCTGAAAAATTCTCCTAATATAATTGCTCCCAATAGTTGCTAAATTTTTACAAAATTACTACAATGTAGATACTAAGTATATACATAATGGATATAGAAGTATAAGCCTATGGCTGCGACTGTTGCTAAGTGGGGAAATAGTCTTGCAATTCGGATTCCCCAGCATTTAGCGAAAGAGATTCATTTAACCGAAGGGGTAGAAGTAGAGATTGCTGTCATAGATGGTAGTCTAGTAATTAAACCCAAAACCCGCAAGCGATACTCACTTAATGAACTAATTGATGCCATTACACCAGAGAATGTTCATGGTGAGATTGATAGTGGAATAGCTGTGGGGAATGAAGTTTGGTGACACCAGAGAATTACTATATTCCCAGTCGGGGAGATATCGTCTACTTAGATTTTGACCCGACAAAAGGACATGAACAACAGGGATATAGACCTGCTTTTGTGATTTCGCCGCGCAGGTACAATGAGAAAAGTTCCTTGGCTTTATTTATGCCTATCACAAAGCAGCAAAAAGGATATCCTTTTGAAGTTATTTTACCGTCTGATTTGAAAATTCGCGGTGTGATTCTTGCGGATCAAATCAAGTGTTTAGACTGGAAAATTCTTGGTGTTCAATTTGTTGAGTCTGTCCCAGAAAGTGTCATTGAAGAAGTGCAAGCAAAAATTGAGCCATTACTTCTATAGGAATTAGGCTATTTAGTGATAATATTTATATAGCAAATAAATACAAATAAAAATAAGATATGAAAGTATCAATTACAGAAGACAAAGAAAGAAAAATAGCGAGTAAAGAACACAATACTTATGTGGCTGAGGGTATTGAGCAGCATAAAATAACTCAAATAGCACCACCTTCATTACTAAAGCCTTTTTCTAGTAATTTAAAGTGCCAATTACTCAGTCACCAACAAGTCATAGAAGCACAACTATACAAACTAATAGGTAAACCTTTCTATTCTGATGAGGGATTTATTCTCTATCAGGGTGACTCAAGTAATTTTCTACAAAAAATAGATTCTAATTATATCAAAGTTGACTTAACAGTTACATCTCCACCCTATAACATTGGGAAAGAATATGAAACACCAATGTCTGTTGAGGAATACATTGAATGGTGTTCTCAATGGATACATCAAATTCATAGAATTACAAAACCTAATGGTGCATTTTGGCTAAATATTGGATATCTAGAAGTACCCAATAAAGGTTTATGCGTACCCATCCCCTATTTATTATGGGACAAATCACCTTTCTATTTACTCCAAGAAGTCGTGTGGCAATATGGCGCAGGTGTATCAACAAAATACCGTCTAAGTCCACGCAATGAAAAATGGTTGTTTTATATCAAGAATGCTCAGGAATATACATTTAATCTAGACGATATACGTGACCCTAATGTTAAATATCCCAATCAAAAGAAAAATGGTAAATACCGCTGTAACCCATTAGGTAAAAATCCGTCTGATGTTTGGGAATTTCCCAAGGTGACTACAGGGACAAAAAGAAGTTCAAAAGAGCGCACCGGACATCCATCTCAGTTCCCTTTAGGTATTGTAGAGAGAGTTATTAGAGCTTCATCGAATCAATTAGAGCTTGTACTTGACCCCTTTGCTGGTTCTTGCTCTACTGGTATAGCATCAGTAGGACTGGGGCGTATATTTTTAGGTTTTGAAATCAGACCTGACTATTGTGAAATGGCAGTCAGTAGATTTGAAGAATTTAAACGTCAAAGAGCTAATAACTATCAATAATAGATATTATAGGATTCTTTTAAATATATTGAATCAGGTGATTGAAAGTGGTTAAGTATAAGTTTTATTTTCAAACTTATTAGTGTAAATTTGACAAAAAAAACAAGAATATAGACTCAAACCAAAAATTTTGACTATCAGTACAAAAGTTAAGGTAAATTATTTTACATTTTGCACCAGTTGCTTTATTGCAATTAAACTCAGGCGATGCACAGCTAAAAATTCGCTCAAACTCTTATTTGTCCGTTTGGGGCAGTGCATCGCCCTACGCTTATTGAGAATGGTGCAAGATATCAGTTATACTCATCTAATTTATTTTTAAATTTTAAAATGGTTTTATTATCTCCTTGATAATTCTTTAAATCTTGAATAGTTAACACACTTTCTTGCTGAAAAACCTCTAAAGTTTTTGAACCGACACCATTCAAAATACCAACAGGAGCATTTAGTTGATAATCTCCTGGAATCTTTAGTAATTTGTATTTATAAACTTTTGTATCTAGACCGGATGCTTGTCCTGTTTGGGATTTCTGAGCCTTCCAATCAGAATGATCAATCCATCCAAACCTAATCAGGTTAAGAGACTGTTTATAAAAATTTACAGTAATATAATATCCAGATTTTTCTTTTTTCTCCAATTCAATATTCTCTACATTCTGTCCATAACTTCTATTACCAAATATTTTATTTCCCATCTGTCCTGAGCTTTTTATTTCAATAGAATATAAATTATCTGGAATATAAACAAGATCTTTCTCTTCTTTACTTTTACCACCCCGCCAAAGTTGAGGGTGTCTTATCTGAAGCTCCTTAGCAAACAATTTTTCAAAAAAATAACCTACGATAGTCGCAGGAATATCCAGATCAGAAAGATTTATTGCAAGGTTGTCTTCGCCAATAGTTGTAGACCAGAGAGTTTTCCAACATTTGAGCGCAACATCCTTAATAGTCTCAAAATCTAAAGGGTGAGCTTCTACCAATTCTTGAGTTTTCATCAACCATTCTTCTTCCGGTAAACCTTGATAAGGGGAAGGCATCTAATCAACTCCTGTAGTTAGATTACTAAGTGAAACGCCCAAAGCTTTTGCTAATTTAACATGATGATCAGTTAGTAGGGTGTGTCAGTACGAATAATTTCTTGTCATGTCGAGGGTTTCTCTGACTGACGCACCCTACATATTAGATATTTTTTCTTTGCAAGTCTCTAAGCGCGATAAGCATACCCCTACGGGGAAGCAAGCTACGCAAACGGCGATCGCAATCTCTTCTCTGTTGATATAAAATCAAAATAACCCTGACTTCCCATAAATGTTATGAGTCTCACTACTACTAAACGTTTTACTGTAGATGAATATCACCGTTTGGGAGAACTCGGCTTTTTTGCAGAGAATGAACGAGTTGAACTAATCAAGGGTGAAATATTTGAAATTGTAGCAAAAGGTAAACCCCACTCTGTTTGTCTTACTCGCTTGTATCGAGAGTTATTCAAACTGATGGGAGAACAAGCTACTCTCAGAGGACAAGAACCGATTATTATCTCTGACAACAGCGCACCAGAACCAGATATGGTTATCGCTAAAAATACGCTTGATGATTATCTGGCAAATCATCCTCAGCCATTGGATATATTACTATTAATTGAAATTGCCGATTCTTCTTTGAAATATGACCAAGAAATAAAATTACCTGTCTATGCAGAAGCAGGTATTTCTGATTATTGGATATTTAATTTATTAGATAATTGTCTGGAATGTTACAGCGAACCTTATCATGATTTAAAAGGTAATTTTGGCTATCGGCGTAAGTTAGTTTTTCTAGCAAATGAGTCAGTTAATTTGCCATGTTTTCCTAGTTTAGTTTTGGATTTGTCTAAGGTATTTCCTGGTTAGATGATGTTTGACAAGGAAATGTAGAGATGTTTCATGAAATGTCTTTACATAATTCCCCCATTCCCTTGTAGGGAAGGGGGGCTAGGGGGGTTAGGTTTGAAAAACTTTGATGTTAATAACAATACTTTTCAAATATTTTTTGAGGATATTAGTTGCTGAGTAGCAGGGATTGTAAGGACTAAAGTCCTTACTACGAACTAGAATTAAATCAAATTTTCCAACGCTTGTTGTAAATCATTCGTCAAGTCAGCCACAGCTTGTCTCGCACCTAAGCGACTTTTTTGATAATCTGGGTAACGTTCCGATACAGATAACGGTTCACCAATCGTTAGTTTTACCCTTTGTTTACCCAATGGCGAACTATGAAAAGCTTTATCCCCTTTAATTTGAGCAATCATCTTGGATAAAATTAAAACTGTTTCCGCAAATCTTTCTACTGTCGGTTTTTCGCGGATGTAGTTACCAGAAACCGCCACGAAACTTTCTACTAATCTCATGTGCCATATTCTAGCATTCGCTTCTTCCGCCACGCGATCGCCTAATGCTCTCTCAACCGCAGATAATCCTTTAATATCCTTATACTCTTCTCTAAATATATAATTCCAGCCAGCTTGCTCTACCCGCCGACAGCGATCGCTCAATTCTCCCTTTGGTTGTAAATTAAAATATTGCTCGGCTATTTCTAACGCCGCATTTAACAACGCTTGTAATCTTAATGCTAACGCTTGATTGCGATCGCTCACTTCCTCCGTAACTGGTGTCAGCTTTTGATGATAAAAGCGCGTGTAAAACTGTTCCATCAAAGACAACAAATGTTCAGCTAAAGTCAACAACCTGGGATAAAGTGACTGTAAATCTGGTGTCTGCCTACTTGCGCTTGTATCTACAGGTAAACCGCTAGCCTCAGCTAAATCATCTAAAAGTTGAGCGATCGCATCCCAAGGTGCATCAACATAACTATATTTAATCCCAACTGGTACAATTAAAACCTGCTCCGTGCGTCCAGCCTTTTGCAAATCCTCAGCACACCAAAAACCCATTTGAGCTATTCCAGGTTCTATCGGGCTGATGATTTCTGAAAGTCCATTAGTCGCACCTTCTGGTGCAGCAGCCATCGGAAACTTTCCATTAACAAACAAATCCCGTGCGGAACGTAACCCAGTCCAGTCAGCTTTACCCCGTTGTATCGGAGTCCCACCCAATTTTGACGCAAGCCAACCAACGTAGTCACCCGCCCACAGAGGAATACCGCGATCGTAGATAAAATGAGCATGAATTGGAGCTTTTAATGGTACACCCTGCTGTTGTGCTACCCTCGGCAGAAGTTGAGACAGCAAATACACCAAAGCAAAAGGATCGTCAGTTTTAGGATGGCGAAACGCTAACAAAAAGCGGATTTTCCCCATTTGAAACTGATGATATAAATGTGCTAAAACCTTGACATTATCAGCTTCAATTTGGTTAATAGCAGTTTGAGTGCGTATCCACGTTGGTAACAACAGGTGAACACATCGCAACAATAAAGGATTAAACGCCGGAGGGATAAATTCTAAAGGTGGTTGTGCTTGGTAAATCATAGGGACTGGGGACTGGGTATTGGGGACTGGGAATGGGGTATTGGGTATTAGTGAATAGTAATTCTCCCCTGCACCCGTACACCCTTACACCCTTACACCCTTAATTGAGACAATAAATAATAACCTATACTTTGTACTTCATACTTCATGGTCGATATTTCGTACTGAAGTTGATACAGAAATTAGCGATTTTGCAATCAGGAGTTAAAGAATAAACGATGCGACTGTCACAAATGTTATTCGTCACCCTACGGGATGATCCGGCTGATGCGGAGATTCCTAGCCATAAGTTATTACTACGTGCTGGTTACATTCGTCGCATCGGTGGCGGTATTTATGCTTATATGCCTTTGATGTGGCGCGTACTGCAAAAGGTTTCTCAAATTGTGCGGGAAGAAATGAACGCCACAGGCGCACAGGAATGTTTACTTCCCCAACTCCAACCCTCTGATTTATGGAAGGAGTCGGGACGTTGGGATACTTACACCAAAGCTGAAGGAATTATGTTTTCCCTAATTGACCGCCGTGAGCAACAATTAGGGTTAGGGCCGACTCATGAGGAAGTGATTACAGCGATCGCTCGTGATATGATTCGCTCTTATCGTCAGCTACCCCAGCATCTCTACCAAATTCAAACTAAATTCCGTGATGAAATTCGTCCCCGCTTCGGTTTAATGCGTGGTCGAGAATTTATCATGAAGGATGGCTACTCTTTTCACGCCGATGAAGACAGCCTGAAAAAAACCTATCAAGATATGTATCAAGCCTACAGCAATATGCTGCGACGGGCAGGTTTAGCTTTTCGTCCCGTAGAAGCTGACTCTGGTGCTATCGGTGGTTCTGGTTCGACAGAATTTATGGTATTGGCGGAAGCGGGAGAAGATGAAGTTCTCTACACCGATGATGGTAAGTACGCCGCTAACGTGGAAAAAGCCGTTTCCTTACCTGCGGATGCTGAACCTTCCCAATTTACCACTTTTGCAAAGCGGGAAACACCAGGAACAGACACCATCGAAACAGTTTGTAAATTTCTCAACGCTTCTCCGACTCAAGTCGTGAAAAACGTCCTTTATCAAACAGTATATGATAATGGTCTGACGGTTTTGGTACTGGTAAGTATTCGCGGTGATCAGGAAGTTAATGAAGTCAAATTACAGAACGAATTGACGAAATTAGCTACTAATTACGGTGCAAAAACAATACTATCTTTAAGTGTTCCCAGTGCGGAAACTCAACAAGCTTGGGCGGCGAAATCTTTACCTTTAGGTTACATTGCTCCTGATATTGCTGATGATTATATCGCCAGCAACAAACAAATTCATCCAAAATTTGTCCGGTTAGTTGATCAAACTGCCGTTGAGTTAAAAAACTTCATTACTGGAGCGAATGAAACTGGTTATCACGTTGTTGGTGCGAATTGGGGTGAGCAATTTCAACTATCAACAAGTATAGTAGATGTCCGCAAAGCTAGACCAGGCGATCGCGCCCTGCATGACTCGCAACAAATCTTAAAAAGTGCCAGAGGTATAGAAGTTGGTCATATCTTCCAATTAGGCATAAAATACTCCCAAGCAATGGGCGCAACCTATACTAATGAACAGGGTGAAGAAAAACCTTTAGTTATGGGTTGTTATGGTGTGGGTGTATCTCGTTTGGCACAGTCAGCCGTAGAGCAATCTTACGATAAAGATGGCATAATTTGGCCTGTAGCGATCGCACCTTATCATGCCATTGTGACAATTCCTAACATTAATGACGCTCAACAAGTAGAAATTGCGGAAAAACTTTACACCGAACTGAATCAATCAGGAGTAGAAACATTATTAGATGACCGCAATGAACGCGCCGGAGTAAAATTCAAAGATGCTGATTTAATCGGCATACCTTATAGAATTGTCACAGGACGAGCAATTAACAACGGCAAAGTTGAAGTAGTAGAAAGAGCCACTCGTCAATCTCAAGAAATTCCCATTGAGGAGGTTATTACTACACTAAAACAATGGATTGCCACAGCTACAGGCAATAAAAACTAAAAGCTGAAGGACGCAGAGTCATAAATCATCAGTTTTTCTCTGCGTTCTTCTGGATTATTCCTAAAAATGTTCATAATTTAGCAGTAAATCAGATTTACAGATTTACATAATTTGGTAGGTGACGGATGAGAAGTAGCAGTTATAAAATTGACAATAAAGTTGCTCAGATCAGCCAGTGCAGCATTTTAACTAATTAGCTATCCTTAAAGTTTTAGGAAACTCTCTATTTATAAATATCGTCTTCAACCAGGCTGCTGTTCACCAATAAACACTCTATCAGCCATCAGTCAGGAAGGTTTTAAATTATGACTAATCAACAAGGATCAAACCGTATATCATCAGGCGTAATTGCAGCTGTATCAGCCGCAGTTGTAGCAGTTGGCGGTGGTGTGGCTTGGTTGACAGCAAATACAACCCAAACTCCCACCCCATCAACACCAACTCAACGTATCCCACAATCGGGACAGTCAACCACACAACAACCAGGAAACGAACAAACCGCTAACGTTTATTGGTTGAAAGCCACCGAAAAAAGTTTTGAATTAGTTCCCCAACCCATTCAAGTCGCTGCTGCACAACCAAATCAAGTTTTAGAAACAGCTTTCCAAAATTTGTTAGCAGGCCCCACAGAAGGCACAAATTCGACTACTATTCCCCAAGGAACTAAATTATTAGGGTTAAAAGTAGAAAATCAGAACGAAGTTCACGTTAATTTATCTGAAGAATTTACCAGTGGTGGCGGTAGTGCCTCTATGGTAGGTCGTGTAGGTCAAATAGTTTATACCGCCACAACATTAGACCCCAATGCCAAAGTGTACATTGAAGTCAACGGTCAACCATTAGAAGTTTTAGGTGGTGAAGGTGTAGAAATACAACAGCCTCTCACCCGTGAAAGCTATAAACAAGATTATCCGCTTTAGCTATACCGGGAGTGGGGAGTGAGGGGGATGAGGCGGATAAGGGAGATGAGTTAGAAATTCTTTCCCAGTCCCCAATACCCAGTCCCCAATACCCAGTCCCCAGTCCCTTGATTTAATTTTTACCACTTAGCACCCTAAAGTTACGGGCTTGCTGTTCTAACCTTGTGGCGAGGCGATCGCAAACCCGATTACATAACTCAAAAATCATTTCGTCTTCTACCCGGTAGTAAGCACAAGTCCCTTCACTGCGGCGGCTAAGAATACCTGCTTGCCACATTACCTTCAGGTGTTTAGACACATTTGCCTGAGAAGTCTGTGTTGCCTCGACTAATTCTTGTACACATTTTTCTTCATCCCGCAATAAGTGCAACAAGCGCAAGCGCATCGGCTCACTTAACAGGCTGAAGTATTCGGCTACTTGTTGCACCACTTCTGGCGGTACAGGCAACGCTTGTTTCATCAGGATTAACCCGCAGAAATTAAAGTTTAACAATGATTCATTAAGAGTAATGACTCACTTGTTATATAGATTAATACTTAATCAGGGTTAATTCTCATTAAAGGCTGGTTATATTCTACCGGTTGACCATTTTCGATGAGAATTTCCATGACTTGCCCGGAAACCTCAGCCTCAATTTCGTTCATCAGCTTCATCGCTTCGATGATACAGACAGTTTGCCCTTTACGCACGCGATCGCCCACTTCTACAAATGGTGCTTCCCCTGGTGCAGAAGCCCGATAAAAAGTTCCTACCATCGGGGAAGACACTTCTACTAATTTTTGGTCATTTGTGGACGGAGGATTGCCGCCTAGCTGTGCGCTAGAACTAGCGATCGCACTATCAACACGGCTCACCACCTCCGGTGCTGGAGTTGGTGCTGCTGGGGTTGCAGTGGTTACAACCGGTGGCAAACCCGAACCAACCACACCGCCCAATCCTGCTTGACTAACCGACACAATTTGATTACTGACACTAACAGCTTTGCGTACCGTTAGTTCAAAGTCATCACTTTTGAGCGTGACTTCTGCAATATCTGTTTGTGCAATAGTTGCCAGCAGTTGACGGATTTCATTAAAGTCCAATGGCACAGTTTTTCTTACCTCGACCTGTCCGTAAATTAAGAATCTTAAAGTTTGGCAGGGATTTAATCCCCCTAGAGGGATTGAAATCGGGATTGACTCAGAAATGAGTACAATTTATTCCCTGCCTAAATATTTATCATCACGGGTATCAATCTTGATACGTTCCCCTTGAGAAATAAACAAAGGAACCATGACTGTAGCCCCAGTTTCCACAGTCGCAGGTTTAGTACCACCTGTAGCAGTGTCACCTTTCACACCTGGATCTGTTTGAGTCACTTCCAAAACTACAGAGTTGGGTAGTTCCACTTCTAGCACCTGTTCGCCCCAACGAATGACGTTCACCTCCATACCTTCCTTGAGGTATTTGACGCGATCGCCAATTTGTGCAGCACTCAATCTACCCTCTTCATAGCTTTCCATATCCATAAAGACGAACTCATCGCCTTCTTTATAGGTATGCTGCATCGTGATTTTTTCCAGAGTAGCTTGTGGTACAGTTTCCCCAGCCCGGAAAGTTCTTTCTAAAACCTTCCCAGTTTGAACATTTTTAATAGTCGTCCTGACAAAAGCAGAACCCTTACCAGGCTTAACGTGTAGAAAATCTATCACTCGCCATACAGACCCATCTAAGACAATGGATACACCGGGTCGAAAATCGTTACTAGAAATCATGAAGCTTTTAAATCGTGGAAGACAATCGGCATTTATTGTACCCTTCCAGGGCGGTAATTAGGTAATTAGTCATTAGTCATTAGTCATTAGTCATTAGTTTCTCTCCTCCGCTTCCTCCGCTCCCTCCGCTCCCCTGCCCCCCCTGCTTTCCCACTCCCCAGTCCCGATTTCCTAACTCTTCAAGACTCGTACTGTGGGAAGATGATTGATGGGTTACGCCTAGTCAACAATTTGATGCTGCATTTGAGCCGTCCCATGTTTAATTTATTAAAATCCTGGCTGAAGAACAGCCTCACCGTCATACTGTTGGTAACAATATTTTTAGGCATAAATACAGCTGGCTGGACTCCTTCCAGTAACGCCGCCCTGCCATCTGGAAATGCAATCACTGACGGCAAAGCTTTATTGCGTTATGCACTCCCGATAGACAATAAACCAGTGCGTGAACTGCAAGCCAGTCTAGAAGATATTTCTAACCAACTGCGAGCCAACCGACGCTGGGGTGCTGTCTCTAAAGACCTAAGTAAAGCATCCCGCGTTCTTGATAAACCTTCACAAATCCTAGCAAGCGTTCCGGAAGAACGCCAACCTCAAGCCGAAGCTTGGATTAATGACTTGAAGTCTGGTGTGGAAAAAAGCCAAGAATTGGCGCAAGTCAAAGATAAAGAACAAATTCTGCAAGAGAGAGCCAAACTACTGGATTTGGTATCTCTATTAGAAGAATCAATGGTGAAGGAATTCCCCTTTGAAGTTCCCGAAGAGTACAGTAACCTTCCCCAACTTCAAGGACGCGCCACCATCGCCATTAAAACCAACAAAGGTGATTTAACTTTAGTAGTGGATGGTTACAGCGCGCCTGTCACAGCTGGTAACTTTGTCGATTTAGTGCAACGTGGTTTTTATAACGGTTTAGAATTTACCCGTTCAGAAGAATCTTACGTCCTACAAACTGGAGATCCACCAGGAAAAGAACAAGGTTTTATTGACCCCAAAACAGGTAAATATCGCGCCATTCCCCTAGAAATCCTGGTAGAAGGCGATGAAAAACCAACCTATGGTATTACCCTAGAACAAGCTGGTCGTTATTTGGATATGCCAGTATTACCCTTCTCCTCCTTTGGTGCATTAGCTATGGCTCGTCCCGAAAGCCAAGTTAATGGCGGTTCTTCCCAAGTTTTCTTTTTCTTGTTTGAACCAGAACTTACCCCAGCCGGACGTAACTTACTAGATGGACGTTACTCAGTTTTTGGCTATCTCATCGAAGGCAAAGAGATTTTAGATAAACTCAAAGCTGGTGACAAAATCGAATCAGCCTCCGTAGTTCAGGGTATAGAAAACTTAGTTCAACCCCAAAACGCATAAATACATCAAGTTTGTAGTAAGCACTTTAGTTGATCAGCACTAAAGTGCTTACTACAAACACGACCAAATTTTTTTCATTTAACCCAAACTCCCAGATGCTAACACCTGCTCAACAGCGATCGCTATTTCTCCAAACGTCCGTGATCCAATTTGCTCGTTACCAGTAAATACTCTCTCCTCATATAACCCTTCTTCTAAGAACAGTACAGAAATCTTCCCTTCTAACGGGTCTACAATCCAATATTCCGGCACTTCCAAAGCTGCATATTCCGAACGCTTATAACGATAGTCCCGCTTGATGGAATCTGGACTCACCACCTCTACAATCATTAATGGCGGTGTCTCAAACACGGCTGAAACCTTGAGCAATTCTCTAGCTTGCTCCTGTGTTACCACACACAAATCAGTCAACCTAGATTTATTTCTGCCCGTCCTCACCCCAGCTTCCCGAAAAGTTAACCAAGGTAAATTTAAGCGTTTGATTTCTGCATCCAAAAATTGCTCAAGGAATTTAGCAATCAAAAAATGTTCAATTGTAGGGGGGTTCATTAATTCCAGCCTGCCATCCACCAGTTCATAATGAAAACCACTGCCATCATCATAAGTTAAGTATTCTTTAAATGTGAGATTTTGTACTGGTATTGCGACCATCCCAACAAATCCCTAAACAATACCCTGATTTTAAACTGAGGGGCTGTTGAGTGTTGACGGTTGACTAATGACTAATGACTAATGACTAATGACTAAAGTTCAAGATATTGGCGAACAAGGACTTTTAGAAAAATTACAACGTTTCTGCCCTCCAGAAATTATTGGCGATGATGCGGCGGTATTGGTGACAGCCCCAGAGCAATCTTTAGTCGTCACAACCGATATGCTGGTGGATGGTGTGCATTTTAGTCATGTCACCACTTCCCCCGCAGATGCCGGGTGGCGGGCTGCGGCTGCTAATTTATCAGATTTGGCGGCAATGGGTGCTATTCCCTTGGGAATCACCGTTGGACTGGGACTACCAGGGGATTTAAGCGTCACTTGGGTTGAAAGTTTATACCAGGGAATGACAGAATGCCTGGAAAAACACCATACCCCAATTGTCGGCGGCGATGTGGTGCGATCGCCTGTCACCAGCATCTCCATTACCGCCTTTGGACAAGCCCAACCTGATAAAATTATCCGTCGTTCTGCCGCTCAAGTCGGGGATGCAATTGTAGTCACAGGTGTTCATGGAGCCTCCCACGCGGGCTTACAACTACTCTTACACCCCGAAATAGGTAAAACCCTCACCCTAGAGCAAAAGACGGCTTTAATCACCGCACACCAGCGTCCTCAGCCGCGATTAGATGTCTTACCCATCCTCTGGCAAATCTTAGAATCCCATCCCCTGTTCCCCATTTCCGTGGCTGGGATGGATAGCAGTGATGGTTTAGCAGATGCAGTTTTACAAATCTGTCGCGCCAGTCGAGTTGGTGCTGTTTTAGTCAGCGAACAAATACCTCTACCCACAGCATTTGAAAATTGGTTAACAACCGAGAAATCTTTAGAATATGCACTCTATGGTGGTGAAGACTTTGAATTAGTGCTGTGTTTACCAAAAGCAGCAGCAGATATTTTGGTACAGCAATTAGGTAAAGGTGCCACCATTGTAGGGACTATTACATCTCATCCCCAAGTTATATTGCACCATCAAAATAGCAAAATCCCTGACCAAGTTCTCAGTCTCAGCCAGGGATTTCAGCACTTTAGCTAATATTAGGACTTACACAAGTGTCACATTACAGATGTCTTGTAGGGTGCTTCAGACCGTTTAAATACTGTCAATAAACGTATTTTTGATATCTGACGCACCCTACTAATATGCCAGTTGCGTAAGCCCTGTATTGAACTCTCCTGGCTTTGAAAAACCAGGATTCTGAACTGATATGGCTGCACCTGCTATAAGCAGGTTACGCAATGTTTGTTCTGCCCCAAAGGGGCTTTGACTGGCTCAAACAGTCCTACCCGCCTCGACCAATTACTTGGCTGTGCGGCTACTTTTAATTAACTGATGATGTTTTTTGTTATGGGGTTTTCGCCAACATCATGAGCGAGATTTTACCAGAAATCTAGTATTAAAACAACAGGTTAAAACCTGTTGAGTTACCCCTGCGAGGAAGCAAGCTACATCCCCTCCTTAAAAGGCAGGGTTTCTCACGCTCCCACTATATTTTGATAGTCTAGAGTCCAGTGTCAATAGTCCAGTGTCAATAGTCTAGAGTCTAAACTGAAACCCATCTGCTTAAGTAGATGACTCATGACTAATGACTAAGGACTAATGACTAATGACTAATTAAACCCATTTTTGAGCTACAAGTTCCGCCAAATCTAGAACCCGTTGGCTATAGCCCCACTCGTTGTCATACCAAGCCATAACTTTCACTAGGTCATTGTCCATAACCAAAGTCAAGTTAGCATCAACGATAGAGGAAGCATCACTACCTTGATAATCAGAAGATACCAAGGGTAGTTCGCTGTAGTCCAAAATGCCTTTGAGAGGCCCTTCAGCAGCATCTTTGAGGGCTTGGTTGACTTCTTCGGTAATAGTACGCTTCTCAACCTGAATGACGAAATCTACCATTGAGACGTTCGGAGTGGGTACGCGTAAAGCCACACCATTCAACTTACCTTTAAGTTCTGGAATCACTAATGCTACAGCCTTCGCCGCACCAGTGGAGGTGGGGACAATGTTAATAGCTGCTGCTCTTGCACGGCGTACATCACGGTGAGAAGCGTCTAATAAACGTTGATCACCGGTGTAGCTGTGGGTGGTAGTCATCGTACCTTTGATGATGCCGAATTTCTCATGCAACACCTTAGCAATGGGAGCCAAACAGTTAGTTGTACAGCTGGCATTGCTGATAATGTGGTGTACGTTGTGGTCATACTCGTGATGATTCACACCGATCACAAATGTACCATCTTCATTTTTACCAGGGGCAGTGATCAGCACCTTTTTAGCTCCAGCATTAACGTGCTTTAACGCTCCTTCCTTGCTGGTAAATACGCCTGTTGCTTCGATAATCAGGTCAATTTCCCATTCTTTCCAGGGCAAGTTTTCTGGATTACGATCAGATACGCATTTAATGGTCTTACCGTTAACGATGATAGAGTTGTCATCGGCAGTAATGTCAACATCCTTTAACTTCCCAAGCATGGAGTCATACTTCAGGAGGTGAGCATTAGTTCTAGGATCTGATGTGTCATTAACAGCTACAAGGTCGATATTGCTATTTTCCCGACCTAGCCAGCAACGTGCAAAGTTACGTCCGATACGCCCGAAACCGTTGATTGCGACTCTAATCACAGTGTCTTGCCCTCTGTATTTATGCCTATAAGTTGATATCTTTGACCCCAATCATATCGCAAAGGGGGAGAGTATTTATAACCATAAAGTGTTAGATCCATAAAAAAAAACATATTTTATTTCAGATTTATCTCTTGTAGAGGTTGTGATCATCGATGTAGGATCTCACCTCTTCAGGAACTAAATAACGAATTGACCTGCCCTCGCCAGAAAATTTCCGAATTAAACTTGACGAAATTCCTACTAAGGGTGTATTCAATAGTTGCCAGTGAATAGTAACTGACTGCTCTTGTAGTTGTTCTTTCACTTGCTTGCATATTAACTCACTTTGAGCTATATTCTCACCACCTAGGAGTCGGGGTGCGATTAACCAATTACACATTTGAGCTATTTCTCGTCCACGATACCAACGTGGCAAGGTTTGGAAGGTATCCAATCCCACTATCCAATACCAATCACTATTGGGATAAGACGCATATAAATCGATTAATGTGTCGATGGCATAGGAATTTCCTGAGCGTTTTGTCTCTATCTGTGAAACGGTAAATCCAGAGTTAGCTTGTGTAGCTAATTGCAGCATTGCTAACCGATGCTCAAACAAAGCTGCTGTTTTGTGAGGGGGATGGTGTGAAGGCACCCAAATTACCTGTTCTATAGGTACTTGATGCAAAGCTGTCTCGGCTATAAGCAGGTGTCCCAAGTGAATTGGGTCAAATGTGCCTCCAAAAATCGCCAGTTGCTGCATCTAGTTATGCCTTGAGATGATGCTACTGAGAATCATTTTCACCGCCAATGATCTTTTAATCAATTCATGCCTTGGCTTGATGAAAAATATCAAGCGACTTAGCTACGAATAAATATACTAATGTAGCAAACACCAGTGAGGAATTTCCCAATATGTATTTCAAGTTACAAGGATTTCTTTCCCGATGTCAGGGAAAGTTCCTGAATAATCATAAAAACAGTTTAGAAATAGCAAAAACCTGCAACCAAGGTAAAATCATTCTCAATCAACGAAACCTCAGTAACAATTTCCGAGAATATCAAAGTGGAACTTGATATAGGAAGTAGTTACGGTAAAAAACAAAATCCTGTTATGATACGCGTGTCATTTGTGATGTTGGTGTGGTGTTTAAGAGGAGTTATCAATGAGTAATACGGTAGATTTTAGCGGTAGACCATTTCATTTTATAGGAATTGGTGGGATTGGTATGTCTGCTCTGGCATACATCCTGGCAAAACGTAAATTGCCAGTATCAGGTTCTGATCTAAGACCAAATCATATTACTCGGAAGTTGGAATCTATCGGAGCACATATTTTTAGTAGACAAGAGGCTAGGAATCTGGAATTTTTTCATCCCCAGAGAGAGCCTAATGCAGTAGAATTAAAAGCACAAGAATTTGTTCCTACTGATAAGACAAAACTACCTCAAGTCATTTGTTCAACAGCAATTAACTCTCAAAATTTAGAATACAAAGCCGCACTGGAATTAGGTTGTCCAATTTTACATCGTTCCGATGTACTAGCAGCTTTGATAGCTGATCACCATAGCATTGCTGTAGCCGGAACACACGGTAAGACTACAACCAGTAGCATGATTGGTTATATGTTACTAGAAGCTGGTGTAGATCCGACAATTATTGTAGGTGGTGAGGTAAATGCTTGGGAAGGCAATGCTCGTTTAGGAAACAGCCCCTATTTAGTGGCTGAAGCCGATGAATCTGATGGTTCTTTAGTCAAGCACGCACCTGAAATCGGCGTAATTACTAATATTGAATTAGATCATCCTGACCACTACGACACATTAGAGGAAGTAGTTGATATCTTCCAAAAATTTGCCCAAGGTTGCAAAACCTTAATTGGCAGTATTGATTGTGCTACAGTGCGCGATTTGCTACGCAACGCCTCCGGCGATCGCCTCAAACCCACAATCACCTATAGCTTACATCCAGACACCAACGCTGATTATACCGTCACTAACATCGATTATCGTGCTGATGGTACTACCGCCCTAGTATGGGAAAAAGGTAAAGCTTTAGGCGTGTTGAAGTTAAAATTACTCAGTCGTCATAACCTAAGTAATGCTCTAGCAGCAGTGGCAGTAGGCCGCCACTTGGGTTTAGAATTTGGTGAAATCGCCAAAGGCATCGCCACCTTTGAAGGTGCTAGACGACGCTTTGAGTTTCGCGGTGAAGTGAATGGTATCACTTTCATAGATGATTATGCACATCATCCTAGTGAACTGCGGGCGACGCTAGCTGCTGCCAGGCTGCAAGCTAGGCCAGGGCAAAGAGTCGTTGCTATCTTTCAACCCCATCGTTATAGTCGCACATTAGCGTTTTTAGAAGAATTTGCTCAGTCTTTCACCCATGCTGATTTGGTGGTGCTAACTGATATTTACAGTGCAGGCGAACCAAATTTGGGACAAATCAGTGGAGAACAATTGGCAGCAGCAATTGCTCAAGAACATCCACAGGTAGTATATCAACCAACTTTGTCTTCAGTGTGTGAGTTTCTCTTGGAGAATCTGCACCGTGGAGACTTGGCACTATTTTTGGGCGCGGGGAATTTAAATCAGGTAATTCCTGAGATGATCACCACACTTTGTGAGCTTGCAACAGCCACATCATAAAGCGGTTGGTATGACACAACAACGTTTCTTGCACAAGGGTTTTATCTATTAACTCGATTGCTGTGCTTCTACGGCAGATAAATGTAAAAAATGCACAAATAATTGATGTAAATATGAAAATTTACCAGGCAGATGGAAACACCTGCTCATCTCCTGCATCGACAGTAGAAAAACAGGAAAACAAGAGTTTAGTTGAACGTCAAATCATTTACTTACCGGGTACTAATTGCGAGATTAAATCTCAAACTTTATTATCTGCGTATACTTCTTATCGGGTGGGGGGAGCAGCTGAATGGTACGTTGCTCCACGCAACCTAGAGGAATTGCAAGCCAGCATCAAGTATGCACAAGCAAATAACTTAAGAGTGACAACCCTAGGCGCAGGTTCAAATCTGTTGGTAAGCGATCGCGGTATCCCAGGCTTAGTGATTGGGACTCGCCATCTGCGCTACAGTCACTTTGATCAGCATACAGGTCAATTAACTGTGGCGGCTGGAGAATCAATACCGAGTTTGGCATGGGCAGCCGCCCAACTAGGATGGCAGGGGTTAGAGTGGGCTGTGGGTATTCCCGGAACCGTGGGCGGTACCGTGGTAATGAATGCTGGCGCACACAATAGCTGTATCGCAGAGATGTTAGTGAGTGCTGAGGTACTATCCCCAGATGGGACAGTAGAAACTCTCACCCCGGCGGAGTTAGGCTATAGCTACCGGACATCATTATTGCAAGGTGGCGATCGCGTCGTGACTCAAGCCACCTTCCAACTCCAACCAGGAGCCGATCCTGCCCAAGTTACAGCCCTCACCAAGCAACACAAACAACGTCGTCTGAGTACCCAACCCTACAACTTCCCCAGTTGTGGTAGTGTATTCCGCAATCCTAAACCTTATGCAGCCGGGTGGTTAATCGAACAAACAGGTTTAAAAGGCTATCAAATTGGCGGCGCACAAGTCGCCCATCTCCATGCCAATTTTATTGTTAATCGTGGAGGAGCAAAAGCTAGCGATATTTTTGATCTCATTCGCTATATCCAGTATGAAGTGCAGGAACGCTGGTCAATATGCTTAGAACCAGAAGTCAAAATGATTGGTGAATTCCAAGCAGCTTGATGAGAGACTAGAGGCTAAAGGCTAGGGGATAAAGACAAGAAGTAGGGGAACTTCAGGGGCAGAGGATAAATCTTCATTTCCAGTCCCCAGTCTCCAGTCCCCGTCCTCTACTAATTATTATTGACATACTCCCCGTCCTAGAAGTGCGGGGAACCTCAAACCCATTTTTTTGGTAAAAAAATAGGCAAATTACCGACCACCTCTATAATTGAATTTGATTTGTTATTCAAAGCACAAGCGGACAATCAGTTATGACAGGAAAAGGACAAGGATTTGGCTTTGGCTTAGGAAAAATGAAAGAACTAGCCGAAGCATTTAAGAAAGCACAACAAGTTCAAGAAGGCGCAAAGCGACTTCAAGAAGAATTGGAGCAAATGGAAATTCAGGGCGAGTCTGGTGGTGGACTGGTGAAGGTAATTGTCAGTGGCAACCAAGAACCCAAACGTGTGGAAATCTCCCCGGATGCACTAGCACAAGGTGCAGATATGCTTTCTGACCTAGTGACAGTGGCGATGAAAAATGCCTATGAAAAGTCTACAGCAACTATGCGGGAACGCATGGAAGAACTCACCAGTGGTTTAGAATTGCCTGGTTTTTAGCTAAATCAGCAGCCCTAAGTCCTAGGGCGTTCGCATACAGTCCCGCCCAGAAACTCTGGTGTGGGATGAATGCGGGTGAGACGACGATTCCACCCCCAAATCAACTGACAACGGACATTAAACCATTTGATTGGCCCGAAGCACCATCCCCGCCCGATGAAGGTGGGGATTTTGGCAAAATTAGGAAAAAGCAGAAGAGGGAGTACAACTCCCTCTTCTCAATCAAGTAATTAAATTCAAACCAGATACTACCTACACGCGGCCACGGCTGGGTAGCATAGCGATGGGGTTAACTGCTCCCTTACCTGACGGATGAATTTCAAAGTGACTGTGGGGGCCGGTGCTGAAACCAGTGTTACCCATGTCAGCAATTTGCTGACCTTGGCGGACTTGTTGACCTATTCGTACCAAGACCCTGCTGTTGTGAGCATAACGAGTTAAGCTACCATCAGGATGGCGGATATCTACGAGAATACCGTATCCTCCTCTATTCCAGCCAGCTTTTTCGACTACGCCATCAGCAGACGCATAAATTGGTGTACCAACGGCGTTGGCAATATCAATTCCTCTGTGCATTCTTCCCCACCGCCAACCATAACCGGAGGTGAGTACACCTTTTGCCGGCCAAATATAGGCTACGGAAGAGTTGGAAGGAGGTGGTGTTGCCTGGTCAATTGGTTGTGGTAAATACTGGTCTACTGCTGCCAATGGTGGCAGCTTGGTGGGAGATACAGTTGTTCCCCGCATCCGTCCTAAAGAATCGTTGGCATTGATACCAGTAGGAGGTGTTGCTAGCCGTTGACTCGGTGTGTTGCGGGAGGAATTCAACTGACTAGCTCCATTGTTAGACAAGAACTCCGGGTTAATCGGCTCATTATTCAGAGGACGAATCGCACGAAATTCTGGCTTAACGGGTTCGGGTTGATTTGCGTAGCTCGGTGTAAGTGGGCTGGGAACAGCAATCGGTATAGCTAAATTTTTGCGGTTAGCTCTGGGTTGAGATGCTGTCACGCTATTGGGAGTAGCTACGGGAATTGCTACAGCAGCATTTTCGCTTTCAGTGGTAGCTTCTGGGATAGCAGTATTTCCAGATTTTTGAGCGCGGTATTTTTGTTGTAATCTCTGAATTTCTGCTTGTAAGCTCTGGAGGCGTGGATCGCTTTTGGCTGTGGCTGTTTGATTAGCTGGTTGTTTGCGCTGCTGTGTTGCCACCACATCTGATGGAACTGGAGTCTCTCCACCCATGCCTTGAGCGTCAATATTATCATTATCAGCATTATCAGCTGCTGTTTCTGGCGCAACTAGATCATCATCTGCTTGGGTGGGGCTGTTGTTAGTTGCTGGTGTCGGGACGATGATTCTGCTGTTATCCGCTATGACTGATGTTTCTCCAGTGGTTGAGTTGCGGTTAACACCAGCAATGCTGACTGGAAAAGTAGCTCTGTCGGGATTATTGCCATACTCTAGGCTAGGGGAATTAACCACCACTGGTGTTTCAATGGTAATCCCTCTGTTGACTGGAGCCGCAGGAATGACAATTTTCTGACTGATTTGCAGCTGATTAGGATTGCTCAGACTATTTGCTTGAATTAATTCGGAGATGGAAATATTGTGTCTTTTCGCGATCGCCGCTAATGTATCTCCAGGTTTAACGTTATAGGTTTTCTGCTGGGATGACGCAGGAATTGTTGATGTCACTGGTGCAGTTGTCGCTGCTGGCTGCACTGGGATATTAATTGCCTGCGGCTGTTTTAAACTTGATACCAGATTGTTTGGGCTACCAGCAGTCACATTTGCTGACTGTTCGATCACTGTGCCACTTGTGCTGAGGGGCGGCATTTGATTTGCTACAGTTGTAGGCTGTGTTAACTGCGTAGTAGTTTTTGATAAATCTTTGGACTCCTCAGACCGCAACTCCGCCAGACTTTTTCTTAAACGGTTCGATTTTTCTTGTAAACGATTGAGCGCAAATTCTTGCTGGGCCTTAAGTTTAGCATTCATTTCGCCACTGGCAGATGTGCTATTGGCTACTTCTGTTTGTGGTTCTGTTTTTATTGTTTTAGTTTGATCAACAATCACACTATTAGCATTAGCAAGTGGCTCTCCAGACTCTTTGGCGGCTGTAGTCTCTGTCTGCGCCGATGGAGATGGCTCTTGCTTGGCAGTGTTTGGGGAAAAGTTCTCTGCGGTAGCAGCCTGTACAGACATTCCACTTGCCAGAACTTGCCATTTGGCTTCAAGCCCAGGCACCTGTGAAATTGCTGTTGGTTCTACTATCACCTGATTATCTGGCACGCTTGCTGAGATAACTATGGGGTTGCCCAGCTTGCTGGCAGCAAATTTCACTTCTTGATCAGAGTCAGCAGAAATAGTTGAGGCGGCTTTTTGGCTGCCTACTGGGGCTGCTGCTTGGGCTTGATCGCCTTGCCGAGTCACCAAGAGACCAGTTGCTCCCATTGAGATGGCCAAGCCAATCATCGCGGCTTGTGTTTGCGCTCGACGGATCATTTTACTATTGGATATGTTTAACTGATCTGCCGGGGCATCATCGCTGCTAGGGGTATTTTTCAGCACAGCCTTTTCTCTTTTTTTCAATGCTCGTTTCAAAGACGACCTCCTATGATCACTAGCGCTTAACTGACCTCAATTTTCCAGCCTGATACTTGTCCATAATTTTGTTCACATCACACGATATCCCAAAATTACATTCACCAGAGTTGCTTATGCAAAATTTATCCTGCTTCTCTGATTTAGACAAGTTCACATCTGTTAGCAAAACTTAAACTTGCTCTGCTTACCTGTCTGTTTCGCTCCTCACATCCTTTAACAGTTTGCTGTTTACAGTTGTCTTTGCCTGTGTTGCTGCTTGTGGTGTGACTGAAAAATACCTCAACATTATGTCCGGTACATTGTCACGCCAAGAGCAGTTGTTTGGTTACGACTTCTGGAAAAGTGATGTCCCTTGCTGTAGATATCTTCAAGGTTTTTTTCCCTGATCCGTCTTCCCAACACGAGACTTTAAGTTGATTATTCCCTAAAAGGCAACCGTACAAACTCTCAACATTTTTTTAGCTTCCCAGAGACAGCTATCCCACCACAATAGTTCAAATGCTTCATAAGAAAGGGTTTTCAAGTTTTTGGTTCCTGAAATCAGACAATTTGAATTCATCAAAATCTATCATTCAAATTCGAGATCGGATGGAATTTGATATACAGATTTCTTATATCAACCCACCTCAACATTTGTGGCTTTTTACGTATAATTACGTTTGACACTATCAATTTCAGTATTAAGAGTTACTTAAATTGATTCTTGATTTTAGAAGTTGATTTTTCAATCAGCCTGATTTTGTAACGAAAATATATATTTTGCACAAGTAACTCTACTTAAGCAAAATATGTTTAACTATTACAGTAAATAACCTAACTGACGACGAGCTTCAAACAAACCTATAGCCACACTGACGGAAAGGTTCAAACTGCGAACCCCTGGTTGAGCCATAGGAATGTATAAGGTGGTATCACAAGCTGAGAGAACTTCTGGTGATAAGCCAGCAGTTTCACTACCAAACAGTAACCAGTCATCGTCTTGATATTGGTAGTCAACATAGTTATGACTGCCTCTTACAGAAAATCCTAACCATCTGCCACCGCGCTCTTGACGTACGTTTTGAAAGGCTTCTAGCGATTTGTGATAGTGCAGTTTGACGTAAGGCCAATAATCTAAACCGGCTCTTTTGAGGTAGCGATCGCTAATTTCAAATCCCAATGGCCCGACTAGATGTAACTCTGTATCTGTAGCAGCACAAGTACGGGCAATATTACCTGTATTTGGGGGGATTTGCGGATTAACTAAAACTACCTGCGGCATTTTTCTGAGAAATTTTATTTGTATAAAAAACTATTTTTACCATGTAAAATCTACCAATAGACAGAGGTTGACCATAGGTTTTGTTAATAATTGTCAAGCTGTACCTATTGATTAGATTTTTAAAACGAAAAAATCAGGTTGAAACAGGGAATAGGGAGTGGAGGAGCAGGGGAGCAGGGGAGCAGGGGAGCGGAGGAGCAGAGAAGAGAAACTAATGACTAATGACTAATGACTAATGACTAATGACTAATGACTAATGACTAAATAAGATGATTTATTTTCCTGAAAATTTTGCTATTCCCAGGAAAATCACGCTGCAATCAGGTAACTCTCTATGCGACTAGAGGCGAACACAACTTGTTTTGTAGTTCAATTTCCCGTTCGCGGGTAGCTGTAATCGCTTGGTTAATCACTCGCTGGGAGTCAAAACCAACTCCATGCAATTGTAGCCAGTGTTGAGCTTCATTACCTTCCCGCAGGATTTTGTGTAAGGGAGAGAGGAAACAGCTAAAACCTTGCTGTTTAGCGATCGCCCAAACTTCCTTATATAATTCAGCAATCCAATCTCTGGCGATGATGCTGCGTCCATCTTGCCAGTGTTGTAATTGTGCATCTAGACTCGCACTAGCAGCCGCTATTTCGTTCTGAGTGGTAATTGTGATTAGTTCTTCGGGAGAAAATATACTTTGGGTTAACGGCTCAATTTCAGGATTTTCGATGATTTGCAAGATTCGCGCTTCCAAGAGGGCTGTAATCGCTAGCAAGGCGATGGGATCTGTGACTAAATCACAGATTCTCAATTCTAAACGATTGAGATCGTAGGGACGGCGATCGCCATTTGGCCTGACTGACGCCCACAAATGACGCACGTTTTGCATTGTTCCTGCTGCTAGTTGCTGTTCTACCCAGTCAATATGATGGGCGTGACTTTCAAATAGGGGAACGTAGGCGGGTGTTTGGGGGAAGGTAGCCCAACGGGTGGAATGATAACCTGTAACTTTGCCATCTAAGAAGGGAGATGAGGCACTCAAGGCTAAAAATAGCGGTGCTTCCAGACGAATTAAGCGACAAGCCCGTATTAACACTTCTGGATCATCAATACCTATATTGATATGAACGCTAGCGGTGACTACTTTGGTGTTGTAAGTATTTTCTATATAGTCGTGATATGGGTTGCTGGGATCGGAACGAAAAAAGCGATCGCTTCCACCTAAAGATAAGGTACTCCCCGGAATGAGGGTATAATCTCCCAATTTTTCCAGATATTTCCGCAACTCGCGCCGAGGACGTAGCAAGGCGCACAACAGATTTTCATAATTCTCGGATGGACTGGTTGTGTATTCTACATTACGGCTATCTGGTTCACGTACAAACCCATCCAACTCTGCCACAATCTGATCCGAGAGACCGACGATTTCACCTTGAGGCGTGCCGGTGTACATTTCAATTTCAAAGCCTTTTAATAAGACCACTGCTTTCTCCTCGGCTCTCTCAGCCTATAAATTGTATCGAATTAGACGGTTGTCTACATCGACTATCAGAGCTAATTTAAAGTTAAAAAATATGAAACTTTAAACAGAGGTTAACGACTTTGTTACCTCATACACATAAAATTATGAATGTCAAGAATAATATCCCTGGTTCATTGATAATTTTTATTAATTATCTAATTTTGATTTAATTAAATAATTAAATACTTTATAGAGAAAATCAAGGTTGAGTAATTTTCCATCAGTGATGGGAAGGAATGCCCGACTGATTGCATTTTGAATTCTGATAACTTCTTTAAATACTACTGTTTAATATCTTCTCATGAAATGCTGATTTAGATAGCAGTAGATTACAACCTATACTGACGGTAAACCTCACTAGCTGCACGATGTACTAAG
>NZ_LUHJ01000056.1:0-63782 GCF_001597745.1 Anabaena sp. 4-3 | reverse complement strand
AGCCAGCACTAACACAGGTACTTAACACCTGCATTTCTCGACGGAAAAGCCCAGTATCAGTTAAAGCTTGATAATTGCTAGTTTATTCGCTGTCTAATTGTGTTTATATGTACTCACGCTTCTTTGACCTTGGGCTTTAATCTTTTCCCAGACTGGGAGAAGTTCTAAGCAATTGTTATCCTCTATCTGTTTAAGTGCTAAATCTTCCATACCTAATGAAGCCCATACGCACAAAGAATTGATCGCCATCTGAGGATCACGCACTTGTAAAGCTTTTTGCCATAATGTTTGAGCGTGGTCTTGAAAGCGATGAGACAAAAACTCGTAGGCTTCTTGTACTTGATTCGGAATTGTCACCTTATATACTGACTCCCCTCGTGGTAGGTAGTCACCACGGTAGGAAAGCCAGTTATGAGATCCACATAGATGAATCTCTTGATCAACTATTATTTCTTTAACGTGGGAGTCTCCCAACCAAAATATGTTTACACCGGGTAAACCATCAGATGTTTTTATCGCCTGTAGTTTTGCTTCTACTTCTGGGGGTATTGGTCTGTCCTCATCTTCTTGTCGTCGTGCAATTCCATGTCCAATTAAAATCCAAACTCCACGATTTACTAATTCTTGTAGTAGCTTGAGAAACTTTTCATCTACAACAGCAGCACTGACCCAAGGGGAATATATCAGAATTTGACGTTTTGCTGATTTTAATACTTCCCAAAAAGCTTGATTAATCTGTCTATCACGTAATTGAATAGCTGTACCAGCTTCTATTGATTTATCTGTATTTGAATCTGTTTCTGTCTTGTTGGCTAGTGCTTTTTGTCTAATTTTTTCAACTCTAGCTTCTATTTCAGCATTTTTCCTTTTAAGAGTCACTTCGCGTTCAAAATTGATGATGTCATCAGACAAATGACACAATGATTTTAGCGAAATTCTCTCTTCAGCTAAAAGGGATTGTAGCTTGGTTGTTACAGATTCTAAAATTTTATTACCACTGCGTACTTGAATATTCAATTTATCATCATTTGCATCGAAAATTACTAAGAATTCTATTTTTCTCCAAATTATTTGGCTGGGTGAGGTAATTGTACATGAATTAATAATTTTTCCCTGTTCTGGAACATGAAGAGCTAAACTAGAAGCCTGAATCTTTTGCTGTAGCTCATCTAATGGTAATGAGATAACATCATTATTTTCTTGTTCAATGGTTACAAAATCTGCTAAATTCGGCAGTGACATTAAGGCATTATCTAATAAATCCAATGGTTCATACTTAAAAATAATATTCTCTTCTAAAGGGCTGGTAATAGCATAAATCTGTACTGCGTATGGTGGTTGAGGTACAGAACCCCTCTCATAAAACAAACGACCTTCAGGTGTAACAGTAATTTCTGAGGTATTTCCTATAACTTGTAATGATTGCAGTGTAGAAATCGTACTTGTTATAAATACAGTATCAAGACCAAGCACAGATGCTAATTCATCTGCTGTTGCTGGGGTGTCAAATTCAATTCCGGCTCGAATAATGAACTCTTCAAGTAGATTAAAATTGCGGGCTTCTTTAATAGTTAACTCTATAGGAGTTTGGTAGAGATTATATCGAAATTGACGTGCTGCTAAGACTGATAAGCTAGAACTTTGTGCTTCAATTTTATCTACTAAACTTTTCAGATTTTCATCAATAGGTTTAGCCGCAGATGCGAGAAACATCAATCAAACCTCCTTGATGACGGATAACTTGAGAAACTTGAGAGTACATATTGCCAACTTTTCCGCGTTGACCAGTAAATAATTCGTGACAGCCTACAATTATTAGTAGTTCTTGAGCGCGGGAAAAGGCTACATTAACCCGTTCTGGCTTTTTAGCAAATCCCACATCTTGAACCTTATTGTTGCGAACCATACTAACAATCACCACAGGTCTTTCCATACCTTGAAAGCGGTCAACTGTACCAGTACGAATTTGTAAATATGGAAATGATTCAGAACGCAGTCTTTCATCAATTTTTCTGAGTTGTGCGCCATAAAATGTAATTACGGCAATTTCTTTTTTTGGTTCACCATTAGTCACCTTATTAGCCCAAAGATTATTAAAATGGTGACACAAAGTTTCAATCACATCAATTTCTTGAGGATTAATAAAAGAAGTACCCTTTTTTTTCTCTCGATAATCAGGACTTATAGGTGTTTTTATCCAAACTAGATGGTGTTGTTCTTGAATAATTTTATCTGCTAAATTATGAGCGCGTTTTGTATCAGGTTCTAAAATGCCAGACTCTAGTTTATTGTCATAAAACTGATTGATTGCACCCATAATGAAGGGGTGCATTCTATATTGTATAGTTAGCATTTGCTTAATGCTTTGATCAGCAGACTCAAACTGAAGTTTAAAAAGAGACTCTTCTAAAAATTCTAGTTCTTCACGTGTACTACCAATTGCTTGGGCAACTTCTTCTAAAGTGTTAGTATCGAGCATTGGTGGTAATTGTTTATGGTCGCCTACCATAACTAATTTTTTACCTTTTAAGGCTGGAATTAGTAACTCTGGAGGAGTACATTTACTAACCTCATCAATGATAACGACATCAAAATATTTAAATTCTTGATTAAAATGAGGATTAGCAGCCTGAACGCAGGTAATACCAACAACATTGGCATTATCTAAATAAATTCGTCTCAAATCATTGCGATCGCTTTCTGATGGTTGACGTAGTTTTTGAATCCAATCTTGAATAAAGTTCTGATATCTTGTTAAATAATCCTCTTCATTTTTTAGTTGCTCTTGCCAAGAATTAAACTGGTTTTTAACTTTATATAGTGCTTCTATGGAAAACAAGTCATTAGCAGAAATCGCAATTTTAAATTTATCAGGTATTGTTTCCCATGTTGACTTCCACCAGATTCTTTCTGCTGATAACTCATCTAAGTTTTGCTGTAAGGTAACTATAATCTCGCTGAGTTGCTTCTGATATTCTGTCAGTTGGTTGTTACACTTTGATTGTGTTGATTGTATATGTGATATTTTATCTATCAGCAAAGATTTAATTTTTGAAAGCAACGCCAAATGATTTATTAAAGATAAGACATTTTCTAGTTGTTTGATTCGACTTTCAATAGGATGTATTTTTGCTGTAAATTGTGGAATATCAGCTAATATATTAGAGGTATTGTCAAGCATTCTTGCAACTGCAACCCGCAATTCATCTGGTAAATGTGAGAATTGGGAAAGCTCTTGCAATAGTGCGATCGCTCTTTTTATCTTAAAGTCTGCTTCATTCTGAGAAATTCTTAAAGATTCTTGAATTGCCAGGATTTGTTGTTGACAATTATCTGCAAAACTTACCTGTTCACTTAATTCTCTTTCTAGCTGTTGTTGAGTTTGTTCTGTTTCAGTCTGTAATTGATTCAGCCATTTGAGCGCGTTTTTATTAATACCTGGTACTAATTCGTTTGTAATCTCAGTTATAATTGATTCACTATCAATCGGTTTAACTCTATGAAGTATAATTCTAGTTTGCCTTTTAATAAACTCAAGGGTTATTGACGCACGGTAACGACGGCTATATGGGCGTAATATTTTAACAATTGGCTCTAAGTTTTTATAATTAACAGCAAATGCAATAATCCCTTCAATAATCTGTTCCCATATACCCAAAGGTTTCTCAATTTCATCAATACTATTTTGTGCTAGTTGCTTGAGTTTAAAAAGAGACACAACAGAATCTATTTCTTTAATAGCAATCATCTGAGAAATATCAGTTTCTCTGAGTTTGCGATTTCCTAATAAATTTTGTCCTCTTCCTACTAAATCTTTTATTTGTCCCAGCAGTTTATAAGATTTATCCCATTGACTATATTGCTGAATCAATTCATTAAATTTTAGTTGACAATCAGCAAAAGTATTTTCCCAGCCTGGATGATTATATTTCTGTATAAGTGTTAATAATTCCACAGGAAGTTCTATTAATTCAACTGTAAACTTTTGACGGTTTTTAAAAGATTGTTTCAAGCTGTTAAACACATTAGATGCTGCTGTACTTAGCCATGTATCTAGTGAAATTTCTGCGGAATTGATTTCAGACTGACGTTTTTGTAATTTCCTAATTTTTTGTTGTAAGCTTTGCTGAACACTCATAAATTCTTCGTGGTTTGAATTAAGTTCAGCAAAAGATTGCAAATTTTGTCTATGAGTCTGTGCGGCTGACTCAGCTTCAATCATAGCTGTAACTGTATGATTCGCATAATCTAAAGCTGTCTTCAATTCAGAAATGTTGACGGTGGCTGTATTATGTAACCAAGCAGCTAAACCAAATAAGCTAACATTTGGGTGGATTATGCCAAGTTCAGAAGCTAAATTGACTGCTATCCGAAGATTTGCAGAAAAGTCTCGAACATAAATATCTGTAGATATATATGACAAAAGGCTATTCCATAAATTGACAAGTTGTGATTCTTGCCAGCCTACTGAAGATTCTTGATTTAATAAATTATCTACAGCAACCTTGAGAGATTCAACCTCAGTTATTTGTGCTGTTAGTTGTTGATATTCATTAGTTTTGTTTGTACAGGCTAACTCTAAATTAGCTTTGCGTGTTTCTAATAGGCTTTGTTTTTGTTGGAATATCTCTTCTAATTTCAGATATTCTAAAAATCGTTGTGATAATGTCAACAAGTGATGTAAGATTTTTACATTGTCAAGTCTTTGTCCAAGGTTGTTTTCACAGTAAGTAGCTGTATTTTGTAGCCACGTATTAATTACTTTGTCTTCTAAAAATTGCTGTCCTTCCTCTCCTACTTTTTCAGCTTTCCCCTTTCTTACAGCCCGAATTACAGGGTTGTGAACTAATCGACTCAGGGCGTTATCTACTGCTAAATTAGCTTGAGAAGCAATTAAAGTACGTCCACCCCGCAGAGCAACTTGATAGCAAATTTCAGCAATTACAGTAGTTTTACCTGTACCTGGTGGCCCTTGAATCAGAGCTAAATCCTCAGATGCAAGCACCATTTCTACTGCTGCTTTCTGGCTAGGATTAGCGGATGATAATAACAAATCCTCTGGTTGAAGTTGAACAATATTTTGAATTGGTCTTGCTTGGGAAGCGTCGAATAAGAAATTTCCTAAGTAGGGGTTTTGGGTACGACCTTGATTTAAGTCTTCTAAAGCTTTTTCTTTACGACGAATCTGTTGTATATCACCAGCAGCTTGAAAATATAAAAATCCTTGAGACGGTAGTTGATAAACCCCATCTGCCATCTGTTCTGCTAATTCACGTTCTAGCTTCACGCGAATACTACACTTCTGAGAATCAAATCCTTCAATCAATCCTAATTGGCGACTATCACGCCAGTTTTTTCTATCAGGAACAGTCTCAAACAACCTGATATCTTCATTTTTTGCCCGTCTTACCCGTTGCCAAAAATCTTCCGCATCAAGGGAATTTTCTTCAGCACCGTCAACAGTCGCTGAGTCTACATTAATATCAAAGCTGATGGTTCTGGTAGCAGAGCCATAATTATGACCTGAAAAAAATACACAAAATTGACGTGCTTGAGCAATTTTTTTCTCTATTTGTAAAAATGCTTTCCAGGCTTTAATCTGCTCCTCTGTAGGTAGATGATCACCATAGATGGGCATTTTAGCTATTCTATTTAGTGCTGCTGATGGAATATTAATTTGGTATTTGTAGTTTGGCAGTAGGCGCAAAAGACAAGGTAAAGCATAGCCATCACCAGAACCTGATTTAGTTTCTAACAACCGAGTAGAAAGTATTTGTAAACCGCCATATCCATTTTGTTCTACAGCAGCTCTTAATCCTAGAGTTTTTCCCAGGTTTTCAAGTCTTGAAGGGAGTAACGCATCATCTCTATCTGTGGCTATTGTTAACTCCCAGATTTCTTCTCCGTCTTGTTTTCCTTGCCCTTTGCGGCGTACATAAAATAGGCAAGGTTTTTGTCCAAACAATTCCTTCATTAATTCATTAGCACGCCCTCGCCTTTGCTGAAATTCTGAATAAGCCTCAAGAACAGTTTGACCTTCAAGCTCACGAATAAGACGGTCAATTGCCGAACCTAGCAAATTATATCCCCAATCTTCGGATGATAATTCGTAGATGCTGATTTTGGGATTGTCCATCAACAAAACCTATATGTGCCAATAGGGTTCTTTAGTTTAATTACATTAAAACATATCTAAAAATTTTGTTTTCAGTAAGATTACGCATAAAGTTACTATAATTTATATTGGCGGTAAACCTCACTGGCAGCTCGATGTACTAAAGAATGCCGCCAAACTAAAGACTGCATATCATCAGCGTATCCGCCACCAATGACACAGGCGACGGGGTAGCCAGCACTAACACAGGTACTTAACACCTGCATTTCTCGACGGAAAAGCCCAGTATCAGTTAAAGCTAATTTACCTAAGCGATCGCCTATATGCGGATCAACACCAGCATCATAAAATACTAAGTCAGGCTTGACATCTGAGAGTAAATCTGGTAAGTAACTCGCCAAGGTTTGTAAATAAGCGTCATCCTCCATACCCACAGGTAGGGGAACATCTAAATCACTTTGTTGCTTAGTTCCTGGGAAATTAACCTCGCAGTGCATGGAGAAGGTAAAAACACTGTTGTCTTCTTGAAATATCAACGCTGTACCGTCGCCTTGATGCACATCCAAATCGACAATGAGAATTTTTTGCGCTAGACCTTGTTTTTGTATAACACGGGAAGCGATCGCTAAATCATTGAAAATACAAAAACCAGAACCATAACCGGGAAAAGCATGATGGGTTCCGCCAGCCGTATTACAAGCTAAACCCTGACTCAATGCTAACTGGGCTGTAAGTATTGTGCCACCAACCGCCACACAAGTACGATTAGCTAAAGCTTGACTCCAAGGTAAACCAATCCGACGCTGTGCTTTAAAATCTAAAGTACCTTCACAATAAGCTTTTACATAGTCTGGGGTGTGGATTAACTCAATTAACTCTGAGTCAGGACGCATAGGCGTGTAAAACTGTTCGGGATGCGCTACACCGTCAGCTAACAGCAATTCATAGAGTTTTCGGAATTTCGCCATCGGGAAGCGATGCCCTTCAGGTAGTGGCGCAACGTAATCAGGGTGGTAAATAATTGGTAAATCCATGTTATTTAGTCATGAGTTATTAGTGATTAGTTATTAGTTATTAGTCATTAGTTTTTCTCCTCCGCTTCCTCCGCTCCCTCTGCTCCCCTGCTTCCTCATCTCCCTCATCTCCCCAGTTTCTCCCCCAAGTCATTATTGAGGTAAAATTTTGCAATAATGAGATTGCACCAGCGTCTACATTCAATTGTCAATACAATATTTAAAGTCAAAATTGATGATGATGGACTGGATTTTACCTGTAGCTTTCACCTTAGTTGGCTTACTGTCAGGCATAATTGGCGAAAAAGTTATTTTCAATAAACTGAAAAAATTTGCCGCTAAGAAACAAATTCCTGGCAGTGAAATCATCTTTAAATCTCTGCAACGTATGCCATTTCTTTGGTTTATGCTTGCAGGGTTTTCAGCCGCTATTGTGAGTGCGCCCATCAAGACAGATATTAGCTTTTTATTACAGAGAATAACTAAAATTGTCTTTCTGTTTTCAGTCACCTTAGTCTTGGCCAGATTAACTGCGGGTTTTGTTAGTTTATATACTCAATCAGCAGAAAGAGCAACAGCATCACTAATTTCTAACCTAGCTAAAGCTGCTGTTTTGGGCTTGGGAGTCTTAATTTTACTACAAACCCTAGGGATTGAAATTACACCGATTATCACAACTTTAGGAGTTGGTGGTTTAGCAGTAGGTTTAGCATTACAAGACACTTTAGCTAATTTGTTTTCTGGATTTTACTTGATTCTTTCTAAGCAAGTACGAACTGGTGATTATATCAAATTAGATGATGGAAATGAGGGATATGTCACAGATATTTCTTGGCGCAATACAACTATTCGCGAAATTTCTAACAACGTAATCATAGTACCAAATTCTAAGCTAGCTTCCACAATTTTTACTAACTATCATCTCCCTGCCAAAGAAATAACTTTAACAATGACAGTGGGTGTGAGTTATGATAGTGATTTAGAAAAAGTCGAAAGAGTTACTGTAGAAGTCGCTCATGAGGTGATGCAATCAATTGCACCGGAATTAATTGCCAATGAGCCATATATTAGATTTCATACTTTCAATGATTTTAGTATAGACTTTACATTATATATGCGGGTTAGCGAATATTTTGATCAACGGATTGGCAGACATTTATTTATTAAAAAACTGCACAAACGTTATCAAGAAGAAGGTATTTCTATTCCTTTCCCCATTCGAGATATTTATATCAAAGAAAATGTTAGTCCTGAGAGAACATTAAATCTAGAAGAATCATGATTATGTAGAGATATTGTATGGCAACCTCTCCCCATAACCCATTAACCTGTGAAAGTTTGTCATACCAGGGTAAAATCTTATGGTTGGTATTGGGATTTCTGATGATTTCTGGTCTGAAGATAGCACTTTGCTGAGATTGGTCAGAAGTGAGACACTTTAGTATATAAAGCCATAGTATAGGAATCTTAATAATGACTTTAACCACCCAGCAGCTAGTAACCACGGGTAACTTTGAAAAACTGGTTTGGACTTGGCGAAATTACAAAATTCAATATACAGTCATGGGTACTGGACAACCGTTGGTACTTGTGCATGGCTTTGGCGCATCCATTGGACATTGGCGCAAGAATATTCCAGTTTTAGCCAGTGCGGGATACCAAGTTTTTGCTTTGGATCTTTTGGGTTTTGGTGGTTCGGATAAAGCACCCATTGAGTACAGTACAGAAGTTTGGGTAGAACTGTTAAAGGATTTTTGGACAGCCCATATTCAACAACCTGCGGTATTTATTGGTAATTCTATCGGCGCGCTTTTAAGTTTGATTGTCTTGGCAGAACATCCAGACATTAGTGCTGGTGGTGTATTAATTAATTCGGCTGGTGGTTTAAGTCATCGTCCCCATGAATTGAACCCACCCCTGAGAATTGTCATGGCGGCTTTTAATCGAGTGGTGCGATCGCCCATTACTGGTAAATTTGTCTTTAACCGCATCCGCCAAAAATCGCAAATTCGCCGCACCCTTTACCAAGTTTACCGCGATCGCACTGCTGTTACTGATGAATTAGTTGAATTACTTTATACACCATCCTGCGACCCCGGCGCACAACAGGTTTTCGCTTCCATTCTCTCAGCACCCCCAGGGCCAGCACCAGAGGAACTATTACCCCAAATAGAACGTCCATTATTAGTAATTTGGGGTGCTGATGATCCTTGGACACCAATTACAGGGGTGAAGATTTACGAACAGGCACTGGAAAATGGCAAAGATATTAAAATCTTACCCATTCCGGGAGCCGGTCATTGTCCCCACGATGAAGTACCAGATATCGTCAATACCCAGATTATTGATTGGCTAGCACAGCAACGCTTAGGTTAAACACTCTGAGGCTAGTATTGTTTCCTCAGCAATTTTGTAGAGACGCGTAGCCGCTCACAGAGCGGCTTCTCGTAAATTTATCCTCGCGTCTTCACTCAACATCACGTTTTCAGGCAGCATCCCATAACCACTTAAACATCTATGCGTCTTTGTGCATCAAGGCAGAATGGCAAGTAAAAATCTGGGTGAATACTTATCATTTGTGAAATACACTTGACAAAATCAAACTTAGGTGGTGTTTAATGCAGTTTGATGTGCGTAATCAAGGGATAATTCCCTTAATTCACCATCCAGATTTCTCTGCGTTAGGTTATGAAGTGCTTCAAGAACTGGGACGGAATCAGGAAGGTGGACGCATCACTTACCTTGCTAAAGTCAGCCACTCTCATCAACAGGTAGTAATTAAAGCCTTTAGTCTTGCTCATGCTGGTGCTGACTGGTTGGGTGTCACAGCATATCAACGAGAAGTAGAAATCCTGCAAAGACTCAACCATCCCCGTATTCCCCGCTATCTTAATTCTTTTGCTACACCTACGGTTTTTTACATAATACAAGAGTATAAAAACGCTCCTTCTCTGGCTTCAAGACGCAGCTTTAAACCAGAAGAAATTAAGCAAATAGCTGTGTCAATGTTAGAAATTTTGGTTTATTTACAACAACAAGTTGACCCAATTATCCATCGGGATATTAAACCAGAGAACATTTTACTAGATGAGCATTTGAATGCCTACCTAGTTGATTTTGATTTGGCTCAGGTAAAGGGTGAGAAAATGGCCTTGAGTAGCTTGGCGGCAGGAACTCCTGGTTTCATGCCCCCAGAAGAACAAAACGGTGATTCTCTGACTCAAGCTTCAGATTTATATAGCTTAGGTGCAACTCTGATTTGCTTACTCACTGCCACCCGTTCTGGAAATATTAGCAAGTTAATTGACAGTAATTATCGCTTTCACTTTCAAAAATTAATACCTCACATTCATCCCCGTTTTGAGTGGTGGTTAAGCAAAATGGTAGAACCCAAATCTCAACACCGCTACCCAAATGCAGCAACTGCATTAGCAGCCTTACAACCAATACAACCTACTGCTGCTGCCAATGCGATAGAAACTTTAGTGGCATCTGTGAGATTAAGAAAGCAAACAGCCGTACTAGGTTTAGCTACAATGGCAATGCTGGCAGTGGCAGGAATAACTTTAATCATGTCACAACAGGATAGTGCAGCCCAGCCAGTCCAAGAAATTGGAGTCAGGGAGTAGGGGAGATGAGGGGGATAAATAAATTCAAAATTCAAAATACCCTACGGGAAGGCTTACGCCTACAAAATTCAAAATTCAAAATTAAATAATTTTTCCCAGAATTATTGACTTTTGACATTTGATTTCTGACTTATTTGATGCCCCACACCCAACTACTTAATACTGAGAGACTGCAACATTTTTTCTCGCTTTTTGCGGGCTATTTCTTGCAAATCAACACTTCTGTCAGTTTCATCAACAATCTCCCCAGTAATTACTTCCAACACATCTTCTAAGGTGACAACACCAGCAACACTTCCATACTCATCTACCACTACCGCCAGATGTTCATGGGCTTCTATAAAGTTTTTCAACAGTCTATCTGCCTGAATTACCTCTGGAACAAAGCGAACCTTGCGAGTCAGCGTAGAGATGTTTTGATGTTTTTGTCCTTCCACCATTGCTGTGAGCAATTCCTGTTTTAAGGCAAATCCCATGACTTGATCAATCGACTCATCGGTAACAAGAATCCGAGTATGTTGAGAGGCGATGATATCTGTTTTTGCCTCCGCTATGGTGAGATTACCGCGTATGTGTGTCAGCATAATCCGGGGAGTCATCAGGTCTGCGGCTGTGACATCATTGAGTCTAAACACCCGTTGAATCATTTCTGCTTCATCGCTTTCAATAATTCCTTCCTGTTGACCGATATTTGCTAATAACTTGATTTCCGCCTCGTTAGTTGTGGGTCTTTTTTTACCTTGAGAAAACGGTGCTGTGACGTTTTCTAAAATCCACACCAAGGGTGTGAAGGCAATCGATAATGCTGTTACAGGTAGAGCCGCCAGCATGGCGAGTTGTTCAGAATATCGCTCGCCGATGGTTTTGGGAATAATTTCCCCAAAAATAATAATCAGGAAAGTTAAGACTGCGGAAAATACACCCAGCCACTCAGATCCTAGGGCTTGAGTAGCAACACTCCCAGTGACAATACTGCCAATAATGTTGAAAATGTTGTTGAGGATAACAATAGTCGCAATTGGTCGATTCATATTTTCCCGAATCGCCAAAAGTGCAACGGCTGAAGGGTTATTTGATTGTGCTAATTGTCTAACTCTCAGGGTAGATACAGAAAACAGTGCCGTCTCTACACTAGAGCATAATGCTGAACCCAGAATGACGACAATGACGATGGTGATAAGCTGTAGCATATTGTTTCCCAAAGATGGGAATGGTTCGTCTCCTTAATGAGTGGCTATCTTTATTATCTTCAGTATTTGCTGGTTATCGAAAAACTGGGTTTAAAACCCCGTCCTTCGCCCAGGTTAATCAACGGTTGATTAATGGCTGAAGCTGCTGGAGCGAGACGCTACCCATAGCTTGCTTCCCCGTAGGGGTAGGCTGATCGCTCCTAACTAGAATAAATGTTCGCCACGCTGACAACTCCAGCCTCATCGCCCCATCTGCAAAACTCATCATGCTGTAAGATTGATTGATGAAAGACTTGATGGACAGAATATGTCACAGATATTTCCTGGAGAAGTATTTGCTAATACTGCTGATTTTGACAACGGGATTCGCCAGTTATTGCCAAAATATGATGAGATGCTGGCAGTCATCACCCGTTGTCTTCCATCTAGGAGTAGTCGCATCTTAGAATTAGGCTGTGGCACTGGCGAGTTGAGTCTGAAGCTACTAAAACACTGTCCCGACGCTCAAGTTATAGCCTTAGATTATTCACCCAGGATGTTGGAATTTGCCCAAGCTAAAATTGCTAGTGCTGGGTATGGGCAAAGATGGACTGGGGTACAAGCAGATTTTGGTGACTGGGCAGTTAATCCAGAAAAATTAAATATAGGCAAAGAGTTGGATGGTTGTGTATCATCCTTAGCAATTCACCATCTTCAAGATGAAATGAAGTTAAAGTTATTTCAACGTATTGCTGCTAGCCTGCATCCCAATGGTTGTTTTTGGAATGCTGACCCTACCTTACCAGAATCATCTACTTTAGCAGAAATGTATCAAGCGGCACGAGAGGAATGGGCAAACCAGCAACGAATTAATTTAACAGAGGTGCGCGCGAAAGTCGGACAAAGCAGCACACAAGGGTACTCCAGTCAAGACCAACTCGCTACTTTAGAAACCCACCTGCAAATGCTGACTCAGGCTGGGTTTAAGACGGTGGCTGTACCTTGGAAGTATTACGGTTTTGCTGTTTTTGGTGGTTGGCTTTGAGCAAGTTGAGTTATAACCGTTCCCAAGCTGTGCCTCTATAGCCATAATCAAAAATTTCTGGATGTAAAATTTCTGCCATAATTTCTAGAGAATCTACCAGTCTGGGGCCTGGACGGTTAAAGTAAGCATTGCCGTCAGTAATGTAGACTCTACCAGTTTTGGCAGCATGGAGATTTTGCCACTCTGGGTTTTGCGTCAATAGTTTGGCTTCTTGACGAGTGCGATTTAAGTCAAAACCACAAGGCATAAATACTATGATATCTGGATTACTCACTAACAGTGTTTCCCATCGCAAATTAGGGGAAGGTTGACCTGTGACACAAAATAGTGATTGTCCTCCGGCTAAGTTGACTAATTCAGGAATCCAATTTGCTCCTACCATCAAGGGATCTGTCCACTCAATACAGGCAACATTAGGTAATTCTGCTAAGGAAAGTCCCTGGATTTTTTGCTGACAAATTTTGACACGCGCTTCTAAGTTTTCTAATACGTGGACAGCATCTACACCAAATATATGAGCGACTCGTTCAATGTCATTCCAAACATCCTCTAGTAGATTAGGTTGTAAAGAAATAATCTCAGGTGAAGTATGGGTGAGTTCGTCTACTGCTTTTTCCACATCTCGAAAGCTAACAGCACAAACATCACATTGGTCTTGCGTGATAATATGGGTAGGCTTTAACCTCTCGACAACATCGGTCTTAATTTGATAGATACTGAGAGCCGATTGCAGTATTTTATTCATTCCATTGTGTATATCACTGCTGGAAGCATCGGTGTGTAAGCGTGTCTGGGTGCAAACAGGGCGATTCTGGATTTCTGGCGGGTAGTCACATTCGTGCGATCGCCCGACAATGGCATCCGTTAAGCCCAAGGCTGCTAAAATCTCAGTTCCACTGGGAATCAACGAAATAATTCTCACATTCTCATTTTTCATTGCTACACCTTTAATACAGCTGCTGTATCACTAATTCAATTGTTGCAAAATTCTACTCTGGAAGTATCTTTCTAGAGGATAATGCCTCAGCAATCATCCGTATTTTTGTGAACCTGTAAATTCACCGAACCTCCTCGCTGCGGAAGCCCTTGACTTTAGGCATGGGGTGTTGCAGCAGATGCACTTTATTTTGCACTGTAGAGACTAGCTATGCTTAGTCTCTAAATCATTGATTTGATGCAACTTCATAGAAAATTGGTATTAGGACTTACGCAAGTGTCATCATGAAACTTTCTTTTAGGGTGCGTCAGATGTCAAAAATAATCTACTTTGACGCACCCTAATAATGTGCCAGTTGCGTAAGTCCTGTGATTTTTGATTTCTATTGTTAGCGACTTTTTATCTTAACAAATACTTAACTTATATTTAACTCTCTCTAGAGAAATAGCTCTGTTAGCAGACGTAATTATGTTATTGTTCTGTTTTATATTAAGAGGATATATTAAGATTAATTAAAACTGCTTGATTAAGCATAAAAAAAATGAATTTTAGAAACTGGGCTAGCAGAGTATCAATCATTTTTTTCATGTTATCTGCTTTAGTTTTAGCACTCAGCACAGGGAAAGTTACACAGTTACCAGAGAATACAACTACATCCTCAAATCAAGAGATTACAACCTGGAGTCAATATCCACAAATACAAATTCAGCAGGTTGAGACTGAAGTTAACCAACAACAAAGTTTACTGGCATCTCCAACTAAACCGAATCCTATTTCTGGAAGATACATAACTACTGAAGCTTTTAACAGATATAGACCAAGATACGAAATTGCTGCTGTAGACCCCAGTAACTACGGAGAAAGATATACTCAAGATGTTAACGGCGTAGTTTTAAATAATCAACCAATTATTGTCATTCACGAAACGAGTAATTCAGCTAGTAGCGCGGTTAATTTCTTTCAAACACCCCATGAAGATGAAAGTTGGCAAGCGAGTTATCACGCCATAGTTGAGTTAGACGGTACTGTAATTTATCTTGTCCCTCCAGACAAGCGGGCGTTTGGTGCCGCTAACTCAGTATTTGAGGGAGCAAATGGCCCGGAAACTGTGAAAACTAACCCTAATTTACCACCATCTGTCAATAATTTTGCTTACCACGTTTCCTTAGAAACACCACCAGATGGGCGCGGCAATAATTTGATAACATCTCATAGTGGTTACACAGAAGCGCAGTATCAATCTTTAGCTTGGTTAATTGCCCAAAGCCAAATACCAGAGGATCGGATTACTACCCATAAAGCAGTAGATCGTTCTGGAGAAAGAGCTGATCCTTTTAGTTTTGATAGTGATAGATTCTTCAGTTGGCTTAACACCTATCGCCAAATCAATCCAGTTTATCGGGCAGGTAATTAATGCTTTAGGGAACACAAAAAAATCAATTATATAGATTGTTAGGTCATATTTTGCACCATTCTCAATAAGCTCCAGGCGATGCACACCCAACAACCTAAAATTAAGGGTTTGAACAACTTGCAAGCAATGCCTACCCTACAAAAATTATCATTAAGGAATAGGTGCAAGATGTGTGTTATTGGGGTGCATCAGTACGAATAATTTTTGGGTATCTCAGCAGTTGACTAACGCACCCCAGATAATGGAGTATGAGGTTTCTCGTCCTACCTGATAAAACTATAAATTTTCTGTGTTTCCAGGCGATCGCCTACTGAAGACGGTAACTCTCCCTGTGGGATGGTTTGCCTGTCTAGCTGGACTTGCAAATTACTCAGGGGATCGCTACCAGAAGAAATCAAAAATTCGAGTTTCTGCACGTAAGGTAAGGTGGCTAAGTTATCCAGAATTTGCAAAATGGCTTGCAGGTAAGGATGTCCGTCTTGTTGATACCAGTCAGCAGCAGCTAATTTTGGTTGGTCAAAACCCAAGTGTACTGTTAACGATGGCTCATCAAATAAAGCGATCGCTAAAGGACGGGCTTCTTCTTGTAACAATAAATCATAACTCCTCGCTAAATGCCGCAATTTCTCTAAACGCTCGTAGCGTTTTGTTACCAATTGCGGGTCATCTTGCCAATGAATTGCGACTGTTACCAAACAGGTTTGTAACAACATGTGACCGAGCTTTTTGGCTTTAGTCGCCAAGTAATAGGAATTGTAGTCATTGGCTTCGATTAACAACGGCACACGGTCAACCACTTCCAAACCATAACCCTTCACTCCGGCGATTTTCCGGGGATTATTGGTAATCAGGCGTATCTTTTTCACGCCTAAATCCATCAGTATTTGCGCTCCCATACCATAATCGCGCAGGTCGGCAGGAAATCCTAAACGCTCATTCGCCTCTACCGTATCCAGACCTAAATCCTGCAAAGAATAGGCTTTTAGCTTGTTAATTAAACCAATACCTCGTCCCTCTTGGCGCAGGTAAACTATTACACCTTGACCAGCCGTTTCAATCATTTTCAGTGCAGCTTGCAACTGCATCCGACAGTCACAGCGCAAAGAACCCAAAGCATCGCCTGTGAGACATTCTGAGTGCATCCGCACCATGACTGGCTCATCTTTAAAGTTAGCCGGGTCGCCTTTGACAATGGCAACGTGTTCAGTATGATCTAGGGTGTGACGATAGGCGTAAATGTCAAACTGACCGAATTGACTAGGTAGCTTAGTTACCACTTCCCGATATACCAAGCGGTCATGTTTGAGGCGATAACTAATTAAGTCAGCAATGCTGATAATTTTGAGATTGTGATGTTTAGCATAATCAATTAACTGCTGCAACCGTGCCATTGAACCATCGGGGTTTTGAATTTCACAAATCACCCCGGCTGGGTATAATCCGGCTAATCGCGCTAAGTCAACAGCTGCTTCCGTGTGTCCAGCACGTTTGAGGACACCACCAACTCTAGCCCGCAACGGGAAAATATGACCAGGACGACGTAAATCTGATGGTTTTGTGCCTGGGTTGAGAGTTACTTGGATAGTGCGGGCGCGGTCTTCGGCGGAGATTCCCGTGGATACGCCTAAATGCGGCCCGGCATCAATACTGACTGTAAAAGCCGTCTGATTGGGATCAGTGATGTTCGTTACCATCAAGGGTAGATCGAGTTCATCCAGGCGATCGCCTGTCATCGCCAGACAAATCAATCCTCTAGCTTCCACTGCCATAAAATTGATCATGTCAGGCGTAGCAAACTGAGCCGCACAAATCAAATCGCCTTCATTTTCTCGATTTTCGTCATCTACCACCACAATGGCGCGACCAGCCTTGAGTTCTGTCAAAGCAGCATCAATAGAATCAAACATAAAATTTGGATTTGCAGAGGTAACACCGTGATTCGCCTCCTCCATTGGAGGAGCTATATCTGGATTGGGATAATCTTTATTAATGGGAGCGTTTTCAGGCTGCTGTGTATTTTTAGACTGTGACACAGAGAATTTTAACTAGCAATAGTAAATTTTTTTAACAAATTCTTATTTTAAATTGTAGCTGCTTTATGCAGCAGAAATATAAACTAGCAATGTGAAAGTATGGGCTTGCCAAGGTTTTATATACCTTTGTAACCTTCTGCCATTGTTTTTTCATGCTTGTGCGTCAGCTCTACCGTTAAAATTGGGCTTTAGTGCAGTGTCGTTGAATATGCTCTGGTGCTGGGCTTCTGTGGCGTTTTCTCAGTTTCGCCTCTGGTAGCTAGTAGTTGGCAGATCACAACAGATTAACCAAAAGCGGATAAGGATTTGAGATCATGGGTAATTTAAGACGCGTACCAGTTGGGATTGTTGGCGCGTCAGGCTATGGCGGATTGCAATTAGTACGATTACTACTGGAACACCCCGAAGTCGAGTTAGTTTATTTAGGCGAAGATAGTATTGTCGGAAAGTCATTGGCGACTGCTTACCCTCATTTGGCAAATGTCGTCAAATTGCCAATCGAGGCTATCGAACCCGAAATTATCGCCAGTCGTTGTCAAGTGGTATTTCTTTCACTATCAAATGGTCATGCTTGCCAAATTGCACCCATTTTATTAGAACAAGGATGCCAGGTAATCGACCTGAGTGCAGACTATAGATTCAGAAATTTGGCAACCTATACCAGTTGGTATGGTAAAGAAAGAAGCGACCATGATACAGCCGCCACCGCCGTATATGGATTACCAGAACTGTATCGCGATCGCATTGCTGATGCCCAACTGGTTGGCTGTCCTGGTGCTTACCCTACAGCCAGTCTGATCGCACTTTTACCACTATTTAAGCAAGGTTTAATTGTCCCCGAAACAGCGATTATCGATGCTAAATCTGGTACATCAAGCGGCGGGCGAGAACCCAAAACCCACTTATTGTTAGCCGAAGCCGATAATTCCCTGGCAGCATATAGCGTTACCCGTCATCGCCATACGCCAGAAATTGAACAAATTTGTAGCGAACTAGCAGGTCATGAAGTCACAGTCCAATTTACACCCCACCTTGTCCCAATGGTGCGGGGAACTTTGGCAACGGTTTATGCTACACTTCGTGATCCTGGTTTAGTGGGCGATGATATTATAACAATTTATACAGCATTTTACCGTAATTCTCCCTGGATAAAAGTCTGTGATAGCGGCATTTACCCGAATACAAAATGGGCTAGCGGTACTAATATTTGTTATATAGGTATAGAAGTTGACCCGCGCACTCGCCGTGTAATTGTCATGTCAGCCATTGACAACCTGATTAAAGGTCAAGCGGGTCAAGCCATTCAGTGTCTCAACTTGATGATGGGTTGGGATGAAACCTTGGGTTTACCCAAGGTGGGGTTTTATCCATAATTGGGCAGGGGAGCAGGGGAGATTTTTTCAAGAATTCAACAATTCATTAATTTTGAATTTTGAATTTTGCGAAAAGTTCTGTAGGCGGGTTTCCCGCCGTAGGAAACTTTTCAAGACGAATTTTGAATTGATTTGTCCCCAGTCCCCAATACCTACTTCGGCCCTAAGCCTACAGCACCAGCATAAACGGCGCGATCGCCCAATTCATCTTCAATCCGAAGTAAGCGGTTGTATTTAGCTACCCGTTCACTACGACATAGAGAACCGGTTTTAATTTGTCCTGCACGAGTAGCGACAGCTAAATCCGCAATTGTGGTGTCTTCTGTTTCACCGGAACGATGGCTAATTACTGACCGGAAACCGTTCCGAGTTGCCAAGTCAATTGTTTCCAAAGTCTCAGTCAAAGAACCGATTTGATTGAGTTTAATCAAAATGGCATTACCGGCTTTTTCTTGGATGCCTTTTTGTAAGCGAGTAGCGTTAGTTACAAACAAGTCATCCCCAACCAACTGCACCCGTGAACCAATCTTCTGGGTGAGCAATTGCCAATGCTGCCAATCTTCCTCATGCAAACCATCCTCAATCGACACAATCGGATATTGAGCAACCAACTGGGCTAAATAATCAATAAACTCAGTGGGCGCATGAGGTTTACCATCATAGACATACTGCCCATTTTTGTAAAATTCGCTAGCTGCTACGTCCAATGCTAACGCCACTTGTTCCCCAGGCTTGTAACCAGCCTTTTCGATAGCAGCCACCAACAATTCTAAAGCCACTTGATTTGATTCTAGGTTAGGGGCAAAACCACCTTCATCACCGACACCAGTCAATAAACCTTTGTCATGCAGCACTTCGCTGAGGGTAGCAAACACCTCCGCACCCCAGCGCAAAGCTTCCCGGAAGGAAGGCGCACCAATGGGGACAATCATAAACTCTTGAAAGTCTACGTTATTAGCAGCGTGCGCCCCACCATTAATGACATTCATCAAAGGCACAGGCAGCAAATTCGCCAAAGGGCCACCTAAATAACGATAGAGAGGAATTCCCAAAGACTCAGCCCCGGCTCTAGCAGCAGCGAGGGACACAGCCAAAATCGCATTCGCGCCCAAGTTAGATTTAGTCGCCGAACCATCCAGCGCAATCATTGTCCGGTCGATCAGTTCTTGGTTGAGGGCATCCAAATCAATTAACTTAGGGGCAAATACTTCATTAACGTTTTGTACTGCCTTGAGTACCCCTTTACCACCGTAACGGCTTTTATCTTTGTCTCGTAGTTCATGGGCTTCAAAAGTACCTGTAGACGCGCCACTAGGAACTTGTGCCAATCCCACAGCACCACTAAGCAAATGTACTTCAGCTTCTACAGTTGGTCTACCCCGCGAATCGAGAATTTCACGGGCTACAATTGCTTCAATAGCAGTATCTACAATGTTACTCATTAGTTTTTGCTCCTTCTTACCGTTGATTGGACAAAATCTAGTAGCTCAACCCAATCGTTAGCATAATTGCTCTGGCGTACTATTGGCTGAGATTAAATGAAGATTTCCAGAGATGGGCTTAAATAGGCGGACTTTGGATTTTGGATTATTTTTTGGTCAATAGTCAATAGTCAATAGTCATTAGTCATTAGTTATTAGTCATTAGTCAATGGGCATTGGGCATTGGATTTTCCCCCTCATCTCCCTCATCCCCCTCATCTCCCACCCTGCGGGTGAATCCTACGGATACGCTACGCGTTCGCGTAGCGTCTCGTAGAGAACGCGGTAGCGTCTCGTAAGAGAAGCAAGCTACATCCCCCTCATCCCCAATCCCCAGTCCCCTGTAAAATGTTGGCAGGTAAACACACTCACAGATCAGGTCTATATGCGCTTACTACATACAATGCTACGGGTGGGTAATCTTGAAGAGTCCTTAAAATTCTACTGTGATGTCTTAGGGATGAAGTTACTGCGACAGAAAGATTATCCCAGTGGGGAATTTACCCTCGCCTTTATTGGTTATGGCGACGAAAGCGATAACACAGTTATAGAATTAACCTACAACTGGGGTGTAGACAAATACGAATTAGGAAATGCTTACGGTCATATTGCCCTTGGTGTAGATGATATCTACTCGACTTGTGAGCAAATTAAAAATCGTGGCGGTAAAGTAGTAAGAGAACCAGGGCCAATGAAACACGGTTCTACAGTCATTGCTTTTGTAGAAGACCCAAACGGATACAAAATTGAGCTAATCCAATTAGGAACTCAAGGATCTGCACAAAAACAAGAATCAACAGAAAAACTGGTAACTCAGTAAATTGGGGACTGGGTATTGGGGACAAATCAATTCAAAATTCAAAATTCAAAATTCAAAAATTTTTGAAAAAAATCTCCCCTTCCCCCATCTTCCCCCACTCCCACCCTGCGGGAAGCTGACGCTACATCTCCCTCTGCCTCCTGTCCCTTCCGCAACACGTAATTGTTACCTTAAAACTAGAAAATCTTAAAGTTACACATCCAAAATCGTAAAGATGCAGCCTACAGATCCTAATAAATTTACTGATAAACTCTGGGAAGCAATTGTTAAATCTCAGGATATAGTCCGGGCATATCAACAACAGCAGTTAGATGTTGAGCATTTAATTCTTGCTCTTTTAGAAGATCCTACAAGTTTAGCTCTGCGGATTTTGGCGCGTGCAGAAGTTGACCCTATCCGTTTACAAGAGCAGCTAGAAAGTTTTATCAAACGTCAACCAAAAGTTGGTAAAAGTGATCAGCTTTATCTCGGTCGTGGTTTAGATACTCTGCTTGACCGTGCTGAAGAAATTAGGACAAGGATGAAAGATGGGTTTATCTCTGTCGAACATATCTTGTTAGCCTTGACTGATGATGAGCGTGTTGGTAGGCGGGTACTCAAAGGTTTTAATGTAGACAATAGCAAGTTAGAAGCAGCTATTAAAGCAGTTCGGGGTAGTCAAAAGGTGACAGATCAAAATCCAGAGTCCCGTTATGAAGCTCTACAAAAATTTGGGCGGGATTTGACAGAACAGGCGAAATCTGGCAAATTAGACCCGGTAATTGGGCGGGATGATGAAATTCGCCGGGTGATACAGGTGTTGTCTCGTCGCAGTAAGAATAACCCGGTGTTAATTGGTGAACCTGGGGTGGGTAAGACTGCGATCGCCGAAGCTTTGGCACAGCGTATAGTAAATGGTGATGTCCCCGAATCTCTGAAAAACCGTCAACTCATCTCTCTCGATATCGGTAGTTTAATCGCTGGTGCTAAATACCGGGGCGAATTTGAAGACCGACTTAAATCTGTTCTGAGGGAAGTTACAGAATCCAACGGTCAAATCGTCCTGTTTATTGATGAACTGCACACCGTCGTCGGTGCTGGCTCAAATCAACAAGGGGCGATGGATGCGGGAAATTTACTTAAACCAATGCTAGCGCGGGGCGAACTGCGGTGTATTGGGGCGACTACCCTGGATGAATACCGTAAGTTTATTGAGAAAGACGCAGCCCTAGAACGCCGTTTTCAGCAAGTATTTGTAGACCAGCCCTCTGTAGAAAATACAATATCTATTCTGCGGGGTTTGAAGGAACGCTACGAAGTTCACCACAATGTCAAAATATCAGACTCGGCTTTAGTGGCGGCGGCGACTTTATCAGCCCGTTACATTTCTGACCGCTTTTTGCCAGATAAAGCCATTGATTTGGTAGATGAAGCCGCAGCGCAGTTAAAAATGGAGATTACCTCCAAACCATCCGAATTAGAAACCATTGACCGCCGCTTGATGCAGCTAGAAATGGAAAAGCTATCTCTGGCCGGAGAAGAGAAAGTCCCAGCCCAAACTAGGGAGCGTTTGGAGCGAATTGAGTTAGAAATTGCCAATTTAACGGAAAAACAGCAAGATTTAACTAATCAATGGCAAGGTGAAAAGCAGCTTTTAGAAGCCATCAGTGCTTTAAAGAAAGAAGAAGATGCTTTAAGAGTGCAAATTGAGCAAGCTGAACGCGCTTATGATTTGAATAAAGCGGCTCAATTGAAGTATGGCAAATTGGAGGGAGTACAGCGCGATCGCGAGTCTAAGGAAGCGAAGCTGTTAGAATTACAAAGTCAAGGTTCTACTCTCCTCCGCGAACAAGTCACCGAAGCCGACATTGCGGAAATTGTCGCTAAGTGGACAGGTATCCCAGTAAATCGCCTGTTAGAATCAGAACGTCAAAAATTACTCCAACTCGAAAGTCATTTACATCATCGCGTCATCGGTCAACAGGAAGCCGTAGAAGCAGTTTCCGCCGCCATTCGTCGCGCCCGTGCGGGGATGAAAGACCCCAACCGCCCCATCGGTTCATTTTTATTCATGGGGCCGACAGGTGTCGGTAAAACCGAACTCGCCCGCGCCTTAGCCCAGTTTCTCTTTGACTCAGATGATGCCTTGGTGCGGTTAGATATGTCCGAGTACATGGAAAAACATTCAGTTTCTCGGTTAGTCGGTGCGCCTCCTGGTTATGTAGGCTACGAAGAAGGCGGTCAACTCTCGGAAGCTATTCGCCGTCATCCTTACTCAGTGGTGCTTTTGGATGAAGTAGAGAAAGCACATCCCGATGTGTTTAATATCTTGCTTCAAGTGTTAGATGATGGTAGAATTACTGACTCTCAAGGTAGAACAGTAGATTTCCGTAACACAGTTATAGTCATGACCAGTAACATCGGTAGCGAATATATATTAGATGTATCTGGTGATGATTCCCAGTATGAGACAATGCGAAATCGGGTAATGGATGCGTTGCGATCGCACTTCCGCCCCGAATTTCTCAACCGTGTAGATGACATCATCTTATTCCACACCCTCAGCCGTGGCGAAATGCGCGAAATTATCCGCATTCAACTTAAGCGTGTGGAAAATCTGCTACGAGAGCAAAAAATCTCCTTTGAAATCTCCCCAGCCGCTTGTGATTTCTTAGTAGAGAGGGGTTATGATCCAGTTTACGGCGCACGCCCCCTAAAACGTTCCATTCAGCGAGAAATTGAAAACCCCATTGCTACCAAGTTATTAGAGAATACTTTTATCGCTGGAGACACCATTTACATTGATAAAGGTGATAATGGCTTGACTTTTAGCAATCAAGCACCAGTTAAGGTTTCAGTCGCAGAAATTATGACATAATTTTCACCGTCTCCCCGATCAATGTAGAGACGTTTCATGAAACGTTTCTACATATCCCCCATTCCCTTGTAGGGAAGGGGGGGTTAGGGGGGTTAGGTTTCGACGTAGCGTTAGCGAAGTCGGTAGGTAGTTCATATCTTTTGAAAAATCCCTACCCAGCCATCTTTTCGACCGAACCAACCGAATGACATAAAATAGAGCAATACACAGATAAATTCTAGAACTTGGTAAAATTTTGTTGCCCAAGTTCTGATCACTTGCGCCCTAACTAAAGTAAATCTAAAATGTCTTCTCCGAAATTGCACATCTTTTAACGCCAGTTTATTGCGAGAATAATACTGCACCTGAGTTGCAACTCTACCAAATACCATCAAAATCCCAATCGGTAAGTAGGGTTTAACGTGATCAAAATCTTCATAAAAATACTCAGTTAACAAAGGCGTAGCAATAATTAAATATCCCCCAGATTTCAGTCTATCTAGATAATCATCCAGAAAATCTTTTAAATCTGATGGATGAAAATGTTCAATAATATGCGACATCAAAATAATATCAAACTTGTCAGTTGTCTGGGAAAATTCGTCTAAAGTGATACAATTTAATCCCTGTTTTTGATTAGCTTCAACCAGTGTGGGATTAACATCTACACCCAAGACTTGATAACCTGCTGTAGCGATCGCCCTCATTTTTTTGCCGTAGCCACAACCAACATCTAACACTTGGCAGGTTGCTGGTTGCGAGTATTTCCTGATAAATTTGAGTATAATGGGCTGATCATAGTCGTATTTGACTAAGGAATAATAGATTTTTTTGATCCGTTCATATATTATCTTATTGCTGTTGTCGTTCATATTACTCTCCCATAAATTGCAGGATAGAAATTTTTCATGCTTAATAATTGAGTTACGCCAAAATCAGGTAAAACTTATATGTATCTGTGGCTAAAAAAATATTTATGTTAAACAATGTGTTGGTCAAGAGTAGGGTAATCCGCATCTTTTATGTCTAGATATCACTGAATAATTACAAGTGGCTGTAGTGCCAACAGCTTTTAAAATCCTCAGTAAAACACACTTCTTAATTACAAATCATGCTGGAACAAGGAACAATCAGTATTCATACTGAAAATATTTTCCCGATCATCAAGAAATCTTTGTACTCAGATCATCAAATTTTCTTGCGGGAACTGATATCTAACGCCGTAGACGCAATCCAAAAGCTCAACATGGTATCCCGTGCAGGTGAATACACGGGAGAAGTCGGTGAACCAGAAATTGTTATTACCATTGATCAAGATAAAAAGACCGTTGCCATCAGTGATAATGGCATTGGCATGACCGCAGAGGAGGTAAAAAAATATATCAATCAGGTAGCTTTCTCTAGTGCGGAAGAATTTATTCACAAATATGAAGGTAAAGCCGACCAGCCGATTATCGGTCACTTTGGACTGGGTTTCTACTCCTCCTTTATGGTGGCGCAAAAGGTAGAAATTGATACCCTTTCCTATAAAGAAGGAGCGCAAGCGGTTCACTGGACTTGTGATGGTTCACCAGAATTTACCCTGGATGAGTCAACCCGCACAACGCGCGGTACTACTATCACTCTGACTCTATTACCAGATGAAGAAGATTATTTAGAACCAGCACGAATTAAGAATCTTGTCAAGACTTACTGCGACTTCATGCCAGTGCCAATTAAACTGGATAGTGAAGTATTAAACAAGCAAAAAGCACCTTGGCGGGAGTCTCCCAGTAACCTGACAAAAGAAGATTACTTAGAGTTTTACCGTTATTTGTATCCGTTCCAAGAAGAACCTTTACTGTGGGTGCATTTAAATACTGATTATCCCTTTATTATCAATGGGATTTTGTACTTCCCGAAAATGCGTCCTGATGTAGATGTGACTAAGGGACAAATCAAGTTATTCTGCAACCAAGTGTTTGTCAGTGATAACTGCGATGAGATTATTCCCCAATTTCTCACGCCGATGCGGGGGGTGATTGATAGTACAGATATACCGTTGAATGTATCTCGCAGTGCCTTGCAAGGCGATCGCACCGTTCGCAAAATCGGCGATTATATAGCTAAGAAAGTCGGCGACAGACTCAAAGAATTATATCGCGATAACCGCGAACAATATATCAGCGCGTGGAAAGACCTGGGGACATTTGTTAAATTTGGTGTTCTCAACGACGAGAAATTTAAAAAACAAGTCGAAGATATCATCATTTTCCGTACAACTGCCAAAGTAGAGGCATCAACTGCTGAAACTGCAAACGTTGAAGTACAGACAGCAGAAGGAGACGTTTGGCAAGATGTCAAACCTGCTGCATCTGGTAGTCCTTACACCACACTCAAAGAATACTTAGAACGTAACAAAGAACGCCACGAAAACCGCGTATTTTACAGCACTGACGAAGCCAGCCAAGCCACTTATATAGAACTGCACAAAAACCAAGGCTTAGAAGTCCTGTTTATGGACTCCTTCATTGACACCCACTTCATTAACTTCCTAGAACGGGAATATAGTGATGTCAAATTTACACGGGTAGACTCTGACTTAGATAATACCCTACTAGACACAGACAAATCCGGGGAAATAGTTGACCCCACCACCAACAAAACCAAGAGTGAAGTTATCAAAGAGTTATTTGAAACAGCACTCAATAAACCAAAAGTGAATATTCGCACCGAAGCCTTAAAGTCAGATGATCCTCAAGGTACACCACCAGCAATGGTGCTATTACCAGAAATTCTACGTCGTCTGCGGGAGATGAACGCCATGATGCAGCAGCAGAATGCAGAATTTCCCGAAGATCACATCTTACTGGTAAACACTGCCCATCCTCTGATTCAAAACCTAATTCATCTCAATCAAGGTAATATCATTCAAGGTGATGGACAGACAACAACAAATCCATTAGTGAACCTCATCTGTCAACACGTTTATGATTTAGCATTGATGTCTCAAAAAGGATTTGACGCTGACGGGATGAAATCCTTTGTTGAGAGATCAAATGAAATGCTGACAAAGCTAACCGAACAAGCCAGCAAATAATCCTCCGTTCGTAGTAGGCACTTCAGTGCCTATTGCGCTGAGGAAAATGAGGGAAAACCTTTTACCCAGTCCCCAGTCCCCAATCCCCAGTCCCCAGTCCTCATACCCAATACAAAACATTCAAGCAACTCTCACCCCAATATTTGCCCTAGAGCTTCTAAAATAGAAAGGTTGTACGTAAATTTTCAATCTGGAGATACATCACTATGTCTCGCCGTTGTGAACTGACTGGTAAAAAAGCAAATAACGCCTTTGCAATTTCTCACTCTCACCGCCGTACCAAACGCCTACAGCAAGTCAACCTCCAAAGCAAGCGCGTTTGGTGGCCTGGTGGCAACCGTTGGGTAAAACTGAGACTGTCTACCAAAGCCATCAAAACCCTAGAGAAGAAAGGGATAGAAGCAATGGCAAAAGAAGCGGGAATTAACCTAAATCATTACTAATATCAGGTTGCCAAAATTGTGAGGGAAATTAAACCTCACAGCTTCTTCTTTATGAGTTAATTGGTAGTTAAATACTTTAAAAAACATTATGACCAATCAAAATGGGATGAACCGTTAAATAAAAGTATTAACTACCAACATTAATTACTGGACATTTACCTGAAAACAAGAATAATCATGCAACCTCTCCATTATGGGGAGGTTTTCAATTTTTACATCTTGCACCTTGGTTGATATGTTTTCTAGAGCAGATGGGTAATATAAGTTTAATCTGTTCACAATATCTTTATTAAATCATCCGCAGATAAAATAAACTTCTGCTAAATTCATGTAAATTTACGGTGTTGTTTGACTGGAACGGCTACCAATTCAATCAAATCAGAAAAATCAGTATTTTCCGCAGAAGATAGACAACAGATCCGATGATATAACTTGAACACACCGTAATGTTTTGTGTTGCTACTGAGTTGAGTGTTGCTCACACAGGGTAATTCTTTACAGAAGTTTTACTTTTCATCGTGCCTGATTGACTCAACAGACATGATTAGCCAATAGCAAAAACATTTTTTAGTTGTTTGTAAAACACTGCACAGGAAAGTAGCTATGTCGTCAAAACGCCAGCTATTCAAAGCAAGAAAAAAGCTTTTCAAAAAGCTGAGACTGCATAGTAAGCAGTCAGTCTCTGCAATTAAAAAGTCAATTATTTGGCTGCTGCGGAATTTGTTTGTCACTAAGAAGCGGCGCAGTTCTGCAAATGCTGGTTTCGTTTTGCCGACAGTAGCAATGGTTGCCTTGGTAGTAGTGTTACTCACCACAGCAATTTTATTTCGGTCTTTTGAACGGGCGAAAAATGCTAGTAATGTCAGAGTTAATGAAGTTGCACTAAATGCAGCTGCCCCCGCACTTGACAGGGCTAGAGCCAAAATAAACAAACTATTTCAAGACCCAAGACTACCACGAGCTACGCCAACAGATGATGCACTCTATAATACTTTGGACAACTACATAAATGAATACACTTTTGGTGATGAAACTCAATTAAAGCTAACTCAGGGTTCTGACGAACTTAGAACAGCGTGGATGTACCCTATAGATACCGATAACAACGGTAAATTTGATAGTTATGCCCTTTATGGAATTTACTTTAAAAATCCACCAGTTAGTAATGGACAATACACTCGTGCCAGAAACTCCTTAGAGGCGAGAACACCGCCTATGACTATTGGTACTGTTAGTAGCAGTTGTGGAGACGGTCAAGATACAAGTGCAGTCTTGGTAGGTAACACAGGCTGGTTTAGAAATGGTGCTAGGTTGAAAAAAGCCTTTTTTGTTTACACTGCCAGTGTACCTATTACTACACAACCCACAGATACCACCAACTACGAGAAGAAGAAAGGTAGTCAAGGCTTCTCTGCTATAGAACTTCAACAAGACCGGGTACAACTACCCTTGGTTAACAACGCTGTGGTTTATGAAGATGACTTAGGAATAGCACCTGGGCCTGCTTTTAGACTCAATGGACGTATTTTCGCTAACAGTAACTTATTAGCTGGACTACCTACGGGTGGTAATGGCGTTAGATTGTATCAAGTCAGTGGTAACGCATCCTGCTTTTACGACCCAGAAAATGCCAAAATCATTGTTGGGGGTAATTTAGGTTCTGGTGTAATTACAGAGAACAGCGATACCAATGGAGTATCAATTGACTTATATAAAGGTAAAACACCTGCGGTAAGTAATGTTGCGCTCAGAGATAATACAACCAACAACAAATCAGTTGCCCGGTTTCCCAGAGATATCGCCTACAATAGCCTAGCTTACACACAACGCATCAACCGTTTAGTGAATGCCCAGATGGCTAATGACGAAGACACTGATCCGTCAGAAGTTACTCAAGGGATGCGAGATTTACTCACTAAGCAAGGTAGAACTTTAGCTGACCTAACGACTGTTGAAAAGAATAACCTACGCTTCAAGCAGCTAGAACTTTATTTTACAAGACGCACCCGCAGAGTACCTTATGCAGAAGTTGCCTTTGGCGGTGATGCTTTGGGAGATTACAACATCGGTGGCAGTCAGGCAGATGCAGTATTACAAGGTAGTGGCAATACTTTACGTCCCCCCGATGCTTGGATTTATCCTGTTGATCCTGCTGATGGTTTAACAGCAACTGGCTACGCTGGTTTGAGTTTGAATACAAATGGTAGTGATAAGCTCAACCCGGCTGCAACTGAACCAACTAAACTGGCAAAACAGTTACAAGGTGTAGAGGGATACTTTGGTGATAGGGTTCTCATCGGTAATAACTTACCTCAACTTTGGTGGGACAAAACTAAAGAAGCATTTGTTGGGCCGAATGCTGATGATACTCAAACCATCAGTAATTATAAATGGGATAACGGAGACGGCGATCGCACTCGTCGCAGTCGTGTAGAAACACTGAAAGATTTAGGTAGTACAGAACGAGATAAAGACTGGGAATTAGCCGCCGCCCAAGTACCGAATAGCCCACAAGAACCCGTAGGAGGTTTGCGAGTAGTAACTGGGGCGGGAATTTATTTACCTGATTCTGTCACCCCTGCTAACTTGTCTTCAACTACTTTTACTACTCTTAACAAGCAAATTTGGCCTGATCTTTTGCCGGTTAAAACCAGTTCAGTACCTAGTCCAGTCAAACCTTATCAGGACTATGGTTTACAGCTTACCTATAAAGTCAATCAACCGACAACAGAACCATATCTGCGGATGCGGGCAACAGCAGTATATCACTACAAATCTGCTAGCTACAGCCAGACTAATCCGACACCTATCGCTTGTGTGAGCAGCTATTATGACCCAACTAATAGCACTACTGCCAAAAATCCACCATCAACTCCAGAAACTTTTAATAATGGTAACGGTGGCCTATCCAACAATGGCATAGTTTACGATTTTCCTACAGCTAAGACTGAAAGTTCTTACAGCAGCGTCCTGAGTTACTTAGCAGATTTAACCTATCCCAATGGACGTTCAATTGATGATGGACTCTTGAGAAGAGCATTAAACAAAGCAGATGCTACGAAGCGAACTCTTTCAGAAAAGTCTGCCATTGATGCAGCAATTTGTGGCTTGGCAATTTTTGATGGTACTCTGAATACTCCTACAAATAGCGTCATTGAGCATGGCTCTATTTATGAAGTTGCTTTTTTAGATGCCAGACAAATTCAAGCAACTGATGTTACACCTGGAAGTAGAAAGTACGATTTCTTTAGAAGAAACAGAACACCTTTGGAAATTCGTGCCACTGTCTTAGATATTGACAAACTCCGCAGAAAAACAATCGGGAACAGTACACCGGCACAAGAATATTTATTACCAAATAGCGGTATCATCTATGCTACTCGTGATGATGCACTGCTAGATTTAAGTGCGGCAGCAGATCCCAATTCTCCCACTGAAGCTGAAAAGCTAGAGAGTGCTGTAGATTACAAGCTTGATCCCAATCGTCGTCCTAATGCCATTATGCTGGTTAACGGACAGGCAATTGCCCGTAATGACAGCAATGCCTATAGAGACGCAGAAAAGGGTCTGATTTTAGCTACCAATTTACCCGCCTATATTAAGGGTAACTTTAATCTTCACACTCAAGAAGAATTCAATACAGCACTGACTGCTACCTGGGACAATTTCTACAGTCGCACAGGATTAAATACTAACTTTGCCTGTCGTCCGGGTGATCCTAGATTACCACAGTGTACAACTGGCGACCAATGGCGGTCTGCTGCTGTATTGGCTGATTCTCTGACTGTACTTTCCAATAACTTTAGATTTGGCTTTCGCAATGAAGGAGACTATGATTGGCAGCTTGACACTACTACCGTTCTAACCAGTCCAATTAACTATACAGGTATTTTCTCCACTGTTAATTCCTACGCACCAATCTTTGATTGGGTTGATCCCACGGCTGACAGTAATGGCAATTTCCCAGGCTTTCCTAAAGATTTAGATACAGCAACAACAGGATTTCAAGGAAGTTCCTATCTCAACAACTTTGTCACCCCAATTGTGCGAAAAATTCGGGCTAAACAGTTATTGTTGGAAGTTTGTTACGCTAGTTCATGCGGTAATGCTAGAAACTGGACAATTAAAAACGCCTGCCCCAACCAAGCCATAGGACAGAACTCTTGGCGAGATAAAAAAGCAGATGGTACGGCAGACATTGTTGGTCAACCAGCAACATCAATTAAAACGGGAATCATTGGTCAAGCAGTAGACTGTAATACCACTCAGATTAACCCCAACAGACCAACTAGAATTGCTTTTGTACGTAATCTTAATGACGGTACATTAGTCAGCCCACGAAAAGTTTATGGTGTTGGCAGCGATGGTAAAGTAGCAGAGTTTGACTGGCCATTAACAGGGTCAAACCAGCCAATAGATGCTCTAAAAGACAAACAGCCATATTTCATTCCTTGGCTGGAAAATGAAGATAATGAGACTCGCTTCGATCCAGTGTTCCAACATAACAGACCATTTGGTACTCGTGAAGTACCAGACAGGGATGTTGTGCAAGCTGGAAAACCCGGAAATTGGCTACAAGAAGCCACAGAAACTACTGTCAATGTCATTGCCGCAGTGGGAGATACGCCAGCCGCATCACCTACCCCATCAGGAGCGAGTGTCAGCCGTGATGCAGAGGATAATGGCGGGTTACCCAACTTTGTGCGCTTGTTGGAAAACTGGAATACTGCTGCTAACCCAACTGCACTGAAAATGAACGGGGCATTTTACCAAGTCAAACGCAGTGCTTATGCTACTGCACCATTTATGCCCGTATTTTCAGGCAACGTCTATCAAATAGATAACTATGGTACTGGCATTAGAGGTACAATTCCTTACTACCTAGCTCCTTTACGGCAGTGGGGTTATGATGTGGGCTTATTATCTCAATCGCCTGACTTATTTGCCCAAAAATTAGTGACAATACCCGATGATTTACCTGATGAGTTCTTCCGAGAAGTGGGTCGAGATGATCCTTGGGTGAAAACTCTGTTGTGTGCCAAGAAAGCGGCTGACAATACAAATGCAATAGACGCAGATCAACGTGGTTCTTGCTCGTAAGAATCAAATATTCAAAGCTGGTGATGAGCAATGATCAAACGTATGAAACAGCAACAAAAAACCTCTTGTGATGATTCCGGTTTTACTATTGTTGAGTCTTTGGTAGCAATGATTGTTGTGGCGATTCTACTAACAGCGATCGCCCCCGTACTCGTGCTATCAACAGCTACCAGAGTTCAGGCTCGCCGTGTAGAATTAGCAACACAAGCCGCTAGAACTTTCATTGATGGTGTCAGAGCCGGAACAATTACAACCCCAATTGATATCACTCCATTACTTAGTGCTTCAACCGCATCTGCTCCCAGACGACTTAAAGATGTACCTGGTGTAGCTGCTACAGAAACTACACCAGAGATTCCAGGCATAACGGGTAAACCACAGGACTATTTAATTGACATTACCAAAATGCCAGTTCCTACAACATTGACAAGAACCAGTTTGTACTGCTTTAACAAGAATGGCAGTATTTCTAATCGATCTGATCCAGCCTGTACAAGTGATTTGTTTTATATACAAGCTGCCCGGATTGTCCAAAGTACAGATGTTAATGATGGCTACCGTTTAGGAATCAGAGTTTATCGAGCAGATGTTGACTTTTCTAAGCCTCTAACTGCTAGCACCACCACTACCAAGAACACACAAAATCCTTTTACTGGTGGATTAGGCGATCGGCAATCGCCTCTAGTGGAAATGACAACCGACATTGGTAACATGAACACTTCCTTTAGGGCTTTATGTCAGCGTCTTGGTGTAGCAACAAATAAAGCCTGTAATTAACGGCAAGAATCTAATTATTTTACATCTGTGTATCTATTCAACTCTAGGGAAAACCAAAGTTATGATGAGGGTACTAAAATTCCTACTCAGTAGCCAACTGAAACGCTCTAAACCCATAGAGCAATCTAATGGTTTTACCCTAATTGAATTATTGGTAGCCTTGCTCATCGCATTCATAGTCATTACACCATTGCTAGGCTTCATGATTAGCGTCATGAATACGGATAGACAAGAGCAAGCCAAGGCTAATACTGAGCAAGAAATACAAGCAGCATTAGATTACATAGCCCGTGATTTGCAACAGGCTATCTATGTTTATGATTCTGCTGGTATTGATGCTATCAGAACTGAACTACCTAACTCAAACTCAACAGATAGAGTACCAGTCCTAGTTTTCTGGAAACGAGAATTAATCCCCCAAGTAATTACAATTACAGGTGATCAAAAAAATGATACTTATGTATATTCACTGGTTGCTTATTACTTAATCAAAGACAGTAATAACACTTGGTCTAATGCTGCTCGCATCGCCAGATGGCAGATTAGAGACGGTGTAGCCAGTGCTAGCGGCGTAACTTGTGATGGATATACAGGAAAATATGTCAGTGGTTACTGTCCCAGCAGTGGCTATGCTCCATTTAGCCTTGATGGTATAGGTACTCTAGAAGAAAAAATGAATACCTGGAAACGACTGAGCCAATATACTACTAAAGATGGTGAAACAGAAGTAGTTACAACTGTTACTCCCGGTGCGCCCATAGTATTGGTTGATTATATAGATTCCACCTTAAGCACCAATAATCCCGCGCCACCAATTCAGGCAAATTGTCCCACTGGCTTCACCGCAGTAGCTCCGAACACCACTAATTTTAATACTCGTGACACTTTTAAAATGAAAAGTTTTTCTGCCTGTGTCAATAAAAATACGACTACAGTCGAAGTATTTTTGCGAGGTAACGCCCTTGCTCGCTTGCAACGCAATAACCTGAACTATACAGCTAATAGAAGTGCTTATTTTCCAACTGCAAGCATCAGAGTGCAAGGACGTGGATACTTATTTACTCAATAAATGCTGACAACAAAAGCGTAAATTCACGGCAGTTGATTATGAACCAGCGTAGTTTTCAGTTATTGCAGACCTGTAAAGACAATCATAAGAGCCAAAAGCAACCTTTAGCAAGCCGCTTGGCTGTAAAATTGGTTAAACCAGAAGCTGGCTTTAGTTTAATAGAGATAATCGTAGTAGTGCTGATGATAGGAGTGCTAGCGGCAATTCTAGCTCCTAACTGGTTTAGGTTTTTAAGCCAACAACGGCTAAATAAAGCAAATGATGCTATTTTAGCCGCAATTCAAGAAGCACAGCGACAAGCTAAACGGCAAAAACGCGACTACAGCGTCAGTTTTAAAGTAGACGACAACAATATTCCTCTAGTTGCTCTTTATGAAGGTACAACACCAACTAATTGGCGTAAATTGGGGGAAGATTTAGAAATCGAATCTGGAAAACTACAACTTTCAACAAATCTCACCAGTAAAAACACTGCTGGTGCTGCTGTCAGTGCAATTTCCAGCACACCACAAACAATTACTTTCGATTACATGGGTACTTTACCAGGTGCGAATTTTGGCACTGCACCATCAGGTTCGGATGAAACACCAGGAATCAAAGTTGTTGTATCTGCCAATAACACCAAACGCTGTGTCATCTTAAAAACTATTTTAGGTGCTACCCTCACCAAAAAAGATGGTGACTGTAGTTAAATAACTGAATATATAAGAAAATTTAACTTAAAAGCTAGTGAAAATACGGTACTATAAGTCGTCTCTTCAGAGCAAAATTGTGTTGTAGGACGCGGTTTTTTTGTTTGACATTTTATTTAACTATTTCTGCACAACGAGTCACAGTTAAGCACAAAGTCACCTGTGGTGAGTGTTGACCCTTTTCTAAACTTACATCTTGCTCTTGGGCTGAGACTTCCAGTCATTTGGGCTTGAGTCCAAGATATCAGTACAACAACCTGAAACAACAAAATAACCCAAGTATAATCTGTGAAAAATGAGTGCCAGTATTGACTTTACCGTAGTTATACCTACTTATAACGGCGCAAATCGCTTGCCTGAACTTTTAGAAAGACTGCAAAATCAAATTAAGACTGAAAATATTGCTTGGGAAATTATTGTTGTAGACAATAATAGTACCGATAACACAGCACAAGTTGTGCAGCAATATCAAGAAAAATGGCAACTTCCTTATGCTTTAAAATACCACTTTGAGGCTAAACAAGGTGCAGCTTACGCCAGAAAAAAAGGAGTTGAAGTTGCTTCAGGTAAGTTAATAGGTTTTCTAGATGATGACAACTACCCGGTAACAACTTGGGTAGCAGCAGCTTATGACTTTGCTCAAAAATATCCTCAAGCTGGTGCTTTTGGTAGTCAAATTCATCCTGACTGGGAAGTAGAACCACCAGCCGATTTTCAGCGTATCAGTGCTTTTTTAGCAATTACAGAGCGGGGAAATCAACCACTATTTTATCAGCCAAGCAAAAAATTGCTACCTCCTTCTGCTGGGTTAGTCGTGCGTCGTCAAGCTTGGTTAGAAAGTGTACCAGAAAAACCGCTTCTAACTGGTAGAGTCACAGGGAATATGCTGACTGGTGAAGATTTAGAAATGCTGTGTTATTTCCAAAAGTCTGGGTGGGAAGTTTGGTATAACCCAGAAATGGAAATTTATCATAAAATCCCAGCTTCTCGATTAAAAAGAGAATATTTAATTCCATTTTTCAGAGGAATTGGTTTGAGTCGTTATGTAACGAGAATGGTTAATGTAAAACCCTATCTCAAACCATTTATCATGCTTGCTTATATGCTCAATGACATCAGGAAAATCATCCTACAAATACTTAAGTATAGAACCAGAATAAAAACTGATTTGGTGATAGCTTGCGAAACTGAACTATTTGTCAGCAGTCTCATGAGTCCTTTTTATCTCTGGAAAAATGGATATTTGCATAAAGGTACATAAGTAAGTCGTTAACTTGATTTTATATATGCAAAGCAAAATAGCAGAAATCAATCATACCCTAGATTTTACCGTTGCGATTCCGACATGGAACGGTGCGGAACGTTTACCACAAGTTTTAGAACGACTATTGACTCAGACGGGAGTAGAAAATCTCAATTGGGAAGTGATTGTAATCGATAATAATAGCAGCGATCGCACAGCCGAGGTAGTCAGTAATTACCAAACAAAATTTACCCAATTTCCTTTACATTATGTCTTAGAACCACAACAAGGATTAGCCTTCGCGCGGTTAAGGGCTGTAAATGCGGCTAAAGGAGAGTTTCTAGCTTTTTTAGATGATGACAATTTACCTGCTGATGATTGGGTGATACAATCTTTTCAGTTTGGTAAAGAACATCCGCGTGCTGGTGCATGGAGTGGTCAAATACATGGCGATTTTGAAGTAAATCCCCCAGAAAATTTTTCTCGTATTCAGGCTTTTTTAGCCATTCGAGAACATGGACAACAAGCTTATATATTCGATGCTAATAATTTAAAACTTCCTCCAGGTGCTGCATTAGTTATCCGTAAGCAAGTCTGGTTAGAAAGCGTACCTAATCAGTTAGTTTTTAAAGGAAGAATCGGGAAGTTAATGGTGAGTGGAGAGGATACAGAAGTCCTCTTATATATTTACAAAGCTGGTTGGGAAATCTGGTATAATCCGGCAATGCACATTGCTCACCAAATTCCTCACTGGCGACTAGAAAGAAATTACTTACTCAAAATAGCGCGTAGTTGTGGTTTATGTATTTTCCAATTGCGATTAATCAATGCTAAAAAATGGCATTCACCCATCATTTTATTGAAAACCATTTTTGGGAATATCCGCCGATTATTTCATCACCTTATCAAATATAAAAATACTTTAAATAGTGATATTATCGCTTTGGTTGAATTTAACTTTTATTTAGCAAGTCTTTTAAGTCCTGTTTACTCATTGATTTTCTACGCTAATAAATTATTCAGTAAAGATATTCATTTAACTCATGAATAATTCGCCAGTAAATCCGCCGCTTATTTCAGTAATTATACCAGCTTATAATTGCGAGAAAACTATTAAAGAAACAATTAAATCGGTTTTACAACAAACTTTTACTAATTTAGAATTAATTGTAATTAATGATGGTTCACAAGATGCAACTTTAGATATTGTTGCTCAAATTCAAGATTCAAGACTTAAAGTGTTTTCTTTCGAGAATGCGGGGGGGAATGTTAGCCGTAATCGTGGTTTACATCGCGCCAAGGGAGAATATATCAGTTTTTTAGATGCCGACGATATTTGGACACCTGAAAAATTACAATCACAACTAGAAGCATTACAAGATAACGCCGAGGCTTATGTGGCTTATAGTTGGACTGATTATATAGATGAAAATGGTAAATTTCTCGTTTCAGGTACCCATACTACTGCAAATGGAGATGTTTATGAGCAGTTATTAGTAAATAATTTTTTAGAAAATGGTTCTAATCCCTTAATTCGTAGAGAAGCTTTAATTGAATTAGGTGGATTTGATGAATCTTTAAAAGCTGCTCAAGATTGGGATATGTGGTTGAGGTTAGCTGCTAAGTACAATTTCGTAGCTGTACCCGTTGTACAGATTTTATATCGAGTCAGTGCTAATTCCGTATCTTCTAATTTAACTAGACAAGAAAAATCTTGTCTACAAGTTCTTAACACTGCATATCAACTCAGACCATCAACAGATATTAAAATTTTACACTTGAGCAAGGCAAATATATATAAATATCTGACCTGTAAAGCTTTACAAGCACCTTTTAATCGACAAAAAGGTAGAATAGCAGCAGCTTTTTTAGGAAAATATTTTTTCTATGATGACTATAGATTCAAGCGGATAAATTTTATGATTAAATTATTTCTGAAATCATTAATAATTGTTATGTTTCCTAAGTTTATATCTACTAATTTACTGACTAAAATGAAAGCAGAAAGCAAAAACGAGGTTTTTGTGCAGTAGTCAGTAAATTAGGATTATCTCAAGTTGAAAATGTCGATTCAGGTGCATCGATTATTTTTAGTTAATCAAAAACATTGCTGCCATCACCGTCTTAGTGATGGCTTTACATTACCAGAGGTATTGGTAGTAGTTGTAGCCATTGGTGTCTTAGCAACTTTAGCATTACCTAACTGGTTTGCCTTTGTAGAAACTCAACGTCTCAGTAAGGCTCAAAACGAAGTTTACAATGCTATGCGACAAGCCCAAAGCCAAGCCAGCAAGGAAAAATTGACTTGGCAAGCTAGCTTTCGCGAACAAGATGGTATTGTTCAATGGGCAGTTCATCCTGCTAGTACAAGTCCGACTCGTGCTAATTGGAATAATCTAGATTCTAGTGTGCAGCTAGATAGCGAAACGACTTTACAAGAGTCAGACGGTGTGAGACGCATTCAATTTGATTATTTTGGAAGTGTGAGACAACCACCTTTAGGAAGAATCACTCTGTCTAGTAAGTCTGGAAGTAAAGCCAAGCGGTGTGTAATTGTCTCCACAATTTTAGGGGCGATGCGAACTGCAAAAGAGAAGACTCAAGCGGACGATGGTAAGTATTGCTATTAAGATATTTCTAGTTAATTGATATTAGGTATTTGTGCCAAAATCACTAAAAATTACCAACCAGCACTTAATTATTTTTACCCGCTACCCTGAACCGGGGAAGACAAAAACCCGACTGATACCCGCTTTGGGTAGTGTTGGTGCGGCGAACTTGCAACGAGAGATGACTGAATACACGATATCTCAGGCTTTGGAATTGCAAGAGGGGATATCTATAGAAGTGCGATTTGCGGGTGGTAACTTGCAACTGATGCAAGAGTGGTTGGGGTCTGGTTTATTATACCAGTGTCAAGGGGACGGGGATTTGGGTGTGCGGATGGGGCGATCGCTCGCTGATGCTTTTCAACACAATGCACAAACAGTAGTGATTATCGGTACTGACTGCCCAGAAGCTAATGATCAAATTTTGGCTCAAGCCTTTACACAACTGCAAACTTTTGACTTAGTGCTAGGCCCGGCAATAGACGGGGGCTATTATTTGATAGGATTACGTCGCTACATCCCGGAATTGTTCTGTAACATTGATTGGGGAACTTCTCAGGTACTACAACAAACTATAGATATTGCCAATCAACTTCACATCTCGTATTTTTACTTACCTACCTTAGCCGATATTGACAGACGAGAGGATTTACTGATTTGGCAACGCATTCTCAATAGGAAAGTTAACATGAGACAGGCAAATTCAACATAAACTACCTTAGTAGTTTAAAATACCGCATTTTGCCGAGGACACCCTGAATAACAAATGTTACTGTGGTGTAGCTTCTCATCCAAAAACCAAAATTCTGTACTATGATGGCATACGTTTTTCTGTATGTCCAAGCATACTTGGAATTACAAACAACCTGACCGAATATGCAAGTAACTTCTACTGTGAATTGAGTCAAAATTTGAGAAATTATGGTTAACCGTGTTAGTTCTGTAAATGCTGCCCTCACCCTGAAAGTGGTGGGAACAATTTTAATTTTGTCCTTTTTACTGGACTTTTTGGTGCTGTTATTGCCATTTCAACCAACAGATAGGTTATGGCAAATCAACCTAGCAACAGCACTTGTAGACCGAGGTATTGTACCCTTAGTAGGCGTGGGGGCTTTGTTCACTGGTTATTGGATGCAGGATGCTGGTGAGGGTGGTGCCAAAGGTTTTGGCTTAAGATTACCAGTTTTGGTGCTTTGCAGCATTTTAGGTTTAATTTTCTTGCTGATTTTTCCCTTGCACCTCAACAATGTACGACAAGCTAGTGTGCAAACGGTAAATCAAATCAACCGAGATGCAGAACAAGCAGAAAACCAAATGAAAAACCAGTTATCCCAAGTGCAAGCCCAACTGAATAATGAGCAAGGAAAAGCGCAGTTGGAACAACTACGCAACCAAGCTAAAGCTCAATTTACTGAATTGCTGCAAGATGAACAGAAATATCAACAAGCATTAAAAAATCCCCAAATTCCAGCCGCCCAAAAAGAACTACTCAAAAAATTTAAAGCTAATCCCCAAGAACTTGATCAGTTTATTGCCCAGCAAACCGATCCTCAAGGTTTGGCTAATCAAAGATTAAATCAAATACGTCAGCGCAGGGAAGAAGCAGCCAAACAAGCTAAAGATAATGCTTGGAAATCGGGACTACGGATTGGCATGAGTAGCTTGCTATTGTCTATCGGGTATATCATCATCGGTTGGACAGGGTTAAGAGGTATGGGTGCTTTGCAAGGTGGTAAGCCTAAAAAAGTCCCTGCACGTTAAATTTTCTCAACATGAGGCAGTGTAAAATTTCAAAGATTTTTTGACAGTTTATACTGCCTCAGAGCGTCAAGCGTCGCTCATCAAAATATATTTAACACTTAGCAAAATTACTACCAAACTGAGAATGTTCTCAATTTATATACTGACTTATAACGAAGAAATAGATATTGCAGCTTGTATTGAGTCAGCGATGCTTTCCGACGACATTATTGTTGTAGACTCATGTAGTAGCGATCGCACCGTAGAAATTGCCAATCGTTATCCTGTGCGCCTTGTGCAACACCCCTTTGAAAGTCACGGACGACAACGCACTTGGATGCTGGAGTCTATCCCCCCCAAACACGAGTGGGTGTATATCCTCGAAGCCGATGAACGCATGACACCAGAATTGTTTGCTGAATGCGAACAAGCCAAGCAAAATCCAGATTACATCGGTTACTACGTTGCCGAACGTGTCATATTTATGAATCAATGGATTCGCCGCAGCACTCAATACCCCCGTTACCAAATGCGTCTTTTTCGTCACGGAAAAGTTTGGTTTACAGATTACGGCCATACTGAACGGGAAATATGCGACGGAGCTACCAGTTTCTTAAAAGAAACCTATCCCCACTATACCTGTAGTAAAGGTTTAAGCCGTTGGATTGAAAAACACAACCGTTATTCTACTGATGAAGCCAGAGAAACCTTGTATCAATTAGAAAATGGCCGGGTGAATTGGCGAAATTTGTTCTTTGGTAAGTCTGAAGTAGAACGACGACACGCTTTGAAAGATTTGTCTTTGCGTTTACCCGCTAGACCATTACTGCGGTTTTTGTATATGTATTTTCTGTTGGGTGGTTGCTTAGACGGTCGTGCTGGCTTGGCTTGGTGTACATTACAGGCATTCTACGAATATTTGATTTTGCTGAAAGCTTGGGAATTGAAATATATACCTACCCCTAGTTTAGATGCCCAACACCCTCAAAACCAGATCAATACAAGTTACAGCACTTCAGAAGCCTCAAAGGCTGATGTCATAAGTTAAAATTTTTAACATCACACTTTGATAAACATCACTTTCGTTTAGTTGCAAATCATCAGAATCAACTCCTCTTATCATGGCGATATGCTGAATTTCTCAGCATTAGCAGCTTTTCACTGAAAGCGGTAAGATGAGTAATAAGCAAGAAATTTGCAACAATCGTTTACAAGTTGTCCGAATAAAAGTAACATCCTGAAACACGAACTAGCGTTGAGCTAAGTTGAGGTGTGTCTATATGCACTTTGCCGGAAAGCCTGAGTTTCCCAGCAAATAGTGCGTATTCTCATGGCAAGGATTCAAATTATTGTCGTTTTAGACAGGAGTTTGCAGTCAAAAAAAACACAATTAGTGTCTTCGCAATTGGACAAATCTACAGGAATGAACACTAAAAAAGAAAGTTCTACTATCCTAAAAAAAGAGAATAGGGGCTTGAAAATTGACCATCTCAAACAAGACTTAAAGAATGACTTAATTGCTGGGTTGTTAGTGGTGATTCCATTAGCAACTACTATTTGGCTAACAATCACTGTTGCTAATTGGGTGATTAACTTTCTCACCCAAATTCCGAAACAACTCAATCCCTTTGATGGGTTGCACCCAATTTTAGTCAATATCCTGAATTTAGCAGTAGGGCTAGCTGTACCATTCCTGAGTATTTTGTTGATTGGGTTGATGGCTAGAAATATTGCTGGTAAGTGGTTGCTGGATTTTGGTGAAAGATTCTTACAGGCGATTCCCTTAGCTGGACAGGTGTATAAAACCCTGAAACAGCTTTTGGAAACACTACTTAAAGACTCCAACAATAAATTTCGCCGAGTAATTTTAGTAGAGTATCCGCGTCGGGGAATGTGGGCGATCGCATTTGTGACAGGTGTGATCGGTAGCGAGATTCAAGCCTGTATGTCTCGTCCCATGTTAAGCATTTTCATTCCCACTACCCCGAACCCGACTACAGGATGGTATGCCATAGTTCCAGAAGATGAGGTAGTTGACCTGTCAATGTCTGTAGAAGATGCGTTTAAAGTGATAGTCTCTGGCGGTATTGTCACTCCCAATACATCTTTACCCGCCCTCATGAGTAACAAAGAACATAATTTGGAAACACCAGCCAAGGAAATTAAAAGACCAATCGTTCCTATCGAAGAAACTTAAAAACAATCCGGTAAATGTACAGCCAAACAGATAATATGGTTGTTTGGCTCTATCAAAATTGATAGATTAGTCACTCTCAAATTAGATTATTACGGAAAAACTTAACTTTTATGCAAGAACGTAAACCCCAACAAATCGCCCGCGAATTGGCACTTTTAAGCCTGAGCCAGTTACCAGTAAACCCGAAAAAGTTAACTGAGGAACATCTGCCTAAATTGGTACTAGCAACAGTACGTACTCTGAGGGCAGAAGTTCAAGATACCTTAGATAACGCCACCGGTGAACTGCAACGTAGTCATGACCGCCTGTTAACCAGCGAAACCCGCGCCGCCGACCTGAATATAGCCAGAACCATGCTCAAAGAAGCAATGGAACATACCCAAACAGCTATTAATCAGTTGGGAGCAGCAATTGAATTTCCCGAATTAATTCAGCTAGCTAGTCAGGATCGGGAAGTGGGTAGATATGCCATCAAATTGGTGAAAACAATCACCGAGCATCGCAATATCATTGATGAACAGATTGCCACAGCTTTGGTAGATTGGCAAGTGACTCGTCTGGCTCAAATCGACCGAGATATTCTGAGAATCTCCGTAGCAGAAATGCTATTTTTAGGACTGCCTGATCGAGTGGCTATTAACGAAGCCGTAGAGCTAGCAAAACGCTACAGTGGAGATGAAGGACATCGGTTTATTAATGGTGTGCTACGTCGAGTTACAGAGCAGAAACAAACTGCTTAGTCACAGGGACTGGGGACAAATCAATTCAAAATTAAAAATTCAAAATTCAAGAATGTTTGCCTATAATTCTTGACTTTTGAGTTGTTTGATGCTTCATGCCCAATGCCCAATCCAGAGTTTTGTAGACGTAAGTCTGACCGTAGGCTATTTTGAATTGCTAATGAGTGGTAAGTTTTGAGTTAAAGGTGTGGATAACCCGGAGATTAATCAACAGTTTTCACCCCAGGTAAGAGTGAAGGTTTAAATTAAACTCGTAACTTAGACACTCATAGCTCATAACTTACTAACACTAACACCGCTAGCTGCAATGGTTTTTAATTGGTTCCGTCGTCAACATAACGATTCCTCAACTACCCCCGCGCCAACACAACAGGGAGAAACACCGCCAGTCAAAGAAGAACCCCAAGTAGAGTCAGCCGCAACGCCGCCGACAACACCAGCAGACTCAACGACTGACTTATTGGCCTTTGCTAAAGCCGCTTATAAAAATATTCAGGAAAAACAAAAAGTTGAAATTGTCGAAACTACACCAGACTCAGCAGAGGAGCCAATCCCAGATGTAACGGCTGAGGTGGAAACGACAACGCTTACAACTGAAGTTACAGAAACTACCCCACCCCCAGAAGTAGAAGAAACTCCTGCTGTTGCAGCTACTCAAGAGGTAGAAGCCGAAAGTGTGACTACAGCAGAAATAGAAGATACAACTGTTGTTGCCAGTGTTCCAGAGCCAGACACCGCTTCAGAGGCGACAGCATCAGCAGCCACACCACCGGCTACATTATCCTTTTTAGAACGGGCAGCAGCCGAAAGGCAAGCCAAACAAGAGAGATTAATAGCTAGTGCGATTGAAGTCCCAGAACCAGAAGTAGTGCAGCCAGCAGCTACAGAGACAGTAGAAGCAACCCCTGGACTGGCTTTTGATGAAGGATTTGTCTGGTCAGCAGAGGTATTAGCAGCCCAAGGTAGACGGGCTGATGATATTTCTCTGGAAGAAATTACCTGGTTGCAAAAACTCCGCCAAGGATTGGATAAAACCCGCCGCAATATCCTGAATCAACTGAAGGCGATTGTGGGACAAGGGCCGCTTAACCAAGCGGCGGTAACAGAAATTGAGGCTGTACTGTTGCAGGCTGATGTGGGTGTAGAGGCAACAGATTATATTATTAATGCGCTTCAGGAAAAAATGCGGGCAGAAGTTACCCCACCTGAAGCAGCGATCGCCTTCCTGAAGGAAATCTTGCGGGATATGCTAGAAGCACCCCTAAAAACATCTTATCAACCTAGCTTTGCCCCAGACAAAGATCAGCTGAATATTTGGTTAATCACCGGAGTCAATGGTGCGGGTAAAACTACCACCATTGGTAAACTCTCCCACTTAGCCCAAAAATCCGGTTATAGATGCTTGATTGGGGCAGCAGACACCTTCCGGGCTGCGGCTGTAGAACAGGTGAAGGTGTGGGGTAGTAGAAGTGGTGTAGAAGTGATTGCCAATCCTGGGAAGAATACAGATCCCGCCGCCGTGGTATTTGATGCGATCGCAGCTGCTCAAGCACGAGAAACAGAGTTACTGCTGGTTGACACCGCCGGACGACTGCAAAATAAGAAAAACTTAATGGATGAACTCAGTAAAATTCGGCGGATTATTGACAAAAAAGCCCCCAACGCCAAAGTAGAATCGCTTTTGGTTTTAGATGCTACTCTCGGTCAAAATGGATTACGACAAGCTGAAGTCTTTTCCCAAGCCGCCCAACTCAGTGGCGTAGTCTTAACCAAACTAGATGGTACTGCTAAAGGTGGCGTTGCCCTGGCAGTTGTTCACCAGCTAGGCTTGCCCATCCGGTTTATTGGTGCTGGCGAAGGTATTGAAGACTTGCGTCCTTTTTCTAGCTACGAGTTCGTCGAAGCTCTATTAAGTGGCTAACACCACTATGCGCCAATCTGGTTCAGATCAGCAGAAATTTCAAACCCTAAACTACCTGAGTCTGAACCTGAGTGCGCTACGCAAAAGCCAAAACAACAGCCAAAATTTCAGCTTGTTGCGGCCAGGGTTCGCCCGTTCACGCTGCGCCAATAACATAGTCCTGTTCTGTTTAATTACTTTGTGAACTTTATTGGTATTATTAAATACGAAAATGCGCGTAATGCGGCTGCTCGTAGAGTAAAATCGTGGCTCTACATCAGGGTTTTGGACTGAACAGATTAACTTTTTCTTACCCCCTAAATCGCCACCGTGTAGACCAATGGGGTATAACAAGGAATTGGATGAAAAATTTTTACAAAATTTGGATGTTATTTGCTAAAATCTCACTCTAATACTGCTTTTTTTTTGCATAACCAACCGGATGAGCAGATGTAGCTGCTAGAAAGCGAATATTTAACCAGCATATTTCCTGGTATCCACACCCATCTGAGTAGGGAAAAGTCAGCTGAAGCAACATTAATCTATGTTACATTCAGTATCTACTTTTCAAATCCAATCATAAATATTCTCTGGCAGAAAATTAGAGGTGGGCAATATGAGGTGAAAATTGTAAACTCGGCAGCCAACTGTAATTAATATTTCAGGAGCAGCTTTTTTATATTTATGTGTTATCAACTGTATAGTTCTTTTGGGATACCATGAACACAATCTGTGAGGTAGTAAATTTTTAGCTGGTGTCTAGGCATAGATAACTTTGTTGTGTTTTGGTCATTGTTACCTAGACATACTCAAAACTTAATGAATCGCATAACAAAACTTAACTGAACAGTATATTTTTATGCCTGAAGAGGTATGATTTACTGGTTAAGCTATGCCAGGAGCAACGTCTTGCAGTTTAGGGAACAAAACTGCTGATTTAGCTATATTCATTTTTGCCTAAAAATTCATTGATTTAAATTAATAACTTGAGGTAGAAATTTGATCAATAAATGTAATACTTGTATGGATTTATGTCCTACGTCTTTCTACTCTTGCTAAAGCAACAAGTATTGACTCAATATGGTTTAGCAATCTCGAAATAAAAATTGTATAAGTAATCTAAAATTTGTTTTTTCCAGTGCGATACTAACTGTAACTGTGTCTCAAGTACCTTCTCACCCAACAGAAAGCAATAATAGTGCTACAACGACAGATGTCACACCAGTCGTAGCACTCAAAGAACTTGTGTCACGACTGCACCGGGAACAGAATAAAATCCAAGATTTGCTCAGTTCTCTAGGTTTTGCTCTGAGAAGCTTTAATAATTTAAATCAGTTCTTGGAACTAATTCCCCTGATGGCGACAAGAGTGACAGATGCTGATGGTAGTGCTTTATTTCTTTACAAACCCAATGGTCAAATCAGATTAGAGCAATTACACTGGCAAGATAGCCGCCAACGTAAAAACATCCGCAAAGCTTTAGAAATAGCCAGCAGTCAAGTCACACTTGTAGCCAATACAGCACCTCTAGCAACGGCTACAGGAATTCTAGACGCACAGATGCACCACCAATTAGGGCCAGATGTGCAAATTTTCGGTACAGCAATTTTAGTCAAGCACACCGAACGGGGATGGCTATATGTACTGAGTCGCGATCCCGAATATAGCTGGACAGAAACCAGACAAAAATTAGTGCGGCTAGTGGCAGATCAAACGGCGGTAGCGATTGAAAATGATGAATTAGCAGTAGAACTGAGGAAAAAAGAACGTTTAGATCAAGAATTAGAAATTGGTGCGGAGATTCAAAGACGACTTTTACCACGCCAATGTCCTTCTATTCCTGGTGCTATGGTAGCAGCACGCTGTAGACCTGCCAATCGTGTGGGTGGAGACTACTACGATTTTATTCCCACTAATCAAAATCAAATTTATCTACATAACAATAGAGGTAGTCAGGATGCTGGACGTTGGGGGTTGGTAATTGGCGATGTCATGGGTAAAGGTGTGCCGGCTGGGTTGATTATGACAATGATGCGGGGGATGCTGCGAGGTGAAGTTTTGCATGGTAATTCTCCTGGGGGAGTTTTGCAAAACTTGAATCGAGTTATGTATGCGGATTTGGAAAATTCGCACCGCTTCATCACACTGTTTTATTCAGAATATAACCCGCAAAATCGGGTTTTATCTTATAGTAATGCCGCACATAACCCTCCCTTGTGGTGGCACGCAGCGACTAAAACTATTACCCGTCTAGATACCTTGGGGATGTTAATTGGCTTAGATGCTAATAGTGAATATGAAGATGCTCAGGCACAGTTAGAACCTGGGGATACAGTTATATATTATACAGATGGTTTGACTGATGCGGCGGCAGCTAGTGGCGATCGCTTCGACGAGGAAAACTTGGTGATTGCCTTCCAAGAGGCTTGCAGGTATTGTCAAAACCCGCAGGAAATTGTTGATTACTTATTTGAACAGGTGCAGCAATTTATCGGATATGAGAGAAACAATACTGATGATATGACGCTAGTTGTGCTGCAAATTCAATAGTCAAGCGACTATTGAATAAATTCGGCTTCCCCTGCCTTCCCTGCTTCCTCATCTCCCCTACACCTTCCCACAAGCATGATCTGCTTTCATCATGCGAAGCGACACAGTTGATGGGAAAATGAAAAAATGCAATTATGCTTGTCTTGTGTTGCTTCCAGCCTCAAGGAATCTGTAAAAATGTGGAAAAAAATTGTATTTATTTTGCTATTGGTGTTAAGTTTCAGCCTGAGTAATCCTGATGTAGCTACGGCTGCGGGATTTAAAAGCTTTGTAGACACCACTGATGGCTATGAGTTTTTATACCCTAATGGTTGGTTGCAGGTAAAAGTCTCTAACGGCCCTGATGTCGTGTTTCATGATTTGATTGAAGTATCAGAAAATGTTTCTGTAGTGATTAGTCCTGTTCCAGAAAACCAATCCTTACAGGAATTGGGAACACCAACGGAAGTAGGTTATAAATTAGGGAAAGCAGCGTTAGCACCTCCTGATTCTGGTCGTACAGCTGAATTAGTGAATGCTGGGGAAAAAGAATCAAATGGGAAAACTTACTATCTTCTAGAGTATTTAGTTAAACTTCCCAATCAGCAGCAACGCCACAACATCGCTAGTGTAGCTGTGAGTCGGGGTAAACTTTTTACCTTTAACGCCTCCATTCCTGAGAAACGTTGGCAAAAAGTTCAACGGACTATGGAAGATGTTGTAAATTCTTTTTCAGTGTATTAATAGGCAATAGGTATTGGGCATGAGAAAGCTGACTGATGCCCAATATCTCAATTACACTTGTCTTGTCATTATGAACATTCCCCAATTCGTACTCGCGTCTGCTTCTCCAGCTAGACGGCGTTTGCTGCAAACTGTTGGTATTGAACCTATAGTTAGTCCTAGTGATTTTGATGAGTCACAAATTCAAGTAACTGAACCGGCACAGTTAGTACAAATTCTTGCCCAACACAAAGCGGAAACTGTAGTTCCTCAGTTTCCATCAGCTTTGATTATGGGTTGTGATTCGGTCTTGGCTATTGATGGTAAGATTCATGGTAAACCAGCCGATGCCGAGGAAGCGATCGCTCGTTGGCAAATGATGCGCGGTAACGTTGGCGACTTGTACACAGGTCATGTTTTGATTGATAATACACAAAATCAAACATTAGTCAAGTGTCAAGTAACAAGAGTTTACTTTGCGGAAATTAGCGATCGCACGATTCAAGCCTATGTAGCTACAGGCGAACCCCTAAAATGTGCGGGTGCTTTTGCCTTGGAAGGTTTTGGTAGTTTATTTATCGAAAAAATCGCCGGGTGTCACAGTAACGTCATCGGACTAAGTTTACCCTTGCTACGGCAAATGTTGGAGGAACTAGGATACAGTGTCACCGACTTTTGGCAAAAAAGCTAAATGGATGTCTATGGTTTTGTTTAGAGAAGATTATACAGGACAAAACAGGCGATCGCTAACATAGATATATGTACTTATTTTGCGATGCAACACCATGACGACAACAGCAGTCAATCCCTATTTGGATGGCAACTTTGCCCCTGTGCGTGAAGAAATTAGCACCGATACCTTAAAAGTAATTGGGGAACTACCGCCAGACTTATCAGGGATGTTTGTCCGTAATGGCCCTAATCCCCAGTATGCACCGATTGGTCACTATCACTGGTTTGATGGCGATGGAATGTTACACGGTGTCAGAATTAGTAATGGTAAAGCCACCTATCGTAATCGCTACATCCGCACTCAAAAGTGGCAAATGGAGCATGAAGCAGGTAAAGCACTCTGGAGTGGGCTTCTAGAACCACCCCAGCCCGATTTACCCAGTGGAAATACGGCTAATACTGCCTTAATCTGGCACGCCGGACAACTATTAGCAGTTTGGGAAGGTGGCGCACCTCACGCGATCAAAGTACCAGAACTAAAAACTATTGGCGAGTTCACCTACAATCATAAACTAACTTCTGCTTTTACAGCCCATCCGAAAGTAGACCCGGTGACAGGTGAAATGATGTTTTTTGGCTACTCATTTGCACCACCGTTTTTACAGTACAGCGTCGTGTCAGCAAAGGGTGAATTACTGCGGACAGTACCGATTGATTTACCGATGGGTGTGATGATGCACGACTTTGCGATCACCGAAAATTATACAATTTTCATGGATTTACCCTTGACATTCAGCCCAGAAAGGATGCAACGGGGAGAACCCATGCTGATGTTTGAGAGCGATCGCCCTAGTCGTTTCGGTATTATACCTCGTCATGGTGATAACAATAACGTTCGCTGGTTTGAAACTCCCTCTTGTTACATCTTCCACACCTACAACGCCTACGAAGACCAAGACGAAGTAGTGCTGATTGCTTGTCGCATGAATTCCACCACCGTCTTAGGTGCTGACGATGCCAAAATTGATACTGAAGCAGACATCCCACGTTTACATCGCTGGCGGTTTAACCTCACCACCGGGAAAGTCACAGAAGAAATGCTAGACGATGCAGCCGCAGAATTCCCCCGCGTCAATGAAAACCTCCTAGGACGATTCACCAGATACGGTTACGCTGGTAAAATGGCGCAAAGTTCTTTACCTTTATTTGAAGGTGTAATTAAATACGACTTCAACAGTGGTAAATCCCAAACCCACCAATTTGGAGAGGGACGCTATGGGGGTGAAACTGTATTTGTACCCCGTCCTAGCGCAACTAATGAAGATGATGGGTGGTTAGTGACTTATGTTCATGATACTGCTGAAGATAGTTCCGAATTAGTAGTCATCAATGCCCAAGATGTCACCAGTGAACCCATAGCAAGAGTATTAATTCCCCACCGAGTACCTTATGGTTTTCATGGGGCTTGGGTAACAGAAGCACAACTGAATTTTTAGCTGATAGCTTCCACCATTCTCAATCACCGTAGGGTGGGCAATGTCCACCTGATGCTGATTGAGAATGATGCAGGATATTTGTTTGTAGTAAGGACTTTAGTCCTGATTTTCTAAGGACTAAAGTCCTTACTACGAACTGGTTCTGACTTGACAATTAGCTAAATCAAGCACTGAAGTATTTAGCTACTGGGTGATAAGTGATAATCGCCGTTGTAGACTGTTCAGGATAAAGTTGCTCACTGTCATCCATATATAAATTAATTCTGTCAGTCTGCAACAACTCCAGTTGCTTATACTGGTCTTGAATATTCGGACAAGCCGGATAGCCAAAACTATACCGAGAACCACGATAACGCTGTGCTAACACATCCCGAATATTATCGGGTTCATCAGCACTAAAGCCTAATTCCCGGCGAATTCTGGCGTGTGTCCACTCAGCTAGGGCTTCCGCTACCTGCACAGCCATACCGTGAAAATACAGATAATCTGTGTATTGATTATCAGCAAATAACTTCTGGGCGTACTCCGTAGCAATTTCCCCTACAGTCACCGCTTGCATCGGGAACACATCAATTACCCCCGAATCTTTGGGTGCAAAGAAATCAGCTATACACAATCTTCTTAACGACTTTTGCCGGGGAAAATCAAACTTAGCTATTTCTGGCGCGTTTTGGCTATTGCTTTCATAGATATACAAAGTATTACCTTCCGACTGACAAGGAAAATACCCGTAAATTACCTGGGGATGCAACAGATTTTCAGTGATAATGCGCTGCTTCCAAGTTTCCAAAATGGGATACACTTTTTCATCTAAGAAAGCTTGATATTCTTCCTTAGATTGTTCCTTGGGCTTGCGGAATTGCCACTGTCCAACAATCAACGCCTGTAAGTCTAAATGCCAAAATACTTCCTCAATAGGAATGTCGCTAGGCTGTAAAAGTTGCGTTCCCCAGAATGGCGGTGTCGGACGTTCAATATCTACCGCTACGGCTTCGGAACGTCGGGTGTCTATGGGGACTGGGGACTCTTGACTGGGGACTCTTGACTGGGAAGAAGTAGGAACTGGGGATTTTTGGTGGCTAGTTTCTGATGCTTGAGTACCGACTTCATCTAGGAAACCTTGTAAATCATCCCATTTACCAGATGCTTTTGCTGGCATTAATTTGTCCATGAAATGCAAGTCAGAAAAAGCATCTTTACCGTAAACTACCTTACCTTTGTAAGTATTTTGGCAGTCTTGATTGACAAATTTTGGTGTTAACGCCGCACCACCTAAAATTACAGGTACGGTAATACCTTTTTCGTTGAACACCTCTAAATTTTCTTTCATGAACGCCGTGGATTTCACCAATAACCCACTCATGGCGATACAATCAGCTTGATGCTGGTTGTAGGCTTCGATGATGTTTTCCACGGGCTGTTTAATCCCTAAGTTAATCACCTTGTAACCGTTGTTAGATAAGATGATATCTACTAGGTTTTTACCAATGTCGTGAACATCGCCCTTCACCGTGGCGATAATTACTTTCCCCTTGGCGTTATTTCCAGCCTCAGATTTTTCCATGAACGGTTCAAGATAAGCTACAGCAGCTTTCATGGTTTCGGCTGACTGCAACACAAACGGTAACTGCATTTGTCCTGAACCGAATAACTCACCCACTACTTTCATCCCGTCTAACAGGAAGGTGTTAATAATTTCCAGTGGGGGATATTGTTCTAAAGCTTTTGTGAGTTGTGCTTCTAAACCGATACGTTCACCGTCAATGATATGGCGTTTGAGACGTTCCTCGATGGGTAAGTTTTCATCAATACCTGTGTTGCGTTTGGTTTTGACACCCTCAAATAATTTGGTTAATTCTGTTAAGGGGTCATAAACGCAGACATCACCCTCAAATTTGCGTTCATCATAAATTAATTGATGGCAAACTTCTTGATGGTGTGGTTCTATCTTCGACAGTGGTAAAATCTTGCTAGCACTGACGATCGCACCATCCATACCAGCTGACATTGCCTCATGCAAGAACATCGAGTTGAGTACAATCCTAGCGGCTGGGTTTAAACCGAAGGATATATTGGACACACCCAACATAATGTGACAACCCGGCAATTCTTGACGAATGCGGCGAATCGCTTCTATAGTTGCCTTGCCATTTTCCCGGTCTTCTTCAATCCCCGTAGAAATTGGTAAAGCTAGAGTATCAAAAAATATCTCATGGGCAGGTATACCATATTCTACAGCTTGACGGTAAGCACGCTGGGCAATTTGAAACTTTTTCTCGGCTGTGCGCGCCATTCCTTCCTCGTCAATTGTGCCAATGACGACACCTGCGCCGTATTTCTTGGCTAACTCCAGCACTTTCAAAAAGCGGGGTTCGCCATCTTCGTAGTTGGTGGAGTTCAGCAAACACTTACCACCAGCTACCTTTAAACCCGCCTCCATTTTTTCCCATTCGGTGGAGTCAAGCATTAAGGGTAGGGTGACATTATTTACCAAGCGAGACACCAACTCGTGCATATCCCGCACACCGTCGCGTCCGACATAATCAACGTTAACATCTAGGATATGTGCGCCTTCTTTTACTTGCGATCGCGCCATTGACACCAGTCCATCCCAGTCTTCTGCATTCAGCAAATCACGGCACTTTTTAGAACCACTGGCGTTGAGACGTTCACCGACAATCAAGAAAGAATTATCTTGGTCGTAGGGTTGAGTAGAATAAATTGATGCGGCGGCTGGTTCTAAACTCGGCTGTCTAATTTTTGGCCTGAGTTCTTTGGTGATTTCTGCTAGTTGTTGAATGTGTTCTGGACGTGTCCCACAGCAACCCCCTATTACTTGGACACCTAAATCTTCAACAAAGTGCATTAACGCCATGCGTAATTCTACAGGCGTGAGACGGTAGTGTGCTTGACCACCGACGTTTTCAGGTAAACCCGCATTAGGAATACAAGAAACCACAAACCGTGAATGTTCCGATAAATATTTAATGTGTGGTTTCATCAAGTCGGGGCCTGTGGCACAGTTCAGCCCTAAAATATCTATGGGGTAAGGTTCTAAAATGGTCAGCACTGCGTTGATTTCTGAACCTACCAGCATTGTCCCCATGCTTTCCATTGTCACGGATACCATCAGGGGTAGACGTTCCCCTTTTTTGGCAAAGACTTCTTCAATACCATTCAATGCGGCTTTAATTTGCAGCACATCTTGGCAAGTCTCAACGATAAATAAATCAACTCCACCATCTATCAAGGCTTCTGCTTGTTCAGCAAAAGCTGTTTTCATGGTATCAAAGTCGATATGTCCCAGAGTCGGTAGTTTGGTTGTGGGGCCGATAGAACCGGCGACAAACCGGGGTTTGTCTGGGGTGGAAAATTCCGCCGCCACACTTTTGGCGAGTTGGGCGGCGGTTTTGTTGAGATAATATGCTTGATCGGCTAAGTCATACTCAGCCAAGACTATGGAAGTACCGCCGAAAGTATCAGTTTCGATGACATCTGCACCGACAGCGAGAAAGTCGCGGTGAACTTTGGCGACGGCTTCGGGTTTGGTGTGGACTAAGTATTCGTTACAACCTTCGTACTGAGTTCCGCCAAAGTCTTCAGCTGTGAGATTTTGGGTTTGCAGGTTGGTTCCCATTGCACCGTCGAAGACGATAACCGGGCGTTCCGGGCTATGCAGGTGTTTGAGGAAAGGATGAGTCATATTTTCCTAGAGGAAATGAGGATATCAAGTGAGTTTGGTGATACTCAACTTAATGTACTATTTTCTCAAATTGCAAGCTTTTGGGGTGGTGTTGCTTCACAGTGATGGTAATTGCTAGATTATCTCACGCAGAGGCGCAAAGGCGCAGAGAGGAGGAGGTTTTGATATTCGCTATTAAAGGTAAGCTATTAAGATATGCTCTGGTGTTTGCTCTATGCTTTACGCTGATTAATGTGCATTCTTTTGGGCAAACCACTATGATATCAGCACCGCAACTGCTGACTGACCCATTTTTGCAATTACCAACTGGGAATTCAGTTAGAGTAGTTTGGTTTACTGAGTTTGCTGGTAGTCAGCATACAGTTAGCTATGGTGACAATTTACAGCACAGGGTTACAGCTACTACTACTAAACTTAGCCGCACACGAGAAGACCAAAATTCTAGGGTAGGAAACCAAACCCAAGTCGGAGAGGTTTATTCACAACCTGTGCAGCGTGATATCTGGCGACATGAAGCTGAGGTGACTGGGTTAACTCCTGGTGTGCGGGTTAATTATCGGGTGACAAGTGAGAGAGAAGACGGTAAAAGTATTAGCAGTGATGTTTTTACTCTTGCACCCACACCCCTATCAGGTACACCGCAAAAAATTCTCCTGACTTCTGACCATCAACTTAAACCAATGGCACCTGCAAACCTACAAAAAGTTGTAGAAACTATCGGAAAAGTTGATGCTGTTTGGTTTGCTGGTGATTTGGTTAATGTGCCTGACCGTGCCTCGGAATGGTTTGATGATAATCGGGGAAATGCGTTATTTCCTGGTTTGCAAGGTCGCGCCCACTATGAAATGAATTATCATGACCAAAACATAGTTTACACTGGTGGGCAAATTATTCAACACGCACCGTTATTTACTTGCATTGGCAATCATGAAGTGATGGGTAGGTTGGGCAGAACGGGCAGTTTAGATGATGAGTTTAATGATACTATTCCCCGTGCTGTTGCTCAAAGACTTTATAGCGGTAAATCTTTAATCGATAATTCTTTTAATACAGTTACCTACGAAGAAATTTTTACCCTACCCGAAAGTCAAGAGGGTGGTAAAAGGTATTATGCAGTTAGTTTTGGTGATGTGCGTTTAGTGGTTCTGTACGTTACTAATATGTGGCGGACTGCTAAATTAGACTCACCTTATAAGGGGAGATATAAAGAAACAGAAAAAGATTTAAATCAACCAGAAAATTGGGGTTATGGGCAGGTAATTTATGAACCCATTACTAAAGGTAGTGAGCAGTATAATTGGTTAGTTAAAGAACTCAATAGCCCAGAATTTCAACAAGCTAAATACAAAGTTGTGATGTTTCATCATCCACCCCATACCCTGGGTGATAATATCGTTCCGGCTTACACTGAACCTGTACAAATAATTGCAAGGGACGCTGAGGGGAAAATTACAGATGTGCGTTATGAGTATCCTAAGCACTCAGATTATATTATTCGTGATGTGATTCCTTTATTAGAGGCTGCTAAGGTGCAACTTGTCTTTTTTGGTCATTCCCATTTATGGAATCGTTTTATCAGTCAAAGTGGGATGCACTTTTTAGAAACATCTAATGTTGGTAATTCTTATGGTGCTGCTTGGAATGGTAAAAAACGGGAAGTTCCTGTTGGTTATCAGGAAGATTATACAGCAGTTGGCGACCCGAATGGTTTAGAACCTGTTTCACCGACAATTAATCCTTTGGTGGGGGAAGATGGTCAGATAATGCCTTATATTGCTAGTAATGAGATTACGGTTTTTAGTATTTTTGATACTGGGAGTGGGACGGTTAGTAGCTATCGTTTTGATACCCGCAAACCTGATGCGGATGTGGTGAAATTTGATGAATTTACTTTGGGGGTAGATGTGTCGCGTTAATTTTTTCGTGTTGGTGAAGAAGATTTTTCCAGGTTCGCGCACACAGCTAAGGCGGAACCCGCTTTTTTAGGCGCAAGAAATACGATGAAAATCTTTCTTCCCTACTCTTTACTCCTTACTATATTGATAGTGCGGAAATCATTTGCAAGTTTGCATCTATGAGGCGGATATTTTTGACGGCGAAGGCTTTTAAGTCTGGATCTTCACCTAACTGTAATTGACGGGTATGAATAATTAGATTTTCCATCTGTCCGTTGATTCCGGCTTCGTTAATGTATGCTTGGTCAAAATTACTATCAGATAATTGTGATAATTGGGCAATGATGGCTTGATGCTTAGGGGCTGTATCGGTTGGGGAAGTAATACCTTTTTGGCTAGCTAATCCGTTTAATTCTTGATTAGCTTCTGTATGATTTTTAATCATTAGTTGGGCATATTCTTTAATGGTATTATTCTGAGTTTTTTGTAATGCCATTTTTGCCATTTCAATCTCTGCAATTCCGGCTTGAGTTGCTTCTAAGACAAATATCTGATCAATCGGATTTAGCTGGGTTTGGGGGTTAGTAATCTCAGGCGGAGAATTTTGAGTGATGCTTTTAGCCGTTGCTGGTTTGTTGATTTGGGGATAAAGAGAGAGTGCGATCGCTGCACTCACCCCAACAATTCCGATTGTATTGATCAACTGTTTAGTAGAATTGCCTTTTAGTAATTTCATGTGGTTGTGAATGCTAGAATTAACACTTATCAATTTATAGGTTTGAACAAGGGATAAATACCTGAATATTTAATGATGTTTACGGCTAAACTCCTCACTCTCAGCTTTAATTTCTGCCTAGATTCTTAGTGATGATTATTTTCTAAATTTTGTGCTAAAATCTCTGATGGCAATCGACCGGCTCGATGAGCATTATCAGGAACTTCATGGGGGTTAAATACTCCCTCTGGCAAGTAGACTAATTCTCTCAATGGTGTAACCATTGGGTCATTAGTTACTTTATACGGTAGTCTTCCCATCGCTACATTATCGTAGTTTAAATGATGGCGGTCATAAGTGCTGATTTCGTATTCTTCAGTAAAGGATATACAATTTGTCGGGCAGTATTCCACACAGTTACCGCAAAAAATACAGACTCCAAAATCAATACTGTAGTGATTAAGTTTTTTCTTTTTGTTGACTTTATCAAATTCCCAATCCACTACAGGTAAATTAATCGGACATACCCGTACACACACTTCACACGATATACACTTATCATATTCAAAGTGAATTCTCCCTCGGAAACGTTCAGAGGGAATGAGTTTTTCATAAGGATATTGTACAGTAATGGGACGACGGTTGAGATGGTCAAATGTCACCGATAGCCCTTGTCCTATATATCTACCTGCTAAAAATGAATGTTGGATATAATCGCCTACTTGCTGTAAAAATTTAAACATAATTAAATTCATCTCAGCTAATAATCACAGCTAACAATGCCCCTAATCAGCACGGTAATTGCTGCTATCAATTTTCACCTCTGTCAAATGAAAGGTTTTACATTCAGGATGTATGCAACTAGCGCATCAGTAGGGTACATCAGATGTCAATAAGCTGTTAATTTTTCCCAAATTCTATCTACTGCCGTACTCTACAAGAGAATAACAATGTGTGTTCACACTTACATCCTAACTTTACTCTGAGTCACCCCTGAGCAAAATCATCAGTTCAACTAAAGTAGTTCGGAAGAATGATGTAGTGAAAATTTGAATTTAGGAAATATAACAAGAAGATAGTCAGATGAATCTGAAGATAAATTTATGAAACACAACAATAAATCCATATTAGATGAAGGGGAACTTTCCTCAAATCAACATAATTTTGACGAGAATACAGCTTTAAAAGCTAGTTTTTTTGAGAAAATCCACCAAACAAAAAATAATATATTCTCTTTTATTGTCCGTAGCGTTTTTATTCTGTTATTCTCAGCATTTTTCTTCGTGGTTGCTATTTACTACGGACTGATCAATCCATAAAAAATCATCTCATTTTCAGGATACCAGTTTACTAGCTGAAGTAATGACGGCATTTAATGCAACTCTTCAGCTTTGAGGCGTATACCACACTACCAATGAAATTAGTTGTAATCTCTTTCTTTAGTGTGATGGAATTAGTAGTAGTTAATTTGTTTATTTATAGAGACGAATTAGAAAAAATTGCCTGGAAATCTAATTTCCTGAACTCAGCCTGTTGAACTTTATCAATGCCATCGTTTCTATTAAGAAAAGTAAAAAGGTGGTAACTCAATCGCCAATGGTTGCTAGTACAGTACGGCGGAAATAAGCCAACCATTTTTTTGAATTTTGACTTCGGCGTAGCGGTGCTAGCTCATTAGCAATAGCAAATTGCTTGAGTTTGTGAAAAGGATGTGATTAAAATACATGGCAGCGAAATATCCTAAATTTAGCCAGGATCTTGCTCAAGATCCAACTACGCGGCGCATCTGGTATGCGATGGCGCAAGGTAACGATTTTGAAAGCCATGATGGGATAACTGAGGAAAATTTATATCAGAAAATCTTTGCTACTCACTTTGGTCATGTAGCGATAATTTTCCTCTGGGCTTCTAGCTTGTTGTTCCACGTAGCTTGGCAAGGTAACTTTGAACAGTGGATTAAAGATCCCTTACATATTCGTCCTATCGCCCATGCGATTTGGGATCCTCATTTTGGTAAACCAGCTGTAGAAGCTTTTACCCAAGGTGGTGCTAACTATCCAGTTAACATTGCTTACTCTGGTGTTTATCACTGGTGGTATACCATTGGGATGCGAACCAATAATGATTTGTATGTTGGTTCGGTGTTCCTGTTGTTGTTAGCAGCAGTATTTCTATTTGCTGGTTGGTTACATTTACAGCCGAAATACCGTCCTAGTTTAACTTGGTTTAAGAGTGCTGAACCTCGTCTTAACCATCACTTGGCGGGTTTATTTGGTGTCAGTTCTTTGGCTTGGGCGGGTCATTTAATCCACGTTGCAATACCTGAGTCTCGTGGGGTTCATGTTGGTTGGGATAATTTCTTGACAACGTTACCTCACCCGGCCGGGTTAACACCTTTCTGGACTGGTAATTGGGGTGTGTATGCTCAAAATCCCGATACAGCAGCACATATCTTTGGCACTTCTCAAGGTTCGGGAACGGCGATTTTAACGTTTTTGGGTGGCTTCCATCCTCAGACAGAATCTCTGTGGTTGACTGATATGGCACATCACCATTTAGCGATCGCAGTTATTTTCATTATCGCCGGTCATCAATACCGCACTAACTTCGGTATCGGTCACAGTATCAAAGAAATGCTAAACGCTAGAAATTTCTTTGGCATCCGCACCGAAGGTCAGTTTAACCTGCCCCACTACGGGCTGTATGATACCTATAACAACTCTCTGCACTTCCAATTAAGTATTCACCTCGCCGCTTTAGGAACCGCAACTTCCTTGGTAGCGCAACACATGTACTCGTTACCTCCTTACGCCTTCATGGCTAAGGACTACACCACCCAAGCAGCACTATACACCCATCATCAATATATAGCCGGTTTCTTGATGATTGGGGCATTTGCCCACGCGGCGATTTTCTGGGTAAGGGACTATGACCCAGAACAAAACCGAGGTAACGTATTAGATCGAGTCCTCCAACATAAGGAAGCGATTATCTCTCACTTAAGTTGGGTGTCGTTATTCTTAGGTTTCCATACACTGGGCTTATACGTTCACAACGACGTAGTAGTTGCTTTCGGTACCCCTGAAAAGCAGATTTTGATTGAGCCAGTATTTGCTCAATTTATCCAATCTGCTCACGGTAAATTGCTGTATGGTATGGATACTCTGTTATCTAATCCTCACAGCATTGCTTTTACAGCTTACCCCAACCACGGCAACGTTTGGCTGCCTGGGTGGTTAGATGCGATTAACTCCGGTACTAACTCCCTGTTTTTAACTATAGGGCCTGGAGATTTCTTAGTACATCATGCGATCGCACTCGGTCTGCACACTACTACATTAATATGTGTGAAAGGTGCATTAGATGCCCGTGCGAGTAAGCTATTCCCCGATAAAAAAGACTTTGGTTTCACCTTCCCCTGTGATGGGCCTGGACGCGGTGGTACTTGTCAAACCTCCGCTTGGGAACAATCATTTTTCCTCGCCTTCTTCTGGATGTTAAACCTCTTGGGTTGGGTAACATTCTACTGGCATTGGAAGCATTTAGGAGTTTGGCAAGGTAATATAGCCCAGTTTAACGAAAGCTCAACATATTTGATGGGTTGGTTGCGAGATTACCTGTGGGCGAACTCTGCACAATTAATCAACGGTTATAACCCCTACGGTACAAGTAACCTCTCAGTTTGGGCGTGGATGTTCCTATTTGGACACCTAGTTTGGGCGACTGGTTTCATGTTCCTGATTAGCTGGCGTGGTTATTGGCAAGAATTAATAGAAACCCTAGTTTGGGCGCATGAACGCACACCATTAGCTAACTTAGTGCGTTGGAAAGATAAGCCTGTAGCGATGTCAATTGTGCAAGGTTGGTTAGTAGGTTTAGCACACTTTACCGTGGGCTATGTCCTCACCTATGCAGCCTTTCTCATAGCCTCCACAGCCGGTAAATTTGGATAAAGTTTTGATTTTTCTCTGACCCTTGAGCCATCATCCTCCTTTATTGCCATTAAAGGGGGATTTTTATTTTACCTAAAATTGTAGTGAACTTACACGAATAAAATGATGCAAAAAAATTGTAGGTTATAGATTTTTATTTTAAAACATTCGTAGCATTAATTACCTGAAATTTATTTAGTTACAACTATCTAGAAATTACAATAGGTAACAAAAAAGCGAGATTGTAACGTGATATTACAAACCTTGCAAAAATATTTAGAAATTGTTTGCTAGCCAAACATGGCTCTAACGTAGAACCTATAGGATAAACTTGAGGGAATCGTCATGAATAAAAATCCTAATCAAAACTATCGGTTTGTCTGCACCCTGACTTTTGGTGATATCTACGGTCAAATAATAGTGTGGTTAATCACGATTGTCGTCAGTTTAGCATCAGCTTTAGCACTGATGGGCGCAAGAAGACCAGTGTATGCTTTAGCTACGGTGGGTTTGGTGGTTTTATTATCTCTTCCTTTCTTGTTGTTCGCGTTTGTGACTACACTTTTAAATCACATTGAATTAACCGCCGTAGAACCAGGTACGAAGACTCAACCGATTCCTGGTAATGTTTCCCAACAAAAACCTGTACAAGCAACTAGCTGAGGAATGGGGTGTGGGGATGAGGGGGATGAGGAGGATGAGGAGGATGAGGAAGCGGAGGAAGCCAATATTTCACCCACTCCCCAATACCCAGTCCCCAATCCCTGATGTTTCTCAAGTCATCTCTACAATAGAACTGAGTGTTTTGCAGTCGGGAATTAAGTATGTTGGAACATGATGTGATTATTGTCGGGGGTGGCTTGGCGGGTTGTCGGGCGGCTGTGGAAATTGCCCGCACAGATCCTAGTTTAAAAGTGGCGATAGTTGCTAAAACCCATCCGATTCGTTCTCACTCGGTTGCGGCTCAAGGTGGTATCGCTGCTACATTAAAAAATGTGGATTCTACTGATTGTTGGGAGGCTCACGCCTTTGATACTGTTAAGGGTTCTGATTATCTGGCAGACCAAGATGCAGTAGCAATTCTTGCCCAAGAAGCCCCGGATGTGGTGATTGATTTGGAACATCTGGGGGTTTTATTCTCCCGTTTACCGGATGGGCGGATTGCACAACGGGCTTTTGGGGGACATTCTCACAACCGTACTTGTTACGCCGCAGATAAAACAGGTCACGCTATTCTACATGAATTAGTGAATAATTTGCGCCGTTATGGTGTGCAGATATATCAAGAATGGTATGTGATGCGCCTGATTTTAGAAGACAATGAGGCGAAAGGTTTGGTCATGTACCGCTTGCTAGATGGACATATTGAGGTTGTCCGCGCTAAGGCGGTGATGTTTGCCACTGGGGGATATGGTCGGGTTTATAATACCACTTCTAATGATTATGCTTCCACTGGTGATGGTTTGGCGATGACTGCACTGGCAGGTTTACCCCTGGAAGATATGGAGTTTGTGCAGTTCCATCCTACGGGTTTATATCCGGTGGGGGTGCTGATTTCGGAAGCTGTGCGGGGTGAAGGGGCTTATTTAATTAATTCAGAAGGCGATCGCTTTATGGCGAATTACGCACCCAGTCGCATGGAACTAGCCCCCCGTGATATTACTTCACGGGCGATCGCCTACGAAATTCGCGCCGGGCGTGGTATAAATCCTGATGGTAGTGCTGGCGGTGCGTTTGTCTATCTGGATTTGCGCCACATGGGCAAAGAAAAAATTATGAGTCGTGTTCCCTTCTGTTGGGAAGAAGCTCACCGTTTAGTCGGTGTGGATGCTGTGACTCAACCTATGCCAGTCCGTCCCACTATTCATTATTGCATGGGCGGTATCCCTGTCAATACTGATGGTAGAGTCCGCAGTAGTGGCGATGGTTTTGTTGAGGGTTTCTTTGCTGCTGGTGAGACGGCTTGTGTTTCGGTTCACGGGGCGAATCGTTTAGGTAGTAATTCTCTATTAGAATGTGTAGTTTATGGTAAACGCACTGGGGCGGCGATCGCTGATTATGTGCAGAAACGTAAGTTACCCAGCATCCATGAAAAAAGTTACATCAAACAAGCCCAGCAAGAAATTCAAGCTTTACTAGAACAACCTGGACAATACCGGATTAACCAAATACGCCAAAGCTTTCAAGATTCCATGACTCAGTTTTGCGGTGTTTTCCGTACTGAGGAATTAATGACTGAGGGTTGGGAAAAAATTACCGCATTACAGCAGCAATATACACAAATATACTTAGATGATAAAGGTAGTTGTTGGAATACAGAATTAGTTGAAGCTTTAGAACTCAGAAGTTTGATGGTAGTCGGACAAACTATCTTAGCATCAGCCCTGAATCGTCAAGAAAGTCGTGGCGCACATTTCCGGGAAGATTATCCCCAACGCGATGATGCTAACTTCCTCAAGCATACAATGGCTTACTATTCACCCGCAGGTATTGATATTCAATATCGCCCAGTCGCAATTACCATGTTTGAACCACAGGAGAGAAAATATTAACCCAGATTGTAAATCAACCAGGACTTGAGAAACCTAACCCCCCTTAGCTGAATCAAAAAGAAGCCTCTCGCCTACCCGAAGAGGCGACGAGATGAATTTTTGGGCGGCGAC
>NZ_LUHJ01000055.1 GCF_001597745.1 Anabaena sp. 4-3 | reverse complement strand
GTCCGTTAAACTAAACTTGCTTAAATCTGTTCAAAGACTTAAGACGTTAGCTTCCTGTTTCATTCTGGTAATGTCGGCATTATCCAGTCCACAGGCTTAAAATCGGGCGTAACTCACCCTATTTTGGAGTTTTTACATTGAGAGGCTTTGCTACTTTACTCCCTGATTTTCAGCCATTTAAAATTTCTGGATTTTCTCAATTACCTTGCTACAGGCTGGCTACTCTCAAAAGTTTTGTACAGGTTCTCAAGCCTAAAATTTTTTTAGCTTGGTTTTCGCTTATCCCTAATCATAGTGGATTTTGAGTAAGTTTGAGCAAGTTTTTCAGCACTGTTTAATTCCCCT
>NZ_LUHJ01000054.1 GCF_001597745.1 Anabaena sp. 4-3 | reverse complement strand
GTGAAGTACCTACACTTCTGCAAGCAGTAAGTGTAGGCTTCCTGTCTCATTTGCCACTGCTCTGTTAGGAACATTGTTTAACAATGTGCGTTACCAAAAACGCTCCGAGTCTTATGTAGCATCTCTAGGGTTTCCCCCTTTATCTGGTCAAGCCAGAACCCAGGCAGCCGCCCTGCTTCCCAAGGCAGTTAATTGTTTTACGTACAACATCACATGGAATTACAGCAATGGCTTACCAGTTGGCGATGTTCTTTCCCCGTTACTCACGCTAGTTACCTCCGCAAGCGTCGTACCGCTACTTCGTGTTGTTTACAGCCGTGTGGGTGGGTCAGCGACCATTTATATATTACCATAAATATGTACACATTATGTACATATTTATGGAGAAAAAAGACTTACATATTCGCATTTCTTCTAGGCGGCATGACAAGCTCAAGGCTTATGCACAGGACAAGGAAAAGACAATTACACAACTTATTGAAGATTGGATCGACAGGTTGCCAAGTCAGAAAACTGGCGACTCCTCCTTGACCCCGCTCCCTAATCAACCTAGCGGTTGATAATGGTCGGAGGTCAATCGTCGCCGCCCAAAAATTCATCTCGTCGCCTCTTCGGGTAGGCGAGAGGCTTCTTTTTGATTCAGCTAA
>NZ_LUHJ01000053.1 GCF_001597745.1 Anabaena sp. 4-3 | reverse complement strand
GTGAAGTACCCCAACTAAGCTGACGCTATAGTTGCGGCTTCGCGTCTCATTCGCCATTGCCTCCTTGTACAAGTACAGATTGGTCTTACACAGCGTTTCTGGTATTGCTACCTTTATCTTCTCAAGGAAGAACCCGCGCCGCCATCCCACTTCCTGGGACAGTTTGATTGCTTTTCGTCTTACTCGCCTTGGATTTACGACAATGGTCAACCAGCTAGGTTTTCAGATTCCCCGATCTACCGATTTATCTGCGGCAAGGTTCGTACACCTACTTTGAAGTTAGCCTGTCTGTTCAATACGGTCGGGTGGGTTGTCAACCATCTGTATTCTACCGTAGATTTGACGACTTCTCATACATCTTTGACAGTCTTTCCTACGGAAAAATTGCTCAAAGATGCTATCGTCGTCGTCCGACTTATATCCCCACCTAAAATTCTTATAGGTGGGGACTTACGCCGATTTTGTTAAAT
>NZ_LUHJ01000052.1 GCF_001597745.1 Anabaena sp. 4-3 | reverse complement strand
GCGCATTTCGATACTTGATAGTACCAAGGATGAGTAGATTTAATTGATGCTACTAACCATTTATGTAAATCTATGGCTGTGGGGAATTTGATTTGGTCTTGGTAGGGGCGAACGGCCGTTCGCCCGTACTTGTTATGTTGGAGTAGTTGCTGACACAATGCTAAACCTTGATTCCAAGCATGTCTGGCTACTCCGGCGTGTTGTGCTAGTAGTAGTCGTTGTTTTCGCTTGAGTTTTAGTTGTGTCTTAAATCCTAGTAGCATGATGCTATTCTACAGCCAAATCCCGACATCATCACCACATACATCAGTTGTGTCACCTAGATTAAATGTGAGTATTTGTCAGCAATAGTTAGCAAAT
>NZ_LUHJ01000051.1 GCF_001597745.1 Anabaena sp. 4-3 | reverse complement strand
TTTCCTTTACCCCTTGACGAAGCCAAAAATCCTCGCTATTCTAGATAAGTGTCGAGGCGAGAGAGCCGAGACGACTGAACCGAGAAAAAAGAATACTTTGAAAGCTTAAAGAAAAAACCAATCCTCGTCAAACAAATTGGTTTTGGGTTTTCCCAAAAACTAAAGAAATTATAGCAAGGAATCTGGAGAACAAAGTTGTTCAGATAACAAACTCGAAAGAAGACAAAACGGAGAGTTTGATCCTGGCTCAGGATGAACGCTGGCGGTATGCTTAACACATGCAAGTCGAAC